>JACJZS010000002.1:1040000-1553741 GCA_020635515.1 Flavobacteriales bacterium
GTTTCATTCTTGCGAACGTACTCCCCAGGTGGATTACTTATCACTTTCGCTTGGTCACCGAGATAAATCCCGACAACGAGTAATCATCGTTTACGGCGTGGACTACCAGGGTATCTAATCCTGTTCGCTACCCACGCTTTCGTCTATCAGTGTCAGTTATTGCTTAGTAACCTGCCTTCGCAATTGGTGTTCTAGGTAATATCTATGCATTTCACCGCTACACTACCTATTCCAGCTACTTCAACAATACTCAAGATTAACAGTTTCAATGGCAGTTCTATCGTTAAGCGACAGGATTTCACCACTGACTTATTAATCCACCTACAGACCCTTTAAACCCAATAAATCCGGATAACGCTCGCATCCTCCGTATTACCGCGGCTGCTGGCACGGAGTTAGCCGATGCTTATTCATACAATACCTTCAGCTACATACACGTATGTAGGTTTATTCTTGCATAAAAGAAGTTTACAATTCATAGAACCGTCTTCCTTCACGCGGGATGGCTGGATCAGGCTCTCACCCATTGTCCAATATTCCTCACTGCTGCCTCCCGTAGGAGTCTGGTCCGTGTCTCAGTACCAGTGTGGGGGTTCACCCTCTCAGGCCCCCTACAGATCGTAGGCTTGGTAGGCCGTTACCCTACCAACTACCTAATCTGACGCATGCTCATCTCTATCCGATAAATCTTTTACTACAACTAGATGCCTAACCGTAGATTATTAGGTATTAATTCGAGTTTCCCCGAGCTATCCCCATGATAGAGGCAGATTGCATACGCGTTACGCACCCGTGCGCCGGTCTCTAAATAGCAAGCTATTTATACCCCTCGACTTGCATGTGTTAAGCCTCCCGCTAGCGTTCATCCTGAGCCAGGATCAAACTCTCCATTGTTTCTTTTAAAATAATATTGAGCTGTCTACCCAGAATTGACTCTTGGTTTGTGTTAATTCAGTATGTCTTTCTATGATCTTCTTTATTTCCCCCGAAACTGTGATGTTCCGTTCAAATGGGAGTGCAAAGATATACACATTTTCTAAAACTCCAAAAAAAATATAAGAAAAATTTTGCTTTTTTTTAACCCTCAAAACCCAACACCAAAACAACACACTACAAACCACCAACTTACAAAAAAATTAACCCCGTAAAAAAATTTGAACTTTTTTTATAAATACCTCTCGATTGTCTGCATGAATCCAATGACCAGAGTCTGAAATCTCGATTAGAGAAGAATTTGGGAAAAGCTTTTTTATATGAATTTCATCTTCTTTTAAAACATAATCACTCTTCCCTCCATACAAAAATAAAGATTCATTATAACATATTCCGTTTATATTAGGTTTTTCAATTAGACTACTATAACTCTCAGATATTGCCTTTAAATTAAACCTAAAATCTAGAACCTCTTCTTCCCTCCAATATAAATTCTTTAATAGAAACTGAATAACTCCTATTTCCCTGATATAGTTTTTTAAAACCTCCTCCGCTTGTTTTCTTGTTTTAATTACATTAAAATCAATACTCTTTAAAGCCTTTATTATTCCTTGATGATGAGGAGCGTATGCTTTTGGAGCAATATCAACTACCACTAACTTATTGAGTTTTTCTGGATATAAAAACGCAAACTCCATAACGACTTTTCCACCTAAGGAATGACCGACAATGTCTGCTTTGTGGATTTTATGATAATTCATATAATTACGAATATCCTCTGCCATTTCTCTATACGTCATACTTTCTGAATGAAAACTTCTACCATGATTCCTTAAATCTATGGTATGAACTGTAAAATTTTCGGATAGTTGTTTAGCTACGGTTGCCCAGTTATCGGACATTCCAAATAAACCATGAAAAATTAGTAAATGAGAATCTGAATCTCCGTATATTTTTGAATGAAGCACCATAATTAATTAATTATACTTTCTACGTTATATTCTTTTAACTTTTCTTTTCCACCTAAATCAGAAATTTCCATAAGAAAATCAAGCCCATAAACTGATGCTCCTAACTTTTCGATTAAACTTATTGTCGCTAAAGCAGTTCCTCCTGTAGCAAGTATATCATCATGAATAAGAATCTTTTGGTTTTTCTGAATCATTTCTGTCTGTACCTCAATAGTTGCCTCTCCATATTCCAACTTATACGTTTGAGAAACTACAGGCGGAGGAAGCTTTCCTTTTTTTCTTATCATTACAAAAGGAACATTAAGTTCTAGAGCCAAAGGCAATCCAATTAAAAAACCTCTACTCTCTATTCCTGCAACTGCATCAACTTTCCCTTGATACAATTCTTTTTTTGTATTGATTATTTGTTGAACTAATTTGGGATTCTGAAAAATTGGAACAATATCTTTAAAGATAATTCCTTTTTTAGGAAAATCGGGGATTTCTTTTATTTCTTGAAGTATATAATCTTTTAATTTCATTATTCTTGTTTTTTAACTTTACTTACCTTTGAATCAACTATATACCATTTATTATCAATTAATTCTAATAAAAACTCTTCTTCTAATAATAGTTTTTCTCCGTTTCTGACTAATCTAAATTCAGTTTGTATTTTGGATTTATTGTTTTCTATATTCTCTACTTCCAAATCATAAATCTCGGTAGAAGAAACTCCTCCAAACCCTGCACTCTTATCCGAAAAAGCACTTATATTTTTCCATTTAGGATTCCTTGTCACAGCAAAAGCAGTATCTAACTGCCTACTACCTATGCTATTTATAAAATGTTTAATTACATCTTTTACTTGGTTTTCTTCCTCGTCTGAAAACGACTTTTCTTTTTTATTTTTAGGAATATATACTTTAAAATCCTTTTGAACCGCAGTATAGTATCCTTCTGGAGTATTAACCTTACATTCTATATCCACCTTATCACTCTTCATTTTCTCTGAGTTAAGGTATTTGTACGGAAATCGTATTCCTATTAATTTTGACGGTTCTCCTAAACTGGAGTTTTGAAAGTCAGCATTTAATGTATGAATCAAATTTCCATCATTTTTAATTGAAACTAAAGCTTTTAATGGAAGGTTTGAAAAGGTGATTTTTTCTCCACTTTGATTAACAAAATAAGGATATATTCGTAAGTAATCTTCTTCTGAGTCTGAATCCGAATCGTATCCAATTACTTTTATTTTTAAATCCGTGGCATATTTTATTTGTTCGTACTTTGGTCTATTTGGGTCTTCTATTTTGACTGTATCAATAACTTTTGGAAGTGCAAATTCATTGTTTGGTGCAGAATTCCTCATCCATGCAAAATTATTCTCTTTTGCTACTTGTTCTGCAAGAGCAAATACTTCATCTATTGTTTTTTTATGCATCAACTTTCTTACTTGATACCATTTTGCTTTGTCTGTTTCTCCTGTAGTTTTATACTTAATGAAAATTGATATTGCCTCTCCTAGCTTATCACTTTCTATTCCCGTCAGCTCTCCTTTAATTTTTGTCATGGACTTTTCGAAGGATTCTTCCGATTTACCATTGAAAGTAAGTTCGTCTTGACATGAAAACAAAAATAATAAACTCGTAAAAATCAAATATTTAAAAAAATTCATATATAAATAGGTTTACAACAAAAATAAGATATTTTATCTAAATTTCAAGTTCAAAAACCCCATAAAAACAAAGACAGCATAAATTGTAATATGCCGTCTTTATGTATTTATCAGAGGAATGTTTTTATAGAATCTACTCTTCTTTTAGTGCTTCTTTTACTTTTTCTTCTAATTCTTCTGCAAGGTCGATATTTTCTTTTAGTACTTCTTTCACGGTATCTCGTCCTTGACCAAGTTTAGAATCCATATAGCTATACCATGAACCACTTTTCTTGATGATGTCAAGCTCTACCGCTAAGTCTAGTATTTCTCCTACTTTTGAAACTCCTTGACCATACATGATATCAAATTCTGCCACTTTAAAAGGTGGAGCAACTTTATTTTTTACAACTTTAACTCGAGTACGACTCCCTATAACCGAATCTCCCATTTTAATCTGAGATATTCTTCTGATATCTAACCTAATAGAAGCATAAAACTTTAAGGCGTTTCCTCCTGTGGTTGTTTCTGGATTACCGAACATTACACCTATTTTTTCTCTTAATTGATTGATAAAAATAACTGTACAATTGGTTTTAGAGATGGTTGAAGTTAATTTTCGTAATGCTTGTGACATCAAACGAGCATGTAATCCCATTTTGGAATCTCCCATTTCTCCTTCGATTTCTGCCTTGGGAGTTAATGCCGCCACCGAATCTACAACCACCAATTCAATAGCTCCTGAACGAATAAGATTATCTGCAATTTCTAGTGCCTGTTCTCCATTATCTGGCTGAGAAACAATTAAATTTTCTATATCTATTCCTAATTTTCCTGCATAATTTCTATCAAACGCATGCTCGGCATCTATAAAAGCTGCAATCCCTCCATTCTTTTGACATTCTGCGATTGCATGAAGCGTCATGGTTGTTTTTCCTGAAGATTCTGGACCATAAATTTCAACTACTCTTCCTTTTGGGTATCCTCCAACACCTAATGCTATATCTACACCTAAAGAACCCGAAGAGATTACTTCTACATCTTGTGCTTGAGTATCTCCTAATCTCATAACCGTTCCTTTTCCGTAGGTTTTATCTAGTTTTTCAAGAATTAAGTTTAAACTTTTCTTTTTTGCTTCTAAATTATCGCTCATTATTTAATTTTTGTGATTGTAAATTTACAACCTTTTTTATAACTGAAATTAGTTTTGTAATTAAATTACAATTTTTCTTTTAAGTATTTACCTGTTATTGATTCTTTACAGTTTGCTACTTCTTGTGGAGTTCCTGCTACTACTAAATCCCCTCCTTTATCTCCTGCCTCTGCACCTAAATCGATGATGTAATCTGCTACTTTTATAATATCAAGATGATGCTCTATAACAATAATAGAATGTCCGTTTTCTATAAGAGCATTAAAGGATTTTATAAGTTTTTCTACGTCGTAAAAATGCAATCCTGTGGAAGGCTCATCAAATATAAAAAGTGTAGACGGATGCATTCTTCCTTTCACTAGATATGATGCTAACTTTACACGTTGTGATTCTCCTCCAGACAAAGTACTTGAAGATTGACCTAATTTTAAATATCCCAAACCTACTTCTTGCAAGGCTTCTAATTTGCTAGAAATTTTAGTCGCATTATTTTCATTAAAAAACAGGATAGCTTCATCAATGGTCATTTCCAATACATCGTAGATGTTTTTCTCATTAAACTTTACTGCAAGAACGTCTTTTTTGAATCGTTTTCCTTTGCAAGAATCACAAATAAGTTTTATATCTGCCATAAACTGCATAGAAACCGTTACCGTTCCTTCTCCTTCACATTCAGGACATCTTCCTCCGTCTACATTAAACGAAAAATGTTTTGGTGTAAATCCAAAATGTTTACTTTCTTTTAGGTTTCCAAATAAATTTCTGATTTCGTCGTATGCTTTTATATAAGTAGCAGGGTTGGAACGAGAAGATTTTCCAATTGGATTTTGATCGATAAGTTCAAAGTTTTTAATTTGGCTAAAATCACCTTTTATCTCATTAAAATCGCCTAAATCGTTTCCATAAATATCAAATTTTCGCTCTATGTATGGTGCAAGTATGGACTTCATTAACGTACTTTTTCCGCTTCCTGAAACACCTGTAATTACAGCTAAACAATGCAGTGGAATTTTAACATCTATATTTTTTAAGTTATTTTGTCTTGCACCTATTATCTCTATAAAGTATTTGGGTTTTCTTAACTTTTTTGGAACAGAAATTTCTCTTTTTTGGTTAAGGTATTGTGCTGTCAACGTATTTGACTTTAATAATTCATCATACGTCCCTGAAAACTCTACTTTTCCACCAAGACTTCCTGCTTTAGGTCCTATGTCGATAATATAATCTGCATTTTTCATCACATCTTCGTCATGTTCTACTACAATTACGGTATTTCCTAAATTGCGAAGTTGTTTGAGTACATCAATTAAATTTTCGGTATCACGAGAATGTAAACCAATACTTGGTTCATCTAGAATATACATGGAACCAACCAGACTACTTCCTAGTGAAGTTGCTAAATTTATCCGTTGTGATTCTCCTCCTGAAAGTGTATTTGATGCACGATTTAAAGTCAGGTAAGAAAGACCTACTTTCATTAAATAATCCAAACGAGTATTAATTTCGAGTAATAATCGTTTTGCAACGCTTCTTTCATAGTCGTTTAATTCAACTAAATTAAAGAACTTTTGTAGCTCAGAGATAGGAATATCAATTAAATCGTTTATGCTTTTTTGATTGATTTTAACGTATTCTGTTTCTTTTCGTAATCGTTTTCCTTTACACTGAGAGCAGGTTGTTTTTCCTCGGTATCTAGAAAGCAGAATTCGGTACTGGATTTTGTATTTATTTTCTTCTATAAAATCAAAGAATCCATTGATTCCTGGAAACTTCCCTATTCCATTCCATAAAATATCTTTTTCTTTTTGATTTAATTCATGGTACGGTTTGAAAATGGGAAAATCAATTTTTTGAGAATGACGAATAAACATTTCTTTCCATTCTTTCATGGTATCTCCTTTCCAACAAGCAACAGCATCGTCATACACCGAAAGATTCTTATTTGGGACTACTAAATCTTCGTCAATTCCTATAATTTTTCCGTATCCTTCGCATTTTGGACAAGCTCCGAGTGGATTGTTAAAGCTAAAAAAGTGAATATCTGGAACTATAAAATCAATTCCATCTAAAGAAAAAGAATTAGAAAAAACATGTAATGAATTATCTGAAATTTTTCTTAAAAAACAATTACCATGACCTTCGTAAAAAGCAATTTCTACCGAATCCGCAAATCTAAACAAAGCATCTTCATCATTTGTATTGGTAAATCTATCTATTACCAAATTGACTTTCATTTCAGATGTTGGCTCGAATCCAAAGGATTCTAAATCTTCTACGGATTGTATATTTCCATTAATTTCTAAACGTGTAAACCCTTGAGCCTTGAATGTTTTTAATCTTTCTTTGAATGTTTTATCTTGATTTTCAAATGGAGATAACAGAAGAAAATTCTCATTTGAATCGTGTTTTTTTATAAAATCAATAACATCAGATACATCGTGTTTTTTAACTTCTTCTTGTGAAGTAGGCGAATATGTTCTTCCTATTCGGGCAAATAAAAGACGTAAATAATCGTATATTTCTGATGTTGTACCCACAGTAGATCGGGGATTAGACGAAATTACTTTTTGTTGAATGGCAATCGCTGGCACAAGACCTTTTATGTCTTCTACCATTGGTTTTTCTAGTTTCCCTAAAAACTGACGAGCATACGAACTTAAACTTTCTACATACCTTCTCTGACCTTCTGAATACAAGGTATCAAAAGCTAGTGTAGACTTTCCACTTCCTGAAACACCTGTAATCACTATCAACTTATTTTTGGGAATGATTAAATCAATGTGCTTTAGATTATGAAGATGAGCATCTTTTATGTGAATGTATTTTTTTAAGTCTATATCAAACGTTTCGGTCATCAGAATAAATTATGTGCAAAATTAACAAAATATCAACAAGATTTCGATATAAAAAAAGACTGTCTAAGTAGACAGTCTTTATAAAATTTAAACAAACTAACTTTTATTTTAGAATTATTTTAGATGTTTTATTTCCTACATCTGTAGACATTTCAAGAATGTAATTTCCACTTGGTAAATTTAAGTTTAATGTTTCCATTGATTTATTTCCATCAACCGACTGGGAGTAAACTAATTTTCCATCTAATGAATATGCATTAAACACAATATTAGTTGCTCCATTTGCATTGTAAATTACTTTTGATTGTTTTTCTACCACTGGATTATTTTCTAGTACAAAGAAAAGATTTGCATTTTCTTGAACTTCATTTAGGTTTATATTCTCTCCTGACAAAGTCGTCTTTTGATTTCCGAATACTCTAAATCCTCCATCAGCTTCGAGAGTAACACTTTGAGTAGTGCTACCAACCGTAACTGGTGAGTTATCCATTAAGTTATACCATGTTCCTGTGTATGGGAAGTAACCTGGTACAGTTACCTGATTATTCGAAAAATTAGTAAGAATAAATACATATTCTAAATTCGAAGAAGGAGATGAACTTGTGGATATATCTAATCTAGGTCTTCCTACGGTATCGAAGTTCCAACTCCATTGTCCATTTTCAAAAACATCTTCATGAATTTTAATGCCATTCATGCGAGACCAATCATCGTATATTTTCTTTCTATTTGCATCAGCTAACCAATTTTCCGTCCATTGAGGTTGTGGTTTAGTATCTAATTTACAATCAGGACTAGCATAAGAAACAGTACCGTTTTGACATGTCCATAGAGATTTATCCCAACCTAAGTCTGAAAAATGCCATATCATTTTAGGCCCTGGAACCAAATTATGTAATGCTCCTAAAGCTGACATTCTTTTATGTGCTTTATATAAATCTCCATTGGTCTGTCCTGCTTCACTAATTGCTTTGTAGATAACTCTTTCTTCATCATGAGATTCTGCATATCCTATAAATAACCTTCCTGGAGTAGTATCTGTGACTCCACTAATATTTGTAGCATTACCTTTTAGTAAGTTTGCATATGGATCATTCATATTTCTCCATGGCATAACTCCTTGACCATAATCTGTCCACTGAGTTTCTTCATTGTAATTTCCTAAGTGCTCAAAAATAACATAAAAAGTAGGATCTTCGTTCCACTGTAAATCTGCATACCATTTTAATTTTGCAACTCTATCCGCTTGATAGGTGTTTGTACATACTTCATCACCTTCACAATTATTGGTAAATCCTTTGGTCAAATCCCAACGGAAACCATCAATTTTATATTCATGAATCCAATGCTTGATTGTACGAGTAACATAATGGTTGGTTAAATTATCTGGCTCTCTAAAGTGATTTAGATCTGAACCTACATTATAGGAATGCTTAGGCACTTGATTTATATATGGATTTTCTGCTGATGTTCCATTATCCCAACCATCGCCATCGGTATCAAGCATCCACATACGCACCAAAGGAGAGCGACCAAATACATGATTTAACGCAACATCAAGAATTACAGCTATGTTATTTTGGTGACATAAATCTATAAACTCTTTTAACTTTGCAGGAGAACCGTATCTTTTATCTGGAGCTAAATGAAATGAGGTATTGTATCCCCAACTCATGTTTCCATCAAACTCCATAATTGGCATAAGCTGAATTGCATTTATATTTGAATTCTTGAAATAATCAAATCTATCAATTAAATCTTGATAAGTACGATTTGCATCAAAATCACGAACCAATACTTCATAAATAATTAAATCTTTTTTTGCTGGCTTTACAAAATTAGTCGTTGCAGAACTCCAGTTATATGTTCTAAATGTATTGTCTCCTGTTTGTAATACGGTAACTTCTCTTTCTTGTCCTTCTGGGTATTGTGGCAAGTTAGGATAAACGCCTAAATCTCTAATTTCAGGGTCATCAAAAGGACTTAATACTAATTCTGAAAAAGGATCGGCTGTTTTTACCAACGCTGGAGAATTTATAGGTCTGTTTGTATTATCGACTACCCAATATTGATAGGTATATACTTGATTTGCGGTCAATCCTGTAATCTCCAACCAAAACTTCCCTGATGTTGGGTCTTTTTTCATGAGGTAAGAAGAAGTAGGTGCCCAATTATTGAAGCTACCTGCCACATAAACATAATCTTTAAATGGAGCATTTAAAACCAAAGTAGCTTTTGTGTAATCAGAAGAATAATTAACTCCATCATCTAATCCCGAAGGCATCGCTTGACTTACAGGCGTAGAGATTAATATATAACTGAATCTTTTTACTATAGTTACACCTCCTTGGGAAATAGATAATTTATAACTACTATTTTCATTAATGGTTTGAGGACTACTAAAAGAAGTAACTCCTGTATCAGTATCCACAACCACTCCATTTTTTTCTAAAGAGTAATCAGCTAAACCTCCTGTATTAGTAGCTGTAACAGTTACACTGGTTCCAGAAGCTACTAAATTATTACTGTTTTCCACAGGATTAGTTAATGTAGCCGTAAAGTTTCCTACATTTACTATATTATCATTAGTTTTTTTATCTCCCGTACCATTTAACGCCTTCACTAAAAATCCCATTTTCTTAAAATCCGAATCTCCATAATAAATCTCAGGGATAAAAGTTTTAGTATAGGTATCTGTACCTGCATTGTAGGTCATCACAGAGGATGCAGATGAAGCCACCCAAGTACCATTATCTGGACCTCCTGGCAAAGCATTTCCATTAATATCTTGCATCCACCCCCATAAGTATAAATCCATCCCTGGAGCTCCTCCCCAAAGAGTTTCATTTATTTCAGAACCATCTACTGTAATGGTAATAGATTCGCCTACTTCAAAGGGAGTAGGCGTAATTGTCGGCGTAATCGTTTGCTCTTGAGCCAAAATAACAACAGAAGCAAATAAAAAAAGAATAAAATATTTTTTCATAATACAACGAATTTAATAAGTGGGTTGATTCACAAATATAATAAAAAAACGTACACCTTACACTTTTTTTTTGACAAAATGAAAGAGAAATAGACCTAAACAGCAGAAAAAGCACTTTTTTTTAGTGTACTAATAACCAATTTTTCTACTGGAAATCCATGAAATAATAATCCCAAAAAAGAGAATTGAAAAAACCACCAAAGGGAAGCTATACCATTCAATTTTTACAGGAAAAGCAATATATTCGTTTGCCATAATTAAAGAAAAACGCATCTGAGCAAATACAACAAGTATCCCAATAACTATACCGATACTCGCACCTAACAAAGAAATTATGACACCTAGATTAAAGTACACTTGCCTAATCTTATTCTTTGTAAACCCCATAGAAATAAGTGATTGATTTTGAACTGATTTGTCAATTATAAGAACAATAATTGCACCTGCAAGATTAAACGAAGACAACAAAATGATTAATGCAAAAATTAAGTATATCATCATTTGTTCTACATTCATCATTTTTATGAATGCCTCATCTTGTTCGTATCTATTTTTCACAGAATACTCTTTCCCTAACTGCTCTTGAATTTCTCGCTGAATTTTTTCCTTATCAACATCTGATTTCAAATTCAACACTATGGAATAGGCAATCGGAACCTCACTCTCCAATAATTCTTCCACCATCTCTATTGGACAAATAATGGTATTTGTATACGAATCACTAAACATTCCTGTACTGTAAACTTTCCTTACAACAAAAGCTTCTTGTTCATTTTTAATTCTTCCTGTTCCCTTTCTTGGAACATACAATTCTACCTCATCATTTCCACCAAAAGAAATATCTAAACGGTACACCAAATCATTGGAAACAACCATCTCATTTTTATACACAAAACTAGGATACTTACCATAAATAACAATAGAGTCAACGGGAATTACTTTATTAAAATTCTCGTCTACACCTTTTATCTTTGCTATTTGATTTTTATCTCCATTTTTAATGTATACTTTTTCATCAATAACACGAGAAAGATTCTTTACCGAAGGATTATTCTTTAGTAGAGAATAAACCGAATCTACATTTTTAATTCTTTTTCCTTCTACGGATTCGATTTTTAAATCCGAATTTAATTGATTAAGGTTCTGAATATTCATCTCCCTTAAACCATTAAACACAGACATTACCACGAATAAAGAAGCACTTATGAAAGAAAATGCTCCGATTGATATCCACAAAATAATACTAACCGATTGAGGATTATTCTTGCTAAAAAGATACCGTTTTGCTATATAAAAAGGAAGTTTCAATATTATAGTTTTGGATTATTCCCCAATCCTTTGAGTTCTTTTTCTATAATTTCAACATCATCTAAATTAGTATCTAAAAAGAAATTTAAAGATGGAATGACTCTGAGTATTTTCCCTAATTTATTCCCTATGTACTTTCTATATACAGCTGTATTTTCTTTTATTTCTTCATAAATTTTCCCTCTATTCTCCTTAGGAAAAATACTAATATACACTTTTGCAATACTTAAATCAGGCGTTACTCTTACCGCAGAAACCGTTACCAAAACGCCTTTCATTCCCGACTCGCTAGCTTGTTTTCTAAAAACCTCAGCTAACTCTTCTTCTATAACTCTGTTTATTTTTTGTTGTCTTGTACTTTCCATTTTTATATTTTTTCTCTAATTATCTTTGCAACCACCTTGTCCACAGGAAGTTCAAATAAATCTTCATGCATTTCATCAATAGAAACCCAAATTAATTCCTCTATACTTTTCTCTATTATTTTTATATCTTTCACGTTATTTGATGATACATAGTAGTATATAGTCATTAATTGCTCATTACTTTTAAACTTTGATTTCAAGAAAAAATCTTGAGTGTAAATATGCTCTCCTACTTCTACCTCTAAATTAAGCTCTTCTTTAAACTCACGAACTAGAGTTTCCTTCGGACTTTCTCCTAATTCCATTCCTCCGCCCGGCAATTTAACTAATTTTTTACCCACATACATTTCTCTCATCATTAAAAACTTACCTTCATGAACAAGGATTCCGTATACTCGAAGATTTAATTTATTTATATTTTCCATGCATTTATCATTTCTCTTTTCCCAATAGGTCCTGCTAATTTTTCTACCTTAAATCCAACTTTTTCTAATGCTCTTCTTGCCGAACCTTTAGATGAGTAAGTAGTAAGCAATCCATTTTTTTTCATTTTTGAATGTATTATTTCAAATAACTCCTCTTCCCAAAGCTCTGGTTGCACTCTCGCTCCAAAAGCATCAAAATAAATTAAATCAACACTCGGAATCTCTACTTCTTTTAACTGAAAGAAATCTTCATTAATTAATGTAAATCGAAAGTGCGGAAAGTTCTTTTCAAAAAACACCTTATCTTGATTATGCAATGCTTTTAAAACCTCTTTTGCCGTTTGTTTATCGTTAAAATGGTTTTCATACTGTAAACTTTCCACCAACTCCCAGTTAAGAATAAATTTTTCCACACCATAATAATTAATCTTTTTCCTACTTTCCAAAGATTCAAAAAAAGTTAAAAGAGCATTAAATCCTGTTCCAAAACCTATTTCAAGCAAGGTTGCTTCTGTTGAATTAATTTTATCTAATCCATTTTTTATGAATACATGCTTCGCCTCAGACATCACACCATGTTTGGAATGATAGGTTTCATTCCACTTAGGAATAAACAAAGTAGAAACTCCATCAGACGTAGCAATAACCTCTCTTTCCAAGGAATTTAATTTTTTATGTTAACATTCCTCCATCTACATTCAACACCTGACCTGTAACATACGAAGACATATCTCCTGCAAGAAATACACACGCATTTGCTACATCTTCTGGCGTACCACCTCTTTTTAAAGGAATTCCATCTCGCCAACCTTGTATTACTTTTTCATCTAGCACTTCGGTCATTTCTGTTTCTATAAAACCAGGAGCCACTACGTTACAACGTATATTTCTAGAACCCAATTCCAATGCTATCGATTTAGAAAAACCAATAACTCCTGCCTTGGAAGCTGCATAGTTTGCCTGCCCTGCATTTCCTTTTACTCCTACTACCGAACTCATGTTTATTATAGAACCTGCTCTTTGTTTGAGCATTGGTTTTATTACTGCCTTTGTAAGATTAAACACAGAGTCTAGATTTACTTTTATAATGGTATCCCAATCTTCTTTATTCATGCGTAGCATCAAATTATCTCTTGTAATCCCAGCATTATTTATAAGTATATCCACCGAACCAAATTCTTTGATAACATCAGAAACAAATTCCTGTGCAGCATCAAAGTCAGAAGCATCAGATTGAAATCCTTTAATTTTTGTTAGTGAACTCAACTGATTTTCCAGTTCTATCGCTTTTTCTTTTGATGATGCATACGTAAATGCTATTTGAGCTCCTTGATTTGCAAAAACCTCAGCAATACCTCTACCAATACCTCGAGTTGCACCTGTAATTATAGCAACTTTTCCTTCTAATAATTTCATAATTATAGTACCGTTTTTATTTTCTGTAAAAGTAGTTAAAAAAATTATCTTGATACACCTCTTCTCTTTAACTATGACAAGTTTAATTTTTTTATCTGAAAAAATTATGGTAAATTTGATATTCTAATCTTAAAAAAATATCTATAAGAATAAAACTGTACTCTATTATAAATTGAACATTACTATGAATTTAAAGACTGATAAGGAACTGATTCATTCTTATCTAGAAGGGAATGAGTCTGCCTTGGAAATCATATTAGAGAGGCATAAAAATACAGTATACAACTTCATTTACAGCAAAATCAAAAAGGAAGACCTTGCCGAAGATATTTTTCAAGAAACTTTTATAAAAGTAATTTTAACCTTAAAAAAAGGGAATTATTCCGAAGAAGGAAAGTTTATTTCTTGGGTGCTTAGAATTGCTCACAACAAAGTCATCGATTCTTTCAGATTAAAAAAGAAAGCTCGTTTTATCAGTGAAACTTCTCATAAAGATGATTTTTCTATATTCGATGTTTTATCAGAACAAGATTTGCCTTATGAAAATAAAATCATTAATGAGCAAACCAAAAAAGAACTTCACGACATCATTTCAGAACTCCCTGAAGATCAGAGAATAATTATAGATATGCGTATTTTTAGAGAATACAGCTTCAAAGAAATTGCAGAAGAATTAGATATAAGTATAAATACTTGCCTAGGAAGAATGAGGTACGCTCTGATTAATTTAAGAAAACTAATCATACAGAAAAATTTAATCCTTACTTAGTAAATCGCAATTCTTCTCCTAGTACTTTTAGGTTAGACGGAAAATTATTCAAGAATAAAGAACCTGTACCTAATCCTTGAGGAAGTGTATTATTTAACTTGTATGTCCATTGTGCAAGAAAATTAAGACCTATATTACTTTCTAGTGCAGAAGTAATCCACCATAGAATATTATGTTTCTTTCCTAGTTCTATCCACTGGGAAGTTCCTTTTATTCCTCCAATTAAAGACGGTTTTAAAATCAAATACTGAGGTTTTATCTTTTGAATTAACTCTTCTTTTTGCTCCAACGAATGCAGACCTATTAGCTCCTCATCTAAAGCAATTGGCATAGGAGAATTTAAACACAAATCTTGCATTTCACTTGTATTTCCTTGACGTATAGGTTGCTCTATAGAATGTATTTTTAACTGACTCAGCTCTTCTAACACTTTTTTTGCTTCGGTATACGAAAATGCTCCATTTGCATCTACTCGAAGTTCAAGTTCTTCCTCAGAGAAACTATTTCGTAATTTAGAAAGTATCTTCTTTTCTTCCTGCCAATTAACTCCTATTTTTAATTTTATACACTTAAATCCCTCTTCTAACTTATTTTGAATTTGGCTCCGCATAAAATCAACATCTCCCATCCAAATAAGACCATTAATCTTAATGCCTTTTCTTCCCGAAGTGAATTCAGAAGGAAAATAAACTTCTTTTTCTGTACTTTCCAGTCCAGACATGGCTTGCTCATAAGCAAACTGTACACAAGGAAATTCACTTAATTCTTTTTCTATTTCTTCTTTGGGAAGTTCTATGTTTTTTGACAACCAATACAATTTTGTTTTGAGCAAGTCGTAATTTTCCAAGCTAAGACCTTCAAAATATCCACATTCTCCTACCGACTTTTTATCATCTTTGGTTATTTCTAAAAAATAGGTGCGTTTGGTTTTTAAAATACCTCTTGAAGTACCGCTTGGCCTTTTAAATATAAGCTCATAAGGATAAAAAGATGCCTCCATAAAAAACTATAATCGTATAGAGTTTAAAACCGAAAAAGCTTCATTAACATACTTATTCTCTACCAAAATCGTAAATTCATTGGTAGTAGAGACAACTTCAAAAATATTTATTCCGTTCCAGGCCAACTGTTTAAATATGTGATAATATAAACCCGACACCTTAGACGTATTCTCAGGAAGATTGATAGTAATAGAGTTTAACCCTGAAGCTTTTGCGATTAATTTTTCAGCTTTAAATAACTTTTCTACCATATCTTGATATTTTACACTAATTATAAAATTACTTTCATGAATTCCTCTGGAAAACGTGTAAAACAAATCTTTTTCCTTTTCTGAAGACAACAGTAATTTACTCTTAGAAACCATAAGAGTAGATGAGTTTTTATAGGTATAATTGATTAAATCATTTCGCACCGTAATATCTCCCATTAGAGATAATGCTTTTTTTATGTGAACAGAGCTACCATAGCCAATATTGGTATTGTACCTTCTCAGTGCCATAATTATAGCACCTTCTTTAATGGATTTTCCTAATATTTTTTCTAAATCCTCCTTTAAATAAGTAGCTAAAGAAGAAAAATTAAGAATACCTTCCCTCAAACCATCTTCTAAAAAGGGACGAGTAGGAAGAAGTTGTTCTAAAGCCGATGCGATTGTTCTCATTTTATCAAATTGTTAAATAATACACAATTCCACAAAAATAGAGAATACAAACTACATAATTAAATTTTTTAATATGAATTAAATCAATAATACTTCTTTCTTAGCTCTTTTATTTTATCATCATGAATATACTCATCGTAAGTCATGTATCTGTCGATAATCCCATTAGGTGTAAGTTCTATTACTCGATCACACGTTGTTTGCAGTAATTCATGGTCATGAGAAGCCAATAATACAGTTCCTTTAAAATTATTTAAACTACCGTTTAATGTGGTAATACTTTCCAAATCTAAGTGGTTGGTTGGATCATCTAGCATTAAAACATTTGCTTTTAGGAGCATCATTCTAGAGAACATACATCTCATTTTCTCTCCTCCTGAAAGAACTTTACAAGACTTTAATGCTTCATCACCCGAAAATAACATTTTACCTAAAAACCCTCTTACATATTCTTCGTGTCTTTCTTCTTCCGTCTGAACGTATTGTCTCAACCAATCTACAAGATTCAAATCCGACTCAAAAAAGTGATGATGATCTAACGGAAGGTAACTTTGTTTGGTTGTAATTCCCCAATTATACTCTCCTTTATCCGCCTTAGATTCTCCTGCAAGAATTTGGAAAAATTCAGAAATCGCAAGTGTATTTTTAGAAAGAATAGCAACCTTATCTCCCTTTTTAAGGTTTAAATTGATGTTATCAAATAACAATTCTCCATCTTTAGTTTTTGACAATTCTTTAATTTCTAAAATTTGGTCTCCCGCCTCTCTTTCTTGTTCAAAAATAATCGCAGGATACCTACGAGAAGATGGTTTTATATCATTGATATTTAATTTATCCAACATCTTTTTACGAGCAGTTGCTTGCTTGGCTTTTGCAACATTGGAACTGAAACGAGAAATAAATTCTTGAAGTTCTTTTTTCTTTTCTTCCGCTTTCTTATTCTGTTGTGCTCGTTGCTTGGTCGCTAATTGACTCGCTTGATACCAAAATGAATAATTACCTGTGTATAAATTTAATTTTGCATAATCTAAATCACAAATATGCGTACATACAGAATCTAAAAAGTGTCTATCGTGAGAAACAACGATAACTGTATTTTCATAATCAGCCAAAAAGTTTTCTAACCATTCTATTGCATAAATATCTAATTCGTTGGTTGGCTCATCGAGGATTAATACATCAGGACTTCCAAATAATGCTTGAGCAAGCAAAATACGAACCTTATCTGTATTTTCTAATTCAGACATCATTTTATAATGCATATCCTCTCCTATTCCTAAATTAGATAACATAGAAGATGCATCACTTTCTGCCGTCCAACCTCCCATCTCTTCATATATAAGACCTAAATCTGCAGCTTTTAATCCGTCTTCATCAGAAAAATCTGGCTTTGCATATAACGCATCCATTTCCGATTTGACCTCAAACATTTTTTTATTTCCTCTAAGAACCGTTTCCAAAACAGGATAACCATCATACGCAAAGTGATCTTGCTCTAAAACCGACATTCTCTTTTCTGACTCTAAACTAACGTGACCAGTAGTTGGATCTTGTTTTCCTGAAAGTATTTTTAAAAAGGTAGACTTTCCCGCTCCATTTGCTCCAATTATTCCATAGCAATTCCCTTTAGTAAATTTCATATTTACCTCATCAAACAGAACTCGTTTTCCGAACTGTAAAGATACATTTGATACTGTTAGCATAATTTTAAAGTAATTTGGTGGCAAAAGTACAAAGAAATTTTGACTCTGCTACACCTTATTAAATCTCAAATCACTCCTATTTCTTTATTGCAATATGCTTTTTTATTCCCTTAGGATATTCTCTATTTTTTGTGCTATTATTCACAATTAAAGCAACCAATAACAGTATTAATGCACCTACTAACACAGGAGAAAACACGTATACGTATCCTAGAGAAGTAATTTTTTCTGTACCTACCACAGCAATCAGAGCAGTCGCTCCTCCCGGCGGGTGAAGCGTCTTGGTCATTTGCATTACTACAATCGATAAAGAAACCGCAAGAGGCGCCGTTAACCATATTATATTCGGCAAAAATCTATAAATCGTGACTCCTATTATTGCTGATAAAAAATGCCCTCCTACTAGATTTCTAGGTTGAGATAGCGGGCTCTGTATTTCTCCATAAACCAAAACTCCAGAGGCACCAAAAGACCCAATTAAAAAAACATTTTCCATTTCAGATAGAAAATGACTCTGAAAAAAACCAATAGCTCCTATCCCTAAAAATGCCCCTATGAAAGAGAAAAAATGCTCTTTTTTATCAATTAAAGTTTCACGATATATAATATATCTAGATATTCTTAAATGCCTTTTTAATCTTTTTTTCATTCAAATTAAATTGAAGAAACAAAGTTATAATCTAAATTAACCAAAAAAGACCTTTTATAATCAATTAACACTATTACTGCATTCAAACAATTTATAATAAAAAAACTCCCAAAATTACTTTTGAGAGTTTTTGAAGTACCCCAGGCGGGACTTGAACCCGCACGAACTAATGTTCACAGGATTTTAAGTCCTGCGTGTCTACCAATTCCACCACCAGGGCATATGTAGTACTTTATAAATGGAGCGAAAAACGGGACTCGAACCCGCGACCCCAACCTTGGCAAGGTTGTGCTCTACCAGCTGAGCTATTTTCGCATATAAAAACCTATGATCTAAACTCCCCTAATCAGAAAAGTGGTGCAAATATAAACACTTTTTTTTACTTTCCAAGAATTTTCTTTATATGATTTAACTTCATCAATGCTTCGATAGGAGTCAACACATCTATATCAACCTTAATTAGTTCTTCTCTAATCTGCTCTAAAACAGGATCATCTAGCTGAAAAAAGCTCAACTGCATATCTTCTTGAACCAGTGTTTTAGTATTATTTTTTAATGAATCTTTTGTTCTATTTTTTTCTAATGTATCTAAAATCTCTTCCGCCCTATGAATAAGTTTAGATGGCATTCCTGCAAGTTTAGCTACATGAATACCAAAACTATGCTCACTTCCTCCTTCCACCAATTTACGAACAAACATAATAGTTCCGTTTACTTCTTTTATGCTTACGTTGTAGTTTTTTATTCTTTTAAAAATAGAACTCATTTCATTAAGTTCATGATAATGCGTAGCAAAAAGAGTTAATGGTTTACTCGGATACTCATGCAAATATTCTGCAATTGCCCAAGCTATGGATACACCATCATACGTACTCGTTCCTCTTCCTATCTCATCTAAAAGAATTAGAGAATTTTCCGATAAATTATTTATGATATTTGCTGTTTCATTCATTTCTACCATAAACGTCGATTCTCCTTGCGAAAGATTATCAGATGCACCTACTCGTGTAAATATTTTATCTAAAACACCAAATTCTAATGACTTAGCAGAAACATAACTTCCTATTTGTGCCATGATTACCATAAGTGCCGTTTGACGAAGAAGTGCTGACTTCCCCGACATGTTAGGTCCCGTTATCATTAGGATTTGTTGTGAATTCTTGTTTATTTCAATGGAATTTGAAATGTAAGGCTCATCGACAGGTAACAACTTTTCGATTACGGGATGTCTACCATCTTGAATCACTATTTTGGGCGATTTGCTCAATTTTGGTCTTGTGTAATTATTTTCAATTGCTTTTTCTGAGAAACAAACCAATACATCTAATCGAGATATGACCTTTGCATTGTGTTGTAATTCTGCTATTTTGCCTAAAACCCTTACTAATAAATCTTTGTATAACTGAAACTCTAGTTGTGCAATTTTTTCTTCGGCACTAAGAATTTGTGTTTCATAATTTTTTAATTCTTCGGTAATATATCTCTCTGCATTTACAAGCGTTTGTTTTCGTATCCAACTCTCTGGAACCTTATCCTTATGTGTATTCCTAACTTCTATATAGTACCCGAAAACAGAGTTAAAGTTAATTTTAAGACTCGGAATTTCCGTTTCCTCTATGAGTCTTTCCCTCATCTTTTCCAAAAAGTCCTTTCCGTTATAAAAGACATCACGATAGCTATCCAATTCTGCATTTATATTTTCTGCAATTACATTTCCTTTTGAAATAGCTATTGGCAACTCTTTTTGCAAACTAGAATCAAGTAATTTTAATAACTCCTCTTGATTGTAAAGTTCTCCTACTAATTTTTTTAGCTTTTTATTTTTAGATGTTACTTCACTAATTCTTTCTACCGCACGCAATGACTCTCGAATCATTCCCAACTCTCTTGGATTAATCCTTTCTGAAGCTACTTTACCTAAAAGTCTTTCTAAATCAGCAATTTGTATAAGGTTTTCTAAAATTAAGCTTTTTATATCTTCATTGTCAAGTAGAAATTCAACCAAGTTTAACCTTCTTTCAATTACCTCTTTATTTTTTGATGGAAGAGAAATCCAATGCCTGAGCAATCTTCCTCCCATTGGTGTTTGTGTTGCGTCTAATACATCATAGAGAGAAGTTCCATTTCTTTGATTTGCATAAATCAATTCCAAATTTCTGATTGTGAAACTGTCCATCCACAAAAAATTATCGTCTTGAATTCTCTGAATTGACGTTATATGCGAAAGTAATTTATGATGTGTATCATCTACCAAATAAGAAAACAAAGCTCCCGAAGCTGTAATTCCATTTTTGAGTTCATCGACACCAAACCCTTTTAATGAATTTACCTGAAAATGCGAACACAACTTTTCGTATGCAAAATCATATTGAAATGCCCAATCCTCTAATAATGTTTTTGTACAATTATCTGAATTGATTAGCTCTTTATTTTTTCTCTGAATTAGAATTTCACTTGGATTATATGAGGAAATTACATTCATTAGGTAATCCTTTTTTCCCTCAGAAACTAAAAACTCTCCTGTGGAAATATCTAAAAGTGCAAGTCCATAATTATTTTTTGATTCATGAATTGCAAGAATATAATTGTTAGCTTTTCCATCTAATACTTGTTCGTTGAAAGTAACTCCTGGCGTAACTAACTCTGTAACACCTCGTTTTACTATTCCTTTTACTGTTTTTGGATCTTCTAACTGATCACAAATCGCAACTCGATTCCCACTTCTTACTAACTTAGGTAAATAGGTATCTATAGAATGATGTGGAAATCCCGCTAGCTCTATATGCGATGCCGAACCGTTTGCTCTTTTTGTGAGCGTAATATTTAAAATCTTGGAAACTCGAACAGCATCTTGACCAAATGTTTCGTAAAAATCCCCTACTCGAAACAGTAAAACCGCATCAGGATATTTTGCCTTGATTGAATTGTACTGTTTCATCAGTGGAGTTTCTTTCTTCATCTTATCTTTTTTAGAAATTCAAAACTACAATTTTTAACTGAACGGAATGTAAACTACTTTTTTGGTTTCAAAAAACTCTTCGGAATAAAAATTAGAAATTTCGTACAATCTTGCATTAGAAAAATGCTGAAGTTCCTCAGTTAAATCTCCTCCTTTTAAATATAAAATCCCATTTTTCAAAATATTAAAAGATTCTTTTCTAAATGAATTTTGAATCCATTGTGTAAATGCGTCCATCTTGGTAACAGCTCTACTCACAACAAAATCAAACTTCTTATCTATCTTTTCTGCTCTACTATTAATCGGACTCACATTTTTTAAATTCAACTCTTCCGTCACATTTTCTACTACGGTTATCTTTTTTCCGATAGAATCTACAAGCGTAAATTGACATTCTGGAAATAAAATTGCAAGCGGAATCCCTGGAAATCCTCCTCCAGTACCTACATCTAAGATTTGAGTTTTTGGTTTAAATGAAATTACTTTTGCTATGGCAAGTGAATGTAACACGTGTTTTTCGTAAAAAGAATCCATATCTTTTCTAGAAATTACATTTATTTTTTCGTTCCAATCGGAGTATAAATCATAAAGCCTAGAAAGTTGCTCTTTTTGAAGTGTAGTTAAATTAGGGAAGTATGATAAAATTTGAGTCATGTTGCCTTGATATTCTAAATGTAGAACATCAAAGGTACATTTTTTCACAAAATATGAATCAAATTCACAACAATACTCTTTATTTTTTAATGTTAATTTTTAACAAAATGTTTGATTTTTGAAATATTAAATTAATTAATTGATAGTTGTTCGTAATGTTTATTATTTTTGCGGAAAAATAAATACTATGCAACAAGTATCCGATATTGTAAACCGTTTGAGTTATTCCAAAACTTTTGTGATGTCAAATAAAGCAAGAGATTTAAAAGCTCAAGGTGTAGATGTAATTAGTTTAACTCTTGGTGAACCAGATTTTGATGTTCCAGAATTTGTAAAAGAAGCAGCAAAAAAAGCAATTGACGAAGGTTACAATTCGTATACTGCTGTTCCTGGATATATAGAGCTAAGAGAAGCTATTGCAAAAAAATTAAAACGAGATAACAATCTTACTTATGCACCTAATCAGATTGTAGTTTCTAATGGAGGAAAACAAAGTTTAATAAATGCTCTTATGGCATTGGTAAACGAAGGAGATGAAGTAATTGTTCCTGCTCCTTATTGGGTTTCTTATTTTGAAATGGTAAAACTTGCAGGAGGAACTAATGTAGTAATCGAAACCAATGTAGAGAATAACTTCAAAATCACACCAGAACAATTAGAACAAGCAATTACTCCAAAAACTAAGGCATTTTTATTTAGTTCTCCTTGTAATCCATCGGGTTCTGCATATACAAGAGAAGAATTAGCAGGATTAGTTGAGGTATTTAAAAAATATCCTAATGTTATTATTATTTCTGACGAGATTTACGAATACATTAATTATAAATTCAAACACGTTTCTATAGCGGAATTCTCAGAAGTATTCGACCAAACAATAACCATAAACGGAATGTCTAAAGCATTTGCTATGACTGGTTGGAGAATAGGATACATGGCAGGACCAAAATGGATAACCGACGCAGTAGATAAGCTACAAGGACAAATGACTTCAGGAGCAAACTGTATTGCACAGCGAGCATCTATTGTAGCACTAGAAGCAGACCCAAGTGAGATACAATACATGATAGAATCTTTCCACAAACGTAGAGATTTGGTATATGATTTACTACAAGATGTTCCTGGATTTAAAACGAATCTACCAGAAGGTGCATTTTATTTATTCCCTGATGTTTCTTACTATTTTGGAAAAGAATTAAAAGGAACAAAAATAAATGATGCTGATGATTTTGCAATGTATCTTTTAGAAGAAGCTCATGTAGCAACAGTAGGTGGAGTTTCTTTTGGAGATAACAACTGTATTAGAATTTCGTATGCAGCAGCAGAAGATAAATTAATAGAAGCTATTAAAAGAATAAAAGAAGCCGTTTCCTAAACAAAACTTCTTAATTTTATTTAAAAACTTAAAAACGCTCAGAATTCTGAGCGTTTTTAAGTTTTTACCGATGCTTCGACGTAACTCAGCATGACAAAGGGATTGTATTATTAAAAAGATTGTAAAAGAGTTAGGTTTTTACAACTGATGGACTCTTGTTTATAACATGCATACCATTCAGGAGCATTAGGGATATTTATCATTTCTTTTTCGGCATTTTGGGCATCTTCTTGTGATTCCCAATACACAATATCTGTAAAACTCCCATCTTTATTGGTGTGGATTTCCCATTTTATAAATCCTGGTAATTTTGACATCCAATCGGTTATAATTTGATTTGCAACTTGTAATAAATGCTCTTGGGTAATGTTTTCTGCTAATTCATAGCTGATAATATCTCTATACATACGTTTGTTTTAATTAACTCAAATATAAGTAATTATCTATTATCACTTTATTTTTTTACTGCTTTTATAATACTTAATTCCAAAATAAAGTGAAATACCAATGATTATAAACAACCAAAGATGAGAGAGAAGTAGAAGAAAATCTAAAAACATATAATATCCTAACGAAATATTTTCTTTCATAGAATACATAAAAGATTCTCTATAATCATTATAAACCTCTACATTAGGAATAGTTGACTGTGTTACTTTCTCATTTTCATAAATATAAAGCAAAATTTCACTCATTTTCACCTCGTCAATAAGTTTGGATTTTGCCACCGAACTATAACTTTTCTCGGATTTAAGTTGCTTTAACTCATTAATTGCGTTTACTTCATCAGGAAGTTTTCCTCCTTTTTTGAGTGAAGTATCTATTTTTTGAGTGATTTCATCGTTATTTTTAGTTTGAAGTTTAGATAATTCAAAGTCGAATGTAAGTTCTTCTGCATCTAAATTTCTATAATTTAAAAACTCAATTTCTGATTCTAGAGAAAGTAAAAATTCAGCTAATCTATGTTGTGGAACTTTACACCTAATTTCAGCATTAACCATCGTTTTTCTTACCTTGTTTGCACTATCTCTATTAATCGGTATTATTTTGGAATCTAAAACAGAAGTATTTAAGTGACTTTTCGTTACAAATCCTTTGAGTTTTGATATTTTAGTTTCTATATTTTTTGTTGATTGGTATACATTCTGTACTTGAAATTTAAGCTCTCCTGTCTTTTTAAACTTACGAACTGAATCTTGATATGAGGCTAATGATGAGCTTAGTGGAGATTCATAACTTTCTGTACTTTCTACTACCACTTCACCATCTCCATAATAATCAGGTGATGTAGCCGATGCCGTTTTTTCGCAAGAAAAAAGTAATGCTAATGTAAAAATTGTGACATAAAAAATTGCTTTCATAACATTTGGTTTTAAAGATTATGAAAGCAAATCTAACTGAAGTATCAACTGAATGATTAAATCTCTATTGAATTATCCTTGAATATGAATTGTTTTATGATTGTATAAAAATTTATTTGTATTTCTATTTTACAAAATACTAATAATCAAAAATTTAAATGTTAAAATTTAATTCATTTCTAATAATGCTTTTTCTATGATTGAAATCTGATTTTTTATAGATTCATTTACAGGAAGCATCTTTTTAAGCTCTAAACCTTGTTCTAAAATAGATTTTACAACTGCTTCGGAACCATACTTTTTGGCTTGCGGATAAATCTGAGAAAAAGAGTCTACTGCTTTTTGAGTTGCTTCTGGACTATCTGTGCTAAAAATCCATTCAAACCCTTGTCTAAATATCATCGATTTTGCACGATTACTCATATATGGAAACATAGGGACTTCTTTAGCAATTACTGGCATTTTTTCTGTTATCTTTTCCTTAATGATTATTTCTGAAATATTATCAACAAAAGAATCCGATTGAATTTCTTTATCATTTAAATTTTTAACTATTTCTATTGCTTGTAGTTTATCTATTTTGTATAAAGCTAAAATAGATGTAGACTTTACAGCATCGGATTTGCTTTTAACTCCTTCCACATAAATATCTTTAAAGTCTGCCATATCTGAATCTGCTTTCTGAATTGCCTTTAATGCAGCGGAACGAACAATTGTTTTTTCATCATTTAATGCAATCTTCTTTAAGGTTTCTAAAGCTTTCTTTTTTACTTTTGGATAATTAGGCTCTAGTTTTTCTATCGCATATTTTCTCAATCCATAGTACTTATCATTACACGCTAACAATAAAGCATCTAAGGCATCATCTTTTGCAGTGTGATACATTGCTACTTTATCTATTGCTTCCCGTCTATCCATGTATTCTGGTGCGTTTTTAAGCTGGAAAATATATTGTTCTACGGTTTTATCATCAGTAATTTCAGAAAGAAGGACATGGTCTGCATTTACATTAATTAAGTCTGGTTTTGTTGTAATTGGTAATTCTACAACATAATTTTTTTGTTTCGGAATCCAAACGTTATGTCGCTTTTTAGTTCCGTTCTCATACACATCAATCGCAAAAGGAAACTGAAAAAGAGGTTCTTGAGTTTGTATTATTGAAACTTTTGCTTTTTTATTAGCTTCATCTATCTCGTATGCAATTTCAAGTTTTGGGTGTCCGTTGGAATAGTACCACTGATTAAAAAACCAGTTTAAATCTTTTCCTGAAACTTCTTCTAAGGCAAGTCTTAAATTATGTGCTTCGGCAGATTTATATTGATTTTGGGTTAGATATAAATTTAATCCTGTAAAAAAAGCATCATCACCAAGATAGTTTCTTAGCATATGAAGAATGTATCCACCTTTGTTATACGAAACTGAGTCAAATACATCTTCTTTGTTTCCAAAGTTAAAGCGAACAAGATGTTTGTCGAAATTTTTTCCTTTTAAATAACCTTCTATATCTTCGTTTTTATGTTCTTCTGCATGGTCTTTTCCATATCTATGTTCTCTCCATAAATATTCAGAATAGTTTGCAAAAGATTCGTTTACAGTAAGGTTTGACCAACTTTCGGTAGTAACTAAATCTCCAAACCAATGATGGAACAGTTCGTGTGCAATTACATCTTCCCAAACATTTTCATCAACCAGCTGTCCTGATTTTTGGTACGCATTTTCTGCATGAACTACAGCGGTAGTATTTTCCATAGCACCACTTACATAATCTCTACATACAATTTGAGAATATTTATTCCAAGGAAAAGGATAGTTTAATCTTTCAGAAAAGAAAGAAATCATTTCTGGTGTTTCTCCAAAAATTTGCTTTGCATACGGCTCATATTCTTTTTCTACATAATAGTTTACCGGAATATCTTTCCATTTATCTTCTATAATCGAATATTCTCCTATTCCCATAAAAAATAAATACGGAGCGTGCTTTTTATCAAACTTCCAGTAATCAGAACGCGTTCCGTCTGAATTATTTTTAGATGAAATTAATTTTCCATTAGATAGTGTAGTATATTTACTAGGAACTGTAATGGTAATTTCTTCCGAAGTTTTTTGGTTGGGTTTGTCTATAGTCGGAAACCAACAACTGCTGGATTCTGTTTCTCCTTGTGTCCAAACTTGAGTTGGCTTATTGGGATCTTCATCTCTAGGATCTATAAAATACAATCCTTTTGCTTGTGTAATAGCTGCACTTCCTTGCTGTTTTACTTCATTAGGACGAGCAGTATACTTTATATAAACCGTATATTCTTCACTTCTTTTATACTTTTTATCTAAAAGGATAAAAATACTATCATTCTTGTAATCAAATTTTAGGTTTTTGTTTTGTCCATCTTTTACAAGAGCTACATCGTGAATTAGCATTCCTTTAGCATCTAAAGTAAGTGAATCTGTTGGGTAAAAATAAGGACTTGCCGTAATCCATTCTTCTCCGTAGAGTTGTTCTTTTTGGAAATCGGGTTTTACTTTTAGTTTGGTATGCTGTAATCGGGTTTTTATGGTTGCTGACGGATTATAAACCTCTTGCTGAGCATAGAAAGCTGTAGAAATTAAGCAAAAGGTAATTAAAAAAATATTTTTCATTTATGGTACTTTTAATTCATACAAAGATAAATTATTTGGAGAAATCGTATAACGGTTTAAGAAATAATTAACGTAATTGAAACCTAGTTTAACGGAAAATACTTAATAATTTCTCTTCTTGATTTTCCCAACAATATTTTTGTTTTGCTTTTTTAAGGTTTTGAAGATAATTTATTTTATCCGTAGAAAGTAGTTCTTTTATTTTAGATTCAATTTCTTTTATATCATGATTTTTGATACAGATTCCTATATCATTATCTTCTATAATTGATTTAATTTCAGGCATATAAGTTCCTAGAATAGGTATTTCTGCATGAATGTAATCAAATAGCTTATTCGGAAGAGCAAAATAGTAGCTTTTCCCTGCGTTTTCCTCTAGACTCAACCCAAGTTCCGCTTGAGGTGTTATTTCTCTTAGTTTTTCTGGTGTTACATTTCCATAAAAGAATACTTTATGATTTAATTTTTTATCTATTACTAGCTTTTTGTATTCGTTTAGCATCGGACCATCTCCTGCTATAATTAAATCAACGTCATCTATTGATTGCATTGCTAAAATCATTTTATCGATACCGCGAAAAGGATTAATTGCTCCTTGATAAATTATAAATTTTCTGTGATGAGTTTGAGGTTGATTTTGAATTGCATATGTTTTAGGAACATTTCTAATAACTTCTGCATTAATATTATACAACTTGTAATATTCATTTTTAATTCCATCACTGACGGTAATTACTTTTTTTAATTTTGGCAGAATTGAACGTTCAATTAATTGCCATATTTTCTGAGAAAACCTTCCTTGTACAGCTGGTAATTCAGAAAAATATTCATGTGAATCAAAAACCAAATCTAATTTTTTAATTTTTGAAATAAGATAATTAGGAAGTAATGTGTCCAAATCATTAGCTAATAAAATGTCTCTTTTTTTTGCATTCAACAACAAGTAAAAAAAGAGTTTCAAATTAAATTCGGCATACAAAAAAAAAGTTTTCTGAAAAAACACAGGAATTCTATGAACAAAATACTTTCGTTTGCATTCTGGGATTCCTCTCAATGTATTTCCAATAAGTACTAATTCATATCCTTCTGAATACAAGGTATTGCATACTTTTTGTACTCTTTGGTCGTAGGTTAAATTATTATTTACAGAAACAACAATGCGTTTTTTCATAGTTAAACAAAAAAGTATACAAATTTAGTTATATGCTGAGATTTATTGTAATTTTGCCTCGCATAAATAAAGAAAGAAATTGTTTAAAGCAATACAAAGAAATTTACGCCAAATAATCGCCTTTGTAATCATAGGAGCATTAAGTGCTGTTGTAGAAGTGGTTACATTCAAGTTATTTATACTTCCTAATGCATTTCCTTCTGTATTTAGCTTTGAGAATGATGCTCATTTTTTTCCTATTTCTAGTTTAGCTTCCTCTGCTTGTGGAATTCTTTTTAACTATATATTGAGCATAAAATTTGTTTTTAAACAAGGGAAACATTCTAAAAATAAAGAGTTTACGTACTTTATTGCTCTTTCGTTGTTTTCAATGATTATGACGTGGGTTGTTGGATTTTCATTAAAACAAATCATTACATTCGATTTTATTTTCTCATCTGATATTATCTGTAAAATACTAGCAATTGGTATTGTTTCCGTGCTAAATTACATTGTAAAAAAGAAATTTATTTTTCATAATTAATTCATTTACTGATAAATATCATAATTTAATTATTTAAACCTATTGCTTTGCAATAAGTCATAGTAGTATCACAAAAATACTACATCATGAAAACTCTTATTATTTTATCAACATCTTTACTACTGTTACTTGGTCTTAATAGTGGAAATACTTTAGTAAAGTGTACGCAAAACAAAAACACAACTACTCTGTCTAATCCTGATAAAGAATCCTTACTTTTTATGTTGGAAGAAGAAAAATTAGCTCGTGACACCTATTGTTTTTTTAGGAAAAAAATGGAATCTACCTCAGTTTCAAAACATTCAACAAAGCGAACAAAGACATATGAATAGCATTAGTAATCTTTTGGATTTACATGATATTGACCATACAATAATGGAGGAAGGGAAATTTAAAAATCAAGAACTTCAGAAATATTATAATCAATTTATAGAAACAGGAGTTCAATCTTCTTTAAAAGCTTTAAAAATTGGAGCTACTATAGAGGATTTAGATATTAACGACTTAGAAAATCACATAAAACAAACAAACAACAATAGTATTATTCAAGTATTTGAGAAATTGAAATGTGGCTCAAGAAATCATTTAAGAGCATTCGTTCGGGGAATAGAATACAACGGAGAAACATATCAACCAAAATATATTTCAAAAGAGACATTCTCTTCTATTGTTAATGGAGAATATGAAAGATGTGGTAGAAAATAAAAACACAACTTAATCGAAATAAAAAATCCATCTCACAACTGAAATTTGAGATGGATTTTTTGTACTTAAATTGATTGTCTATAACTAAATTCTGCTAGCAATCCAATCTCCTACTTCAGAGGTTGATAAGGCTTTTCCATCTTCAGCAATATCAACTGTTACAGCACCTTCTTCTAGAGATTGATTAACTACATCTTGAATACGTTTTGCTTCTTCTTTTAAGTCAAAAGCATATTCAAACATCATCGCTGCAGAAAGTATAGTTCCTAGTGGATTTGCTATATTTTTTCCTGCTGCTTGTGGATAACTTCCATGAATTGGTTCAAAAACAGAAGTATGAACACCTATCGAAGCTGATGGCATAAGTCCCATAGAACCTGAAATAACAGAAGCTTCGTCCGTAAGAATATCTCCAAACATATTTTCTGTTACCATTACATCAAATCCTTTTGGCCATTGAATAATTCTCATTGCAGCAGCATCTACAAATAAATACTCTGTTTCCACTTCTGGGTATTCTTTTTCTATGCTCTGAGCAACTTCTCTCCACAAACGAGAACTTTCCAATACGTTAGCCTTATCTACAACGCAAAGCTTTTTATTTCTTTTCATTGCGTAATCATACGAAAGACGAACAATTCTTTCCACTTCTTCCCATGAATATATACACAAGTCATAAGCAGATTTTCCATCGTCTTTTCTTCCTTTTTCTCCGAAATAAATACCGCCTGTTAATTCTCTAATACAAACAAAATCCGCTCCTTCTACCAAATCTCTACGCAAAGGAGATTTATGAATTAATGAAGGAAAAGTAGTTGTAGGACGAATATTTGCAAATAAACCTAATTTTTTTCTCATTGCTAATAATCCTTGTTCAGGACGAACTTTTGCCGAAGGATCGTTATCAAATTTTGGGTGACCAATTGCTCCAAAAAGTACTGCGTCTGCATTCATGCAAATCTCATGAGTATCATCAGGATATGGATTTCCTACCGCATCAATCGCAGCAGCACCTGTTAAAGCTTCTGTCCATTCAACTGTATGGTTGTATTTTTTTGCTATTGCATCTACTACTTTTGTTGCTTGTTCTATTACTTCTGGCCCGATTCCGTCACCAGCAAGTTTAGCTATTTTTAAATTCATAATGGTATAAATATTATTTGTCTTTGTTTATCAATTCTTTTGCTTTGTTATTCCAGTTTTCTGGATTGTATATTTTGTACGATGATCCTCCATATTTATCGAGTAAAAACTGAAGTGTTTCTTGGTTTGTATCTGCTAATTTTTGATACGAATCGATGGAGTTTATTCTCAAAATATATTGTATTTTTGAATTTATTCCTTCTATTTGAGTTAAATCATCTTGATTAGAATTATTTATTTGAACTGTTTCTTCTTCTTGTTCGATATCATTTTCAAAATCATCTGTGTCATCTGTGTCAATACTCTCTTGAATAGATACTTTTGACACTTTTTTACCTTGAGTAACTTTATATAATTCTATAAATTTTTCTTTGTAATCCTGTAATTCCTTTACGTTATTTTCTGATTCACTCTCTACATTCTTTTTTTTCTTTTTTGATTTAAAAAAAAGTCCTCCTAAAAAAAATAATATTGCTGTAATGGTAAGAGGAACAGCTACAATGAGTATATCCTTTGTTAATTCTACTTGTTCTTTCGTAAAATTTATACTATATAAAAAATTATCTATGTACTCGAAGATATCACTCATTTTGAAATTGATTTTTTATGGTTTCAATTAAATCATACAAACAAATTTATTTGATAAACATTAGATAGCAATATACACAAAACACAATCCATAAAAACCCTAGAATTATAAAAGTCCAGAATCCAACTTTATTGTTCATCGTAAAATTTTGTGTAAAATTAGTTAATTTTTTTTTTCTTCCTATTTAATTTACAAAGCTTCCTAATTTTAATGACATAATAAATCGTGGTTTTCTATTTACACTTTAATCGTAAAAAACATAGTTATATCAAAAAAACCTATAGTTATACGAAAAAAAGATACGGTTGTACTTTTTATAAAAAAAACTATACATTGTTAGGTATCTTTGTCATAGATAAAGTTGTCCGAAAGAAGTTTTAATAGTTATTTTTATTTTCTCAATTTCTCAAGTACGATTCTCATTTCTCAAGTACGAATTAAAAACTTTTTGTGTTGTGTGGGCAACTTTATTTTTTTATACTTTTGTGAATGATTCAAAAGGTTCCTATTCATTTTTCTGATAATATAGAGTTATACATCAAACGTATTGATTTGATAGATAATCAAATTCCTGGCAATAAATATTTTAAATTAAAATACAACATAGAGGAAGCTAAAAAGCTGGGAAAAGAAAAACTAATCACTTTTGGAGGAGCATATTCCAATCATATTCTAGCTGTTTCCTATGCTGGAAAAAGACATAATCTAAAAACCTATGCTTTTATTCGTGGAGAAGAGCTAGAAAGCAAATACCAAACAAATTCCCAATTAAAAATTGCCTCTGAAAATGGAATGAATTTTGTATTTGTAAGCCGTAGTGATTATAGAGAAAAGAATAAATTACTAGAACGATACTTTAGAGAACATAAAGAAAGTGAATATTACATTGTACCTGAAGGAGGAACCAATAGCTTGGCTGTAAAAGGAACCGAGGAAATTCTAGGCAACGACACAGAAAATTATGATTATATTTGCACAGCAGTTGGAACAGGAGGAACATTAGCTGGAATTACAAATGCAAAATTAGAACACCAAAAGGTTTTAGGGTTCCCTGCTTTGAAAGATAGTGAATTCCTTGTAAAAGAGATAAAAAAGTATACTCAAAACAAATTTGAACTCATTCAAGAGTATCATTTTGGTGGATATGCCAAAAAGAATGAAAAACTTATTAATTTTGTAGATGAATTTAATAAAAAAACGAATATAATAATAGAACCTATCTATACAGGAAAAATGATGTATGGCGTTTTTGAAGAAATAAAAAAAGGGAAATTTAAATCTGGAAGTAAAATTTTAACTATTCACACAGGAGGCGTAAATCAATAATTATGAACAAAATAATACTTACAATTCTTACCTTATTTAGTATATTATCATATACTCAAGACAGTAAAAAAGATGAAAATTATATTCGAAAGTTTGCAAAAATAGCTGTTGAGGAAATGAAAGAATATAAAATCCCTGCAAGTATAACGCTAGGTCAAGGACTTTTGGAAACCGCTTTTGGGCAAAGTGAATTAGCACAAAATGCAAATAATCATTTTGGAATAAAATGTAAAAAAGAATGGACAGGAGAAACCTATAGATACACCGATGATGCTTATATGGAATGTTTTAGAAAATATCCTGATGCTAAAGATTCATACCGAGATCACTCTTTATTTCTGACTACTAGAAAACACTATTCTCCTTTATTTAGCTTATCTCTTACGGATTATAAAGGTTGGGCATATGGTCTTAAAAAAGCAGGATACGCCACAAATCCAAAGTATCCACAAATATTAATCGGACGAATAGAAAAATATAAACTCTACGAATTTGATAAGTTAAGTGCCGAAGAAGTTGAAGCTAAATTAGATGATTTATATCCTGATACTAAAATCATAAAAAATGTAGTAAAACCCAAAGAAATCATAAAAGAAAAACCTACTCATAAACCTATCATCATAGAAGAAAAAGAAGTTATAATAGAAACTCCTAATCAAAGAATAAAAAATCATTCCAATAAAAATTTAAGATATATCGTAATAAAAAAAGACGAAACTCTTCAAGAAGTTTCAAATTTATATGGTATATCAATAAACACCTTAAAGAAATACAACGATATAGAAGATGCTAATCTTATCTATGAAAAACAATACCTATTTTTAGAACCTAAAAAAAACAAAGGAAAACTTAAATATCATAAAGTAAAAGAAGGAGAAACAATGTATTCTATTGCACAAAAAGAAGGTATAAAACTAGAAAAATTATACAAACGCAACAGAATGGAATTTTCTGATACTCTAAAAGTAGGCGAAGTACTAAACCTAAAAGGAAAAAGAAGAAAATCTAATTAGTTATCTTACATCTAGTAATTTTACTAATTTTGTCCAATTAAAATTGAAGTAAATGCAAAATTTAACTAACAACACAAAAATAACTATTATTGGTCTAGGATATGTAGGGTTACCTCTAGCTGTAGAATTTGCTAAAAAATATAAAACCATAGGTTTTGACATTTCTGCTCCTAGAATTGCAGAATTAAAGTCTGGAACAGATTCTACTCTTGAAATATCAGATGAGTTATTACAGTCTGTACTTAAAGATGAAAGTGCAATTGGTTCAAATGATACTTACTTTATTCCTACTGATAATCCTGAGCTTTTAAATGATAGTGACATATATATAGTTACGGTTCCTACACCAACAGACAAACATAATAGACCTGTACTTACTCCAATGCTAAAAGCAAGTGAAACAATTGCTAAGTATTTAACTAATGGAAATATTGTAATATACGAATCAACGGTTTATCCTGGAGTTACAGAAGAAGAATGTATCCCTGTTTTAGAATCAAAATCAGGTCTTAAATTCAATCAAGATTTCTATGCAGGATATTCTCCTGAAAGAATTAACCCTGGCGATAAAGAACATACAGTTTCTAAAATTTTAAAAGTAACCTCTGGTTCTACTCCTGAAATTGCCACCTTAATTGATAATTTATATAAAAGCATTATTACAGCAGGAACATTCAAAGCTTCTTCTATAAAGGTAGCTGAAGCGGCAAAAGTAATAGAAAATTCACAACGAGATATCAATATTGCTTTTGTAAATGAGCTTTCCAAAATTTTTAATTTGCTTGGAATAGATACTCAAGACGTACTAGAAGCAGCAGGAACAAAATGGAATTTCTTGAAGTTCAAGCCTGGATTGGTAGGAGGACATTGTATTGGTGTAGATCCTTTTTATTTAGCTCAGAAAGCACAAGAAGTTGGTTATCACCCAGAAATTATACTGGCAGGTAGACGACTCAATGACTCTATGGGAAAACATGTAGCTACAGAAGTCATCAAGCTAATGATGAAAAAAGATTTGAAAGTAATTGATTCTAAAGTATTAATTCTTGGATTTACATTCAAAGAAAATTGTCCTGATATCAGAAATACTAGAGTAATTGATGTATACGAAGAACTTAAAAACTTTGATGTAGATGTAGATATATACGATCCTTGGGCAAGTGCAGAAGAAGTTCAACATGAATATGGAATAGATATTCTAACCGAAAAACCTGATTTAACAAACTATTCTGCAATAATACTTACTGTTGCTCATAAAGAATTTGAAAACTTAGAATTATCTAAATCAGATTCACAAGTAATTTACGACGTAAAAGCAACTCTGCCAAAAAATAATGTTGATGCTCGTTTGTAAACATTGCTACGCATAAGCATAAAAAAGGTTGATGTTTAATACATCAACCTTTTTTGTTTTAAACATATACCTTTCTTTAAGAGTAATCTAACTACAAGAAATTTTATTTATTCTTCCTTGGTGTCTTCCTCCTTCAAACTCAGTAGAAAGGAAAGTATCAATCATATCGTAAGCTATTTTTTCCTCTATAAATCGTGCAGGAATTGTAAGAATATTAGAATCGTTATGCAAACGTGTAACATGAGCTAACTCTTCTGTCCAGCATAATGCTGCACGTATCCCTTGATGCTTATTTGCTGTCATTGCTGCTCCTTGTCCGCTTCCACAAAGAATAATTCCAAAATCTACTTCTTTGTTTTCTACCGCAGTTGCTGCAGGATGTATATGATCAGGATAATCAACAGAATCTTCGGAATTTGTACCGAAATCTACTATTTCTATATTTTTATCTTTTAAGTATTGTTTAATTTTTTGTTTTAATTCGAATCCTGCGTGGTCAGATGCTAGTGCTATTTTCATTTTTTATATGTTTTTAGTTAATTTTTACCTGTGCTTCCCATTCCTCCTGCTCCTCTTTCTGTATCCGATAATAATTCCACTTCGTGTAAGTGTGCTACTTCGTGTTTTGCTATTACCATTTGTGCTATTCTATCACCATTTTTGATTTCAAAAACTTCGCTAGAAAGATTAATTAGAATCACGCCTATTTCTCCTCTATAATCGGCATCTATAGTTCCTGGAGTATTCAAACATGTAATTCCTTTTTTAATTGCTAATCCGCTTCTCGGGCGAATTTGAGCTTCGTATCCTAATGGTAATTCCATAAAAAGTCCTGTGGAAATCACTTTTCTTTCCATAGGTTTTAGCTTAATCGTTTCTTCTACATTTGCCATCAAATCCATTCCTGCAGAACCTTCTGTTTGGTATTTAGGTAACGGATTATTTGACTTGTTTATTATATTTATATTCATTTTATGGTAATTTAGAGTGATATTTTTTTGGAATGTATTGTTTTATGGTATTTTTTTCTAGTATATAAATTATAATCAGTAAAATTACTAAAAATACGTTTCCTGAGATTACATTTTGATTCAGTACATAAAAATTAACTAATCCAAATATAATTGAAAAACCAACGTAAATAAAAAACTTTTTAATGTCATAAGGAACATAATATTGTTTTTGTCCCCAAAAATATGAAATAACCATCATCACAAAGTAGGAGAGGAGCGTCGCAATTGCACTCGCAAAGTAACTGTATTTTGATATAAAGTAAACATTAATAAGTATGGTAATTATAGCTCCTACAACAGATATTATAGCTCCATAAACGGTTTTATTGTTAATTTTATACCAAATAGATAAATTCAAATAAATTCCTAAGAAAACTGTACCTATGAGTATAAAAGGAACTATTTTAATTCCTACATAATACTTTTCATTTGGTATGAATAAAAATTTAATCCAGTAAATATTAGTGAGTAGAAATAGTAAAATTACAGAAATAGTAATAACAAAAAATTGCATCAATACAGCATATTTTTTCTGTGGATTTTCATTCTTTGCTTGAGCAAATATAAAAGGTTCTATTCCTAAAAGGTAAGCTGTTTTAAACAAAGTAATAATAGTGGCAAATTTATAACACGCACCATAAACTCCTATATCAAAATCAGCAGTTTCTTCTGGTAATAAATACTTTAAAAATTGCCTATCTATCGTTTCATTTATAATTCCTGCCAAGCCTGCAATCATAATAGGAATAGCATAAACAATCATTTTTTTGTATAATTTTCTATCTAAATGAAATTGAAAAGTTTTTAGTTCGCTCAATAGTAAAAATAAAGTTAATCCACTTGCTATCAAATTAGACAAAAAAGTATATCCAACTCCCCAATCATTATTGTATATGCTTGGTATATAATTTTTTGCTATAACTATAAAAAATATAACCAATACAAAATACAAAACGCTATTTATTATTTTTATAATAGCAAATTTTCTAACTTTTTCTTCCAAACGAAGTTTAACAAAAAGAACTGCAGAAATAGCATCAAAAAATAAAATCCAGAAAAACCAAACCAAAAAAAGTACATGATTTTTTGCTCTAAAAGCAATTGCCATTTCATTTTTATAAATAAGAGAAGTAATTAAAAAAACAATTCCTACGGTAAAAACACTCATAAAAGCATTGGAAAGAACCTTTGCTTTATCAAAATTCATATTAGAAAAACGAAAAATGGTAGTTTCCATTCCATGAGTCAGCAAGACTGATATGATTCCAGCTGCTGAGTAAAAATCTACAAAAGGAGAATAAGCTGCGGGATCGAATATTCTTGATATAATTGGAGTAAATAAAAAAGGTAAAACCTTTACGATAACACTACTTAAACCATATACCGCTGTTTGAGAAAATAGTTTTTTATACAAAATTCAAAATTTGAACAAAATTAATGGATTCCTGTACTTCCACAAAATTAAAATAGTGCTTTATTTTTTACTATTTCAAACATAAATAAGTTACAAAAAATAACAATAAATACATAAAAACACTGATGATTAAAGAGTTAACCAGTTATTAACACCTTGTTTTTAGAACACTATATATTAAATTATTATTAACCAATTAATTACGTATTTTAAATGAATGTTAATAAATAGTCAATTTAATTTTAACTAAAAGAATAAATTTTTATTGATTTTTTGAAATTAAATTCCAATACATAAAAATATTTTATAATTCCAACTTCAAAAAAAATATTTTTTGAGTTTTTTAAACATCAATTTTTAACACACTATTTACAATTCATAAACTTATAAACATATAAAGAAAATATGTAGATAATTCATTTAATATTCTAATAAAAATAAAGTTACATCGTTAATAAAAAGTTAATGAACGTATACTTTACATTCAATTAAAAGTTATTAAAATACTTATCAACTTTTAAACAGCACTATTATTATCATCATTTCTTTTTCTTTAATTAATAACTAAAAAAATAAATACTAATTATAATATGATTTGTTCACAAGTAGCTGAATAAAATTTCTGAAAATAGAATTGAAACTTTATATTTGTATGGCTTTATTCAAAGAGGTGATTTTTATCTTACTTTGTATAAACGAATAGTAAAAACAAAATTTTTAAAAACAGATGAAAACAGTTAACGATTTCAATTTCAGTGGAAAAAAAGCATTAATTCGTGTAGATTTTAATGTTCCTCAAGATGAAAATTTAAACATTACCGATAATACACGAATTGTTTCGGCAAAACCTACTATAGAAAAGATATTAAATGACGGAGGATCGGTTGTGATTATGACGCATTTAGGTAGACCAGATGGAGAAGCTTCAGATAAATATTCTTTAAAACATATTGTTTCAGGAGTTTCTGAAGTATTAGGAAAACCTGTAAAATTTGTTTCTGATTGCATAGGAGAGGAGGTAAAAAAAGAAGTAGATGCACTAAAAAATGGAGAAATTTTATTATTAGAAAATTTAAGATTTTATAAAGAAGAAACAAAAGGAGATAAAGAGTTTGCAGAAAAACTTTCTGAAAATGGAGATATTTATGTAAATGATGCTTTTGGAACTGCACATAGAGCTCATGCTTCTACTGCTGTTATTGCTCAATTCTTTCCAGAAAATAAATGCTTTGGTTTACTTTTAGCTAAAGAGTTAGAAGCTGTTGATAAAGTATTAAAATCAGGTGAAAAACCAGTAACTGCTATTCTTGGAGGAAGTAAAGTTTCTACTAAAATTACCATTATAGATAATATTCTTCCTGCTGTAGATAATTTAATTATTGGTGGAGGAATGGCATATACATTCATAAAAGCTCAAGGTGGAAAAATTGGAATTTCTCTTTGCGAAGACGATAAACTTGATTTAGCTCTTTCTATTTTAGAGAAAGCTAAAGAAAACAATGTAGATGTTTATTTACCAGTAGATACAGTTGCAGGTGATGATTTTAAAAATGATTGTAATATAAAAACAGTTCCTACAAATGATATTCCTGATGGTTTTGAAGGATTAGACATAGGACCTAAATCTGCACAAATTTTTACTGAAGTTCTTTTACAATCAAAAACTATTTTATGGAACGGACCTTTAGGTGTTTTTGAAATGGAAAACTTTGCAACTGGTACCAAAGCAATAGGAGATGCTATTGGAAAAGCTAAAAACAATGGAGCTTTTTCTCTTGTAGGAGGAGGAGATTCTGTAGCTTTTGTAAAACAAAATGGATACGAAGACAAAGTAAGTTATGTTTCTACAGGAGGAGGAGCAATGCTTGAATCTTTAGAAGGTAAAATACTTCCTGGAGTAGCTGCAATTTTAGATTAAGTTTAATTTAAATAAATTAATAGAAAACCAACTTAAAACTTAATTTTAGGTTGGTTTTTTGTTTAGAATAGTATTGATTTATATCAATAAAATAAATTTTTTAGATTAGTTTATTTGTTTTTTCTTTGCAACGAGAATTTAAAATTTATTTTATATGAAAAAGACACTTTTTACTGTATCGCTAGTTTCAACAATATTTTTTACTTCGTGTGTTGTTGATGACACAGTAGTAGCCGATAATCCCAATGAAGAGCCAAACCCTGAACTTTTAACTAAAGTTGAGGTTTATAACGAAAATCAAGAGTTATATGAGGTTTGGAGTTTTAACAACGATGGATTATTAAACAATAAGAAAAATCATTATGGTAATGTTATAGAATCAGTAGAATATGATGCTAACGGATACGTATCAAGTTTAAATGGACTTAGCTTTAAATATGATTACAAAGGGAATATAATAAAAGTTGGAAGTAATGATTTTTATAATAATTATATTGTTGAAAATGTAACTAAGGTAGAAGGTTATGTAGAAGAAGGTATGCCTGTTAGATTTGAAGATACATATTATTACGACGTAAGCGAAGAATTTTCGATTTTAGATAGACGTGAAATAATTGCCTATGATGAAAATGGAGAAAAGGTAGACTTTACAAGCGATTATTTTTTTACGCATGATTATTTTTCTATTAGTGATGATGATTATACATATCAAGACGAAATGGGGACTTTAAGTATTATATATTTCACAGATACTAAAAATCCACTTTATAAAAGTTTTAAGTCATTGAATAAAGTTTATTCCATTCAAGAGAATTCAAATACAAAATTAAAAAATACATTTTTTCTATCTTCAGAATTTAACATAGATTATTCCAAGAATGGAGATCCTGATGCTTATGGATTTGATGGGCCACATTATTATAAATATACTTATGATTACAACGATTTATCTTTACCAGTTGCACAATACAAGGATGGAAAAATATCTAAAAAATACTATTATCAAAAGTAAATTTTAGATAACTAACATACAAAAACCAACTTAAAAACTTAATTTTAGGTTGGTTTTTTGTTTTTATAATGAATTGCTTGTATTTTTAGAAAATGAAAAAGATAATTATTGTTCTTTTTTCTCTTTTATTGATTTTTACCAGTTGTTTTGATGTAGTAGAAAAAATAAAAATGAATGATGACGGAAGTGGAACTTTACTTTTAGTATTGAATGCAAGTAAAAGTAAAACACGATTAAATTCCATTAGTAAATCAAAAACAATAAACGGAAAAAAAGTTCCTACCAAACAAGAAATACAAGATAAAATTAAAGTAATTGAAAAATACTGTAACGAATCAGAAGGAATAAATAATGTAAATACTTCTATTGATTGGGAAAACTATATTGTAAAGTTCAGTTGCGAATTTAAAAATGTAAATTATCTTGATAAAGTACTGGAAAAATTAAACAAAGAAAATCATATTTCAAAAGAAATTCCTACGAATATTTATGCATACGATTCCAAAAAAAAGATATTTTATAAACACAAACAAAAATCGTATTTAACTGATTATAATAAACTTGATAAAACAGAAAAGGAAATTTTTACTTCTGCTACGTATACTTCAATCATACAGTTTCCTACAGAAATTATAGAAAATAAAAATAATAATTATGAAATATCTCCAAGTAAAAAATCTATAAAAATTAGTGGAAGTGTATTAGATTTTATAAAAGGAGAAAAACAAATGTATAATTCAATAAAATTTAAATAAAATGAAAAAAATACTGTTTATATTACTTTGTATTTTAGGTACAAAACTATCATACAATCAGAATATTGAAGGTAATATTATAACGTTTTTAGAAGTTGATGCAAATAATTTAAATCAAAAAGTAAATTGGGAAAAATTTAATCAATACAATTGGTTAACCAGTTCTTATGAAAAACAGTTTAAAAGCAAGTGGAAAGATATTTCGGTATCGGGAATTGATTTCAATAGTTCGCATTATAACTATACTATTCATTCTGATTCTTTAATTTCTAATGTTACGTATCTTCCACTTAAAGATTCCAATAAATTTATGGAATTTTTAAAAAATGCTTCAGAAAAAGAATTTAAAATTAAAAAGACAAAAAACTATTCCTATTTGGCATTAGATGAGAATGTTTTTATTGCTTGGAATGATTTATATTCTATTGTTTATACAGGAAATAAAATAATTAAAAGTAAACCAAATGAGTACAAATACACAGAAATAGCGAAGGAAGCTGTAAAAGAAGAAAAACCAAAAGAAGAAACTGTAGTCGTAGAAGAAAAACCTTTTGATTACAAACAAGAAATAGAAAATTTACAAGAAGAGATAAAAGCTAATTTAGAAGAAATAGAATACTTTAAAAATGAAATAAAATACAATCAAGAAGAGATTGAATATTACAAGCAGAGGAACGTCCAAATAAAAGAAGATATAGCTTATTTAGAAGAACATAAACAATATCCTAATGATGTTGTAGAAGATGCTATAGAAGCATCAGGAGAAGCAATAGAAGCGGAAGCTGAACCAGAAGAAGCAAAAGAGTATAGTAACAACTTATACAAGACTCCACCTCCGCCAATTAAAATGCCAAGTCACAATAAAGAAAAACCAATTGTTTATGAAAAACCAATACTCAAAATAGATACTCTTTCTCCTAAATACAAAGAAGTTTTTTTGAATTCTAAACGTTTTTTTGAAACCTCTTTTTCTTCAAACAATCCTTTAAAATTTATAAATACGTTTATAAAGAATAAGGATAAAAAATCTGATGTATATTTTTATTTTAATCAAAGTGAGTTTTATGAAGAATTTATGAAACTTAATCATATCTATTCGTATAATCCTATTTATAAATACCAGTATATTTTTGATTCATATAAAAAATTAACCGATGTAGATATATATTCCAATTTATACTTTAATGAAGAAGATATTCATGCAAAATTGATGTATGAATACAAAAATGAGAAAGTTAGAAATAGTATTTTGAATTTATATGATTCCAAATTCGATAAAAGTTTGGTGACGCATTTAGATAATAAAGATTTAGGATATATATCTTTATCTATGAATTCTAATGAATTGTTTAATTTATTTTATAAAATTTTTGAATTATCTCCTAAAGCAAACGATGATGAATTTGCAAAAGAAATAGATCTTTTTATGAATTCTATGAAAATTGTTCTAGATGAAAAAGCAATTTCTGATGTATTTCCAGGAAGCAATCTTTTAATTTTACACGATTTACACAAAGAAGAAATAAACTACATTGGATACGAATACGACGAAGATTATAACTATACAGAAGTAGAAAAAACAAAAGAAGAAGTAATTCCTACGTTTTCGTATGTATTCTCTACAAAAAATGAAAAATATTGGAAAAAATTTCTAAACACATTTCTTACCAAAAAATATTTTAAGGACAACTTAGTAGAACAAAGTGGAATGAAATACTTGCACTTTAAAGACGAAGTGATTCAAAATTTATACTTTGAAATTAAAAATGGAAAAGTAGTTATTAGTAATTCTTTGGATAAATTAAAAGCAAAAAACAATTACACAAATAGCAGAATTAAAAAAGAAATTACTAAAAAAACCTATTCTGTAAACTTAAAAATGAATGATGTATTGCATCAGTTAAAAGATGAGTTTAAATCTAATAAAGACAAAAAAATGTTTGAATATGTATATGGAAATATAGGAGAAGTGAAAGCAAATTCTTACGTTAAAAATAAAAAATTTATAAGTGAAATAACATTTTCTACAGGAAAAAATCACGAAAATGGATTGATGTATATATTTGATTTATTTGAAGCTATGTTTAATTCTACAAATCCTTCTAAAAAGCTATAAATAATGAATAAGAAATGGTTTGTTATTGCTACAATAGGTATTTTTTGTGCTTTTTATTATTTTCTGTTTTATAAAGATTATAAATCTGGAATGCTACCAAAAAATACTTATAAAGTAGTAGCTTTAGACACTAAAAATATTCAAAACTTTTATTTAAAAGAATTACTAAAAAATCCCAACAATTGGGATTTTTCTTTTTTTGAAGATGACGATGAAAAAGATAAAATAGAATTTTTGAAAAGTGGAATACGTATTCCTGATTTTATATTTATTTACACATTAAAAGACAGTAAAGTAGGAGAGTGGTATGCTCATTTACAATTGAAAAATAAAGAAAAATTTATTCATTTTTTAAAACAAAATGGATTTACAAAAAATAGTGATTTTTACGAAAAAAAAGAAACATTAGTTTTGATTTCCGATGATTATTTTTCGGTGGTTTTACATTCTAAAAATAAAGAAAAGTTAAAAGAATTGCATCATGAATTTTTAGAAAATACAGCTTTTGATGTTTCTAATTATTGGGATAAAAATCCAGAAATTTCTATGATAGATTTAGGAAATAAACAACAAACAAATGTATATTTTTCATCGAATGAAATTCTAGTTAACGATGAAAATATCAAAAGTTTTAAATCTGATTATTTACTGGATTTTATGATTTCTAAAGGAGATTATACCAAAGTGGTTAGTCAATTTAATGTTAAAAGTTATATGGATTCTATAAAGTGGAATTCTATTTACGGAACAATTTCTTCATTAGAACAAAAAGTAGATACTGTTATATCGTATGAATTTGATGATGACTTTAATGAAATAGAAAAGAAAACTACCAAAAAAGTATATTTCCCAAATTATTCGATTGAAATTACTTCTAACGATTCAGAAAGTATTATAAATAATTTTTCTTCTAAAAATTGGATTGATCAAAACAATCAGTTTACAAAAATACCATTTTTACCAAACACGATTGAAAAGGATACGAATTCTATTTTTATTTTTTCACATCAGAAAAAAAAGATAAAAAAGGATTTTTCTTATATGAACATAAATGCAAATCTTTTGGATTCTATTTTTGTTGACTCTTTTTCGAGTTTAGATAAAAAAGAAAAAATAATAATTAACAGTTTAGAAAATATTCATTTACGAGTTAGAAATGGAAAATTAGAAGGAAAAATCAGTTTTGTTAAAAAAACGCCTTGGATTTTACTAAAATAAAGTACAAAAACTCCATATTTTAATTTTAAGAGGTTTTTGTAATATCAAATAAGTATTATTATTAAAAATAATAGAAAGTTTATTAGAATTAAAATATAGAGGTCGTATTTTAATAATGAAAATAATACTCAAAATACATTTAAGTAATTGAAAAACAGAATTTTATAGTGTAATTATTCTTTATTTTTTAGAATATACACCAAAGAGCTGTAATTTTTATCTTTTTTTGCTTTTAAGTTACTTTTTAATCCAATGTAAAAAGCTTTTAAAAATGCGAGAGGATTTTTTTTGTAATTTTCACTTAAAAGAGAAACGTAAAAAGAATCGAATAGGAGAGGAGAGATGTCTATAAGTTTAAATTTTTTAGAAAAATAATTTACAGCTCCATCTTTTGAATAGTGAAAAATATGACGAGGAACGTCCCAAGCTGCCCAAAATTCTTTGTAATATTTTGCGTCGTAACTTTTGTAATTAGGTAAGGCAATTAGTATAATTCCATTTGGATTGAGTTTTGACTTTAGTTTTTCTAGTATTTCATCGGGATTTTCTATATGTTCCAAAACATGCCAAAGTGTTATAATATCTGTATTTTTAATTTCGTTTATATTGTCAATTAAAGTAGATTCTAATCTTTTTTCGGTTTCTTTTTTTCCAAGATTACTAGGTTCGAATCCTTGAATAGAATATCCGTTACTTTTCATGAACTCTAGAAAAATTCCATTTCCACAACCGTAATCTAGAATCGTTTTTTTATTAGAATATTTTTGAATTAGTTTGAGTTTGTTTTTTAGATTAATTCTTTGAATTTTAGAGTAGAGTAAATCCTTTAAACCTTGTTTTTTATTGGTATGAGAAATATAGTTTTCACTGTTGTAGTAATTACTTATATCAGAAGGAATATTTTGTGTTTGTAATATTCCTTCTGATATTTTTTCTAAAGTAAACTCTTCTTGTGAGTAAAAATAGTCTTTAATTTTCATTGTATATTTATATATGTTCCACGTGAAACATTTTAAAATTATCTTCCTAAATGGATTAGAAGAACATTGACATCGGAAGGAGAAACTCCAGAAATTCTACTTGCTTGTCCTATGGTTTTAGGTTTAATTTTATTGAGTTTCTGTTTGGCTTCGGTGGTTATTGAGTTGAGTTTATTGTAGTCAAAACTATCAGGAATTTTTATGTTTTCGAGTCTATAGAGTTTATCTACGTTATCTTGTTCTTTCCTAATGTATCCTTCGTATTTGATTTTTATTTCTGCTAATTCTATGATTTCTTCAGGATAATTAAAAGAATTTTTATCTTCATCTATTACTTTAATTACTTCTTCTAACTTTATGTTTGGGCGTGTAATTACGTTTTTTAATTTTAATTTTTGATTTAATTCTTTTGATTCTTTTTCTTTTAGGTAATTATTTATTTCTTCGGGTGAAACAGAGTATTCATTTACTTGGTTTATCAGTTCGTTTGTTAGTTTAGTCTTAGATTCTAAGGTATCCATGCGTTCTTTAGAAGCAAGACCAAGTTTGTATCCTAGCGGTGTTAATCTTTCATCTGCATTGTCTTGACGAAGTAATAATCTGTATTCTGCACGAGAGGTAAACATTCTATAAGGTTCTTCGGTTCCTTTGGTTACTAAATCATCTATAAGTACGCCAATATATGCTTCGTTTCTTTTAAGAATAAATTCTTCTTTTTCGTTTACTTTATTATGAGCATTGATTCCTGCAATTAATCCTTGAGATGCAGCTTCTTCGTATCCTGTAGTTCCGTTTATTTGTCCTGCAAAGTATAGATTTTCTATAAGTTTGGTTTCAAGTGTTAATTTGAGTTGAGTAGGAGGGAAGTAATCGTATTCTATTGCATATCCTGGTCGGAAAAATTTTACATTTTCGAATCCAGGTATGAGTTTAATTGCATTGTATTGGGTTTCCATAGGTAGAGAAGTAGAAAATCCGTTTACATAAACTTCTACGGTATCCCAACCTTCGGGTTCTACAAATATTTGATGTCTATTCCTTTCAGCAAAACGATTGATTTTATCTTCGATTGAAGGGCAATAACGAGGGCCAGTACTTTTTATAGCTCCGTTGAACATCGGGCTTTTGTCGAATCCTTCTCGTAGTGCATCGTGAACGTCTATGTTGGTATAAGTAATGTGGCAACTGCGTTGTTTAGTTAGTTTAGGAGTATTGGTGTGTGAAAATTTTTGTGGATTTTCATCTCCTTTTTGTTCTTCCATTTTGGAATAATCTAAACTTCTTCCATCTACACGCGGAGGAGTTCCTGTTTTCATTCTACCTGCGTCAAATCCTAAATCTACGAGTTGTTCAGTTATTCCTGTGGATTTTATTTCTCCCATTCTTCCGCCTCCTAATTGTTTTTCGCCTATATGCATAAGTCCGTTTAGGAAGGTTCCATTGGTTAGTATTACTGATTTTCCGTAGATTTTATTTCCAAGTGAGGTTTTTACTCCAACTACTTTGTTATTTTCTACCAGCAATCCGTTTACCATATCTTGATAAAAGTCTAGATTAGGAGTGTTTTCTAGCATCAATCTCCATTTTTCTGCGAAACGCATACGATCGGATTGGGCTCGTGGACTCCACATGGCAGGTCCTTTGGATTGATTAAGCATTTTAAATTGAATCATCGTGGTATCAGTAACAATACCCGAATATCCTCCGAGTGCATCAATTTCACGAACAATTTGTCCTTTAGCTATTCCTCCCATGGCAGGATTACAGCTCATTTGAGCTATTGTTTGTAAATTCATGGTGATGAGTAGAGTTTTAGAGCCAAGATTTGCTCCTGCGGCAGCTGCTTCTGCTCCTGCATGTCCTCCTCCTACTACTATTATATCGTATTTTTCTGTAATCATTTATGTTTAATGTTTCACGTGGAACATATTTATTTAAAAAAACTAAAGTGCAAAAGTACAAAAGAAAAACAATTTGAATAATTAATACTTGCTAAGCAAGGTTTTATACTGCATTTTTCTAAAAACATTCGCTAGTGTAAGCACATCGGATTCACAATAGTTTTTTATGCGTTCTAAATCGTTTTCTTTGTAGTAAACCTCTGCAACTTGGCTTCCATCAATATCATTTTTAGGAGATTCTATTCCAAATGAATTGGCGAGTAAATCTAGAGAAGTGAAGTTTTTGAAATCTCCAAATTTCCATAATTCCATGGTGTCTATATGTGGTATTTCCCATGGTTTTTTTCCAAAGTTTTTTAGCGGATTTGGTAGTTCTATCTGATTGATTATCATTCTTCTAGATATGTATGGGAAGTCAAATTCTTTTCCGTTGTGAGCACAAAGAATTATTTGATTAGAGAAATAATCAGAAGTAAGTAAATCGTTGAATCCTGTAAGTGTTTTTGATTCGTTGTGTGAGTAAAAACTGGTTATTTTCAGTTTGTTGCTAGCTACAATGATACCGCAAGAAATGCATATTATTTTCCCAAATTCTGCAAGGATTCCAGCACGTTCGTAATAAAATTCTTCGGGAAGTATATTTTCATCTCTTTGATGTTGTGTTTTTTTATCCCAAAGTTTTTTTGTTCTTTCATCTAAATCGTCCCATTTTTTTGCTTGAGGAACGGTTTCTATATCTAAAAAAAGTAAATTTTTATCGGGAATATTTTCTATCATTACATTAAAAATTAATACCTCAAAGATAAACTATTATTGGGTATGTATAAATCTAATAAGATAAATAACAGGAATTTAAATACAAATCTTAAAAATAGATAAAAAAAGGATAGTTATGTATTGAGTTTTATTTTTAGTAAATTCGCACACTTTTATTCTATATAATACAGTATTATGTCCAACAGTTTATTATCTAAATTACAAGCAATAAAGCAACGGTTTGATGAAGTTTCTGATTTAATTATACAACCTGATATCATTATGGATCAGAAAAGATATGCTTCTTTAAATAGAGAGTATAAAGAATTAGAAAAGGTAGTAGAGGTATATAATGAGTACAGAACTTTGCTCAATACCATTTCTGATGCAGACGAAATAGTAGACGCAAATGAAGATGCAGAGATGGTGGAGCTTGCAAAAGAAGAAAAAAACGAAGCTTTAAACAAGATTCCAGAAGTGGAAGAAAAGATAAAATATTTATTAATTCCAAAGGATCCGAATGATGATAAAAACATTATTGTAGAACTTAGAGCAGGAACAGGAGGAGATGAAGCTGCAATCTTTGTGGAAGATGTATTCAGAATGTACACGATGTATTTTAAAACCAAAAATTGGAAGTATGATGTGGTAGATTTTTCTGAAGGAGGTGCAGGAAAAGGATATAAAGAATTAATAATGAATGTTTCGGGAGAAGGAGTTTATGGAACTATGAAATTCGAAAGTGGTGTGCATAGAGTTCAGAGAGTCCCAGAAACAGAATCGCAAGGTAGAGTTCATACTTCGGCAATTACGGTTGCTGTTTTACCTGAAGCAGAGGAGGTAGATGTGGTAATTAATCCAGCAGATTTAGAATTTCAGACTTCGCGTTCATCGGGAGCAGGAGGACAGAATGTAAATAAGGTAGAAACAAAAGTTCAGTTAACGCATAAACCGTCGGGGATTGTTATTACCTGTTCGGTTACTCGTTCGCAGTTAGAAAATAGAACTATGGCAATGCAGATGTTACGAACAAAACTGTATGATATAGAACACCAAAAGTATCAAGATAAAATTGCATCTGAACGAAAAACAATGGTATCTTCTGGGGATCGTTCTGCAAAAATTAGAACCTATAATTATCCTCAAGGTCGTGTAACGGATCATAGAATAAATAAATCTATTTATAATTTAGATAATTTTATGAATGGAGATATAGAAGAGATGATTGATTCTGTGATATTAGCAGAAAACGCAGAAAAATTAAAAGGACAAGATTTATAAGCTATGTTGCAAGATAAAAATGAATATAAAACTCCTATTTCAAAACTTGGAGAGTTTAAGTTGATTGAGCATTTAACTCAGAATTTTAAAATTAAACATTCAGAATCGATTTATTCTATTGGAGATGATTCTGCAGTAATAAAATCATCAAAAAATACAGTAATAAGTACAGATACTTTAACCGAAGCGATACATTTTGATTTAGCATACTTCCCTTTAAAGCATTTGGGTTATAAAGCTGTAGTGGTTGGTTTGAGTGATATTATAGCGATGAATGCCGTTCCTAAACAAATCATGATTTCTATTGCAGTTTCTAATAGGTTTCCCGTTGAAGCATTAGAGGATATTTATTCGGGTATTCATGTTGCTTGCGAAAAATACAATGTAGATTTAATTGGCGGAGATACTACAGCTTCTAAGTTAGGATTGGTAATTACTGTTACTTCAATAGGAGAGGTAGATGAGAAAGAAATAGTATACAGAAAGGGAGCAAATCCTACTGACTTATTAGTAACTACGGGGGATTTAGGAGGTGCTTTTATGGGATTGAAGGTGCTTCAAAGAGAAAATGTGACATTTCAGTCTAATCCTAACTTTCAACCTGACTTATCGGGATATGAATACATTGTTCAAAAACAATTAAAACCAGAATTACGAGTAGATATTCAGAAAATATTTAGTGAATTAGAAGTTAAGCCGACTGCTATGATAGATATTTCAGATGGATTGTCTTCTGAATTATTGCACTTATCTAAGCAAAGTAATGTTGGATTTAATTTATATGAAGAAAAACTACCAATAGACAATCAAACGATAACGGTTGCAGATGAATTTAATTTAAATCCTTCTACTGCTGTTTTAAATGGAGGAGAAGATTACGAGCTTCTTTTTACATTGCCGATGTCTGACTATGAAAAGATAAGGAATCACTTGGATTTTACTGTGATTGGTCATGCAACAGAAAATAGTGGAGCTAATTATTTAGTAGCACGAGGGAGTAGTCAGCTTATACCAATTACTGCACAAGGTTGGACAAATGAAAAAAATGAGTCTGATAATTTGGAAAATTAATATATAATTTACTATCTTTGCAGACCTTAAAAAAAGGAGAAATGGCAGAGTGGTCGAATGCGGCAGTCTTGAAAACTGTTGAGGGTCACACCTCCGGGGGTTCGAATCCCTCTTTCTCCGCAAAACAAAACCGTAATTCTTTTAATAATAAAGAGTTGCGGTTTTTAAATTTCAAGTAAATAACTTTTCAATATACTTGTATAGTTTGGAGTAATTGCTTTTTTATACATCTTTGATTCATACATAGTACCTTTGTGCGAAATTTTGGTTATTATGATAGAGTTTTTGAGCCAACCTTGGCATTGGTCTATAACGGGGATCTTAATCGGTCTTACTGTTCCAGTATTGTTGATTTTTGATAATAAAAAGTTTGGTATTTCTGCAAATTTACGACACGCTTGTGCGATATGTTTTCCAGCTAAAATCCCTTTTTTTAATTACGATTGGAAATCAGAAAAGTGGAATTTATTTTTTGTTTTTGGAATTTTGATAGGTGGATTTATTGCTTATGAATTTATTCCTAATGAAAATCCAATACATCTAGCGGAGCATACAAAACATGTAATGGAATCGTATGGAATTACAGATTTTTCTAACATTCAACCAAATGAAGTGTTTAGTTGGAATACCTTGTTTACGATGAGAGGTTTTGTATTCTTTATAGTAGGTGGTTTTCTTGTTGGCTTTGGAACTCGCTATGCAGGTGGTTGTACCTCTGGACATTCTATAATGGGAATAGCATCTTTACAGTTGCCATCATTAGTTGCCACTTGTTGTTTTATGGTAGGAGGTTTTATTAGTGCGAATTATATTATTCCTATAATATTCAAATACTTATAATTATGAAAAATATAAAATATCTTATTTTAGGAATTGTTTTTGGAGTTGTTTTCGTAAAAGGCGAGGTAATCAGTTGGTTTCGCATTCAAGAAATGTTTATGCTTGATTCTTTTCACATGTATGGAATTATAGGTACAGCAATAATTACCGCAATGATTTCTATTTACTTAATTAAAAAATTAAATATAAAGACATTAAAAGGAGAGAAAATTACAATTCCAGACAAAAAGTTCACTAAAGGACAAGTAATAGGAGGTTTAATTTTTGGTATTGGTTGGGCAATCACAGGTGCATGTCCTGGTCCGTTATTTGCAATTATAGGAAGCGGATATACTGTGGTTGTAGTTACGTTACTTAGTGCAATTTTGGGTACTTGGATTTATGGGAAATTTCGAGATAAGTTACCAAACTAAAAAATGATAAATTGTTTAAAATATCGTAATATTGCACAAAAATATACCATAGATATGAATAATAAAGTATTAAGCTTTGTGGCATTGGTTTTACTTACAGTAAGCTGTAATAAGATGTCTAACAATACTCAAGTAAATGAGTTAAAAAATGACGATGAAAAAGCGTCGTATGCATTTGGAGTAAATCTAAGTAATAGAGTTTTAGAGTTTGAAAAAAATCTTCCGCTTGAAGATTCTCTAAATCAAGATCAAGTTAAAAAAGGAATTAGTGATGTTTTTGATTCATCAAAAGAGATTTCTAAAAGCGAATTCTTTGGAATGCAGATTGGGCTTCAGATTCAAGAGTTTCTTCGAGCTAATAAAATGGAAGATAAAATAGATAAAAATATTTTAATTCAAGGGATTTTTGATAAAGTAAACAAAGGGGAACTTTTGATGGAAGAGTCTGAAATTCCTGAGTTTTTAGATGGATACGTAAGACCTCTAATGGAAAAAGCTCAGAAAGAAAATCAAGAAGCAGTGAACAAAAGAAGAGAGAAAGAATCTAAAGAAAACCAAGAAGAAAGTACTAAGTTTTTAGAGGAAAATAAGAAAAAACAAGGAGTAAAAGTAACGGATTCAGGGTTACAATATGAGGTAATAAAAGAAGGAGATGGGACAACAAAAGTAGAGCAAGATGATGTTGTTTCTGTTAAATTTAATGGGACTTTAGTAGATGGAACTGTATTTGACAGTACAGATAAAATGAAAGAAGGAAAAGTGGATTTTCCTGTAGCAAACGTAATTCCTGGTTGGCAAGAAGGAATCAAGTTGATGACAAAAGGAGCTAAATACAAGTTTTATATTCCTTCGGAATTAGCATACGGAGAACAAGGAGGAGGAGTAGCAATAGGTCCTAATCAAGTGCTTATATTTGAAGTAGAGCTTCTTGATGTTAAAGATAAAGAGCCTCAAGTTCAGCTTAATGCGAATGGACAACCAGCAGTACCTGCGGAATAAGTAAATGTAAATGTTTTAAATCTATAAAAGACTCAGGCTCGCCGAAGGCGAGCCTGAGTCTTTTATTTTATATTTTTAAGTGGGAAATAAAAATTTAATTACTTATAAACAACACATTGGTAGAAGGATTGAAGCTTGCATAATAGGTTCTTGGGGATTTTGAAGTGTTTCCACTTATTGGTTCGCCTGTATATAAATTCCATTTTGAGTCATCATGAGGACAATAAATTACAATTCCACTTTGAACAAAAAGCGTAGTGTCATCATCAGGGCAAAGATGAGGAGCATTTCTATCATACACTTTAAAGTTAGAATTGGAAGTTCGCACAATTATCAAACCACGAGTTCCCTCTCCAGAAGCTCCAGACGTTTCTACGTATCCACCAGCATTTAGCAAATTTTGATATTGCGGTAAATTTAAGTTGATTGTAGAATTGATTGTAGAATTAGGGAAACAGCTTAATGTTCCGTCATTTGTAGTACAAGAAAATCCTAAAAATAAAAATAACGTATAAGTTATTGAAAGAAAAAATATTTTATAGCGTACCATTTTTTTATTAAATTTGCATTTACACAGAAATAAACCGCAAGTTAAGCGGATTTTTTTATTTAATACCAAATATAAACTGATATGAACTATATAACGAAAGAAGGTTTAGAAAAATTGCGTGCCGAATTAAATGAACTAGAAGCAGTAGAAAGACCAAAGGTAACGCAACAAATAGCAGAAGCACGAGATAAAGGTGATTTATCAGAAAATGCAGAGTATGATGCAGCAAAAGAAGCTCAAGGTTTACTTGAAATGAAAATAGCGAAATTAAAAGATGTTATAGGGAACTCCAAAGTAATCAACCCGAATATGCTTGATGCTTCTAAAGTAGGAATCTTGAGCAAGGTAAAACTTAAAAATTTAGCAAATAATCAAGAAATGGTATATTCTCTTGTTCCTGAAAGTGAAACCAACATAAAAGTAGGGAAAATATCAATCAATACACCTATAGCCAAAGGTTTGGTTGGGAAAAAACAAGGAGAAAAAGTAGAAATTATTCTTCCTAATGGAAATAAATTGAATTTAGAAGTATTGGAAATTTCAATATCAGAATAAAACTATGCCTACTATTTTTACTAAAATAATTAATCGAGAAATCCCGTGTTATAAAATTGCAGAGAATGATTCTTGCATTGCTTTTTTGGATATTTCTCCATTAAAAAAAGGGCATACACTTGTTGTTCCTAAAAAGGAAGTTGATAAACTTTTTGATTTAACAGAATCTGAATACCAACAAACAATGAGTTTTGCATACAAGATTGCTCATGCAATTGAAAAGACAATTCCGTGCAAACGAATAGGTGTTGCGGTGCTTGGCATGGAAGTTCCTCATGCACATATTCATTTAATTCCTCTTGATTCCGAAGGAGATTTAAATTTTGCCAATCCGAAACTTCAGTTTTCTGAGCGAGAAATGACTCAAATCGCAGAATTAATCTCTGAGCAAGTATAGAAAAATATTTTTCATGAATAGGATTTATCTAGATAATGCTTCTTCTACACCTATGTACGAAGAGGTTATTCAAGAAATGACATCTGTGATGAAAGATACTTACGGAAATCCATCTTCTACACACTCATTTGGTCAGAAAAATAAATCTATAATTGAAAATTCTCGAAAGAAAATAGCTTCATTACTTCATTGTTCGTCTAATGAAGTTATTTTTACATCGTGTGCCACAGAAAGTAATAACTTAATTCTTCGCTCTTGTGTATATGATTTAAAAGTAGAACGAATTATTACCACTCAACTGGAGCATAAATCAGTTTTAGAAACTATTTATGATTTACAGCAAAAACTACCCGAATTGGAAATCCTATTTCTCCCTGTTGATTCGCGTGGAACTATTAATCTAAATGTTTTACAAAAAGAATTACAATTAAGCTCAAAGAAAACGCTTGTTTCATTAATGCACGGAAACAACGAGTTTGGTAATTTAATTGATTTAATGAAAGTGGGAGAGTTATGTCACGAAAATAAAGCGTTATTTCACTCAGATGCAGTTCAGACTATAGGGCATCTACCTATTAATTTTGGTGAAATTCCTATTGATTTCATGTGTGCATCAGCTCATAAATTTCATGGTCCAAAAGGTATAGGAATTGCTCTTATAAAAAGCAAACATCACTTAAAGTCTACTATAACAGGTGGTGGGCAGGAAAACAATCATAGAAGTGGAACAGAGAATGTATATGCAATAGCAGGAATGGCAAGAGCCTTAGAGTTGTCTATTCAGAATCTAGACGAGAATAGACGTAAGGTAGAGCAGTTAAAAAAATATGCAATTGATCAGTTAGAAGAATCCATTCCTAATGTTCAATTTACAGCTCAATCTTCTGATTTATCGAATAGCTTATATACAATTTTGAATATTCTACTTCCTTTCAAAAATAATATGTTGAGCTTTCAATTAGACATGAAAGGAATTTCTATTTCTCAAGGAAGTGCCTGTAACTCTGGTGCAGTAAAACTTTCTAATGCTATTAAGAATATAGTGCCTAAGAGTGAGCAAAATAAAATAACGCCTTTACGTATTTCTTTTTCTTCATTTAATACAACCAAGGACGTAGATTCTTTGGTATTTGCTCTTGTTGAATTAATGGTATAAAATGTTTTTATTGCCTTGATTGGCGAAGTATACTATTTTTTTTGTAAATTTGCAAAATACTATTAACAACGAAATCTTTTTATGAGTTCGAAAAGAATATTACACGTAACTTCAGAATTATCGCCTTATTTACCAGAAAATCCAATTTCAACAACAGTAAACAATCTAGCTGTAAAGTCCTATTCAGCAGGAAATGATGTAAGAGTTTTTATGCCGAGATTTGGTTTTATAAACGAAAGAAGATTTCAACTTCACGAGGTAATTCGACTTTCAGGAATCAATTTGATAATAAATGATTTAGATCAACCACTTGTAATAAAGGTGGCATCTCTTCCAGGAGAAAGAATGCAGGTTTATTTTGTAGACAACGAAGAATATTTTAAAAGAAAATCTCTGTATGAAGATGAAAGTGGAAATTTTCATGAAGATAATCATGAAAGAGCAGTGTTTTTTGTTAAAGGAGTTTTAGAAACAATTAAAAAATTAAATTGGGTTCCCGATGTAATTCATGTACATGGCTGGATGGCAGCTTTCTTGCCAATTTACCTTAAGACCTATTATTCAAAGGATACAATGTTTAGCGAGTGCAAAATTGTTACTTCTGTTTACAATAGCATGAATGATTATTCCCTTCCTAATGATGTGTATGATGTATTAGATTTTGATAAAATTGAAAAATCTAGTTTTACCTACTTTACTGCACCTAAAACAAACAACCTTGTTGTTGAGTCATTGCAGTATTCAGACTTGGTTTTAAAAGGAGAAGAGTTTGTTGGTGATGACATGAAAAAGTTCTTAGAAGAAAATCCTAGTAAAATGGATTACGATTCTTTAGAAGACTTAGCAGATATATATGCCGATTTTATTAGAGAAGGTGTTAATCTTAGCTAGATTTTGCAGTATGAGTAAGTATATTTCTGTTGTTATTGCTTTTGTTCTGATTTCTTTTTTCTTGATTTCTTGCAAAAATGACGAATCTGATTTTGGCGTAGATTTGGTAAATAATGATGCTTTAGTAGGTGTAAAAGATTCATTGGAGGTTGTTTCTTACAACTATTACACAGGAGATACCATTAGAGCAGACAATAAAACGCTAGAGAGAGCTGTTGTAGGTGTATATGATGAAAATATATTCGGAAAAACTAAAGCAGATTTCTTAACTCAAGTTCGTCTAAAATTAGACGCTCTTAATCCTGATTTTGGTACCAATCCTGTTGTAGAGTCTGTAGTGCTTACCATAAAACCTTCATATTCTGTCACTGATGCGGTTTCGAGTACAGACGGCAGTAAAATTACAACAACTTATCCTCTTACGGAGATTGTAGGAAACATAGATGCCACTATGACCTTGGACATCTATTCGTTAAGTGAAAGTTTAGGTGGAACAGAAGATGTTTTATATTCTAATTCTTTAGAAGATATTTCTGTAGAGCAATTATTAGGTTCTGTTGAGGTAACCAAGGAGATAGAAGGAGTTGTGGAGTACGACAAAGAAGATAATACTAAAGTTATCAGTGAAATTCTACCATCTATAAAAATAGAACTAGATAAACAATACTTCATAGATAAAATAATTAATTATCAAGGAAGTTTAGAATTAAATGATAATACCAAGTTTTTAAATTATTTTAAAGGATTAAAGTTTTCTGTACAAGAAGAAAATGGATTTTTATTTACTTTTAATCCTAAAGATTTAGATTTAACAATCAACTATAAAAACGATGAAAGTTCAGAAAGTTTGAGTTATTCGTTTGATTTAAGTAGTGTTTACAACGTTCGTAATGGAAATTATCAGTACGAAAGACCTGCTGGGTTTTCAGATATGATTATAAATTCTGATAAGGTAAATGGCGATGAAAAACTATACCTACAGGGAATGGGAGGACCAAGAGCAATAGTGAAAATACAGGAATCAGATATAGATAGATTAAAAAATAAAATAGAAATCGAAAAGCTGTCAATTGTAGGAGCAAAACTAAAATTGTATCCTGTGAATAATGATATACCTCAAAAACCACCTTATATTTTTGCAAATCAAGTAGATTTAGATGATTCGGGTACAATATCGGATTATTATTTATTTTCTGATTTGTCTACATTTGGATATTCTACAGGTTGGTTTTTTAACCCTGCATATAGTACGGATAGAGAGTATTATGAATTAAACATTACACAACATGTTTATGATATAATACATAATTCAGGAGAAAACAAACCTATTGTTTTAGATGTTGGTAATTTTACAGGAACAGCGTACTCTACAAGTGCTAATAATAGAGCATATACACCTTATAGACAGGTATTTTATGGAAATAATACAGAAAATAAAAATAAACTAAAAATCGAAATTTTATACACTAAAAATTAGGAATTATGTGTGGAATAGTAGCTTATATAGGAAAAAATACGGCATATCCAATCGTAGTAAACGGTTTGAAAAGATTGGAGTATAGAGGATACGATAGTGCAGGAATTGTTCTTAATTCAGGGAGTTCTTTTACTTTATCTAAAACAAAAGGAAAAGTATCTGATTTAGAAGAAAAGGCTGAAAATGTAGATAAAGTGAGTACCATAGCAATGGGACATACCCGCTGGGCAACTCATGGAGTTCCTAGTGATACCAATTCTCATCCTCATTTATCGAATGATGAAAGCATTGCAATTGTTCATAATGGAATTATCGAAAATTATGAACCAATAAAAAAAATGCTCACAAGTAAAGGTTTTCAGTTTCATAGTGAAACCGATACTGAAGTTCTTGTAAACTTAATTCAATACTTTAGAGATACTGAAAAAATAAGCCTTACCGAGGCAGTTAGATATGCACTTAATGAGGCGATTGGAGCGTATGCAATTGCCGTAATGGAGGCGGAAAATTCAAATAAAATTATCGTAGGTAGATTAAGCTCTCCTTTAGCAATTGGTATTGGGAAAGATGAGTTTTATGTTGCATCTGATGCTTCTCCTTTTGTTGAATTTACCAAAGAAGCTCTCTACTTAGAAGATGGAGAAATGGCAACTCTAGAACTAGGAAAAGCAATAGACATTAGAAAAATCGTAGATAACACTAAAGTTATTCCTGCAATTCAAGAATTGCAATTAACATTAGAACAGATAGAAAAAGGAGGATACGACCACTTTATGTTGAAAGAAATCTACGAGCAACCAAAATCCATTATGGATACCATGCGTGGTAGAATTCTAGTAAATGAAGGAATTATTCAAATGGCAGGTATTTGGGATAACCTAGAGAAATTTACCAATGCAAGCAGAATAATCATTGTTTCTTGTGGAACATCATGGCATGCAGGATTAATCGGAGAATACCTTATTGAAGATTTAGCACGAATTCCTGTTGAGGTAGAGTATGCTTCTGAGTTTAGATATAGAAACCCAATTATTACCGATAAAGATGTTGTAATTGCAATATCTCAATCAGGAGAGACCGCAGATACATTAGCCGCTCTTAAAATGGCAAAAGAGAAAGGTGCTTTTATATACGGAATTTGTAATGTAGTTGATTCTTCTATCGCTCGATTAACCGATGCAGGTTCATACACACACGCAGGTCCTGAAATTGGAGTAGCTTCTACTAAAGCATTTACAGCTCAGGTAAGTATTCTTTCTATGATTGCTCTAAAATTAGCGAAACACACAGGGAAAATTTCTAACCAACAATTCCACTTACTTGCTAGTGAATTGGAATTAATCCCAGAAAAAGTAGAAAAAACATTAAAATTAGACGAACAAATAAAAGAAATTTCTAAAAAGTTTGTTAATGCAACTAATTTCTTATACTTAGGACGTGGATATAATTTCCCAGTAGCTTTAGAAGGTGCGTTAAAATTAAAAGAAATATCATACATTCACGCAGAAGGATATCCTGCAGCAGAAATGAAACACGGACCTATTGCACTTATTGATGAGAATATGCCAGTAGTAATTATAGCTACTAAGAAAGGTCATTACGAGAAAGTAGTAAGTAACATTCAGGAAATAAAATCAAGAAAAGGAATCGTGATTGCTGTAGTTACAGAAGGAGATGAGCAGGTAAAAGGAATGGCAGATTATTTGATTGAAGTTCCAGAAACTTCGGAGTGTTTTACGCCGTTGGTAACTTCTATTCCATTGCAATTACTTTCGTATCATATAGCAGTAATGCGTGGTGCAAACGTAGATCAGCCAAGAAACTTAGCAAAGAGTGTAACGGTAGAATAATAGCGATTAAATTCGTAGAAATAAATGAAAATCCGTTTTGTCTTATGATGAAGCGGATTTTTTATATAATAAGACCTAAATCATCTTTTAAATCAAGAAGTTTTGGATTTTTTTCTACCATATTCTTAAAGATATCTTCGCGAGAAAGTATGTATTTGGTTTCTTTATCTTCAATGATTTCGTATTCAAAAGCGATATAAAAATTTTGAACTTTTTTTCGTAAAATATCTAAAAACTCATGTTGAATTTCTTGGAATTCATGCTGAGAAGAGTAGGATTTAAAAGTTACATAAATAGTATTTTTTTCTACTTTTTTGAAATCGGCATTTATGATTGCGTTGTAAATCATTAAGCGATTTTCTTTGAGTGTTTCTATGAAATCATTAAACGTATCAACAACAATCTTTAACTCAAAAGGATTTCTAGGTAAATCTTTTTCAATGGACTTTACTTCTTCTTGTTTTATTTCTAAACTATCTGTAATGGAATATACCGTTTTTATATTTGTTCGTAGCGGAGTTGTAGATTTTTGTCTTTTTTCTTCTTCAAGTAGTTTATTAAATCGATCTTTTACAGAAGAGTGTTCATTTTCAGACGTTTGTTCACTTTTGTTATTTTGAACATCTTCTTTTATTTGTATAGGAGTAGAATTTTCAATTTTAGGAGGAGGAATTATCCTAAATCTTTTTTTTTTTGAGTGTCAGCAGTAAGTGATGCAAGTTGCATTAAGGCAATTTCAACAGTAAGTCGATGATTTTTACTCGTTCTATAGTTAATGTCTGCTTGATTACATATCTCAATTCCATCAACTAGGAATTGTGTAGTGCATTTATTTGCTTGATTGAAGTATTTTTCTTTTGTCTGTTCGCCAACTTCTAATAGATTGATAGTTTGTTGGTTTTGTGAAACCATTAAATCTCTTAGATGACTTCCCAATCCAGAAATGAAAAGATGAGCATCAAATCCTTTTTTTAAAACATCATCAAGTAAAAGAAGCAATTCAGGTATTTTGTGTTCTAAAGCCAAATCAATAGCTTGAATATAAACATCATAATCCAGTACATTTAAGTTTTCAGAAACTTTATCTATAGTTAGGTTTTTATGTGTAAAAGTAGAAACTCTATCAAAAATAGAAAGAGCATCTCTAAGTGCTCCATCAGCTTTTTGAGCAATTAGGTAAAGTGAGTCTTCATCGTATGTGATTCCTTCTTTTTGAGCAATTTTTTCTAAATGATTTTTTATATCAGGAATTTGAATTCGTTTAAATTCATAAATCTGACAACGAGAAAGAATAGTAGGAATTATTTTATGTTTTTCCGTTGTTGCAAGAATAAAAATTGCATGTTTAGGAGGTTCTTCTAGCGTTTTCAAAAAAGCATTGAATGCTGCATTTGAAAGCATATGCACCTCGTCAATGATATAAACTTTATACTGCCCTACTTGCGGAGGAAAACGAACCTGATCCACTAAATTTCTAATATCATCTACCGAATTATTAGAAGCTGCATCTAATTCAAAAATATTAAAAGCAAAACCATCTTCGCTTGTGCTTCCTTGTGCTTCATTGATTTTTCTAGCAAAAATACGTGCACAAGTAGTTTTTCCAACTCCTCTTGGTCCACAGAAAAGCAATGCCTGTGCAATTAAGTTTTCTTTAATTGCATGTTCCAAAGTATCAGTGATGTGTTGCTGACCTACAACAGTATCAAATTCTTCTGGGCGGTATTTTCTTGATGAAACAACGAAGTTTTCCATTAAGCAAATGTAATTATTTTACTCAATAAATAAAAGATTAGATACTGATAATTTGTTTGGCTCTTTCTTTTAGGTCATTTAAATCATGTTCCGATATTATAGACTTTTCGCCTACATTCCATACCATTTCTGCATGTTTTTGAATGGCTTTTTTATATGCTTGGTTAGTTGCAAAGTTATCGATAGTAATGAGTGATTCCATAAGTCGAATGATTATTGACGGCATTCCATTAGAGAACTGTCGTATTTGATTAAAAGCTTCGTCTAGAATCCCTTTATAATCAAGCATATCAGCGATTATTTTCAACTCATTTTTGTCGTTATACCTGTATTTTTTTGGTAATTTTACTTTTGTCATGTAGCACATCATGGAGGTAAGGTTGTCGATACAAGCAATTGCTGTATAAGGATCGTTGATTCCAGGGGATAAAGCACGTACCGCGATTTCTACTACTTGGTTAATATAAAACTCTAAATCTTGCTCTCTACTTCTACTGGTTTGTATTATTATTTGTTCTATTATTTCTTGAGGTATAGCTTCATCTAACGTATCATTAGTATATATTTTTCCACAGTTTTGATTGGCAATAACATAATCTCCGCTTCTAAATTCAAGTTCAACTAAAATGTCATGATTAGAAGCAATGGTAAGTATCTGATTATAGTCTATAAATTGTATATATCCGTTTTGATGGCAAGATATATTAATTGATTTTTTATATTTTTCTTTCTCTTTTTTTTCGTTTATATCTTGATTTTTAAATTCTTCTTCTTCTTCTCCTCCTTCATTTTTTATAGACAAACTTTCTTTTACATTTATAGTTAATGTGTTTAAAATATTTGCGATAATATTATCTGCTTGAATGCTAACCGCAATATTATGAATAAAGAAAATAAGCAGTATGATGTTTACAATCGTAGAAATCATAGCAAGTAAAATAGAAAAAGAAGGAATATTAAAATCATTAGTATCCCTTATGGTATAAAGTATAATCAAACAATAAATGTACAGAGCAACATAATTACCAAGTACTATTTGATTTATGCGGACATGCATAAAATTCTTGATTAATCTAGGTCCAAATTGACTAGAAGCCAATGTAAGAACCACTAAAGTAGCAGAAAAAACAGTTCCTGCTACTCCAATCATTGCTCCTGATATAGTGGAAAGAATGAGTTTCGCTGAGTCGTAGTTTTGAATCAGTAATTTCTTTGAAAAATCATTTACATACTGAGTGAAATGATTCTCTATTTGAGGGAGAATAATCGCTAAAATAATTCCCAATAGGATTATAAATGTAGGAAGAAACCAAAACGTAGATTGTAGTTTCTTTATATAAAAAAGAATTTTTTCCATAGATTACTAAATTAAAAATAAAAAACGAGGAAAAATAAATTTCCTCGCTTCCTCTCATATAATCCTCGCCTTTTTCTCAAGGTTATTTTGTTGATGCAGTTAGCATCCAAAGTTTTTGTTCTGTTCTTTTTATATACGAAATCAGTAAATCTTCACTTGCAAGATCTCCTTCGTTAGATGCTTGTTTTGTAGCATCTTTGAGTAGAGAAATCAAAATTTTAAAATCGCTTATGGTTTCTTTTACCATTTCTTCTGATGATAAATCGTTTCCTACTTCTTTAATTTTAGATACTTCTAAGTATTCTTTAAGTGTGCTGTACGGTTTTTCATCAAAAACACGAATTCTTTCTGCAATCTCATCAATTTGTAATTTTACTTGTTCGTATTCTTGCTCGAATATTTCATGTAATTCAAAAAAGTCAGGACCTTCTACATTCCAGTGAAAATTTCTTAATTTTTGATAATGTACATGGTAATTTGCAAGTATATTGTTTAATTCTGTTACTACTGAATTCATAATTAATATTTTTAAGAGTTATTGATAATTGTCCTAATTGGGAATGGGATACTTATATTGTTTTTATCTAGAACTTCTTTTATTGTTTTGATTGCTTCGCTTTTTACTTGTAATGCGGTTAAATTTTCTGTAGCTTCTACCCAAAAGCGAACCATAAAGTTAATCGAGCTATCTGCAAATTCCGTGAAATAGAATTCAACTTTACCTTTATTTCCATCAGAGTGAAATTTAGCACTAATTGCTTCTTTGCACATTCTTTCTACAGCTTCGAGCGATGATTCATAGCCAACTCCACAATGAATAGTAGCTCTTATTTTCTTTGTTAATCCGTAATTTTTGATAGGATTATCTAGAATCATTTTATTGGGAATGATGACAATATTATTATCAGCTTCTTTTAGTTTGGTATTTCTAAGGTCTATATCTACAATTTCTCCTCCAAAACCATTGGTTTCTACCCAATCTCCAATTCGTACTTCATCTTTTAAGGCAAGAAAAATCCCTGAGAATGTATTAGATAAAGTTCCTTGCAAAGCTAAACCAACAGCCAATCCTGTAATTCCTGCTCCTGCTAATATAGATTTAAGAATGCCATCTAAGTTTAATACACTCAGAGATAGAACAAGGCCTAAAAGTATAATGCATATAGATGCGATATTTGAGGTTAATTCTCGTATAGAAACTTTTCGTATGACTTTTTTTAGTGAGCGATTAAGGAAATTATTTAAATGTCTAGATAGCCATAAGAATACCGTAAACGTAATTAATGCAATAATTAAGTTTGGCAAATTTAATATTACAGTATCTATCCAGCCAGAAAGTTTATTTAATAGCTTATTCCATGAAGATTCCACTTGATTTTGCATATACTCGAACTTTATATGAAAGCAAATCTAAAAAGAAAATTTAGAGTCTTTTATGAATAATGTTAATAAATTCTTATTGTAGTATTATTTTTTTTTAATGCTTGTACTATGAGTTTTAAAAAATCATAAAACTTTCTTGCTCGTATATACTATTTTCTTTGTTAAAATTGAATAACAAATGCGTAATTCCATTGGTAAGTAGTATTTTTTGAGCTTTGATTATGGTATTGTATCGAGCGGATTGAAAGAAAGTTTCTTCAGTGATTTTTATATCAGGAGCTTTACATTCTATTAGTAAGTATGGAAAATCTTTTTTAAGAATAAGAATGTCTATTCTTTTTATGGTTTTATTTAACTCAATTTTTTTTTCTAAGATAAAAGCAGATTTAGTATGGTTATGATATTCCATAAAAAAATGAACAACGGTCTGCCTAACATATTCTTCGGGAGTTAAGAGAAGGTATTTTCTTCGGATTTCATCAAAAATATATACCTTTGAGTTTTCTTGTTTAAACTTTAAATTAGTAGGTTTAGGAAGATTTAATTTAGGAAGATCTATCATGAAAGAATACAGTTCACTTGTCAAAGATATAAAAAATAAAACGATACTTCCTGTTTACTTTTTGCATGGAGAAGAATCTTTTTATATTGATTCACTTACGGATTTAATAGAACAAAGTGTTTTAACTGAAGAAGAAAAAGCGTTTAATCAAATGGTAGTTTATGCAAAAGATGTAGAGATGAAAGAACTTGTTTCTATGTGTAAAGAGTTTCCAATGGCAAGCGAACATAAAGTGGTGATTGTAAAAGAAGCTCAAATCTACAAGCCAAATGATTGGGAATATTTTGAGAAATATATAGAAAATATTCAACCAACAACAGTTTTAGTCGTTAATCATAAATATAAAAAATTAGATAAGAGAAAAAAACTACATAAGTTACTAGCAAAACAAAATTGGATATACGAATCCAGTAAATTATATGAAAACCAAATTCCTTCTTGGATTAGTTCACATTGCAAGCAAATGAATCTTTCGATTGACCAAAAGTCGATAATGATGTTGATTGAATTTTTGGGAACAGAGCTATCAAAAATTGATAATGAGCTTAAAAAATTAAAAATAATTGTTTCCAAATCTGGAGAAGTAACTCCCGAAGTAATCGAAAAAAACATAGGAATTAGCAAGGATTACAATGTATTTGAACTTACCAAGGCAGTAGGGAAACGAGAAGAGCTAAAATGTTATACCATAGTGGAATATTTTTCCAAGAATGAAAAAGAAAATCCAATGGTTTTGATTGTTGGACAGTTGTTTACGTACTTTTCTAATTTAATGTTGATTCATTGTTTAGATGAAAACTCTCCACAAACTATTTCTAAAGAATTAAAAATTAACTATTATTTTGCAAGTGATTACTTATTTGCTGCGAAAAATTACAAACTCAAAGAAATTACTAAAATACTTGAATTCATAAAAGAAGCTGATTTGAAATCAAAAGGTATTGGAAGTACGGGAATGACCACTCATGGAGAGCTTTTAAGAGAGTTGATTTTTAAAATTTTGAACAGTAGGAAATAGTAGTATGAATCAAGATGTCAAAGATTTTTTATTAGAGAAAGCACATTTGTATAATCATATTGATTTTATTGAAAATGACCCAATTCAAATTCCACATAAATTTGCAAAAAAAGAAGATATAGAAATTTCTGCATTTTTAACTTCTACAATTGCTTGGGGAAACCGTAAAAACATCATTCGTTCAGCAGAAAAAATGATGAATTATATGGATAATTCTCCTTTTCAATTTGTAATGGAACACAAAGAGTCGGATTTTAAGAAGATGCCTGAGTCGATTCATAGAACATTTAAGAAAGAAGATTTTGTTTATTTTATTCAATCGCTTAAATCGTTATACAAAAAGCATGAAAGTTTGGAAAGTATTTTTTTGATAAAAACAGATAAATCAAATCAAAATCTAAAAGAAAATATTACAACTTTTTGGACTCATTTTTTTAAATTGAATTATAACCAAAGAACAGAAAAGCATATTGGAAATCCAAACAAGAATTCTGCTTGTAAAAAAATAAACATGTTTCTGCGTTGGATGGTAAGAAAAGACAATAAAGGTGTTGATTTTGGCTTGTGGAATCGTATTCCTATGTCTATGCTTTCGTGTCCTCTTGATGTTCATTCGGGTAGAGTCGCACGTGAATATGAAATATTAAAGCGTACACAAAATGATTGGAAAGCAGTTGAAGAATTAGATTATAATTTGCGAGAAATTAATTCAGAAGATCCTGTTCTTTTGGATTATGCTTTATTTGGGTTGGGAGTTTCTATGAAATAAAGTAAATTTGTGTAAATTGCTAAAAAGTTGTTGAGTAAATAATGAATAGAGAAGTTAGTTTGTATCCGCTGAAATTTGTACCAAGTTTTCATTACAGAATTTGGGGAGGAAATTCACTTAAAGATAAATTCAATAAAAAAATAACAAAAGAGAAAATAGGAGAAAGTTGGGAGATTTCTGATGTAGAGGAATTTGAAAGCATAGTTGCCGAAGGAGAACTTAAAGGGAAAACTCTGAAAGAATTAATTCAATTATACAAAGCAGACTTATTAGGAACATCGGTTTTTGAGCGTTATGGTATAAATTTTCCTGTTCTAGTTAAATTGATTGACACTGAAGAAAAACTATCAGTACAGGTTCATCCTGATGATGACTTTGCAAAAAAACATCATGATTCATTTGGGAAAAATGAAATGTGGTATGTTTTAGATGTAAAAGAAGATTCAGAAATTACAATTGGATTTAAAGAAGGTGTAACTAAAGAGATTTTTTTACAGCATTTAAAAAGCGAAACATTAGAAACCATTTTGCGAACTGTGAAACCAAAAATAGGAGATGTTTTTTTTATTCCAGCAGGAAGAGTTCATGCAATTGGTAAAAATATTGTACTAGCAGAAATTCAGCAAACGTCTGATATTACGTACAGGATATATGATTATAATCGAATAGATAAAGATGGTAAAAAGAGAGAGTTGCATACCAATTTAGCAATTCAAGTAAGTGATTTTAATTATATAAGGGAGGTAAGTACGCGTTATGAAGATGATAAAAATAAATTGATAACGCTAGAAAACAATCCTTACTTTTTTGCACAGAAATTAATTTTAACGAAAAAAATAGATTTAGTATTTGATAATTCTTCATTTATTGTTTTGATGCAAATAAAAGGCGAATCAAAAATCACGTGTGATGAAAAAGTATATCTGCTAAATTTAGGTGAAACGATTTTGATTCCAGCAAAGAAAAGTCATTTTTCGATTGAGTCGCAGGCAGAGGTGGAGTTATTGGTAGTAAGAATGGGGAAAAGTCATTAATGTTAATTAGTGAATCTCTGTTTTTTTGGTTATTTTTGTTAATTATTATATTTTAAATAAAAATTTGAAAATGGAACAGTATTATTTGTGGATTCCTGTGGTTTTATCGCTGGTAGGATTAGGTTTTATGATGTTAAAGTTTAGTTGGGTAAACAAACAGAATTCTGGAGAGGAAAAAATGAAAGTCATTGCAAAAAACATTCAAGATGGAGCAATGGCTTTTTTGCAGGCAGAATATCGCATTTTGGTCATCTTTGTGGTTATAGCATCTTTAGGATTGTTTTTCATTTCACAATACGTAGAAACTTCTCATTGGATGATAGTGGTGGCTTTTATAGTAGGAGCTTTTTTTTCTGCATTAGCAGGAAATATAGGAATGAGAGTAGCAACTCAAGCAAATGTAAGAACTACCGAGGCTGCTAAGACGAGTTTACCGCAAGCACTTAAAGTTTCGTTTACAGGAGGAACGGTAATGGGACTTGGAGTAGCAGGACTTGCAGTATTGGGATTGAGTTTATTTTTTATATTCTTTTTAAATCAGTTTTTAGGAGAAACAGATTCTTTTTACAATGATATGACCAAAGTGTTGGAAACTCTTGCAGGATTTTCTCTTGGAGCAGAATCAATAGCACTTTTTGCTAGAGTAGGAGGAGGGATTTATACCAAGGCTGCAGATGTAGGAGCGGATTTAGTAGGAAAAGTAGAAGCTGGAATTCCAGAAGATGACCCTAGAAACCCAGCAACAATCGCAGATAATGTAGGAGATAATGTAGGAGATGTAGCAGGAATGGGAGCAGATTTATTTGGTTCTTATGTGGCAACAGTTTTGGCTTCTATGGTATTAGGGAATTATATTATAAAAGATATGACGGAAGCAAGTGGAAGTCAGTTTACAGATGCATTTAATGGAATGGGGCCTATTTTATTACCAATAGTTATAGCAGGTGTAGGAATTATAGCTTCTATAATAGGGACGTTCTTTATAAAAATAACTTCCAATGACGCTAAAGAGTCAAAAGTTCAAGGAGCATTAAACTTAGGGAATTATGTTGCACTTTTATTAACGGTAGTTGCTTGTTGGTTTTTGATTAATAAAATGCTTCCTGAAACCATATCTATGAAGTTTTTCGGAGAAGGAATAAAACAAGTTCCAAGTATAAATGTGTTTTATGCGACATTAGTTGGGTTGTCAGTTGGTTGGTTGATTTCAGCATTTACAGAATATTATACAGCATTAGGTAAAAAACCAGTTATGTCGATTGTTCAAAATTCATCTACGGGAGCGGCGACTAATATAATTGCAGGTTTGGCAACAGGAATGAAATCTACATTCTCATCAGTACTTCTTTTTGCAGTTGCAATTTGGGGTTCTTATGAATTGGCAGGTTTTTATGGTGTTGCGATTGCAGCTTCGGCGATGATGGCAACAACGGCTATGCAGTTAGCAATAGATGCTTTTGGACCTATTGCAGATAATGCAGGAGGAATTGCAGAAATGAGTGAATTACCAAAAGAAGTTAGACAGAGAACAGACGTGTTAGATTCTGTAGGAAATACAACGGCAGCAGTAGGAAAAGGGTTTGCAATTGCTTCGGCGGCACTTACAGCATTGGCTTTATTTGCGGCATATGTTACTTTTACAGGAATAGAAGGAATTAATATTTTTAAAGCAGATGTTCTTGCGGCTCTATTTATAGGAGGAATGATTCCAGTAGTGTTTTCTGCATTGGCAATGCAATCAGTGGGAAAGGCAGCAATGGATATGGTAAATGAAGTACGTCGTCAGTTTAGAGAAATTCCTGGTATACTAGAAGGTAAAGGACAACCTGAATATGGGAAATGTGTGGATATTTCTACCAAAGCAGCATTACGAGAAATGATGCTTCCTGGTGCAATGACCATCGTAACTCCTGTAATCGTAGGTTTTGTAATGGGAGCAGAAGCATTAGGGGCGTATATGGCGGGTGTTGCAGTTTCTGGAGTTCTTTGGGCAATATTTCAAAATAATGCAGGAGGAGCTTGGGATAATGCGAAAAAATCATTTGAAGCAGGTGTAGAAATTAATGGAGAAATGACGTATAAAGGTTCTGATTCTCATAAAGCAGCTGTAACAGGAGATACCGTAGGAGATCCATTTAAAGATACTTCGGGTCCATCAATGAATATTTTAATTAAACTTACTTGTTTGATTGGTTTGGTAATAGCTCCAATTTTAGGAAATCATACTGTTGAGAAAGAAAATACTGCTGTAGAAAAAGAAATTAGAATTATTGAATCCAATGACGATGGTGTTATTGATTCTGAAACGATAATTATAGAAAGTGAAGAAAATGATGATTAGATAATATCAAATGCTACTTTTTCTTGAACAACAACTCCATTGATTTGGATTTCAAGAAAATGAGTTCCTAAGTAGTGTTTTCTAGTACTAAAATCTCTAAAAAGTTGCTTTTTAGAGATTTTTATTTTTGCTTCCTTTTCTAGAGATGCTGTTTTAAGTTTAAATACTTTTTTAGAGTGAGATTGATTGTTCTTCAAATAATAAATGGAATAATCAATAATTAGTTCTTGTTTTTTACTGTCTTTGGATTCTATTTCGAATTCAAAATCTAAATATTCTCCTAGCTTTATTTTGTTGTTTTTTAATCTGAAGCCAATGATGTTGACTTTTGCATTTTGGGAATATCCAAATACTTCTAGAACTTCTTTATTTCCTTGTTTTATTAAATTTCGCATTGCATGTTTGGCAATCCATAAAGTGTTGGGATTTTTTAGATTCCATGATTTAATTAACTCAATGGCGTATTTTTCGTTGTCTTTGCTAATGTCATTTATGTGATTGGCAACGGATTTTCTCACATAGAGTTCCTTGTCTTCTTTTAGGTTTTCTAGAATTCTTCTTGTTAAGTTTGGGTTTTCAATTACTTCATTAAATTTAAAAGACCAAGGCAATCTGCTTCTGCAACCTTCGCTAGAAAGTCTTCTTACGTGATTATTTTCTGATTTAGACCATTCTTCCATTACTTTTAGTGTTTTGGAAAAGTCATTTTTAAGAAATGTGCGTATTGCGAATTCTGATGAACCAAAACAAGTGAAATATTCTAATGCTTTCATTGATATTTCAAAGTCATTATGTCCATAAAGAGCCACGAAGTCAGGGAATACGAGATTGCGGTAATGATTGTCATAATTTTTAATTACTTCGTATAATATTTCAAGAGATTCTTTGTAGTCATTAGGTAAATGCTTTTTTAATTGTACGGTTGTGTTTCGCAATCTTTGGTTAAGTTCCAGTTTATCTAGGTTATGAGTGACATCATTAAAAAAAGCATCTTTGTTGAATTTTTTATATACAATATTAATGTATGTTGATAATGATTTGTAGTACGAAAAATCGAACATATCTTTCAGAGAATCCATTGTTTAGTTAGATTTTATTTGTATATTTGTGTCATAAGAATTATTTCTTTCTTTTTTGGAATTTTAGAGGAATGAAAATAGTTTTTTCATAAGTTTAATTTATAGTTTTTTATTGTTTGAAATTGCTTGTATTTATACGAGCGATTTTTTTATAAGTCTTTTAAGAATTTCATAGTATCTATTCCATCAGCATAAGTGTCCAAACTAGGGTTTTGAGTGGTTCCAAATGGAATTGAATCTTTATAAATAACACTTACAACACATTGAATTTTATCTGAATTGATAGAAATATAATTGTCTACTTCGTTTATGTTTTCATAGAATGAAATGTATACAACCGAAAGAGGCGAAAACAAATCATTACTTTCTTTTAATAGTAAAAATCCATTATCATAAAATGCATCTTGATTAAGTAAAAAAATTGCTTTGTGATATTCGTAATTATTAGCGTATTTATTGTGTTCTAAAATTGATGAATAATCATTAAAATTTTTATAAAGTTTTTCGATTTCAAATCCTTTTGGTAAAAATAGTTTAGTGACATTTCTACAGCCTAATCCAAAATAAGTAAAAATATCTTTTGCTAATAGTTGAATATTTTCATCGGACTCGTTTTCGGATAATACGGCAACGGAGGTTCTGTTTTTTCGAATTATATTGGGAGTTTCTCTAAAATAGTATTCAAAGTATTTAGAGGTGTTTTTGCTCCCTGTGGCAATTACAGCATCATAATTTTCTAATCTCTCCACAATCTCATATTTTAGTTCAGGATTTAATTCTTTCCATTCACTTAGGATATATGGAATTAATACAGAATCTTTTGAAGATAATTTAATTACAGGAATGTTTCCTGAAAGAATTACAGAAAGAATATCATGAAAGCCAACCATAGGAATGTTTCCTGCTAGTATTACGCCTATTTTTTTAGGCAAATTATTCTCTATTAAGTTAGGAATCCATTTTCTTAGCTCATCTAAGTTTATGTGATTGCACCAATATTGCAATGCAAAGGTAATTTGAGCCTTAGTGAACCAACGATTATTTTCCTCTGCTTCAGTTATTTTTTTCTTAAGCAATGAATTATCTTCTCCAATTAATTCGCTATCAGTTTTTTGTGATATTTCGTTTAATTGTGTTTTAATTGTTTCAAATACATATACTAGAGATGAAAAATTACGCTCGATTTGGTTCATATTTAAAAATTAAGTATTATTTTTGCAGTTCAAATTTACAAAAACAATTATAATGGCAATCATAATTACTGACGAATGTATAAACTGTGGAGCATGTGAACCTGAATGCCCTAATAATGCAATATACGAGGGAGCTGTAGACTGGAAATTCTCTGATGGAACAAGTTTACAAGGGAATATTGTTTCTACTTCTGGTTTTGAAACCGATGCAGATGAATCGCAAGAACCCGTAAGTGATGAGGTTTATTACATAGTTACCGATAAGTGTACAGAATGTAAAGGTTTCCATGACGAACCGCAATGTGCTGCTGTATGTCCTGTCGACTGTTGTATCCCTGATGAAGATCACGAAGAAACAGAGGAGGAACTTTTGGCAAAAAAAGATTTCTTACATTCATAAAACTGACAAATAAAATTAATAATTCATATGAAAATACATAACTTTAGTGCAGGACCAAGTGTTTTAAATCAAGAAGTTCTAAAAAAAGCTTCCGAAGCGGTATTAAACATCAATAATTCTGGACTGTCCCTTTTAGAGATTTCTCATAGAAGTAAGGATTTTGTAGCAATATTTGAACAAGCTATTTTGCAAGTAAGAAAGATGATGAAACTCTCTAATGACTACGAAGTTTTATTTTTACAAGGTGGAGCAAGTCTTCAGTTTGTGATGCTTCCTTACAATTTATTTAGAGAAGGAGGAACTGCTGGATACCTAGAAACAGGAAATTGGTCTAGTAGTGCTATTAAAGAAGGGAAAAAGTTTGGTAATGTACAGGTTGTAGCTTCTTCTAAGGATACTAATTTTGATAGAATTCCAAAAGATTTTGAAATTCCAGACAACTTAGAGTATTTTCATTTTACTACCAATAATACCATATACGGAACTCAAATAAAAGATTTTTCAAACTTTAAAGGAATAAAAGTTTGTGATATGTCTTCTGATATATTGAGTAGAGAGTTGGATTATAGTCAATTTGATTTGATTTATGCAGGAGCTCAGAAAAATATAGGTCCTGCAGGAACAACATTGGTTGTTATCAAAAAGGAACTTTTAAATCGTTCTCAGAGAGATATTCCTTCGTATTTAGATTACGCTGTGCATGTGGCAAAAGATGGAATGTTTAATACGCCACCTGTATTCCCAATTTATGCTACTACCCTTACACTTCAATGGTTAGAAGAGCAGGGAGGTCTTCCTGCAATAGAGAAACTGAACAAGAAGAAAGCAAATTTACTATACTCAGAAATAGATAGAAATCCATTATTTACTGGTCATGCAGTAAAAGAAGATCGTTCTATGATGAATGTTACTTTTGTTCTAAACGATGAATCTTTGAAAAACAAGTTTGATTCTATGTGGAAAGAAGCAGGAATATCAGGAGTAAATGGTCATAGATCGGTAGGAGGATACAGAGCTAGTATCTACAATGCACTTGAACTTGAAAGTGTACAGTTACTTGTAAATGTAATGAAAGAATTAGAACAAATCGCCTAAAGTTTAATTATAAATCTATAAAAAATGATAAAAGTATTAGCGAACGATGGTATTTCTAGTGCTGGTGTTGAGGTAATGAAAAACAACAACATCGAGGTTTTAGAAAGTAAAGTTGCTCAAGAACAGTTAATAAATTACATAAACGAAAACCAAATTGATGCTTTATTGGTAAGAAGTGCTACCAAAGTAAGAAAAGACATCATAGATGCTTGTCCGTCTTTAAAAATTATAGGAAGAGGAGGTGTAGGAATGGATAATATAGATGTTGAATACGCAAAAAGCAAAGGACTTCACGTAATTAACACTCCTGCTGCTTCATCTCGTTCTGTTGCAGAATTGGTATTTGGTCATTTCTTTGCTATTGCACGATTTTTACACGACGCAAACAGAAAAATGCCTCTTGAAGGAGATTCAAAATTCTCAGAATTAAAAAAATCATATGCTAAAGCTACAGAATTAGCAGGAAAAACACTAGGTGTAGTTGGTTTTGGACGAATTGGAATCGAAACAATTAAAATAGGATTAGCATTAGGAATGAATGTTATCGTTCACGATCCTTTTGTTAAAGATAAAAAAGAAGTTCAATTAGATTTCTTTGGAGGAAAAAGCATTACGTTTGAGCTTGGTTCTACCGATTTCGATGAATTAATAAAACAATCAGATTTCATCAGCTTACACGTACCTAAACAAAAAGAGTATGTGCTAGGACAAAAGCAGTTTGAGGCAATGAAAGATGGTGTAATTATAGCGAATGCTGCACGTGGAGGAGTTATAGATGAAGAAGCTCTCGTTAAAGCAATCGAATCAGGAAAAGTAAGAGGTGCTGCACTAGATGTTTTTGAAAATGAACCAACTCCTAAAGTTTCTTTGTTAATGAATGATAAAATATCTCTTTCTCCACACATTGGTGGAAATACATTGGAAGCACAAGATAGAATAGGAGAAGAGCTTGCTGAACAGATTATTGAGATTGTATCAAAGTCGTAAAAAAGTAAAGAAATAGATGAATAAAGAAATTCTTTTTATTAAATGATAAAAAGAATTTCTTGCTTTAAATAGTTTATAATATGCCACGAATCAAGCCATTTAAAGGAGTATATGCAAAAGAAGAGTACCACTCCAATTTTGCGGTTTCTAACATTAAAGTAACAACAGCTACTTTGCTCAAAAAAAAACTTAAAGAAAATCCAAATACGTATTTAGAGATACTTCAACCAGTACTAAAGAAGTCAAGAATAAGCAAACGCAAGCTGTATGAAGAAGTTCGTGAAAACTACGAAGAGTTCAAAGAGAAAAGAATTTTACGAGAAGATTATCCATCTATATATGTATACGAACAGCTACAAGAAGGTATACTATGCAAAGGAATAATAGCATTAACTAGAACAGAAGATTACAAAAAAGGAATAATAAAAAAACACGAAGACATCAATCAAAATAGAAAAAAAATATTTTCTAAATATTTGAATGATGTGGAATTACAAGCAGAACCCGTTTTGCTTACATACGATGGGAACTCTAAATTAGATTTATTAATTGATCACGAAACCAAAGGAAAACCATTCATGAGTTTTGTTCGTGATGGAATTACACATAAACTGTGGAGTGTAGAAAATTCATTAAAAATATCTCAATTTAAAGACGCATTAAATAAAAACGAAGAGTTGTATATTGCAGATGGCCACCATAGGTTTGAAGCTTCTGAAAAGTACGCAAAAGACAAAAAAAGAGTAGACTCTGAGCCAACAGGAAACGAACCATACAACTTTGTAATGAGTTATATTGTTCCTAGTCAAAGTTTAACTTTCTCTGAATACCTACGTTTGATTAAAAACTTAAATGGTTTTTCTAAAGATGAATTTCTTCAAAAGGTAAGTGAAGTATTTCACGTAAATAAAAAAGGAAAAACACCATATTATCCTACTCAGAAATACCATTTCTCCATGTATTTAGATGGAGAGTTTTACAGTTTGTACGTAAAAAAAGAAGACAGAGGAAATCCAGAAGGTTTAGGCGAATTAGATTCATATTTATTAGAAAAATTACTACTAAAACCGATACTCGAAGTCGATAAACAAAAAGAAGATAATTTGTACTATTCAAAAGGGTATGGAAACGTGAAGAGTTCTGAGAAAATGAAGGGAAAAGTAGATTCAGGAGGTTTTAAGGTTGCTTTTACGTTCTTACCAGTTAGTTTTGAACAGTTAAAAAGAATTTCAGATTTAGGATTAATAATGCCTACTAAAAGCACTTGTATAGAGCCAAAACTACTTACAGGAATGCTTATTTACGATACCAAATGATGCTTTAGTATGAGTATTCAAGATAATTACAGTAAAATCAAACAGGAAACTCCTAAGGAAGTACAGTTGGTTGTAGTTTCAAAAAAGCAAAGTATAGAAAAAATAAAGGAAGTATACGATTTAGGTCATCGTCACTTTGGAGAAAACAAAGTTCAAGAATTATTATCTAAAAAAGACGAGCTTCCGAGTGATATTCACTGGCACATAATAGGTCATTTACAAACCAATAAAGTGAAGTACATCATTCCTTTTGTGGAATTAATTCACAGTGTAGATTCACTTAAATTACTCAAAGAAATTCAAAATCAAGCTAAAAAAATAGACAGAAAAGTGAATTGTCTATTGCAAGTAAAAGTAGCACAAGAGGAATCAAAATACGGATTGAATGAAGAGGAGATTACACAGGTTGTAGAGCAAATTAATCAAAATAAATTCCCTAATGTTCAGGTAAAAGGAATCATGGGAATGGCAACTTTTACTGATAATAAAGAACAAATAAAACAAGAATTTCTAGAATTAAATTCCATTTACAACAAATATAAAAATGAATTGAATTTTGAATTCTTATCTATGGGAATGAGTGGAGATTACTTACAAGCAATTGAGTGTGGAAGTACGATGATTCGTGTAGGAAGCAGTATTTTTGCAGAATAATCGCATGAAAGTAATTGGAATAATGTCAGGCACGAGTTTAGATGGTTTAGACTTGTGTTGTGTAGAGTTTTCTAGAACTGAAAATCGTTATTCATATTGTATTCATCATACCAAAACCGTAGAATATTCCGAAAGTTGGAAAGAAAAATTAAAAAACTCCATTTCTATTTCCTCAGATAAATTACTGCAACTAAATGTAGAATTTGGAGAATATATTGCACGTCAAGTAAATCAGTTCATTGAAGAGTTTAGCATTCAGAATGTAGATTTAATTTCTTCTCATGGACATACGGTTTTTCATCAACCAGAAAATAAAATTACGTATCAGATTGGTTGTGGGAATGCAATTCATTTGCAAACAGGAATTAAAACGGTTGCGGATTTTCGCAAGCAAGACGTACTTTTAGGTGGACAAGGAGCTCCATTTGTACCAATAGGAGATGAGTTTTTATTCTCTGACTTTGATGCGTGTATCAATTTAGGAGGTTTTTCTAATATTTCATTCAGAGAAAATGCTCAGCGAATAGGTTTTGATATTTGTCCCGTTAATATTCCACTCAATCAAATTGCAAAACTATTCGGGAAAGAATACGATGAAAATGGAAAGTTAGCACAATCAGGTGTTTTTGATGATGAATTATTCGAAAAATTAAATCACTTGGAATACTACAAACAAGAAGCTCCAAAGTCTTTAGGGATTGAGTGGTATACATCTGAATTTCAAACTATTTTATCCAATTTTTTAAAAGAAAAACAAATAACAACCGTAACCGAACACATTGCTAAGCAAATTTCTGATGTAATTAATGCGTATAATTTTGGAAAGATACTTGTGACAGGAGGCGGAGCAAAAAATAACTACTTAGTAGAAAGAATTAATACAAAGATAAAAGGAACGTTAAGCATTCCTAGCGAAGATATAATTGATTACAAAGAAGCTCTTATTTTTGCATTTATGGGATTTTTACGAGTTAAAGGTAAGGTAAATGTACTGAAAAGTGTTACAGGTGCAAAATACAATCATTCCTCTGGAGTTGTTTTCAAAATAAATATGATATGACAGATAGATTAAATAAACAATATTTTGAAACAAAAAGAAAGCATAAAGAGGAAAGAAAAAATAAGAAAAAGCCCACATTGATACAAATTATATTGAATTTAGTAATTACGATTGTTATACTATTTTTTATAAGGAATTGTTATAATTTTAATTGAAGTACTTTTTAATTTGTGATAGAAATTAGATAAAAACAGATTATTTTTTTTATAGTATATTTGCCTTAAACGACACTTATTTTGAAAGAATTAAAAAATCATACCTTTGGAGTTATAGGAAGCGGAAGTTTCGCAACAGCAATTGTAAAAATATTGTGTGAAAATGTAGACACACTTTATTGGAGCGTTCGAAATAAGTATACAGAAGAGTACATAAACGACAATTATCATAATCCTAATTACCTCACTTCCATAGAGTTTGATTTAGATCAGTTAATCGTTTCTTCTGATGCAAACATGGTAGCAAAAAACTGTGATGTGCTTATTTTCGCAGTTCCATCTATTTATTTATTGGATACTTTAAAACAGATAGAGATAGATTTAACCGATAAAATCATTGTTTCGGTAATCAAAGGAATAATCCCTGATTTTAATGATATAGTAGGACATTATTTCCATAAAGAACTTTCGATTCCGTATGAGAATTTTGTAGTAATTACTGGTCCTTGTCACGCAGAGGAAATTTCTATGGAACGTCTTTCGTATTTAACAGTGGCAAGTATTTCCGAGAAAAACGCTAACCTACTTTCAGATGCTATAAAAACAAAATACGTAAAAACGGTCATTTCAGATGATATTTTTGGGACGGAATATTCAGCGGTATTAAAGAATATTTTCGCTCTTTCCGCAGGTATTGCTCATGGTTTAGGTTATGGGGATAATTTCCAAGCCGTACTTATGTCTAATGCGATACGAGAAATGGAACGTTTTTTAAAGGAAATTTATCCTCTGAAACGCGATATTAAAAATTCAGCTTATTTAGGAGATTTATTGGTGACAGGATATTCCTATTTTAGTAGGAATAGAATGCTCGGAAACATGATAGGAAAAGGATATACCGTAAAAGTTGCCATTCTAGAAATGAACATGATTGCAGAAGGATACTATGCAACCAAAGGAATTTACAAAATCATACAAGAACACAATATAAATATGCCAATTGTTTCTGCGGTTTATAGAATGCTTTATGAAAATGAGAATCCAAGAAGATGTATGCAGAAATTAGCAGACAGCATGGATTAGAAACCACTTTTTTGTTGTAAACAACCAAGGATTCAATATAAAATACTAATTTTACGCAAAATTTAGAATACCTAAAATTAGTATGCAAAAACGTATTACCATTACTTCTGCACTTCCGTATGCAAACGGACCATTACATATAGGACATTTAGCTGGAGTTTATATTCCTGCAGACATCTATGCTCGTTTTCAACGAAAAAAAGGCAATGATGTACTGTTTGTTGGTGGTTCCGATGAACATGGAATTCCAATTACCATTCGTGCAAAAAAGGAAAATAAAACTCCACAAGAAGTAGTAGACGAGTACCATGAACTCATAAAAAATACCTTGTCTGATTTTGGAGTTTCGTACGACAATTATTCTAGAACTTCAGCAAAAATACACGAAGAAACTTCCCAAGATTTTTTCTTGAAATTATACGAATCAGGTAAGTTTGAAGAAAAAGAAACCGAGCAGTTTTATGATGAGAAAGCAGGAGAATTTTTAGCAGATAGATACATCATGGGAACGTGCCCAAATTGTGGAAACGAAGATGCGTATGGAGACCAATGCGAAAAATGTGGATCGACACTTTCTCCTACCGAACTTATAAATCCTAGGTCGATGCTTAGCGGAGAAATTCCTGTAAAAAAAGTCACAAAACATTGGTATTTCCCACTTAATGAGTACGAAGATTTTCTTACCAAGTGGATTCTAGAAGGACACAAAGACGATTGGCGAACCAACGTTTACGGACAGGTAAAATCATGGATAAACGATGGATTAAAACCAAGAGCAATGACGCGTGATTTAAACTGGGGAGTTCCTGTTCCAACGCCAAAAAACCCACCTAAAGATTGGGATTCTAAAGGGAAAGTATTGTACGTATGGTTTGATGCTCCTATTGGTTACATTTCGTCTACCAAAGAATGGGCAAAAAATAACGATAAAAACTGGGAAGATTACTGGAAAAATCCCGACACTAAATTGGTTCACTTTATAGGAAAAGACAACATTGTTTTTCATTGCATTATATTCCCTAGTATGCTGAAATCTCACGGAGAATATATTCTGCCTGAAAATGTTCCCGCAAATGAGTTTTTAAATTTAGAAAATGATAAAATTTCAACTTCTAGAAATTGGGCGGTTTGGGCACATGAATACCTAAAAGATTTTCCTGATAAACAAGATGTGTTGAGGTATGTTCTTACAGCAAATGCTCCAGAAACAAAAGATAATAACTTTACTTGGAAGGATTTTCAAACCAAAAATAACTCGGAATTAGTAGCAATCTTAGGTAATTTTATTAATCGTGTTTTGGTACTTACCAATAAATACTACGAAGGGAAAGTTCCTGATGCAACGATTGAAGATAAAGATGCAGAAGAAATAAAAGGATATGTTACAAAAGTAAATGACTTTTTAGAAAAATATGAGTTCCGAAACGCATTAGCAGAATTTATGAATTTGGCTCGCTTTGGAAATCAATACTTACAAGCAAATGAGCCGTGGAAAAAATTGGATAATCCAGAAGAAGTAGAGAAAATTATGTTTACTTCCATTCAGATTACAGGAGCTTTAGCACAATTAATGGAAGCATTTATGCCGTTTACTTCCAAGAAACTAATGGAAATACTTAACGTAAAATCGCAATTATGGAATGATGCTGAGTTTGGGAAAATTCAAGCAGGACATACTTTTAATGAACCACAATTATTATTCGAAAAAATAGAAGATTCTCAAGTAGAACAGCAAGTAAATAAATTATTAGAATCAAAGAAAAATAATATGAAAACGAATCCCAATGCAGAAGATGCAAAAACAGAATGTACATTCGATGACTTTACAAAAATAGATCTACGAGTATGCACTATTCTAGAAGCAGAAAAAGTTGAAAAGACGGATAAGTTGATGAAATTAAAAGTAGATACAGGTGTAGATGTAAGAACTGTTGTTTCGGGAATTTCGCAAAGTTTTTCTGCAGAAGAATTGATAGGTAAGCAAGTAACTATTCTGCTTAATTTAGCACCAAGAAAAATACGAGGAATAGAAAGCCAAGGAATGTTGCTTTTGGCGGATAAAGAAGACGGAAAACTTACTTTTATTTCTCCTGAAGAAAAAGTAGAAAACGGAACAATTGTAGGATAATGAATACTTTTTTAGCTTGGATATATGCATCACGACTAAGAACACTTCCGCTTTCACTTAGTGGAATACTAATGGGAGCAGGAATAGCATTAAAAAAAGGAGTTTTTGATGTTTCTATTTTTGTGATGGCGTGCGTTACTACGATTTTATACCAAGTATTGTCTAATTTGGCAAACGATTATGGTGATGGAGTCAAAGGCACAGACAAAAATAGAATAGGACCTAAACGAGCATTAGAGTCGGGAATGCTGTCAAAAAGTCAAATGAAAAAAGGACTTATTGTTGTAGGTGTTTTGTCTTTTATTTCTACAATTTTATTATTGTATTTAAGCTTTATTCCTAATCATTTGGATTATTTCTTTGGTTTTATAGGTTTGGGAATAGGAGCTATTTTGGCAGCTCTTTTTTACACGATGGGGAAAAATCCATATGGTTACCATGGATTAGGAGATGCGTTTGTATTTCTTTTTTTTGGATTGGTTTCGGTAGTGGGAAGTTTCTTCTTATACGCTAAATATTTCGACTGGGAATTATTACTTCCTGCATCTGCAATTGGTTTTTTCTCAGTAGCTGTACTTAATCTTAACAATATGCGTGACATAGAAAATGATGAAGTATCAGGGAAGAAAACACTTGCTGTGAAAATGGGTTTGAAATATGCTAAAATCTATGAAATAGTACTTTTAAATTTGCCTTTTTTCTTGACGTTAATTTATATTTTAATTGAGTTTCCTCCGCTCAATTACTATTATATGTTGTTCTTGTTGTTGATTTTTGTCTTTGCTCCGCTAAGAAGAGAGATATTGTACATCAACGAACCCAAAAAGTTTGATCCTTATTTAAAAAAAGTATCTCTATTAACGCTTGTTTTTGTAATTCTATTCGTTGCAGGATTAAATTATGAGTTGGTGTTTTAAAGAAAGATATGTCTAAAAACGAAAAATACAACACTCAATTAATACAACTTTTTAATCGCCCTTGTAAACTTATAAAAGAAGGAGGTAAGTTTGGTATAAATAGTGTAGGATATTTTATTTTTGTTTTAGGTCTATTTTCCATATCAAATATTACTTTATTTTTATATTCGCTCAGCAGACTCGCTTCAACTGGTTTTGAAGCTAGGAAAGTATTTTTTATTTTATTGATTTTTGTAGTTGGTTTTGGGTTTACGCTTTATTCTGCATATCGAATGTATCAATATTTAAGAATAAATGTAGTAAAGGTTATTTATGGGAATTTATCTTCTATTTTTCAAAGTATAAGTGAACTTATAATCAATAAAACTGAGAGTTTGTTCAAAGATAAATTTAACTTAACCAATAGTCAATTGAAGAAAGCATTAGATTTTGGAAGAATGATTAATATTAGGTATCATAAAATGCCTAAATTTTTAAGAACAGCTATCATTTTACTTTTAAATAAAATTCCCATAGTTGATATGTTACTAGAATTAAAAGAAGAAATATTTAAAGGAAATAAACTAGATGCTAGTGTGAAACTTTATAACAGAATGGACAAGCACATATCTAATTCAATATTTAGAAATAATAATACAACATGGATATGGTGGTTATTTCCATTGAATATGGGGGTTTTATTCGTTTTTATAAAACTAATGATAGAGTAAATAAAGGATTAAATACCTAAAGGTAAGGGGAATATAATAGATGTTAAATTGAGAATAATGATGAATGTTGCAGATATAAAATTATGGTTAAGTTATTGGAAGAAAACATTGGTAGATGTTGACCGAAAGCGGATAGATATTACAACTAGTCCTGTTTTAGTAGAATCCTATTTTATAAATAAAATCCCTCAAAAGCAAGCAAAATTTTTATGGAGTATTTCTTCTACCAATAAAGAAACTAAATGTATAAATGTTGACATTTGTCCTTGTTCTATTCAGTCGAAATTTGAACATGCGAAATCTAAAGCACAGGAAGAAGAAGTTTTTTATCCTTTTTGGATTCCAGCTATTATGTATAAAGATGGTGCATTAGCTCCACAAAAAAATAAAAAAAAAGTTTCAAAACCTTTTTTTGTAAGAGAATACCTTACACCAAATCCCAAAGATACCTACAGTGTTGCCTCTATTAAGGAAGTTGATACTGCCTTACGGAAAGTTGAATTTAAAGATGAATCATGGGAGCATTATTGGAAAAAATGCGAATCTTTTTTTAAGCTAGTTACAGGTAAAAGCTTCGAAGAATTTAATATAAAACATGAAAAATACATTTTTGTACAAAAAGGAGAATTGCGAGGTTTAACTGAGAATATTCGAAAGCTGTATAATCGGTTAGAAGAATCATTGCCACAAGATAATTTACTTAATACTCTTATAGGAAACAGAAGTATAAATTATACTACAATTCCAAGTAAATGTACAGTTGTTAGGAATAGAAATCATCTTGGACAAATGAGTAATGAGTTTCCTTTATCTGTATCACAGAGAGAAAGCATTGCCTGTTTTAATTTGTTGGAAGAGTCAAATATTTTAGCAGTTAACGGACCTCCAGGAACAGGAAAGACAACTTTTTTACAGTCTGTTGTTGCCAACAGCGTTGTATCTACTGTGGTAAATCAACAAAAACCAAAGTTAATTATAGCATGCTCTGCAAATAACCAAGCAATTACAAATATACTCGATAGTTTTGTTTTAGAGCAAGAAGATGAATTAGTTAAACGTTGGCTCCCAAATATAACATCTTTAGGGTTATATTTTTCTATTAAAGATAACAATAAATATCAAACGTGTACTTCTGAGTATGGAAGTGGTTTTTTAAATGATTTTGAAGCTACTGATTTAGATAGTAAAAAACAGTTTTTTGTAGAAAAAATCTGCCAAAATATAGGTAAATGTACTGATATTAAAGAGAGTAAGGAAAAACTACTAAATATTGTACAGTCAAAAGTAGCTAATACCAAAAAATATATTGATGTTGCCGAAAATTATGAAAACATCAAACAGTTATTAGAAGATGCTAAATTCTCTGATTTTGATGATTTGGTAGAAAATATTTCCTTAGTAGAAGATAATATTTATAATTGCAATGCAGAAATTCAACAAATTTCTAATGTAGAAAAGCAATTAATACAAGCAAATGATAGTCAACCTTTTTTGCGAAAAATATTTTATTTTATACCAAAATTCAAAAAGCATAAAGCTTCTCTTTTTAAAAGAATACTATTAGATATAAAATTTGAAAAAACGCCTAATTATAACAATTACAGTGATTTGATTCATTTACTTAACGAAGCAATTATTTCAAAGACAAATACAGTTAAACAGTTAAAAGAAAAGTTAATTTCATTGTCAGAATTAAAAAGTAGAATTGAGGAGTCGACTTCAAACTACAATACATGTATTGATAGTTGGAATGATAATTATGGAGAAAAATATAAAAGTATTCAGTTAAAAACAGGCAAAGAATATGTCGATTTACGACCTCTTGAAGATATGCAGGTAAGAATGGATATTTCATATCGTTATGAAGCATTTTGGTATGCAATTCATTTTCGAGAAGCAGAATATTTACTCAATCTTGAAAAATGGATAGAAAAAAGCAGCCGAGATAAAGGACGAAGTAAAATTAAGTATAGAGAAAAACTACAGCGATTTGCAGGTATAACGCCAATTTATATATCTACGTTTCATTCTATTCCAAGATTTAGTACGTTTTTTGACGTAGAGGGAGAAAAAGCATTTTATGACTTGTTTGATATACTCATTGTTGATGAAGCTGGTCAGGTAGCTCCCGATATTTCTATTCCTTCTTTTTCTTTAGCGAAAAAAGCTATAGTTGTAGGAGATGTTTTTCAGATTGAACCTGTTTGGTCGGTAGAAGAAAAACTTGATGTAATAAATCTTAAGATGAATAACCTTTTAAAGGAAAATTCTTCTGATGATTTACTGAATCATTATAAAGATTTAGGATTACTTTGTTCTTCTGGTAACCTTATGAAGTTGGCACAACAATCGTGCTTTATAAGAGATAATGATGAAGGAGGAACTCTTTTAAAAGAACACAGAAGGTGTCCTGATAAAATAATATCATTTTCAAATGAATATGTTTATAGAAACAAACTTATTCTAGCAAAAGGAAATAAAAGAAAAGATAAATTAAAACTCCCTTTCAAAGGTTTTATGCATATTGATAGTGTAAGTGAGAAGATAGGTAACAGTAGACAGAATAATCAAGATGCAGATATAATTGTTAAATGGATTGATGATAAGAGAGAAGAGCTTAAAGAAACATTTAAAGACAAAGACAGTACAGAGAAGAAATCAATAGCGGAAATTTTAGCTATTATAACGCCATACAAATCTCAAGCAACTTTAATTAAACGGAAATTGTTAAAAATTAATAAAAAAGAATACAAAAATATAATATCAGGTACTGCTCATGCATTACAAGGTGCAGAGATTGATATTGTTATTTTTTCAAGTGTTATTACTCCAAGAGATAGTACTTTTTTTGCAGATAATTTGAATATGCTTAATGTTGCTGTATCGAGAGCAAAGTCTAGTTTTCTTGTTTTTGGTAATTTAAATGCCATTGATGCAACAAAAAGCAATCCATTAGGCAGATTAAAGAAATGGTTACAAGAAGATGAAGATTGTGAATTATCAAATAAGATTGTTTTTGACAATAAGTCAGAAGATAATGAAATACAACGTGTAAATGATTTAAAAACCCACGTAGGAATGCTAAATAGAGCATTTGAAATTGCAAAGTCTGAGTTAATAATCGTTTCTCCATTCATCTCTTCAAACGCTATAGAAACTGAGTTGGTTAAATATAATTATGATGATGAAAAGAAAAAATTTAGTTCTTTAAAGATTAAATCAATTAAAAATCAGATTTACGATACTGTAAAACGTGGAGTAAAAGTGACTATTGTTACAGATTCAACACTTGATCTCCAAGGCAGTAAATTAAAGCCAACAGCACAGAAAGGTCGTGAAATAATTAAGCAAAACGGAGCTATTTTAAAGCTCGTAGATGGAATTCATAGTAAAACAATAATAGTAGATGATGATATTATGGTAGAAGGTTCGTTTAATTGGTTTTCTGCACTTCGTGATGAGCAAAGTAAGTATTTTAGAGAGGAGTCGTCTATAGTTGTACAAGGTAAATTTGCTCAGAAAATGATAGAAAAAGCCAAAACATACTTGAAAGGTGTGATTAAATAGTTTTATCTTTCCCAAATAAGTATTCTATTCGTTGCAGGATTAAATTACGAGTTGATTTTTTAAAGAAATAAATTGAATGTATAACCAGAAATTATAATACATAACGTAACAATTCCAAAAAATACAATTATCAATTTTGTAGTCATTACTTTTTTCAGTAGCATAGCTTCAGGGAGAGATAATCCTACTATTCCCATCATAAAAGCAATTGCAGTACCAAGAGGAATCCCTTTTTCTACTAAAACTTGAACTACTGGAATCACACCAGAAGCATTCATGTACATAGGGACAGCTAGTAAAGTTGCTAATGGAACAGCAAAGAAGTTATCTTTACTCATGTATTTTTCAAGTAAATTATTCGGAATGTATCCATGAATCAGACCACCAATGGCAATTCCAATCAAAACATAAGGAATAACTCCTTTTAAGATTTGTAAAGCATCTTTCCAAATTATAGGAAATTGAGGTCGTAGATTTTGTGCATCTGCAACTGATTTTTGTTGTTCTTTTTTTGAGTTTTTAAGTATATTTTTCACCCAAGGAGTTAGGTATTTTTCCAACTTTAGTTGTTCTAGTATCAATCCTGATACAGTTCCTAATAAGATGCCATTTATTATATAAATAGTAGTAATTTTTATGCCAAACAAACCAATAAATAAACCAATAGCAACCTCATTTACCAAAGGAGATGTTATTAAAAATGCAAAAGTGACACCTAAAGGAATTCCTCCTCGAACAAAACCGATAAATAACGGAACCGATGAACAAGAGCAAAAAGGAGTTACTACTCCAAAAGAACTTGCAAGGATATATTGAAAGCCATATAATTTTTTTCTAGAAAGAAAGTCACGTACTCTATCTACTGGGAAATAACTATTAATGATTCCCATGAATAAAGTAACTAGAAACAGCAGAAGTATGATTTTTATGCTATCGTAGATAAAAAAGTTAAGTGCCTTTCCAAGATGAACTTCCGTATTAATTCCCAATGCATCATAGACAACCCAATCTGCAAATTGTTGTATCCAATCAAACATAGTATTATTCTAAATCTAAATGTGTTTTTGTATAATTTCTAAAAGTTCCTTTTTTGAAGGAATTCTTCCTTGTACTGCTATTTTTTCATTGATGATAAGTGTTGGAGTTGAAAACACGTTGTATTCCATTATTTTTTCTATATTCTCTACTTTTTCTATATCTGCAGTTAAGTTGTTTTCTGAGGTAACTTCTTGAACTAAGTCAGTTAAAATGGTGCATTTTTTACAACCAGTTCCTAATATTTTGATTTTTAGATTCATAATAATTATATTTTGTTTATCGTAGATGAACGATTATTGTTAAAAAAAATAAATTATTCAAAGAAATTTTGAAACAGACGTTTAGATAACTCCCAATTTTCTTTGTTTATACAGTATTTAATCTTAGGTGGATTTAATTCTCCTTGAATCAAACCAGCATTTTTAAGCTCTTTTAGGTGTTGTGAAATAGTAGATTGAGCAAGAGGGAAAATCGTAACTAAATCCCCTGTAAAACAGCAACTTTGTTTGCCTAAGTAGTTAAGTATTTCTACACGTACAGGATGAGCTAATGCTTTGGCAAATTTTGCCAACAGTTCTGTATTTTCTTTGTATTCTATCTGTTCTTTATTTCGTTTCATTTTGTATATCGCAAATATACGATTAATCTTTGAGATATTTAAATTTCTGAACCGCAATTATAGCAATAGTTAGCTCCGTTTTTATGATTTTTGCTACCACATTGATTGCATTTTACCGATACATTAGCTTCTTTGCTCACTTCTTTTGTTAATTCAGAAGTGACAATTCCTGTAGGAACTGCTATAATTCCGTATCCTAAAATCATAATAAAACTTGCGATAAATTGACCTAAAGCAGTTTGTGGTGCAATATCTCCATAGCCAACAGTAGTTAAAGTAACAATACACCAGTAAATACTTCTAGGAATGCTTGTAAATCCACTTTCTTTACCTTCGATAGAATACATTACGGTTCCTAATATGATACAAACCACCAATACAAAATAAATAAATATGATGATTTTAGTTCGGCTCGCATGAAGTGCAAGTTTTAAATAATGTGATTGTTTTGCAAAATGAACCAAATTTAAAACCTTAAATAAACGTAAAAGTCTTAATGAACGAATAACAGAGATAAAATGAGTTCCTGTGATAAAAGTAGATATATATACAGGAAGAATAGCTAATAAGTCAATAATTCCATAAAAGCTGAGTATGTAGCGTTTTTTTTCTCGACTAGAAAAAATTCGAAGTATATATTCTAACGTAAAAAATATAGTAATAATCCATTCCGAAATGTAAAATAATCCATGATACTTAGCATCAATCTCTTGAACGGATTCAAGCATTACAAACAAAACACTCAGTACAATAAGTGTTAGTAAAACTACATCAAATATCTTTCCTGCAAAAGTATTGGTACCAAAAATAATGATTCGTACATACTGACGAAATCGCTCTAATTTAGATTTTTTATTAACCGAATTGGAATTCATTTATAAAAGCTTATGAAACTTGTATAAATATATAAATTATTTTTGTCTGAAGTGAACTTCTATAGGAACACCCGTAAAGTCAAATTCTTTTCTAAGCTGATTTTCTAAATATCGTCTATATGCATCACGCACATACTGAGGTAAATTACAGAAAAATGCAAACTGAGGCGTCTGAGTAGGAAGTTGTGTGCAATATTTAATTTTTACATACTTTCCTTTTATAGATGGAGGAGGATATTTAGCAATCGCTTCTAACATAACCTCGTTTAGTTTGCTGGTTTTGATTCGTTTCTTTCTGTTGGTTTGAACCTCCATAGCTGTTTCTACAACTTTAAGGATACGTTGTTTAGTTAATGCAGATACAAATAGAATAGGAACATCAGTAAAAGGTGCAATTTTTTCAGAAATTCTACTTGCGTATTGTTTCATGGTATTGGTTTCCTTTTCTACTAAATCCCATTTGTTTACCACGATAACAACTCCCTTTTTGTTTTTTTGAGCCAAATGAAAAATATTCATATCTTGAGATTCCCAACCGAGAGTCGCATCTATCATAATGATTACAATATCGGAATACTCTATAGATCGTATAGATCTCATTACAGAATAAAACTCCAAATCTTCGGAAACTTTATTTTTTTTCCTAATTCCTGCAGTATCTACCAATACAAATTCGTGTCCAAATTTTTTATACAACGTTTGAATACTATCTCGAGTAGTTCCTGCTATATTTGTAACTATATTTCTTTCTTCTCCCAAAAGAGCATTGGTAAGTGTTGATTTTCCTACATTAGGTCGTCCTGCAATGGTAATTTTAGGTAACTCTTCATAAGGATCTTCATAGCTATCTGTAGGTAATGCTTTTACAACCTCATCTAATAAATCCCCAGAACCAGAACCAGAGATTGCAGAAATAGGATAAAAATTATCGAATCCAAGTTCATAAAATTCTACCGCTTCTTGAATAATTCTAGCGTTATCAGCTTTATTTACAACCAAAAAAACTTCTTGTTTAGACTTTCTAAGGTACTTTGCAACTTCCTTATCCATATCTGTAAGTCCTTCTTGTCCATCAACTAAAAAGAGAACAACATCAGCTTCATCAATTGCCAATTGAACTTGTTTTCTGATTTCTTCTTCAAAAATATCTTCCGAGCCAACAAGGTATCCTCCTGTATCTACCACAGAAAACTCAATTCCATTCCAGTCACTTTTTCCATAATGACGATCACGCGTAACACCAGAGATGCTATCTACGATTGCCTCGCGACGTTGTAAAAGACGATTAAATAAAGTGGATTTTCCTACATTAGGTCTTCCTACAATAGCAACAATATTAGACATGTTATTTTTTACAAACTTACGACTTTATTGCGTTTTTTTGATGTGTTTTTCGAATTGCTTCAGAATTTTTATAATCTATCCAATCCTGCTTTTTAATTTTCCGCATCATATTGTCATAATTTCTCATTATAAAGATATTATATAACGCTTTTGAAAGATTGGAAAAACTTCTAGGTAAAGCTCTTAAACTCATCGAAAATCCAGGACTTGTATACTTCATATAATGCCAATAACCTTCGGGCATATAGAGCATTTCTCCATGTTTTAGATTACAAATAAGTCCTTTTGCGTTTTTTAATGCTGGAAACTTGTCAAAATCAGGATTATCAAAATCTATAGATTCGTGAGAAATCAAGGAATGAGGAACTTTATAAAGGTACTTTGATTGATTAGGTTCAAATAAGATACATTGTTTGGTTCCATGAAAATGAAAGTGCAAAATATTGGAATAATCAATATCAAAATGCATAAAAACTTTAGAGTTTTCTCCTCCAAAAAACAACATCGGAAGTTGTTTTATTAGTTTTAATCCTATATCTGGATATTTAAAATCATGCTGAAGCTCAGGAACTTCTTTCATAATATTATACAGAAAAATCCTATAATTTGTTGGCTCTGATTGCAATAAATCGACGTAATCAGACATTTTCATTTCTTTATGTGCTTGATTAAAACCTTCTTTATAAGACACAGGTCTATCATCATAAAGAGGAACTATTTTATCTCCTGCAATTTTTTTTATATAATCTAAATTCCATTTACTGTGAGCTGACCAGTTTTCGGTTATATTTTCTATTACGAGAGGTTTCTGCTTTTTTACATAATTAGAATAAAAATCCTCTTTTGAAATCGAATGAACTCGATTTATTTCAGTCAAATTAAACGACATATACAATGCAAAATAATTTGGCTAAGATACATTATTTTATGATTATTTGAATTCTGTTTTGTGTTTTAAATTTTTATATTCTATCAGTTCGGCTTTTAATGAACCTACTGCGAGTTCCGCCTTTATAGCTACAGGGATTTTGTTTTCGTCATCGGTTACCCAAAAAGTAACGCTTTCTTTTTCTTTAAAAACTCTTCCTGCTTGCACATAAGGTCTTAATATTAGGCATTTCGTCTTGCCAAATTTTGTTTTTTTGGTTTCTCTACCTAGTATCTTCATTTTAAAAGGATAGATTTCTTCATCCATAAAGATGTCTATAGAAACATAATCTCCTGTTTTTTTATCGCTAAAATCTACTGTTCTTAAATAATAAAAAGCGGATAACATATCTTGAATACCTTGTTTTGATGCGTACATTTTTTCGGTATTTTTAATATTATCAACTACTTTTACTTGATTGGTATTTCTATAAAAATACTGCACAAGATCTTTTTTGTATCCACCTTCATCTATTTTTCGTATGAATTTTGTCGGCAAACTATTAGATTTATTTATATACGTTGCATACAAGTCATCTACAGGAAATATTCTATAGATTCCTACTGTTTTTCCTTCTCCTTTTATATAATAATGAGGAACTCCATTAAAATTAACATCTTGTAAATTTAGAGTTGCGTATCCTGCAGTAAAAGGAAATAAATTATAAAATATCTTGAATTTCAAGAATTCTCCTGATTCAAAATTTGAAGACGAGTCATTTTTAAATGAAAATATCAATAACAGAGATATGAATACTATAGTGACTTTTTTTATCATAATTTTATTTTTAAATAGATATATTCAAAGAGTTTGCCAAAGTTTGTACAACGATGATAACTAAAAAACTTTTGGATAAATTATATACAAAAAGAACAGTAAGTGTATTAAGCTAATCATTAATCCTATTCCAATTCCTAGAATCATTCCTAAAACGGTTCCGAGAGAAGATTTAAATGAAGTTTTTAGTTTATTTTTTTTGAATACAAATTCACCTAAAAACGCACCAATAAATGCTCCAATAAAGATACCAAAAGGAGGAAAAAATAATCCTATTATAAATCCAAAAATAGAACCATAAACTCCATATTTACTTCCGCCAAACTTTTTAACTCCCCAAATGGGAATTAAGTAATCAATTGCTTTATTGAGTATTACTAAAAGCAATAAGCCAAAAATCCAATACCAAGATATTTGCTCTGAAAATGAACTCCATTTAAGAATTAGAATTCCTATCCAAGATACTATAGTTCCTGGAATTCCAGGTAAAATAGAACCGATAATACCAATTAACAGACATATAACTGATATTCCAATTAAGAGTAGGTCAAAATTTTCCATAAAAAAACTCAACATTATGTTGAGTTTAAATTTAATAATTTAATTGCTTTATGCAATAGTTTTTTATTAATCTCTGCTTCTGTTAAAGCTTCTTTTACCTTCGAATCTTGGTTTGTTTTCTCTTGGTCTTGCAACAGATACGTTGATTACTTTTCCATCGTATTCTGCTTTGTCTAATTCGTCAATTGCTTTTTGTCCGTTTGCGTCTTCCATCTCTACAAAACCAAAACCTCTAGAGCGATTAGTAACTCTATCCATAATAACTTTAGCACTAGAAACTTCTCCGTACTCTTCGAATAATTCTCTTAAGTCAGCATCGTTTACTGCATAACTCAAATTTGAAATAAAAATGTTCATAAATTGAAATGATATAAATAATTAGTTTTTAAAAAATAAATGTTGAGTTAGTAATACAGTAAAATAGAGAATCATAAAAAATCTATACATTGAATTGTCGCTCAATCTTTGCAAAGGTATGGTTTATTTTTGATATAATTGATGATGAGGAATATGTTTTTTTAGAATGATTCCTTTTTTAATGTTACTTGTATCAACTAATTGAGGGAAGGAATTAATTTCTGAGAAAAATTTAAGTTCATTTTTTGACAAAGCAAAAGGTTCCAAATCAAATACAAGTGAGTAATTTTTAGGAGTTTTAACTGTTAGATTTCCGATTTTTTGTTCAGTATATTCTTTTATGTGGTATGAAGCAGGTTTTATTAATTCATTATACGTTATTGGCTGAATTATTGCAACTGAGTGAATATTTTTTTTGATAAATTCTGAGTTTCCTAAGGAAATTAGAATAGAAAGCATTAAAAGAGAAAATAAGAGAGAAAATATAGAATAGTATTTCGTTTGAATAGGTCGTCTTTTGATTAGAAAAAGAGCTATAATTAAAATAATATCTATAAGAAAACGAAACTGACCAGAATACAGAAAAATAAAAATAAGTTTAAGCGTAAAAAAGAGGGAAAATAAGAGATACATTTTTTTCTTTTTTATAATGCTGTAAATAAAAAAACATAAAATAGAAATGGTAAAAGTAAAATTGATTATTCCTGAAAAATCATCAAAGGAAATCCAATGAATAAAACGTTCTAAATATGAGAAAGATTCGATTTCCTGTAAAGAGTATTTAAGATGAAAAGTGCTTGTTTGTGCTATCTTATAAGAATGTTTTAGAATTTCTTCATTAGGTTTCCAATAAACATCGGCAATAAATACTGGAAGAGGAAAAAAAGGTGTTCCTGAAATAAAAATATTTTTGATTACATAAAATAGAAGTATAAAAAGTGAAAAAATAAAATACGATGATTTAATTTTTTTTATTTGAAAGTGAAAAATAGATAATGTGAAAATAACAAACAAAAGCACGAAAGCACTCGGCTTGGATATAAAAAGAAGAGCTGATAATGGAAGTAATTGTTCATAATTACTGCGACATAGCATAACTTCATTTGCAAGCATTAAACTTAGAATAAATACCAATAAATCAGGAGAAGGAGAATTCGTTAATGGAAGCAAGAAAGGAATAAAAAGAAGTAAATAATTGCTTTTTCGCTCGTATATATATATTAATAGAAATATAATTAACAACGCATTGCTACGCATATAGGTATCTAAAATATCGTTGAATGTAGCCTGAAAAATATGTGTAAAAGACATCTGTCCGTAGCTCCAATTTAAGTTTGAAACTCCAGAGAATAATCCGTATTTATCTAGTATTTTAATAGATGGAACATAATAGGAATAATGATCTACTATAAAAGGAGCAAAACAACAAAACACGAATAAAAAAAGCAGAATTCCGAAATAAAATATAGGTATATTTTTTAATTTAGATACATATATTTTAAAAGAGGAATGATGAATTAAGATTCCTAAGCATCCAATAACAATCCATAAAATTTCTATGTATACGTCTAGTTTATAGGAAAATGCTACAATCGAAGATATAAAAGAAATAAAAAAATAAGCATAGAAAAGGCGAAAAGACAGTAGATTCCCTTTGAAAAAAAAAGAAACTCCTATAGTAACTATAAATAAAGATAATAAAGATATTAATGTAAGTAACAATATTGCGTCTTTTTAACAAATGTAATGATTACTTAGTAATTTAAAAATGATTAAAGATTAAAGTTACCACTGACATCTGTTTGGTCTTTCTTTTTGGATTCCTCGCAGAAAAACATACCTATGCCACCATTTAGAATTGTTTAAAGGCGAGTTTTTTACATCTTTTATATAATAGTATTTACCGTTGTATTTAAAATATATAAACAATTTTTTATCTGTTCGAGATAATGCTTGTTTAATGTTTTTCTTGACTTCAATCATAGGATATAAATACTCTGTGTATCTCCCTTGAAAGTATTTATCATAAAATTCTCGTTGAATTTCTATAGATGAGTGAAAAATCTCAATATTATCTTCTTCAAAATCAAAAATTTTTGTTTTTTTAGTATCAATTAATAAATGATTATTCCTTGATTTTTCAGTTATTAAATTACTAAACATAGTAAGGTTTCCCGTATTAGAAAGCCCTATGTATGCTTGAAAACCAAAACACCATAAAAATACTACGGGAAGAACTATTTTATAAGAAAAAGATTGATTAATCTTTTGTTTAGTAACTTTTAAATGCTTGATAAATTGCAATATAAAATAAGATAATCCTGCTGAAAAAATAAGACATCCCGCAAGGTTTGGGAAGGTCATAACTCTTGTAATCGATTTTGGATATGGGAAAAGAGCAATCCAAGTTAAATTTACTAGTATCCCAACTAAAGCAAAAAATAATAATACTCGCGACGCATTATAAATCTTTGTATTCGTGTTTAATGAATTAAAATCCAACACACTCCCTATAATGATAACAACTCCATATGCAGTAAAATTTGCTACATTATTCAATCCTAAACTAAAAATAAAAATTAGTAATAATATTGCCGAAATTTTTCGTGTTTTATAAAAAAATAAACCGACAGGAACTACTAATTCAAAGAAAAAAGTAAGATGTATAAACAATGATGTCCATACAGCGGAAAAGTTAAACTCTTCACCAAGTACATTTGATATTAAATTTTGCGATATTAGATGTGTACAACTTACGTCAAGATTAAAGAAATCATAGTTAAGCTTATGAAATCCAGCCATTCCATAGGTAAACATAACAAACCAGCGAAAAATTAAAGATATTTCATTTGGGGTTAAACATAATTTTTCTTTAAGGAAAATCTTTTTTGAGAATAAAAATAAAATCCCTCCACCTAAAAATAGTTCTAAATTCCCATTATTTGCCATATTGGGAAAACTGACGAGACCAACAACTAGACCAAGTATAACAATGCCAAAAGATGCTTGCCATAATTTAGGCTTTAGTAGCAATATTATTGATAGTATTATAATCAAAATAGTTATTACGGAAAATCGCCACCTATGAGAGCCAAAATCCATTAATATCGCTATAGAATATAATGTCAGAATAAGGTTAAAATTATTATTGTGAATTTTTTTATTGAAGAGTTTATTCATGATTTTACCAAAAAAGCACCGTGTCAAATGATACGATGCTTTTATTTTGTTACAAAGTTCTATTATTTATCCTGCTATCTTTCTTCTATAATAAAGAGTGGATATAAGTACACCCGCAGAAATCAGCAATAAAGCTATATTGTTATCTATAGGAAGATTATCGTTAGCTCCACCTCCACCTAGCTCCTCAAACTCTTCGCTATTTGAGAAGTTGTCTGGAGTAATTGCGGTTTCGTATTGTTGTACCTCTATTTCATTACTTAACGGATCCTCATTACAATAAGATACTCCTATAGCAAAAAGGAAAAAACTTAATAAAAATAATTTTTTAACCATGGTTTTTTTAGAATTTTTTAATTGTTTACACAAATATACAACAATATCTAGAAGTACAAAAATAATTTTAATTATTTAAACGCTCTTGAACTTTATTCCAATTTATTAGGTTAAAAAATGCTTCTATGAATTCAGGTCGTCTATTCTGATATTTCAAATAATACGCATGTTCCCAAACGTCTAATCCAAGAATAGGATAACCTCCGCATTCATTTGGCATTAAAGGATTATCTTGGTTAGGTGTAGAGCAAATCTCTAATTTCCCATCTTTTAAACATAACCATGCCCAACCAGAACCAAAACGAGTTGCAGCTGCATTTGAAAATTCATTTTTAAAGTTCTCAAAAGATCCAAAAGAGTTGTTTATTAAATCTTTTAATTCTCCTTCTGGTTCTCCACCTCCTTCAGGAGATAATATTTCCCAAAATAGGCAGTGATTGTAGTATCCACCTCCATTGTTTCGTATTGCAGGAATATCATATCCTTTTACCAATAATTCTTCTATAGAAAGGTTTTCATATTCAGTTCCCTTAATCACATCATTCAGCTTACTGGTATATGCTGCGTGGTGTTTACTATAATGTATTTCCATTGTTCTAGCGTCAAAATTAGGTTCTAACGCGTCGTAACTGTAAGGTAATTGTGGTAATTCAAAAGCCATAATATTATCATTTTTGATTCGTACACAAATATATATGATTTTTATTAATCTCCAAATTTGGTAACTAAAATTTCCTCGATGATTAAATCAGTAAAATTGATTGCTCCTTTGTAGTTAAGGTGTTTGTGATTCATGAACATACTCGGTTCTTTAAATGCATTTGAGTAATCATAATAGCTTTTTAAATTGTTATGAAACCATTTTGTAGGATACTCTGTTTGATAATAAGGAACTGTTGTAAACGAAATTCCCTTTCTGTAGAAAAAACTTTTTAGATAACGACCGATATTCCATAATTAATAACATTCCTACTATTGGTAATAACTCAAAGCCATAACACAAAATTTCTAACTTTTCGGATTGAGATTTAAAGTATTTTAGTGAATTTAGGACAGTATTGAGTTAAAATACACTGATGAGGTTTTTCTAGTCAACAAAAATACTAAAACTATGTTATAAAAATTTACTAAATTTATGGTCAAATTTTAATTGAAATAAAACTATGTTTGGATTTGATTCAGGATACATGTTATTAACTGGTATCATTATGGCGGTTAGTTGGTATGTGCAGCACATGCTTACGTCAAAATTTAAAAAATATTCTCAAGTACATTTACGTAATGGAATGTCTGGAAAAGAAATAGCAGAAAAAATGCTGGCAGATTATGGAATATATGATGTAAAGGTAACTTCGGTTCGCGGACAATTAACAGACCATTACAATCCAGCAACTAAAACGGTTAATTTATCAGAAGCTGTATATAGTCAAAGAAATGCCGCTGCCGCTGCAGTTGCCGCTCACGAATGTGGACATGCTGTACAACATGCAAAAGCATACTCAATGCTTCAGTTACGTTCTAAGTTGGTTCCTGTAGTGCAAATAAGTTCTAATCTTATGCAGTGGGTTATTTTAGGAGGTCTTCTACTTATGACTCAAACAGGAAATTCAACAGTCTTTTTAATAGGAATACTTATGTTTGCAGTTACAACGGCATTTGCTTTTGTAACTCTTCCCGTGGAATATGATGCAAGTAACAGAGCATTAGCTTGGCTAAAAAATAAAAATATAGTTACTCCCGAAGAATATAAAGGAAGTGAAGATGCACTTAAATGGGCGGCGAGGACATATTTAGTAGCGGCATTAGGTTCACTAGCACAATTGCTTTATTTTGTGCAATTATTTATGGGAGGAAAAAGAGATTAAATATAAAACTAACAATAAATTAAAAATAATAAAACATGAAAAGTAAAGGTTGTTTAATAGGCGGAGGTCTATTCTTAGGTCTAATCATTTTAGCGGTTATCGTGGTTGGTTGGGGAGTTTCTGTTTATAACGGATTGGTTTCAGAAGATGAAAGTGTAAAAAATAAGTGGTCTAAAGTAGAAAGTGCTTATCAAAGAAGAGCAGATTTAATTCCTAACTTAGTAAATACCGTAAAAGGATATGCTGACTTCGAAAAAGAAACACTTACTCAAGTAATCGAAGCTAGAGCAAAAGCAACTCAGATGACTGTAGATCCTACTAAATTGACACCAGAAGTAATGGCACAATTTCAGCAAAATCAAGATGGGTTGAGTACTGCACTTGGTCGATTATTGGTAGCAGTAGAACGATATCCTGATTTAAAAGCAAACCAAAACTTTTTGCAGTTGCAAAATCAATTGGAAGGAACAGAAAATAGAATTAAAATTGAAAGAGATGCTTTTAACGATGCCGTAAATAAATACAACGCTATGGTAAGAAAAACTCCAAATAATCTAATTGCAGGTTTTTTAGGGTTTGATGTGAAAGGAAACTTTACGGCAAAGGCAGGAAGTGAGAATGCTCCTACGGTTGAGTTTTAAATAAAACTCTAATGAATAAAGAGAAAGCAAGAAATTTTTTATCTAAAAAAGAACAAGAAGAAGTAATAAATGCAATAAAAGTTGCAGAAAAAAATACTTCTGGCGAGATTCGTGTACACATAGAGTACGACAATGAATCCAATGAAGAAGATAGAACTCTTGAATTATTCAAGAAACTGGAAATGCATCAAACCAAAGACAGAAATGCAGTTCTTTTTCATTTTTGCATTAGCGAAAAATCATTGGCTATCTACGGAGATAAGGGAATACACGGTTACGTAAAACAAGAATATTGGAATAATTTACGAGATGAAATGATTCAACATTTTAAAGAAAGTAAATTCAAAGAAGGGCTTGTAAATGCTATTTTAAAAACAGGAGAAAAGTTAAAGAATTATTTTCCTTATCAAGAAGATGACAAAAATGAATTAAGTGATGAGATTAGTTTTTCTTAGTTTTTTCCTACTTGCATTTGGTTTTTCTTTTGCTCAGAAAGAATTTATAATCCCTAAGAAACCAGATAAAATATATCCTATAAACGATTATGCGGATATTTTTTCGCTTGATGAAGAGCAGATTTTAAACCAAAAATTAATTAGGTACGCAGATTCTACCTCTACTGAAATCGTAGTTGCTACAGTCAAAACATTAAATGGCGATGACATTAACTATGTAGGTGCTAAGTGGGGAGAAACTTGGAAATTAGGTCAAACGGAAAAAAATAACGGAGTTTTGGTCTTGATTGTTCCTAATGATAGAAAGATGACGATACAAGCAGGTAGAGGAACAGAAGATAAATTAACCGATTACCAGTCAAGTAAAATTATTCAGAATTATTTTATACCTAATATAAAAAGAGGCGATTACTTTACAGCTACAAACGAAGGAACTGACGCAATCATTGCAACTCTCGATGGAAAATTTAAAAATGATACTTTTCAAGATAAAGTAGTAAACTACTTACCAATACTCTTTTTCTTATTTATATTTCTGATTATCTTTTTTTCTTCAAAAGGAAATGGAAATGACGACGGAGATATAATTATTGATAGCAGAGGACGAAGAAGATACCGCGATTCAGGAGGATGGTGGATTGGTGGTGGAGGTTTCGGTGGGGGTTCATCTTCTGGAGGAGGTTTCGGTGGATTTGGTGGTGGCGGAAGTTTTGGTGGCGGTGGAGCAAGCGGAAGTTGGTAATTCCTTTTTAACTATTGAATTGATGCGATTTGAAGAATAAATCATAAATTTGCTACTTACATTAAAATCATCTTATGGAAAGAAAAATGTGGACAGATACAGAAATAAGCGAAATATACAATCTTCCTTTTTTAGAACTTATACACAAAGCATCTTTGGTTCATAGAGAACATCACGATCCAAACAAAGTGCAAGTAAGCTCTCTAATTTCAATTAAAACAGGCGGTTGCCCCGAAGATTGTGGTTATTGTCCGCAAGCAGCTCGCTATCATACCGACATTGAAAAGAATGATTTAATGAGTGTTTCACAAGTAAAAGCTCAGGCGTTGCGTGCAAAATCAACAGGTTCTTCTCGTGTTTGCTTAGGTGCTGCTTGGAGAAACGTAAAAGATGGAAAAGATTTTGATGATGTAATTGAAATGGTGCGTGAAATTACTAAGCTCGATATGGAAGTATGTTGTACATTAGGAATGCTCACAGAAACTCAAGCAAAAAGATTAGAGGAAGCAGGTCTTTATGCATACAATCACAATATTGATTCATCAGAAGAATATTACCAAGAAGTAATTTCTACACGAGCATTTGATGATAGAATTAAAACAATCGATAACGTTAGAAAAACATCAATTACTGTTTGTTCAGGAGGGATTATAGGAATGGGAGAAGAAGAAAAAGACCGAATAGGAATGTTGAAAGTGCTTGCAAACATGTATCCTCAGCCAGAAAGTGTTCCAATTAACTCATTAGTACCAGTAGAAGGAACGCCTATGGAAAATCAAAAAACAGTATCCGTTTTTGAAATGGTACGCATGATTGCAACTACCCGTATTGTGTTACCAGAAACACAAGTGCGTCTTTCGGCAGGTAGAACTCAACTTTCTCCTGAAGGTCAAACCTTATGTTTTTATGCAGGAGCAAATTCTATCTTTGCAGGAGATAAATTACTTACAACTCCCAACCCTGATGTAAATGAAGACATGAGGCTTTTTGGAGAACTAGGTATTACTACGCAAAAACCTTTTGAAAAACATCCAAAAAGAGAGGTAGTGGAAGCATCTGATAGCAAAATAGAAGCGTTAGGAGAAAATCCTAGATGGACAAGACCAAGTAAAAAGACGGAAGAGGCTTAGGTATTTTCACTAAAAACTCTTTTTTATTCGGTCTAAATCTCGTTTTGTGTCTTTTTGTTTTAAATCTTCTCGTTTATCGTATAGTTTTTTTCCTTTTGCGAGAGAAATAGTGATTTTAGCTAATCCTCTATCGTTTAGATACATACGTAGAGGTATAATGGTAAGTCCTGTTTCTTTGGTTTTCTTGAGGAGTTTGTTTAATTCTTTTCTTTTTAGAAGTAATTTTCGTTCTCTGCGAGGAGTATGATTGCTATAGGTTCCTAAATCATACTCATGAATCATCATATTTATTATATATAGTTCATCGCTTTTGAATTGACAAAAACTCTCGGCAATACTTACTTTTCCTAGTCGAATTGATTTTATCTCCGTTCCATAGAGTTGAATTCCAGCTTCATATCTATCTAATAATTCATAATTAAAACGAGCTTTTCGGTTTTCAACATTTATTTTATTCTGAAATTTTAATTTACTCATACGTAAACACAAAGATATACTAATTTTAATTAGTGTTGTTGCTTATTTATAGCATCTTGTGCAAACATTGCGGCACCTATAATTCCTGCGTTATTCCTAAATTGGGCAACTTTTATTGAAGCATTACTTGAAAGGTATTTTTCGAAATCATCAAAATATTTGCTAATTCCTCCGCCTAGAATGTAATGATTCGGAACCAAAACTCTGTCCATGTAATTTAGGAAAAAATTAAACCGCTTTGCCCATTTTTTTAAGCTTAAGTTTTCTCGTTCTCTTGCCGAGTCGGCAGCATATTTTTCTATTGATTTACCATCTTTTAGCACATGTCCTAATTCGGTATTAGGAATAAGTTCGGCGTTATAAAACATTCCAGAGCCAATTCCAGTTCCTATGGTTATCATAATTACTTTTCCATTTAATCCTTTTCCTGCTCCTAGTCGCATTTCTGCAACTCCAGCTAAATCAGCATCATTTCCAACATGGAATTTTGTGTTCTCACAAGCATTTTCGAATAATTCATCTACTTGAGTTCCTATCCACTCATCGGATATGTTGCCTGCAGACATGCATTTTCCATCTAAAATTACAGCAGGAAAACTACAACCAATAACTCCTTTCCAGTCAAAAAAATCTACTAATTCGCGAACTGTTTCGCTCATTAATTCAGGTGTTGCTGGTCTTGGTGTTGGGATTCTATGTTTTTCGGTTAGTAATTCTCCATTTTCTGTGTTTACAATAGCTCCTTTTATTCCAGAACCGCCTATATCTATTCCTAGTACTTTCATTATGTGTTTTTTGCCTACAACTTCCCCAAAAGTATAAAATATTTTTAACTATAAGGTTAGAAAGTTCCTATTTTATTCGTGATTTCTCGTTTTTTCACGGCTCTATTTTCTTAACTTTGCTACATGGTATCAAGATTCTCTTTAAACGAATTACTTGCTTTGAATGGTCAAAGTGATTTGAGTGAAAATGTTTATTTTTCTGATTTTCAGTTTGATAGTAGAAATATTGTGCAGGGAGAAAATAGTATATTTTTTTGTTTTGAAAGTAATAGAGAAAAAGCAATAGCTTATATCAATCAGGCATACGAGAGGAATGTTAGGATTTTTGTAACCAGTTTTGAGTATTCTTTACCAAATTCAATTTTTATTCGAGTTGAAAAACCAATACAATTACTTCAAAAGTTTGCTAAATTTCATTTGAATAAATTTCATTCTATTAAAAAAATTGGAATTACGGGAAGTAATGGGAAAACGATAGTTAAAGAATGGATTTATAGTGCATTGAAAGATGATTACAGGATTGTTCGTTCTCCAAAAAGTTATAATTCACAAATTGGATTACCTATTTCGGTATTAGAAACAAATAATACTCATCAAATGGGGATTTTTGAATGTGGGATTTCTAAACCAAACGAAATGCTGAATTTGGAAGATATTTTACAACCAGAAATAGGAATTCTTACTATGATAGGAGATGCTCATCAAGAGAATTTCAAAGATGAAAAAGAATTGATCAGTGAGAAAATTATACTGTTTAAAAATTCCAAAATAATTATATATAACTCAGATAATAAATTGGTAAAGCAGGAGATAGAATCTCGATACAAAACAAAAAAACTAATTTCTTTTGGGAAAAACAGTGATGCAGAAATTCAACTAATAAGTTGCGTAAACAAAAAATTAGAAGTAAAAATACATTCCGAGATAGTGATTTTTGATGTTAAATATCAAGATGAAGCAAGCGTAAATAACTATTTAACAGTAATTGCTTTACTTTCTGAGTTAAATCTTTCTATGGATAAAATTAGGAGTAAAATTTCTAATCTAGAAGCAGTAGAAATGAGGTTAGAAATCAAGCAAGGAATTTATAATTCCGTTTTACTAAATGATACTTTCAATGCGGATTTACAATCATTAAAAATAGCATTAGAAAAATTACAGAATCAAAATAATGCCAAAAAAATGGTATTCATTACAGATATATATGAAAATACAAAAGATAAAGAATATTTATATACAGAGGTTTTTAATTTATTGAATAAGTATAATTTACATTCTGTTATTTGTATAGGAAGTTCAATTTTATCGTATTCTCATCTTTCTAAAAATAAAATAGAAGAATATTTTTCTACAGAAGATGCAATTAAAGGTTTTGATGTTAAAAATATAGAGAATTCAGCAGTTTTATTTAAAGGAAGTAGAAAGTTTCAACTCGAAAAACTTGTAAAGTTATTCGAAAAGCAATCTCATGATACCATTTTAGAAGTTGATTTACAGTCGATAGTTCACAATTTAAAGGTTTTTAAATCTCAACTTGATGAAACGACAAAAGTAATGGTAATGGTAAAAGCAAATTCTTATGGAACAGGAAGTTATGAGATTTCGGAAGTGCTTCAACATCATAAAGTCGATTATTTAGGTGTTGCTTATGCAGATGAAGGAGCAAAATTAAGAGAACAAGGGATTTTTCTACCAATTATGGTAATGAATCCAGAGCAAAATTCGTACGAAACAATTATAGAATACAATCTAGAACCAGAAATTTATAGTTTCCGTGTTTTGGAATTATTTTTAAAAAAACTTAGAGAAAAAACCATAACAAAAGCGTATCCGATTCATCTAAAAATAGATACAGGAATGCATCGATTGGGATTTTCTGAAAATGAAGTTGAGCGACTTGTACATCAATTAAAAAATGATTCCAATGTTTTTGTGAAATCTATTTTTACGCATCTTGCTTCTACCGATGAGAATGATCAAGTTTTTACAAAATATCAATTAAATGCATTTGATAAGGCGTATCAAACAATAACAAAAGAACTAAATTATTTTCCAATAAAACACGCATTGAATTCACACGGAATTATTAATTTTTCTGATTACCAGTATGATATGGTAAGATTAGGGATTGGGATTTATGGTTTTGTTTCTGATGATAGAATTCAACAAAAGTTAGAAAATGTAGTAACTTTAAAAACGAAAATATCACAAATAAAATCAATTCTTGAAAAAGAAAGCGTAGGTTATAACAGGAGATTTATTGCGGATAAACAGATTAAAATCGCAACACTTCCGATTGGATATGCAGATGGAATTTCTAGAAAACTAGGAAATGGGAGATTTTCGGTGCTAATTAAAGGGAAAAAAGCAGAAACGGTTGGTTCTGTATGTATGGATATGATGATGGTAAATGTAAGTGAAATTGAATGTGAAGAAGGAGATGAGGTAATTGTATATAATGAAAAAAACTCAATAAAAGAAGTTGCGGATTTATGTGAAACAATTCCATACGAGATTCTTACTTCTATATCTTCGCGTGTGAAACGAATTTTTTTAAAAGAATCTTGATGTGTTGATGAAAGCTAAGGTAGTTATTTTCTTTTTGTTTTTTGTTTCGTGTCAACTTTATTCTCAAGTTGATAGAGATTCTATGATTAAGAAAAAACCAAAAATAGGATTGGTTTTGAGTGGCGGTGGAGCGAAAGGTTTTGCGCATATCTCGGTGTTAAAAGAAATAGAAAAAGTAGGAATCAAACTAGATTATATTTCGGGAACGAGCATGGGAGCAATAGTAGGTGGATTGTATGCTTCAGGTTACAATGCGTATCAATTGGATAGTATTTTGCAAGGATTAGACTTTGAAAAACTTCTTCTTTCTGAAAAGAAACGCAAATTTATGAAGTTTAATGACAAAGAAAAAAATGAAAAATACATAATAGAAGTTCCACTAGATAATTTTAAAGTTAAGATTCCTAAAGCAATTTCAAAAGGACAAGGAACGCTGAGTGTATTATCTAAGCTTCTGAGGCATATAGATTCTAATATTGAGTTTAAAGATTTGTCAATTCCATTTTTATGCGTGGCAACTGATATAGAAACGGGAAAATCAGTAGAGTTGAATAGTGGTTTTTTACCTAAAAGTATTCTTGCAAGTTCCTCTTTTCCATTACTTCTAAATCCTGTAGAAATGGATTCGATTTTATTGGCAGACGGAGGATTGGTAAATAATTATCCTGCCAAAGAATTAAAAAATAAAGGAATAGACGTATTGATAGGCGTTAATGTTTCAAAAGATTTATCTAAACGAGATAAATTGAAGTCGGCTACAGAAATAATGAGTCAAATTTCTTATTATCAAGTGGTCAATAACATAAAAGAGCAAGAGAAATACATAGATATAGAAGTAAAACCTAATTTAGAAAAGTATTCGGTTACTGATTTTGATTATAAAGATTCCATTTTGTACGAGGGGGAAATTGCATCAGAAAAAATACGGTATAAATTAGATAGTATTGCTAAAATACAAGATTTAAATTACCATAAAAAACCATTAAAAACAAAAGGTAATGCTGAACATATAATTCTTGATTCCATTGACATAAAAGGGAATAAAATTTTTTCTAGAGAATATATTTTAAATAAGCTTTCGGTGGGAAATAAACAGGAAGTTTCCTATTTGGATATAGATAAAGATATAGATGCGTTGTATTCTACAGGATATTTTGATAATATTTCGTATTATTTACAAAAGACGCGAGAGAAGAATATACTGGTAATAGAGCTTATAGAAAATAAGGAGAATTTAAAATTAAAGTTTGCAATTAATTATAATGATGTTTTTAAAACAGGAGTCTTAGTGAATCTGTCTAAACTTAATTTATTTGTGAGAAACTCTAAACTTTCTGTAGATGTTGTTTTAGGAGATAAATTTAGATATTATATTGATTATTTTATAGATAACGGAGTTATTCCAAGTATAGGTATAAGTAATTCATTCGTTAATTATCCGTATGAAGATCAGCAAAATTCATTTATAGGAAATGCGAAGCTATTTACTACTTCGTTATACTTTCGGTCGACGCTTAAAGAAAGATATGCTACCGAAATAGGTTTAGAACATGATTATTCTTATATAAAAAGAAAAAGAGAAAAAGATATAGAAAATAATTACTATATACTGCCTTATGCAAACATAAAGTTTGATACTAGAGATGATTTTTATTTCCCAAAAAAAGGATTAAAATTTAATGCAATCGCGAAGTATAATTTACTGTCGGATTTGAGCGGATTTGAGCCTTACTTTATGCTTAATGGAACTTTGGAAAATCATTTTACTTTTTTAAAAAAAATAACCTTAAATACGGAATTCTCTTTTGGAACAATTTTGGGAGAAGAAGAAACTCCTGTTTTATTTAAGAATCGATTTGGAGGAGTTTTTGATAATAAATTGCTCAACTTTAATAAATTTTATGGATATAATTTCGATGAAATTCGAGCGAATCATTCGTATAAGGTATTTTTAGAGTTGCAATACGAATTTTATAAAAAGAATTACGCTCAAATTTTTTGTAACTTTTTGAATGTACAAGATAGAGTAGAGGATATTAAGTTTACACGATTTGATTACAGTGGAATAGGTATAGGATACGGATACGATTCTCCATTAGGTCCTTTGCGTTTTATATATAGTTATTCTCCTGCGGATAAAAATTCATTTTTTAATTTAAATTTAGGATATACTTTTTAGTTATGATTTATTACTCAATACTTACAAAATACACTATAACCAATCGCCTTGCAATTCGAAATTGGATTGATGATGCGATTCGAGAAGAGGGATTTAAATCAAAGGAAATTACTTTTATTTTATGCGATGATGAATATCTTTTAGATATGAATAAAAAATACCTAGAACATGATTATTATACAGATGTAATTACCTTTGATTATACTGCAAATAAAGAGGTTTCGGGAGATATTTTCATTTCTGTAGATAGAATAAAAGAAAATGCAAAGAATAATAATGTGTCAGAGAAAAATGAACTGTATAGAGTCATGATTCATGGCGTTTTGCATTTATGTGGATACAAAGATAAAACCATTAAACAAAAAGAAGAAATGACTCAAAAAGAGAATTATTATTTAGAGAAAATGGAAGTATGATTTCATTTAATTGAATCTAATGGAATTTAGGTGTAACGCTTAGTAATATAACTATTTATATTCATAATTACAAATTAAAACGCATTAAATAATTCATATTCAGATAAGATTTTGCTCATTAAATATATGATATAACCTTAGTACCTTTGTGGTGTTATTAAAAAGTTCAAATAATGAAAAATTTAAACAAGTACGGAATTAAGAGTGAGAACATTCAATGGCAACTTTCAAAAGACCAATTAACGCAAGAAACCATCGATAAAAAAATGGGAACTATTGCTGATAGTGGTACTTTAGCAATCAATACAGGAAAGTTTACAGGAAGATCTCCTCAGGATAGATTTATTGTAAAAGATGCTATTACAGAAAACGATGTATGGTGGGGGAAAATAAACATTCCTTTTGCTTCAGAGGATTTTGACAAGTTGTATGACAAGGTGGTGGATTATTTAGGAGATAAAGAAGTATATGTGCATGATGGAGCGGTTTGTGCAGATTCTAGATACCAAGTTAATGTAAGAACAGTTACGGAATATCCATGGTCAGCATTCTTTGTAAATAATATGTTTCTTCGTTTAAAAGATTCTGAACTTGAAAATTTTGAAGAAGATTGGTTGGTAGTAGATGCTCCAGGATTTTTAGCAGATCCAGCGGTAGATAAAACAAGAGCATCAAACTTTGCAATACTTAATTTTACTAAAAAAATTGCATTGGTAGGTGGTACAGGATATACAGGAGAAATGAAAAAAGGGATTTTCTCTGCACTTAACTTCTTATTGCCAAAACAAGACGTTCTTCCTATGCACTGTTCAGCTAACTTAGGAGAAGGTGGAGATACCGCATTATTCTTTGGTCTTTCAGGAACAGGTAAAACAACTTTATCTGCAGATCCTAATAGAAAATTAATCGGTGATGATGAGCATGGTTGGACAAAAGATGATGTGATTTTCAATTTTGAAGGAGGATGTTATGCAAAAGTAATTGATTTAACAGAGGAAAAAGAACCAGATATTTACAAAGCAATCAAAAAAGGAGCTCTTTTAGAGAATATTGTATACAAAGAAGGAACAAGTGAAGTTGATTATTTTGATGCGTCAATTACACAAAATACCAGAGTTTCTTATCCTATCGATCATATCAATAATATTATAGAGCCTTCATTAGGTAAAAATCCTAAGAATGTATTTTTCTTAACTTGTGATGCATTTGGAGTTCTTCCTCCTGTATCTAAATTGACTCCAGGTCAAGCTGCATATCACTTTATGTCTGGATATACTGCTAAGGTAGCTGGTACCGAAGCTGGTATTACAGAGCCAGTACCTGCGTTCTCAGCGTGTTTTGGTGCACCTTTTATGCCTTTACACCCAGCTAAGTATGCTGAAATGTTAAGTGATAAAATGAAAGAAACAGGCGTTAATGTTTGGTTAATTAACACTGGATGGAGTGGTGGAAAATACGGTGTAGGTAATAGAATTAAACTTAAATACACTCGTGCAATGATTACGGATATATTAGAAGGTAAATTAGATGATATGGAGTATTCTATGAATCCAATATTTGGTTTACATGTTCCAAAGTATTGTCCAGGAGTTCCATCAGAGATATTAGATCCTATGAATACTTGGGTGGATAAAGGTCAGTATATTAAAACTGCTATCCAGTTAGCTCATTCATTCCACTTAAACTTTGAGAAGTTTGCAAACGGATCTTCTCAAGAAATTATAGAAGGAGGACCGCTTATCGATGAGCATCATCATTTAGGAGAGCATGTTTAGAAATTACCTAAGCATCTAAATAAATAGATAAAAGGTCACATGCTGAATGTATGTGACCTTTTTTTAAAAAAAAAGAATTATTTTTTTTGTAATTTAAAAATATTGGTATATATTTGCACTCTAAAATTTAGAGGACGCACTAATAAAGTACTCAAAAATAGAATAAAGAACAAATGGCGAATCATAAGTCAGCATTAAAAAGAATAAGACAAAACGCAGTTAAAAAAGCGAGAAATAGATATTATCATAAATCTGCTCGTACTGCAATAAAAGAGTTTAGAAATGAAACGGATAAAGCGGAAGCATTAAAAAAACTTCCAGGAGTTTCTTCTTTGATTGATAAACTTTCAAAAAGAAATATTATTCATAAGAATAAAGCGTCAAATTTAAAAAGTAAATTAACTAAGTTAGTTAATAGCTTATAAAAATCTGTCGGCCCGTTCGTCTATCGGTTAGGACCTCAGATTTTCATTCTGGAAAGAGGGGTTCGATTCCCCTACGGGCTACGAAGCTCTCACTTTAAGTGAGAGCTTTTTTTATATTTACTTTTGTGGTAGTTAGTGTGACAAAAAAAATACCTCAAAGAAATAAATTGCTCCTTGAGGTATTGCTCAAAATTTATATTATTGCTGTCTTCGGTAAAAGTAATTTAACAATTAAATTTCAGAAACTAAACCTTTTACAATTTTTATAATTTTTGGCATTGCTATGTTTGCTGCATTAAGTACGTCTTCATGAGAGATACTTTCTCTAGTGTCTGGATTTCCTAAATCGGTAATTACCGAAATTCCAAAGCAACGCATTCCTTGATGTTTAGCAACGATTACTTCAGGGACAGTACTCATTCCTACGGTGTCAGCACCAAGATTAATTACCATTCCGTATTCTGCTGGAGTTTCAAAAGTAGGACCTTGTAGTGCAAGGTAAATTCCCTCGTGAATAGCAATATTATTCTTTCTTGCGTGTTTTTCTGCGATTTCTAAGTATTCTAAATCATAAGCACAAGACATATCAACAAATCGTGGTCCTAATTCATCGTAATTTTTCCCTCTCAAAGGATGTTCAGGCATCATATTTATATGGTCTTTTATGAGCATTACATCTCCTATTTTAAAGTTTGGATTTACTCCACCAGAAGCGTTGGAAAGAACTAATTTATTGATTCCTAATTGCTTGAAAACACGAATAGGAAAAGTTACTTCCTTTATTGAAAATCCTTCGTAATAATGAAATCTACCAGACATCATTAGTATTTTTTTTCCTTCCAACATTCCAAATATCAAGTTTCCTGTATGACCTTCCACGGTAGTATTAGGGAAATTAGGAATAACTCCATAAGGAATTGTCTTTATGATGTCAACTTCATTTTGTAAATTTTTTAATCCAGAACCTAATACAATTGCAATATCAGGAGTATCTTGAATTTGATTGAAAATAAAATCAGCTGTTTGATGAATTTTTTTGAGCATAATTTAGAATTTGGGTATTGAACTCTTCTTTTTTATCAATTTCTACCTCGATAGGAATAAAAAACAAATTATTGTCTATTGATTCATATCCGCTTAATCTCATAAAATCTTTTTCAGTAGTTAGAATTATTTTTTTTCTCGAAGATATTTTCTCGAATTCACTTCTAATGCTTGTAATGTCTTCTTGAATATACCTATAATGATCAGGGAATTTTTTATGTAAGACAGAATTAAATTGAAGAGCACAATATTTTTCTAAATTGTCACTTTTAGCAATTCCTGTAACAAGCAGTACATCTATGTCTTTGAATTGATTAGAACTAATAAAGTGTTTGCTGGAATGAATTTTATCGGAATAAACTATACTGGAAAAATAAACAGATTGGTTTGGTTTAGGTTTTAATCTAGTTTTAATTTCCTCTTTTTCTTTCTCGGTAATCGAAGATGGACATTTGGTTACTACGATTATATTTGCACGATTAGAAAATAATTTAGATTCTCTAAGGTTTCCTGCTGGCAAAAGATAATCCTCATAGTATGGATTTTCGTAGTCAGTCAAAAGTATATTAAAGTCAGATTTAAACTTTCGATGTTGGTAAGCATCATCTAGTAAGATAATTTTTGGATTGTAGTATTCAATTAATTTTTTTATTCCAAACACTCGGCTTTCGCAAACGCTAACGATTATTTTATTTTTAAAGCGATTAAAAAACTGCATTGGCTCATCACCAACTTCTTTTTCGGTTGTATTGTATGACGCTACTCTAAATCCTCTTGTTTTTCTTTTGTATCCTCTACTAAGTACAGCAACTAAACCTTTATCTTTTAGTAAATCTACTAAGTACATGGTCATAGGAGATTTTCCTGTTCCTCCTGTGCTTAGGTTGCCAATTACGATATTTTTGGTAGCAAAACTTTTAGATGGAAGTATATTCCAGTTGTAGAGAAGATTTCTCGATGTGGTAATAATCCAAAAAATTCCAGAAAAAGGTAATAAAAGTATCTTCATAGGTTGAGTTAGATTACGTTTACTTCCGCTTGTAAAAGTACATTAAATTCTTTATTTACAATGTTAATTATATGCTGAGAAAGTTCATAAATTTCTTGTCCTGTCGCATCTGAATAATTTACAAGAACTAACGCTTGCTTTTCATGAATTCCGCAGTTTCCGAATCGTTTTCCTTTTAGGTTTGCTTTTTCAATTAGAAATGCAGCAGAAATTTTAATTCCATTTGCATTTTCATATCCTTTTAGGTCAGGGAATTTTTGTTGTAACGTATTAAATTGTTCTGTATTTATGGTAGGATTTTTAAAAAAACTTCCAGCATTTCCTATTTCTTTTGGATTTGGGAGTTTACTTTCCCTAATGTGAATTATAGCATCACTTACTTGCCTTAGTGTTGGTTTGGTAATGTTTTGTTTATTTAAGATTTGTGTAATATCTCCGTACGAGGTATTGATGTTATGGTTTTTTGTGGTAAGTCTAAACGTAACACTTAGAATAATGTATTTTCCTTTTCCTTCGTTTTTGAAAAAAGAATCTCTGTAACCAAATTTGCATTGTTTTAAAGAGAAAACTTCTTCGAGTAAGGTTTCTACATTTAATGCTTTTAATTCATAAAAAATATCCTTTATTTCTAAACCATACGCACCAATGTTTTGTATAGGAGCTGTCCCTACATTCCCTGGAATTAAAGAAAGGTTTTCAATTCCTCCGTATTCATTGTTTATACAGTGTTGTACAAAATCATTCCAGTTTTCTCCTGCTTGTGCAGTTACAAGAATGTGATTTTCATCATTTTTTTCTGTATAAATCCCTTTGGAATTAATTTTAATAGTTAATCCTAAAAAATCCTTTGTGAAAAGAACATTACTTCCTCCTCCAAGTACCAAAAAAGGTATATTGTTTTGTTTAGAAAATGCAACAGCTTCGGTTATTTCTTTTATGGAGAAACATTCAGTAAAATACTTTGTTTTGCAGTTGATGCCAAAGGTGTTGTAGGATTTTAAAGATATGTTTTCTTGAAGGTTCATTTTATTGTTTATTAGGATATTCTTCAAGTGCTTTTTTCAAGATTTTTATGCATATTTTTAAATCCTCTTCATTGAGTACGTATGCAATTCGTATTTGCTTTTCTCCAAGTTTTGAGTTAGAATAAAATCCTGTAGCAGGTGCAACCATTATGGTTTGATTATCTAAAGAAAATTCGTCGAGTAACCATTTAGCAAAATTATCTGAGTTGTCTATAGGAAGTTCTACAATAGAATAAAAAGCACCTTTAGGAATTGAGAATTTTATATTAGGGACATCTTCGAGTAGTTTACTAAGCGTATTTCTTCGTCTTAAATATTCTTCTTTTGCTTCTACAAGGTAATTATCATTACTTTCATGTGCTGCGGTGGCACAAATTTGAGCTAAAAGAGGAGGAGAAAGTCGAGTTTGTGCAGCTTTAATTACGGCATTTATAACTTCCTGATTTTGAGTGACAACAAATCCTAAACGAATTCCTGTCATGCTGTACCTTTTAGATTCAGAATCAATAACAATAGCTATATCTTTATATTCATTAAAGGAAAGAATGGAGTGATGCTCGGTTTCGTACACAAACTCTCTGTATACTTCATCTACAATTAGAAAAATGTCATTCTTTAGACAGAAATCGCCTATTTTTTTTAGTTCTTCCTTAGAATAAACATAACCAGTTGGATTGTTTGGATTACAAAGCAATACTGCCTTTGTTTTTGAGGTTATTTTCTTTTGCATTTTATTGATGTCTGGCAATGCAAAATCTTTATCTATTTCTGAAATTATAGGAACTACATTTATATCAAACAAATGCAAGAATCCATTATAATTAGCATAGTATGGTTCAGGGATAATTACTTCATCTCCATTGTCGCAAATGGTAGAAAGAGTAAGCATAAGAGCTTCAGAAGCACCATTTGTAGCGACGAAATTTGATTCATCAATAGTATTAATCCCAAAACTTTGGTAATATTTTTTTAATGATTTTCTATAGCTTAAATTTCCTTCTGATTCAGAATAAGGAAGAATATCGAGTTCTATATTTTTAATGGCTTTAATAGCAGAACTTGGAGATAATATATCAGGTTGTCCTATGTTTAGATGAAATACTTTTATTCCTCTACTTTTGGCTTTTCTAGAGTAAGGTACTAGCTTTCTAATCGGAGATTCAGGTATGTTTTTTCCTCGTAAAGATATTTTAGGCATTAGATAAAAAATTTAATGCAAAAGTAATGATTTTTTGGTATTATTTTTGTACATTTCGGAAGTGTACGAATTTTTTTAACTATAAACATAATTTAAAATGAAAGGATCAGATTTATTAGCAGGAATTGTATTAGGAGCAGTTGTTGGAGCAGCAACAGGACTTTTATTAGCACCAGATTCAGGAGAAAAAACGAGAAAAAAACTTAAAAAGAAAGTTGACGAATTAAAAGCGGAGTGTGAAGGGTATGCTTCTGAGTTTAGTGAAACTGCCAAAAAGAAAGCAGAAGAATTAAAAGAAAAAGTAGACGGATACATGAAGAAAGAAAGTAGCGTATCGTAGAAATTCTACTTTAGCTCTTTACTCGTAATTCGATAGTATATCCTTCGTGAGTTCTCCAATTAAGTACTTGATTTTCAAAAATGAGGTATTGTCCTTTTATACCTATTAGCTTATCGTTGAGTGTAGTATGGTTTTTAAAAGAAAATGATTTTATTTTTTTTGGATTTTCATACAGGGGATAATTAAAAATATAACTGTTTGATGAGTTTGCAATATATTTTTGTAATTCATTAGACAGTTTTTCTCTTAATTCGTCTTTTTCTTTAAGAAGGTCAATAGTTTTAATGTCATTAGACAACATTTTTTTCCATTGCGTTTTGTCAGAAATGTATTTTTTTAATTCTACTTCAATAATTCCTGCCAAATATCGATTTTCTGTTTTTGCAAACAAGATGGTTTCCGATGCTCCTTGGTCAATCCATCGAGTAGGAATTTGGGTTTCTCTAGTAACGCCTACTTTTAGATTTCCTGTATTGGCTAGGTATACCACGTGTGGTTGCAGTTGAACTTTTTTTTCGTATTCCAAATCTCTATCTTCTTTTTCTAAATGAGCAGTACTCAGTTCTGGTCTTAGTATATACTCTCCTGTTTGTGGTACTTTAGAAAAACAGTCAAAACAATATCCCATAGCAAGTATCTTTTTGTTTTTGTGGCAATTAAAGCATTCAAAACCTGTGTGTTCTATTTCTAAATTTTTGGTTATGAGTTGATTTATATTCACAAACTCTCCATTGAAATCACCATAATACTGAATGGGATTTCCGTTTTGAGTAATCATTTTTTTTATAGTTCCAGTAAGTGTCATTCCTTGGGTATTAATACCTTATTACAAAAGTAGATTTTTTTATAAGTTCTGCTATAATTTTTATTGATTACTTGCAAAAAACATTAATTTTGCCTTATGTCAGAATTTTCTAATCCCGAAAAGGAGTTTTTTTCTTCTGAGGATTTAGTAATAGAAGAAAAGTTTCGTCCACAAAGTTTTAAAGATTTTGCGGGACAAGAACACCTAATGGAAAATCTAGAGATTTTTGTAAAGGCAGCAAAACTTCGAACAGAATCACTTGATCACGTATTGCTTCACGGTCCTCCAGGGCTTGGTAAGACCACACTTGCAAACATAATTGCAAATGAGTTAGGCGTGGGAATTAAAATAACTTCGGGGCCTGTGCTTGATAAGCCTGCAGATTTAGCAGGATTGCTTACTAACCTAGAAGAAAACGATGTTTTATTTATAGATGAAATTCATCGTTTATCTCCTATTGTAGAAGAGTATCTGTATTCCGCAATGGAGGATTACAAAATCGACATTATGATAGAGTCAGGGCCCAATGCAAGAAGTGTACAAATAAACTTAAATCCATTTACGCTTATCGGTGCAACTACTCGATCTGGATTATTGACTGCTCCACTACGTGCTAGGTTCGGAATTAATTTGCGTTTACAATATTACAAACAAGAACTTCTAGGCACTATTATAGAGAGAAGTTCTCGTATATTAGGAGCTCCGATAGATTTAGATGCATCGTTAGAAATTGCAGGAAGAAGCAGAGGAACTCCAAGAATCGCAAATGCACTTCTGCGTAGAGTTAGAGATTTTGCTCAGATAAAAGGAGATGGAAGAATTACATTAGATTTATCCAAATTAGGATTAAGTGCTTTAAAAGTAGATAAATACGGATTAGATGAAATGGATAATAAAGTACTTACCACAATTATCGAAAAATTTAAAGGAGGTCCTGTCGGTCTTACTACTATTGCTACTGCAGTTGGAGAGAATGCAGGAACATTAGAAGAAGTATACGAGCCGTTTTTGATTCAAGAAGGATTTTTGATGCGTACGCCTAGAGGTAGAGAAGTTACCGAAAAAGCATATAAGCATTTAGGATATAGTGGCGGTTTTTCCTCGCAAAAAAGTTTGTTTGATTAGAAAAAATAAAATGCAACGAAAATTAGTATTATCTGTATTATCTGGAGTCTTATTTGGTTTATCTTGGCCAACGTATGGCTTCCCTTTACTTATATTTATAGCATTTGTTCCTCTTTTGTTGATTGAACAACACATTATAATTAATAAAGAAAAATATAGTTATTTAAAAGTTTTTAGTTATTCATACCTTTCATTCTTTATTTGGAATTTAATTGTGATTCATTGGTTGTATTTTGCAAAAAGACCAGATGGAAGTTACGCAGTAGAAGCTCTTATTTTTCCTGTTTTGGCGAATAGTTTGCTGATGAGTATTACGTTTTTGTGTTATCATTTTGTAAAAAAGAGTGCAGGTTCGTATTTTGGATTAGTATTTTTGCCATGTGTTTGGATTGCTTTTGAAACCTTTCATCTTGATTGGGAATGCACTTTTCCTTGGCTTAATTTAGGAAATGTTTTCGCGGATTATCATAAATGGATTCAGTGGTATGAATTTACAGGTGTTTTTGGAGGTTCGTTATGGATTATTTTGGTTAATATTTTAATCTTTTATAATTATAGAGCATACCAAGCGAGTAGAAAACGAATTTATATAAAGCGTTTAGTAACGTATACTTCTTTGTTTATAATAATCCCTATTAGTATCTCTTTAATTCAATACAATACTTATGAAGAAAAAGGAGAGAAGATAGAGGTGGTAGTAGTTCAGCCAGAATTAGATCCGTATACCGAAAAGTACACAAAAAGTAGTAAAGATATTACTGCAGAATTACTTCAACTAGCAGACAATAAAATTACAGAAAATACCAAGTATGTAGTAGCTCCAGAAACAGCTTTTCCAGGAACAGGAAGTCTTTTGTACGATTCTAGGGAATCTAATTATCTAATTAACATGATTCGAGATTGGTTAAGTTCTAAAAAGAATAAAGATTTAGCATTTGTTTCTGGGACGGAGTTTCATTCCGTTTTTTCTGAAAATAATAAACCAAATAGAGAATCTGTATTTTATAATCCATATACACGCAATTACGAAGAACATTTTAATTCTGCTGTAGAAGTGACGAAAAATGATACATTGGAGGTGTATCATAAATCGAAACTGGTAGTAGGAGTGGAGAAAATACCTTTTGCAGGATTGTTTAGTGAGTATTTTGCAGGATTGGCAAAAATATTCGACGGAACTATGCATTCATTAGGTACCCAAAAGGAGCGAGAAGTTTTTGAAAATGGTGGAATTAAGGTTGCACCAATTATTTGTTATGAGAGCATTTATGGAGAATTTGTTACGGATTACGTAAAAAAAGGAGCTCAAGCATTATTTATAATGACTAATGATTCTTGGTGGGAAGATTCACAAGGGTATAAACAGCTTTTGGTATACGCGAAATTGAGAGCGATAGAAAGCAGGAGAAGTATTGCAAGAAGTGCTAATAGCGGAGTGTCTTGTTTTATAAATCAGAAAGGAGATATATTGGAGCATTTGGATTTTATGGAACAAGGGTCTTTACGAGGAGAGATACAGCTAAATAATGAAAAAACGGTATATACTAAATATGGAGATTACATCTCTAGAATCCTTATGTTTTTACTAGGAATTATACTTGCATATGCGTTATCTCAGAAAATTTTAATAAAATCAAAAAAAAGTTTGTAAGACTAATAAAATATTCGTTACTTTGCAGTCCGTTTATAAAATAGCGATTGTATTATGTCTAAAATATGTCAAATCACAGGGAAGCGAGCAATGGTTGGGAACAATGTTTCTCATGCCAACAATAAAACTAAACGTCGTTTTAATGTGAATTTATTTACCAAAAAATTCTTCATTCCTAGTAGTAATGAGTGGATTACATTAAAGGTAAGTAATCACGGATTGAGAACCATAAATAAAGTTGGTGTAGAAGAAGCTGTTACTAGAGCTAAATATAAAGGATTTTTAAAGTAAGAAAATCATGGCAAAAAAAGGAAATAGAATACAGGTGATATTGGAATGTACTGAACACAAAGAAAGTGGTGTTCCAGGGACTTCTAGATACATTACAACTAAAAATAAAAAAAATACTCCTGATAGAATAGAGATGAAAAAGTATAATGCTATACTTAGAAAGTACACTGTTCACAAGGAAATTAAATAATTAATAGAAAAATATTTAAGTTATGGCAAAGAAAGTAGTAGCAACGCTTAAATCAGGAGATTCTAAGAAAATGGCAAAAGTCATAAAAATGGTAAAATCTCCAAAGTCTGGTGCATACGTATTCGTAGAAAAAGTAATGAATGCAGATAATGTAAATGATTTCCTAAAAGGATAATTTTACATATACATAAAAAATCAAAACCATTCGCAAACGTGAATGGTTTTTTTGTTATATTTGTGCTGTTATGAGCTGGTTTAAAAAGGTATTTAAAAGAGATAAAGAGTCAAAGGAAACACTCGATAAAGGATTAGAGAAAACCAATAAGTCTTTCTTTGAAAAACTCACCAAAACTTTTATAGGAAAGAGCAAAGTAGATGATGAGGTTTTAGATGATTTAGAAGAAGTTCTAATTGCTTCTGATGTGGGAGTTGCAACCACAGTAAAGATAATAGAGAGAATAGAAAAACGCGTAGAACAAGATAAATACACCTCTACCGAAGAATTAGATAGAATTTTACGAGAAGAAATTCAAGGATTGTTGGTAAATAACGATACCGATATACGCGATGAAGATAAAAAACCATACGTAATTATGGTAGTTGGTGTGAATGGAGTTGGTAAAACAACAACTATTGGTAAATTAGCTCACATTTTAAAACAATCAGGGAAGAAAGTAGTTTTAGGTGCAGGGGATACTTTCCGTGCAGCGGCTGTAGATCAGTTGGTAATTTGGTCTGAGAGAGTAGGAGTTCCGATTGTAAAACAAAAAATGGGAAGTGATCCTGCTTCGGTTGCTTTTGATACTGTGCAATCTGCTGTTGCTCAAGATGCAGATGTGGTACTTTTGGATACCGCAGGAAGACTTCATAATAAGGTAAACCTAATGAATGAACTGTCCAAGATAAAGCGAGTAATGCAGAAAGTAATTCCAGATGCTCCTCACGAAGTTCTTTTGGTTCTTGATGGTTCTACAGGACAAAATGCTTTTGAGCAAGCAAAACAATTTACTTCCGCTACCGATGTAAGTGCGTTGGCAATCACAAAGCTCGATGGTACAGCAAAAGGAGGCGTTGTTATTGGAATTTCCGATCAGTTTAAAATTCCGATTAAGTATATAGGTGTAGGTGAAAAAATGGAAGATTTACAACTTTTTGACAAGAAAGACTTTGTGGAAAGCTTCTTCAAAAGAAACTAATAAATTACTTTGAATAAAATTTATCATGCAATATTGATTTTTTTTTCCAAATTACCTTTTGGTATTTTGTACTTGATTGCTGATTTTTTCTTTACACTTAATTATTACTTTATTGGTTATAGAAGAGGAACAATCAAGAGCAATTTAAGAGCTTCTTTTCCCAAAAAATCAAAAAAAGAATTGGCGAAAATTCAGAGAGATTTTTATAAAAATTTTGCTGATTATATAGTAGAAACCATTAAGCTTTTCTCGCTATCAAAAGAACAATTAGCAAAAGTTCATACATTCTCAAATGAACAAGTTTTGTATGAGTCAAAAAAGAATAAAAAAAACGTAATTCTGCTTGCAGGACATTTTTTTAATTGGGAATACCACATAGGAACAGGAAATATTCTTCCACAAAAGAATAAATATGCCATTTTTCAAAAGGTAAACAATCCTTTTTGGAATAAAAAAATAAACGAATTACGAAGTCGATTCGGAACGATTCCAGTTGAATTTTATGATGTAGGAAAACATATAATGAGAATTCCTCAAGATGGAGAAAATATCTATCTTTTTATTGCTGACCAAAGTCCTTACCGTGCTCATATTCACCATGAATTAGAGTTTTTAAATCAAGAAACACCTGTTTTTATAGGATACGACAAGGTAGCTCGCAGAAAAGATTTTGATGTGATTTACATGAAAACTACCAAGTTAAAGAGAAATCATTACCACACCGAGTTTATAAAAATTAATCCTAATGCAGAAAAGTTTGAGGAATATGAAATTGTAGATAAATTCTTTTCACTTTTAGAAGAAAACATACAACAGCAACCAGCATTATGGTTATGGTCGCATAAAAGGTGGAAGTATAAAAAAGGAAGAGATTATTAATGGATTTAGCAATTGTAATTCTCAATTGGAATGGAAAAAAACTACTTCAAGAATTCTTGCCTTCCGTTGTAGAGTATTCTCAGGATTTCCCGATTTACATTATTGATAATCATTCCACTGATGATTCTGTTGAGTATGTACAACGTAATTTTTCAAACATTAAAATTATTCGACATTCTCATAATTATGGATTTACAGAAGGTTATAATTTAGGATTACAACAAATAAATACAGACGTATATTGTCTTTTGAATTCAGATGTACAGGTAACCAAAAATTGGATTTCTCCTGTATTGGAATTATTTAAAAAAGATGATTCTATTGCAGTAATTCAACCAAAAATTCTAAGTTATACCAACAAAGAATACTTTGAATATGCAGGAGCAGGAGGAGGATTGATTGACAAATTTGGTTATCCGTATTGTAGAGGAAGAATTTTTGAAAACATAGAAAAAGATAACGGTCAGTACGACGATGAAACTGAAGTATTTTGGGCAAGTGGAGCTTGTTTTTTTATTAGAAAGTCATCTTTTGATTCGTTTAGTGGATTCGATGCTGATTTTTTTGCTCATATGGAAGAAATTGATTTATGTTGGAGATTAAAAAATGCAGGAAATAAAATTTTTTATACCGGGAAATCAACTGTTTATCATCTAGGAGGAGGAACACTAAACAAAACATCTTCTAAAAAAGTATATTTAAACTTTAGAAATAATCTATTGATGCTTCTAAAGAATTTACCTCAAAAATCATTGTTTTTTATACTTTTTACGCGAATGGTATTAGATGGTATTGCTGGAATTCGTTTTTTATTTTTAGGTAAATTTTCTTACATCTCAGCAATTTTAAAAGCTCATTTTTATTTTTATCGTAATTTTTCTAAGTTTTATAGAAAAAGAAAACAACAACCTAATAAGATACCTGTTTATTTTCATAAAAATAGTATTTTGTTCAATTTTCAATCTAAAAAATGAACTTTTTCATGAATATTAAAGTATTCTTTTCTTCTTTACTTCGAAAAATAAATTTATTACAGTTTTCTGATACCGTTCGTTTTTATATTCTTAAAGTTAAAAACGATAAATCAAATCGTGCTTTTAAAAAAAGAAATTCTTCGGTATTATTTCCTCCTGATTATCTTATGTATGAATCTTTCCAACTTAATTATGAAAAATACTATTTAGGAGGAAGAAAAACAGCAGAATGGTTGGTTGAAGAGGTTTCAAAGTATGTAGATTTACAAGAGGTAAATATTCTAGATTGGGGATGCGGACCTGCTCGAATTATTCGTCATATTCCCAAACTACTAGAAAATAAAAACAATGGATATTATGCCACCGATTACAATAAAAAAACGATAGAATGGAATCAAAAAAATATTCCAAAAGTTTCGTTTAATCTCAATACGTTAGATGCAAAGCTACCTTACGAAGATAACTTTTTTGATTTCATTTATGGGATTTCTATTTTTACACATCTATCTGAAAAAAAACACGAAGAATGGTTTGCGGAATTATACAGAGTTTTAAAACCTAAAGGAATCTTATTATTGACTACACAAGGGGAAAATTTCATTTCAAAATTATCTCTTTCAGAAGTAGAGGCTTTTCGCGGAGGAAGTCTTGTTGTGCGAGGAAATGTAACACAGGGACATAGAACGTATTCTGCTTTTCAACCCAAATCTTATCTAGAAAATCTTTTTCAACCAATGGAAATCGTACAACATAGCGAGCCTCAAATCCAAGGAAATTACATTCCTCAAGACATTTGGATTGTTCGAAAATAATTTAAAAATGTAAGAGTAAAAAATGCTTTATTTGGTTTCTTTATTGCTAACAATTACGGTAGCGAAATAAGGAATAATAAAGAAAACCCAAACTCCAATTTTCCAAACAGCAAGCACTTCCAACCAATACATTTCAAAAGATGGTTTAGAAATATTCATGAAATAGCTAAAAACACTATAGAGACTATTATTAAAAAATAAGTAAATAATTCCTATTAAAAATAATAATGCGAAGTTGATTACAGAGCACCAACCTAATAATGCTCTAATTTGTTTTAGATTCATGGTTAATTCTTTTTTTGACTTACAAATTCAAGTGCTTTATCAATCTGAGAAACATCAAAGTAACGCTCTTCAAAACCTTTTTTTAGTCGTTCAAAGAAAAAAGCGTCTAACGGAACTAGAGCTTTTAGTATTTTAGAGTGAGCAACAATGGCGATATTTCCCATGTTTTTATAGTTTCGTAACGTCCAAATTATATCTTCCATAAAAGCTTTTGTACTGCTTTGATTCAATTTTAATTCATCTAATTTTATAAGTACATTTACATATTCAAACCCTTCATCTATTTTTTGCTTGAAGAAAGTCTGAGCGAGCTTTTCATCGGTTTCTGTAAAACTACCTATTACTTCAATTGCTAAGGTATTTTCGTTAAATGTTTTGATTTTTTCTATCATTCTATTTTGATTAAACTGCTTTATAAATATACACATTTGGATTAGAATATTGAGATAGTATGCAAAATAATATTTATTTTTAAATGGAGTTTTTTAAAAGGAATTCAATTTTTTATCTTTTATTTGTATTGATAAAATTAGATAGTTTCTATGAAAGTAAAAGTAGGTTTAATTCAAATGAGTTGCGTAGAAAATAAGCAACAAAACATAGATAAATCAGTAGAGAAAATCAGAGAGATCGCAAAGCAAGGAGCTCAAATTATTTGTTTACAAGAACTTTTCTCTAGTTTATACTTTTGTGATGTAGAAGATTATGAGAATTTTTCTTTGGCAGAGTCAATCCCAGGGAAAACAACAGAGCTTTTTGAGCAGTTAGCTAAGGAGTTAGGAGTTGTAATTGTAGCATCTTTATTCGAAAAAAGAACACACGGAATTTATCATAATACCACTGCTGTAATAGATGCAGATGGTTCTTACTTAGGAAAATACAGAAAAATGCACATTCCCGATGATCCAGCATTTTATGAGAAATTTTATTTTACACCAGGAGATTTAGGATATAAGGTTTTTGAAACTAAGTATGCAAAAATAGGCGTTTTAATTTGTTGGGATCAGTGGTATCCAGAAGCATCTAGAATTACAGCGTTAAAAGGAGCGGAAATTTTATTCTATCCTACGGCAATTGGTTGGGATACTTCTCAAGATGAATCAACGAATAAAGAGCAGTACAATGCTTGGCAAACGATTCAGAAAAGTCATTCTGTAGCAAATGGAGTTCCTGTTGTTTCGGTTAATCGAGTAGGATATGAGCAAGATGGAAAAATGAAATTTTGGGGAGGAAGTTTTGTGACAAACTCTTTTGGTTCTGTTTTGTACCAAGCATCACACGACAAAGAAGAAAATATTGTACAAGAATTAGATTTAAACGAGATTAATGAGAAACGAATTCATTGGCCTTTTTTACGAGATAGAAGAATTGATTCGTACAATGAAATTAATCAACGGTTTATTGAGGAATAATTTTTTTTAGCTTCAGAGCAATTATTTTTCCACAAGATTGAGTAAATAAATAAAAATTCTCTCCTCCGTCTTTTATTTTGTATTTGTTTTTGATTTGTTTTGCATCAAGAGGATAGTTTTTAGAAATAATATTTGCCTGTGTTTTTTTGATGTTTTTTAAAACTAAATTACCTACTATTTCATAAGAATTTCCAGGGAAATTAATTAATTTGTTTGAAGTGTAGATATGCGAGTTTAGGTCTAATTTTTCTAGGTTTAATTGAAAAGACAAGGATTTAAAACCATTAGATTTCATAATCGCAACATTGGGAATGTAGATGTATTTTTTAGGATTAGAAAGTTTAATTCCAAGTTCTTTCTCATCAAGATAAGAGAAAGAAACTATTTTTTGATTTGTTTCGAGATTTACACAATGAATTGTTGGATTTTTATGCAAGTTTTTGTCTAAAATTAGCAAAACTTCTTTAAGTTCATTTTTGTGAGCAATTAAGTAGAGCGTATGAATATTTGGGATTTGTAAGATTAATTGATAAATATCTATAAGTGGAGAAAGTTTTATGACTATATTTTTTCCAAAATTTAAGAGTTTATCTTTAATTTCAAGTATGTTTGGTTGTAAATCTTCTAAAAGGACATTTTTTTTATTGTTTTTACTTCTTCTATCTGGGTCTAAGTAGATAAGGTCAAATTTTTGGTTGTTTATTTCTAGGAATTCTTCGGAAGTACTATTTATGAATTGAGTTTGATTTTTGAGTACAGCAAAATTATGTTTTACGATTTCCAGTAATTCCAAATTAGGTTCTACAGCAAAATAATCAGTAAAGTTTCTAGAGATAAAGTATGCATCTATGCCAGATCCACAACTTAAATCAATTCCTGTTTTTCCACTGAAAAGTGAGGATTTGAATTCTGCAACTATTTGTGAACTTGATTGTTCAAGATTTAGGTGTGGCGGAAAGATAATTTGATTGTGTGATAGTAAGAAAGGGATTTTTTTAGAAGCAATTTTTTTTCCTTGCAGTTGAGTAGTCAGCTCAAAAGAAGAAACAGTAGAAAAAGGAGATTTTTGTAATGCAAACTTAGGAATATTTGCATTTATATTGTCCGTAAGGTAGTTTTGAACATCTTCGTTAAGTAGGTCTTTATTCAATTTTGTTTTTTTAAGGAATCTTGTTCATAAGTAACTATGATTATATCTTCGTTATCTTTTTTCATAAAGTAATTTTCGCGTGCATATCTTTCGCGTGCTTCCTTGTCGTTTTTTAGACTTGTATATTTGGTTTCACTTTCTTCAATTTTCTTTTCTAGTGCATTCTTTTCTGATTGGTACTTGTTTATTTGTTTTTGTAAATCGTAGTGAGTTAGGATTGAATTTGTGTCAAAAAAAATCATCCATACAAGGAACAAGAAACTAATCAAGAAGTACTTGTGCCAAAATAGTTTTTTTAGTAACACTTGTATTAGTTTGCTGTTAGATGTTTTATTTTCAGTATTATCTTGATTCATTTTGTGTGTTTAGACGATTTTGAATAAAATTGGTAAGAATTTCTATAGAAGCTGGATTTCTTTTCATATTTGGGATTATGATGTCGGCGTATTTTTTTGAAGGCTCTATAAATTGTTCATGCATTGGTTTTAGTGTAGTTTGGTATCGAGATAGAACTTCCTCTAATGTTCTGTTTCGTTCTTTTATATCTCTTCTGATTCTCCTTATCAATCTTTCATCATCATCAGTAGAAATGAAAACTTTTATATCTAATTCGTTTAGTAGTTCTAAGTTGGAAAAAATTAGTATTCCTTCAACAAGTATTATTTTTTTAGGTTTAATGAGAGTAGTTTCTTGTTCTCGATTATGTTTTGCAAAGGAATATATTGGTTGATGTATTGTATTTCCTTTTTTTAACTCTTTTATTTGATAGATTAATAAATCAAAATCAATGGAATTTGGGTGGTCGTAATTTAGTTTTTCTCTATCCTCAAAGGAAATAGAAGAATTATCTTTATAGTAATTATCTTGCGTAAGAATTGTAATATTTTCTTTACCGATGATTCGCATGATTTCATCAACAACGGTGGTTTTTCCTGAACCTGTTCCTCCAGCAATTCCAATAACTAGCATAACCAATCTGTTTTCACAAAAGTAATTAGAAAAAACGAAAAAATGAAAACCTAGTTTATGTAGTTTTAAAAGAAGTAATTTTATCTTTGCGATATGAAATTTCCAAGACCATATACATTAAAAGAAATATCCAATAGTATTGGTAGGCAATATGTTGGTGATGATGATTTCCTAATTGAAGGAATAAATGAAATTCATAGAGTGCAAAAAGGAGAGATTGTTTTTGTGGATCATCCGAAATATTACGACAAAGCACTCAATAGTAATGCAAGTATTATACTTATAGACAAAATTGTAGATTGTCCTGAAGATAAATGCCTTATCATTTCAGAAGATCCATTTTCAGATTTTAATAAAATAACTTCTTTTTTTCGTCCATTTCTGCCTGCTAATACATCGATTTCGGATTCTGCAGAGATAGGAGAAGGAACTACGATTCAACCGAATGCATTTATAGGAAACAATGTAAAAATAGGAGAAAACTGTATTATCCATTCCAATGTTTCTATATATGATAATTGTGAAATAGGAAACAACGTAATCATTCATTCGGGAACAGTACTAGGTGGAGATGGATTTTATTATAAAACACGAAAAGAGAAATATGACAAGTTTCATTCTGTTGGGAATGTGATAGTGGAAGATGATGTAGAAATTGGTTGTAATTGTACTATAGATAGAGGAGTTACGGATTCTACGATTATAGGGAAAGGAAGTAAATTAGATAATTTAATTCAAATAGGACACGAGGTAATTATAGGTGAAAAGTGTTTAATTGCCTCTCAAGTAGGAATTGCAGGTTGTGTAACTGTAGAAGATAACGTAACTATATGGGGACAAGTAGGAATTCGTTCTGATATAAAAATTGAGAAAAATGCAGTGGTTTTAGCACAAGCGGGAGTTTCCAAAGATTTAAAAGGCGGTGTTGTTTATTGGGGAACTCCAGCAGAGCCTGTAAGGGAACATAACAAGAAACTTATTCTTCTTAAAAACTTACCGAAACTCATCGAGGAAATAAAAAATAAATTCTAAATTTGCACCAAAACATAAATATATGTCTGTATTAGTAAACAAAGATTCAAAAATAATAGTACAAGGATTTACAGGAACTGAAGGAACTTTCCATGCAGAACAAATGATAGCATACGGCACTCAAGTAGTAGGAGGAGTTACGCCAGGAAAAGGTGGTACAGAGCATTTAGGTAAACCCGTTTTTAATACAGTTAGTGATGCTGTACAGCAGACAAGTGCAGATGTAAGTATTATATTTGTTCCTGCGGCATTTGCTCCTGATGCAGTAATGGAAGCTGCCGATGCGGGGATTAAAGTAATCGTATGTATTACAGAAGGAATTCCTGTAGGAGATATGGTAAAAGTAAAGGAATACATTAAAGATAAAGACTGTACGCTTATCGGTCCAAATTGTCCTGGAGTTATAACTTCTGATGAAGCAAAAGTAGGTATTATGCCAGGTTTTGTATTCAAAAAAGGACGAGTAGGTATAGTTTCTAAATCAGGAACACTTACTTATGAAGCGGCAGATCAAGTGGTAAAAGCAGGATTTGGAATTTCTACGGCAATAGGTATTGGAGGAGATCCAATTATTGGAACAACTACAAAAGAAGCCTTAGAATTATTCATGAATGACTCTGAGACGGATTGTGTGGTAATGATAGGGGAAATAGGAGGTCAGTTAGAAGCTGAAGCAGCAAACTGGTACGATAGTATTGGTAGACCAAAACCAGTAGTTGGATTCATAGCAGGGCAAACGGCACCTAAAGGTAGGACTATGGGGCACGCAGGAGCTATTGTAGGCGGAAAAGATGATACCGCACAGGCAAAAATGGAAATCATGGCTTCTTGTGGAATCCACGTAGTTGATTCGCCAGCAGAGATTGGAGATACGGTTAAAAAGATATTATAAAAGGATTAAAAAAAGATAAAACTATGAAAATTAAGTTCGCAACGATTTTGTTTATTGTTGCTGTTGGTTTCTCGTATTCACAATTAAGATTTGGAGTAAAAGGAGGAGTTCAAAGAACAGCATTAAAAGATATTAATAATCCATCTGAAAAAAGAGATTCTTTTCATGCTGGTATTTTTGGATTGTACAACCTTAGTTCTGATGATCAGTTCTATATACAGTTAGAGGCACTTTATTTTAACCATGGAGAGAAAAGTCCACCATACAAATCATATTTAACCTATATTGCTGTTCCTGTTCTTTTTAAAACATACTTTTCCGAAGCTGAAAGTGAATTCTTTTTAGAAGTAGGTCCTCAGTTTGCATACGAGATAGGAAAAGATAATACATTGCCAAAGGATAGACAATACATTTATGGAGAAGGCGATGTAACAAAAACGGAGAAATTAGATATTTCGGCTGCCATAGGTTTTGGGTATAGTTACCAAAGAAATTGGGAATTAGGAGTTAGATACAATCACGGATTTACGGATTTGTTTCCTGATTATGAATCAGCTGTAAAGAAAAAGAATATTGGTTCTGCATTATCTTTGTATCTGAATTACATATTTGACTAATGCCTTAAATTCTTACAAAGTTCGCTACATTTAGTAAGTAAATTACCAATGATTTCGTAGTTGATGATTATTTCTTTGTAGTATATAGCACTTAGCGGTTTTATTTCATCTCTATTGGTAGATTTTAATAAATCTTTAAGTGCGTCTTCGTAAGCAATATTTATTTTCTCTTTTGTGATGTTGTATTCAGAGTTGGAAAAATCTCCCGAGTTTAAGTTTTGCGAGAACTCAGAACAAGATTGATTGATTAATTCTTGTAGGTCAAAAATATGTTGTCGCAACCTTGGAGTCACATAAGAGTCTGATTTTCTTCTTTTAGAATGAATTCGAGAAGTTTTTACTACGGTTTCTGCTATTATTTCTAAATGATTCGTTATAGCATATATTTTATTCATTGTAGCAAAGTGATGCTTTGAAAATAAACGAGCTCTATCTACAAAAATGATTTGAGATAAGTTTTCTTTGTGTTCTGTAGTTACTTGTTTTATGTTTTTTATTCTTGTTGCAAGTTCGTGTATTTTAGAAGGATTGCTTTCGGTATTTAAGTCGCCAATTAAATTGATAATCTGTTTGATTGATGAGGTATATTGGCGAAGTAATATATAAGCTTGTTCTATATTTGACTTGGTTTTTTTTCTACATCTATAACGCAAGAATAAGAACAATAGTAGAATGAAACCTACAACGATTACCACAGATGTATATATTATATGTGTACTATTTATTCCCATGTTTAAGGTACAAAAGTATAATAAATTGTGTAAATACAATGTTACCTATAAAGAACGAAACTTAATGTAGATAACTTTTTGTTAATATAAAACCGAATTCATAAACCATTGCAGAATACGAAAAATCCTCATTATCAACAGGTTTCGGAATTAGATTAAAAGTTACAGCAATGTAAATTGCCAAACTAATTAGAATAAAACCTTTTAGAAAACCCAATATAGCTCCAAAGAAGCGATTAGTGAAATTTAATCCAATATTTTTTAGTAATGATTCAAAAGCGGAAGTAAGAAATTTCACACATAGAATAATTAAAATTAAAAGGATAAGAAAACTAATAAAGTAAGACGTTTCTTCAGAAATTAAGTGACGCTCTATAAAGAAATTTCGAACAGGAATATGAAATAACTTTGTGCCGATAAAGGCAACAATCATAGAAAGAATCCAACTTATTTGTTTTATTAATCCTTTTGTATAGCCAAAGTAAACAAATAAAGAGGTAATTATAATTAATATAAAGTCCATGTTTTCTTTCATCTGTCAAAGATAATAAAATAATATTTTTCGTTTTTAAATTTTGTGCTATATTGCATTAAGCAAAGCAAAAGAAGTATATACACAAAAAAGTAAATGAATTTAAAGATAAGTAAAGCAACAGAAAGTGATGCCGAGGTAATTGCGTTGTTAGGAAGAATTACATTTGATGATTCTATGGGGGATTTGTTTGTAGATAAAGAAGAACTGCTTAATTATTATGAAAAAGAGTTTTCTTTAGAAAAAACAGTATTAAGTATAAAAGATTCTAACAATATTTATTGGATTGCACGTTATAATGGAGTTCCTGTTGGTTATTTAAAGTTAAAAATGGATTCAAAAATAGGATTCAGCACCTCTAAAAACATCTCAGAAATAAATCGTGTTTTTGTTCTAAAAGATTACTTGAGCAAAGGTGTAGGGAATCAGCTTCATCAAGTACTGATGGAGGAAATAGAAAATATGTCAACGGAAGTTTTGTGGATTCGTATTTTGGAAGATAACGTTCCTGCACAGAATTTTTATACTAAGCAAGGTTTTCAAAAAAAAATCAACCAGCTGTATTCAGTAAGCAGGTATGACTTAAAATTTGAAATCTTTTTGAAAGAAGTAAAATAAAACACTGTTTTTTCGTATATTTGAGTTCGTCGAGTTAATCGTAAAAGAGTTTCTATGATAAAAATCTATTCTTTATAAACTTTAAAATAAGATAAATGAATATTCTTTGGATAGATGATGAAATAGAACTTCTAAAACCTCACTGTATTTTTTTAGAAAATAAAGGATACAAAGTTTCAACACTAAACAATGCCATAGATGCTTTTGATGTTATAGAAAATCAAAGTTTTTCTGCTGTACTGCTAGATGAAAATATGCCTGGAGTAGGAGGAATAGATGCATTAAAAAAAATAAAAGAAATTAGACCCAATCTTCCTGTGGTAATGATTACCAAGAATGAAGAAGAAGAAATTATGGAAGAAGCAATTGGCAGGCAAATTGCAGATTATATCCTAAAACCAGTAAACCCAAAGCAGATTTTACTTAGTTTAAAGAAAATTCTTTCTAGCGATAAAATAATCGAAGAAAAAACAGTAACGGATTACATGCAGGAATTTCGAGCTATTTCTACTGATTTAATGAATCTTAGAGATGAGAACGATTGGTTCAGTATCAATAAAAAGCTTATTTATTGGGATATTCGTTTAGAAAAATCCAAAGAGGAAAGCATGAATTCACTTTTAGAAGATCAAAAAAGTGAAGCAAATTCTTTGTTTTTTAAGTATATAGAAAATGAGTATAAAGATTGGTTAAAATCAGAAGATGCACCTGTTTTGTCGCATACCGTTTTCAGAAAATGGGTTGCACCTGAAATTTCAAAAGAAAAAACATTACTTTTGGTAGTGGATAACTTACGTTTTGATCAGTGGACAACCATAGAACCATTATTCAAAAACCAATTTAATTCTATAGAAGAGCGAAGTTACTTTAGCATTCTGCCAAGTGCTACACAATATGCGAGAAATGCATTTTTCTCTGGAATGACACCTTTAGAAATGGAAAAGAAATTCCCTGAATATTGGCTTAACGACACAGACGAAGGGAATAAAAACCAATACGAAAAAGAGTATCTATCAGAACAATTAAAACGATTAGGATTAGGTCATAAAAAATCCAAATACATCAAAATTCTGAATGTTGATTTTGAAAGAAAAATTTATGAAGATTACAATCAACTAAAAAAGAATGATTTTATAACTATTGTGTACAATTTTATAGATATTCTTTCCCATTCCAAAACAGATAATAAAATTGTAAGTGAGATGATTAGAGATGATCAAACGTTCCGTTCACTTACCAAAAATTGGTTTGAAAATTCATATATTTTAAAATTAATTAATCAAGCAAAAGAAGACGGATTCAAGGTTATAATTACCACAGATCATGGAATGATTTACATTAAAAATCCTATAAAAGTAGTTGGAGACAAAGAAACATCTACCAACCTAAGATATAAATTAGGAAGAAGTTTAGCATACGATAAAAAGAATGTATTAGAAGCAAACAAACCAGAAGAGTTTATGCTTCCGAAGGTAAATATTACTTCTAAATATATTTTTGCCAAAGAGAATTATTTCTTTGCATATCCCAACAATTATCATCAGTTTGTTAATTATTACAAAGATACCTACCAGCACGGAGGAGTTTCTATGCAGGAAATGATAATTCCTTTTGTTATTCTCCAAAATAAGTAAGATTTATAAATATGGAATTCAAAAATTATACATTGAATGATTTGCCCAAAATAGCAACGTATTTATTAAAGGAAACTCAATCTAAAGTTTTCTTTTTTAATGGAAACCTTGGAGCAGGAAAAACAACACTTATTAAGGAAATAGTAAAACAACTTGGATCCGATGATGATGTTTCTTCGCCTACGTTTTCTGTTGTAAATGAATACCATACAGATAACGATGTAGTGTATCATTTTGATTTGTATAGAATGAAAAGTCTAGAAGAAATTCTCGATTTTGGATTTGAAGAATACATATTTTCAGGGCATTATTGTTTTATTGAATGGACACAACTAGTAGAAGAATGGTACGATGAATCAAAAGTAGATATTACGATAGAAAATACAAATGATATTCGTAAAATAGCTATAAATAACGCGATTAATTAAAACTTAAAAACCATGTCTATGAAATTTCATACTCCTTTCTCAAAACATGAACTTATACCAAAAGAAGAATGTTTGGAATTAAAAAGACAAAAAGGAAGTTACAAAATTGGAATTCCAAAAGAAGATACTTCCGATGAAAATCGCGTATGCTTAACTCCCGATGCAGTATCGGTTTTGGTTAGAAATGGACATCAGGTATATGTAGAATCAGGAGCAGGATTAGGTTCTCACTTTCCAGATAATTGGTATTCAGAGGCGGGAGCTCAAATAGAATACGACAAAAGAAAGGTATTTGATAATCCTATAATCTTAAAAGTTCAACCGCCTACCTTGGAGGAAATAGAAATGATGCAACTCAATGGTTTTCTATTTTCTACTTTACAAGTTAACAATCAGTGTAGAGCTTATTTTGAACACTTAAATAGAAAAAGAATCACGGCATTGAGCTTTGAATATTTAAAAGATAGCCATAATCAGCTTTCTCTTCTTAGAATGATTAGCGAAATTACAGGTACAGGTTCTATTTTATTAGCATCTGAGCTATTATCATCTTCTTCAGGCGGAAATGGATTGCTTTTAGGTGGAATTACAGGTGTTCGTCCTACCGAAATAGTAATTATTGGTGCAGGAACAGTAGGAGAGTTTGCTACACGTTCTGCTCTTGGTTTAGGAGCTTCGGTTCGTGTTTTTGATAATTCCATCACCAAACTTCGTAGATTACAAAATCAATTAGGTAGAATTTCTACTTCAACCTTAGATCCAAAAGAATTAAGTAAAATGCTTAAAAGAACAGATGTGCTTATCGTTGCGATTCGTTCTAAAGATAAGATTCCTGTTTGGATTACCGAAGAAATGGTAAAAGACATGAAGCAAGGAGCAGTAATTATAGATATAAGCATCGATCAAGTGACTTGTGTAGAAACAAGCGAAATTACCACTCATACAAATCCAATAGCTATTAAACATGGTGTGGTGCATTATGGCGTTCCTAATTTTACTTCTCGTTATGCACGAACTACCTCAAAAGCCATTTCTAATTTTTTCTTGAGCTATTTTTTACATCTCGCAGATGAAGGGAATCTAGAATCTATTTTGTCACAAGATAAAGGTTTAAAAGAAGGTGCATATGCGTGCAAAGGAAGATGTACCAATAGGATTGTTTCAGAAAAATACAGATTAGATTATCACGATATTAATTTATTGCTGTTCTAATAATGCTATTTTGAATCAATGAAAAAGATTGTAATTTTAGGTGGAGGAGCTTCAGGTTTTTTTATTGCTTCTAACCTTGAAAAAAGTAAAAAATACAGCGTTACCATAGTAGAAAAATCTAAATCCGTGATGCAAAAAGTACGCATTTCAGGAGGAGGAAGATGCAATGTAACTCATGCGTGTTACGAACCAGCACAATTGGTCAAATTTTATCCGCGTGGAGAACGAGAATTACAAAGTGTTTTTCATAGATTCAATCCTAAAGATACGATTCAGTGGTTTGAGAAAAATAATGTTCCTTTAAAGATAGAGTCAGATAATCGAATATTCCCTAAATCTAATTCTTCCTCATCTATTGTAGAATGTTTGTACGATAAATCCATACAAAACGGAACTCTTATAAAAACAGAATTCCCAATTAATTCCATAGAAAAAAAAGAAAATCAATTTATTGTTCATTCTAAAAACGAATCTCTTAGTGCGGATATATTACTAGTTTGTAGTGGAAGTGCTCCCAAAATATGGGATTGTCTACAGGAATTAGGACATACTATTATTAATCCTGTTCCATCTCTTTTTTCTTTTAATATCCAAGATAAATTGCTTCACGATTTATTGGGAACATCTTTTCAAAATGCAGAAATTTCCATTATTGGAATGAAAAAGTACAAGGAAAAAGGAGATTTACTCATTACGCATTGGGGATTGAGCGGACCTACAATACTCAGAATTTCTGCTTGGAAAGCAAGAGAATTAGCGGAATTAGATTATAATTTTGAAATTAAAGTAAACTTTTTAGGCATTTCCTACGAACAAGCATTACAAGAATTTATTGAGTTTAAAAACAACAACGGAAATAAAAAAATAGAAAAAAATAAACCGTTTTCCATTACAAATCGATTTTGGAATCGTATTTTGGATAATCATAATATAAATAGTTCAAAAAACTATGCAGAACTAACTAAAAAAGAGCTAACAGCAATTGTAAATACGCTTACTCAATCGGTTTTTAACGTTGAAGGGAAAAGCATAAACAAAGAAGAGTTTGTTACTTGTGGAGGAGTTAAACTCAGTGAAGTAAACTTTAAAACTATGGAAAGCAAAAAACACAAGAATCTCTATTTTGCAGGAGAAGTACTTAATATTGATGGCATTACAGGTGGATTCAACTTTCAAGCTTGTTGGAGCGAAAGCTATATTATTTCAGAAGAGCTTAAATCGATTTGATATTGGTTAGTACATTTAATTATTACTCTTCATTTTTAGAGTAATTTCTCCAATATTGTAAGCGTATACTGAAGCAGGAATAAAAGTAAAATTATATCCTAGTACTTCTTTCATTCCTAATTGGTCAATTGATGTGACAACAGCAGATTCAAATTTATTCTCTTCACAAAATTTAATTAAACTTTTTAACTCTTGAGGTTTTTCAAAGTACCTATTACTCCATTTAATCTCTACTCCCCAAAGAGGTTTATAACTTTTATCGTCAACTAAAACAAGGTCTACTTCTCCCTCTTTTCTTCCTTCTTTCCATCTTGCATAAGTTAAGTCGAGTTGCTCTCGATGCATCCATTGAGAAAGAATAGCCGTTTCTACTATATTTCCAATTTCTTGGTCTGTTTCATTTATTGGAGAAAATAAAGCTGTCCGAAGTGATGGATTTGTGAGGTATACTTTGAAACTTGTTATTCTTTTCAACCTTTTTGCATTGATTCCTACTTTATTTAAAACTTTAATAAGAAACGCAGCTTCTAAATATTCTAAATATTTTTTTAATGTATCCTTTTGAATTCCACTTTCCCTAGACATAGTTTCATATGAAAATTCATTTCCTGTATTGTATGCTATGTATGTGAAAAATCTATTTAATTCTTGAACATCTTTAATTCCATATAAACTCGGCAAATCTCTGAGTAGAACTTTGTCAACAATATCATTTTTTACATACCTTCCCATATCATTTTGTATTTTTTCAGATAGTACAACTTCAGGATATCCTCCAAAGTTTAAATACTGCACAAACTCTTTATTTAATGCCTTTGTATCATGTGCAATGCAATATTTGATATCCTTATTTCCATATTTTACTTTACCTTCAAAAATTAAATGGTCTAATTTTTTTAAATGTATATATTCTTGAAAAGTTAAAGGAGGTAATAGAAAGTCAGTAAATCTACCTGCTCCACTTTCCTTGCTGTGCCACCTTAAAGCAGCGGCGGCAGATCCAGAAACAATAAATTTAGTTTCAGGATATGTGTCCACCAAAACTTTTAAATGCCTTTCCCAATCTTTCAAATATTGTATTTCATCAAAAAAGATAAAACATTCATTAAGGTTTTTAAGATTCAAAGACTCTTTGCAAAGACTTAAAATATCTTCTAAACTTAGGTTTACGTAGATGGGGTTATCAATTCCTATAAAAAATAGTTTATGAGGATTCACACCGTCTTTAAGCAACTTATCAATGCTATGAAATAGCATTACTGTTTTACCAACTCTCCTAGGTCCCATTAAAACTAAAGCTCTTTTAATATTCCGCTCAAGAACAAAAGGATAGAGTAATTTAAAATAGAGTCTTTTTGACATTGAGCTATATGCTTTTGGTATTTCTTTAGTTATCCACCATGGATTTTCATATCGAAGACGCTCAATAATCTTTTCTGTTGGAATAAGGTTTGTTTTAGACATGTTTTAATTTATATTTACAAATATACAAATAATAAATATATTTAAATCCATCTAAAATTACAAAAATGTAGTCTATAAATGATTTATAGATGTATATATATACTTAATTATACAATCTACGCAAATCAAAATAAGAGTTCATATGAAATCAAAAAAAAGAAAGTATAAATATCAAATCGATTTGATATTGGTACTTTCTTTTTTTTCAATATTAAACCATCGACTTTGAACTTTTAAGGTTTGTTCTATAACATCTCTTACGCAACCTTCTCCACCTTTGAATGGAGAAACATAATCGGTAATTGATTTTATTTCTTGGCAAGCATCATGAGGACAAGCAGAAACTCCACAAATTGTCATTACTTCGTAGTCAGGAATGTCATCTCCCATGTAAAGCAATTCCTCATCTTTGAATCCGTATTTATATTTAAAATCTTCGTAATCTTCAATTTTATTGTGAGAATTTAAATAAATATCGGTAATCTGTAAACCTTTAAAACGTTCAGCAACAGAATCATCTTTTCCTCCTGTGATAATACATATAGGAAATCCTTTTTTTACCGCAAATTGCATAGCAAAACCATCTTTTGTGTTCATAGAACGGCTCATAGTTCCGTCTTTTAGCAAGATTTTTCCGTCAGTTAAAACTCCATCAACATCAAATATAAAAGCTTTTATATTGTTTAGTTTTTCTTTGTAATTTATCATTATAAAAGGAATTAATTGTATTTAGAATTTATTTTTTTGCTGATTAAATCATAAATCAGTTTTAATTTATCGTCTTGCAATACGTTTAAGTGCTTTTCGATTACAATTTTATCGTTTCTTTTTGCGGGACCTGTTTGAGCTTTTTCAGGAGATAATTCTTCTATTTTGTCGGCAGTTTCCTTTATTAGTGGTTTTAATATATCAAAAGGTAAATTATTTTTTTTGCAAATATCATCTCCAACAGAGTACATATAATTTACGAAGTTACAAACCCAGACTGCACTCATTTGTAAAAATAAACGTTGCTGAGAATCGGTTTTGTATACATGTTCCGAAACCTTGGAGATAAGTTCTTCTAACTTTTTTGAGTCATCTTCATTTTCAGTTTCTATAAAAAACGGAATTTCATTGTAGTTTAATTTTCTGTCTTTGGTAAATGTTTGTAATGGATACAAAACGCCTTTTCTGTATTTTCCTTTTAATGATTGTATTGGCATAGAACCAGAAGTGTGTACTACCAAAGCATTTTCAAAAGGAATATGATATGAAATTTCTTCTATAGATGAATCTGATGAGGTAACAATATATAAGTCAGCTTTTTCAATCTCGGAAATCTTATCGGTGTATGCTATATTATTTTCTTCAGCTACTTTTTTTGCTTTTTCTAGTGTGCGATTGTATATTTGTTTTACTTGAATGGTATTTTCTATAAAAGCACGCGTTAAGTGAAAAGCTACATTTCCCGCTCCTAAAATTACAACCGTTTTCATAAATGATTTTTTTTATCTGTGGTGTAAAGGTAATTCATTTTTAATGACTTGTATATATCCAACCTTGATTTCCCGATTCAAAAGTTACTAAAATTCTTTTGTAGTCAGAAACTTCATATTCATCGGAATGTTTCAGTTCTTCTTTAGTAATTTCATACAGAATTCCTTCTATTTCATCAGCTGGATTTCCTGTATACATAGCAATCGGATGAATATTTTTTCCACTTTGTTCAATTACTTTTTTGTCTTTTATTTCTAAATCCAATACTTTGTAGTTCTTTAAGACTTCATGATTTCCGTGTAATCTTCTTCCAAAATTTGCCATTTGAACCGATTCTAATTGCAATGTTCCGTACGAAAAAAGTTTTTCCATTGTTTTTTAGTTGATTATATAAATTCCGTCAGTATCTATTTTATCCAGTAGTACAGTTTCTAATGTGTTGATTTTATTTTTATTGAACTTCGTTTTTACACGTACATAATTTTCTGTGAATCCAAACATCATTCCGCTTTTGTTTTCGTGTTCCCAAAGAGCAGTTTTTCTTTTTCCGAGCTGAGATAAATAAAATTGTTTTTTCTTTTTTTCTGAGAGAATTCGGAGCATTTTATTTCTCTTTTTTCGTTCAGAAACAGGGACAATACCTTCCATTTCTACTGCTTCTGTATTTTCTCTTTCAGAATAAGTAAATACGTGTAAATAACTAATGTCTAAGTTATTGATGTAGTTGTATGTTTCCATGAATTTTTCTTCTGTTTCTCCCGGGAAACCTACGATTACATCAACACCTATACAACAGTCAGGAATTTGATTTCGAATTGCATCTACTCTTTCTGAGTAGAGTTTTGTTAAGTATCTGCGTTTCATTTTATTTAGAAGCTCATCACTTCCTGATTGTAAAGGAATATGAAAATGAGGAACAAATACTTTACTTTTAGATACAAATTCTATGGTTTCATTTTTTAATAAATTTGGTTCTATAGATGAAATTCGCACACGATTGATTCCTTCTATATTTTCCAGATTTTTTACCAAATCAAAGAATGTATGCTCGTGTTTTTTATTTCCGAATTCTCCTTTTCCATAATCTCCTACATTTACACCTGTTAAAACAATTTCCTGAATTCCTTGTTCGGAGATTTCTTTTGCTTGTTTTAGTATGTTTTCTAGTGTATCGGAACGAGAAATTCCTCTTGCTAACGGAATCGTACAATACGTACATTTGTAGTCACAACCATCTTGAACTTTCAAAAATGCACGTGTTCTATCTCCTATAGAATACGAACCAACATAAAAATCTGTTTCTTCTATTTCGCAGGAATGAATCTTTTCGTCGTGATTTTTATCATACGATTCTAAAAATTCTATAATGTTAAATTTTTCTTTTGCACCTAATACTAAGTCAACTCCTTCTATTTCTGCAATTTCATTGGGTTTTAGTTGAGCATAACAACCAATAATGATTACAAATGAATCAGGATTTGCTTTTAATGCTCGTTTTACAATGGTTTTACATTCTTTATCTGCATTTTCGGTAACCGAACATGTATTAATTACTACTACATCAGCAAAAGTTCCAAATTCAACTTTTTTATATCCGTTTTCCACTAATTGACGTGCAATAGTTGAGGTTTCAGAAAAGTTTAGTTTACAACCTAACGTATAAAAGGCAACTGTTTTTGTTTCCACAGAAATCATTTTACAAAGGTATAAAAAGAAATGTTTATTACATTTGCAAAATATTCAAAATAAGATTGAAATACGTAGTTGCATTAACGTTAATTATTATTTTTTCACTACCATCTTTACAAAAGATTTGGATTGTTATTGATTTTAAAATTAATCAAGATTTTATTGCTGAAGTCTTGTGTATCAACAAAGAAAAGCCAGAAAAACATTGTAATGGTAAATGTTATTTAGCAAAAGAATTAGAGAAATCAGACGAAGAAAACGATAAAAAGCAACCAAAAGAAGTTTCTAAAAAGAAAATAGAGTTTAATTTTATTTGTCCTGATTTTCAGATTGACTTACCTAGAAAGAGTAGAATTACAAAGAAAAAGTTTTATACTTTTAAAAATATACCAATTTCTTCCTATTCCGAGGAGTTGTTTCATCCTCCTGAATTACGTTGTATTTAATTCAAAACTTGACGAACATATTCGTCAAAATCATCTTATTAATTAAATCAAACAAAGAAATGAATCGAAATAAATACATTATACGATTTGTTATGTGTATATTTTTATACTTTATGTATACGCATATATCGTATTCTCAAATTATAAATGAAATAAAACTAGTAGATAAAGAAGATAATTCTCCTATAGAAGGAGTGGTTTTTACCTACGGAAATCAATCAGGTATTTCTGATGAAAATGGGATTATCAATTTACAAGAAAAAGAAAATATTTCTCTAATTCTTTCTCATATTAAGTATGGGGAAAAAGAATTAAGTAAAGAAAAGCTGAAAGAGGTTTTTAAAACACAAATTTATTTTATGCAGGAAATTCCTTCTATGCTTTATCCGATAACCATTATAGGAACAAAGGAAAATCCAAATGAAATTTCAGTAACGAGCCAAGATAGAATGACGCATGACGGAGCGGTACTACTGAATCAAATCCCTGAATTTAACAGTATTAGAAAAAGTGGAAACTATGGTTTTGATCCTGTTTTTAGAGGATTTAAAGATGCTCAATTAAATGTGGTAATGAATGGAGTTCAGACTAGTACAACGGCTTGTCCCAATAGAATGGATCCAGTTACAAGCCAAATGTCGCCAAACATGATGGAAAAAGTTGAAATCATAAAAGGACCTTATGCATTGCGTTATGGTTCAGGATTGGGAGCAACAATTAATTTTGTTTCAAAAGAACTAAAGTATTCAAAACAAGAAAATCTTTATGGACGCTTATCGGGAAAATACGAGAGTAATGGAGAAGTTTTACGTAGTGAAGGACAAATAGGATACAGCCAGAAAAACTACAATGTAAATGTGTTTTCCGCATGGTCACAAGGAAATGATTATAAAGATGGAAATGGAGAAACAGTTCCAGCAAATTTTTCGCGAGGAAGTTTTGGTGTAAGTGGAGGAATTAAAATTACTGATAATCAAGAGTTGAAAGCTTCGGTAATTCATAATGTAGCAGATGATACAGATTTTCCAAGTTTAATGATGGATTTAAGGAAAGATGATGTTTGGATGTTAAATCTGGAACATAAAATAGAGTTAAATAAGAAGAATTTAAAATCATGGAATTCTAACGTTTATGGTTCTTTTGTAAATCATTTAATGGATAATAAATTAAAGGAATTAAATCCAAGAATGATGAATGCGGAAACGTCAATTAATACTAAAAATTATGGAGTTAGGACAGAAGGGAAATGGAAATTTAAAAATGATGAATTATATACGGGATTGGATATTCGTCATGAGCAAGCTGAGGGAGAAAGAAAAAGAGAATTTTTAATGGGACCTAATGCAGGAAAGACATTTACAGAAACTGCTTGGCAAGATGGATTTATTACTAAATCAGCATTATTTGGAGAATACCACACCAATCTGAATGATTTTGAATTTGTTTTTTCTTCTCGATTAGAACTTAATTCTTCTGATGTAAAAAATCCTGATAGCGACTATACGAGTGTATATTCCGATGTTCAAAAAACTCAATTTAATCCAAATTTTAGTTTAGGAGTTTCAAAAGCAATTTCAAATAAAATTAAGTTGGGAGCGTGGTTGGCACGAGTTCAAAGGAGTGGAAGTTTAACAGAAAGATATATTAATTACTTTACGGTTGGAAAAGATGCATACGAGATGTTGGGAAATCCAAATTTAAATCCTGAAGTAAATAATCAGATTGATGTAGTTTTTGATTGGAGCACTTCTAAAACAAAAGTTAATGTAGATGTTTTTGCTTCTTATCTGCAAGATTATATTTCTTCGGTAATCAATCCTAATTTAACTTCTATGATTGCTTCGAGTCCTGGTGTTCGGCAATACATAAATATAAGTAAAGCTCAGAAAATGGGATTTGAACTTAAATGGAAACAAGATTTAGTTAAAAATATTTATCAGAATGTAGCAATTGCGTATACATATGCTCAAGATTTAGAAAGAGATAAACCTTTACCAGAAATTGCACCGTTGGATTTTAGGTATTCATTACAAGGAAATTATTTTGATGGAAAATTTAAACCTGAAATTTCTTTCCGTCATGTTTTGAGGCAATCGCGTATTTCTAGTGAATTTGGAGAAACTGAAACACCTTCTTTTTCGGTGTTTGATTTTGATGTAATGTATAAATTATCAAAAAAAGTACACTTGAATGCTGGAATTTTAAATTTATTTGATGAGAATTATTACGAGCACTTAAATAGAAATAGGATAAATACTCAAAAACCAATTTATGCTCCAGGAAGAAATTTTTATATTTCTTTTACGGCAGATTTCAACTAAAAAAAAGAAGCGTTCGGAACGAAGTTCCGAACGCTTTGTATTATAAACTTAAGTCAATTCCTGCATAAACATTGGTTCCTTGTATAGGAGCATAAACCAATGATGAATCAAAATAATTTCCAAATGGATTTTTAGCATCAATAATAGGATAGGATTGAGTATATCCGCCAATGTTTTCAAAGCCTAAATAAGCTCGGATTTTTTTAGAGAAATTTCTGCTGATTTGAGCATTTGCTAGAAAATAAGAATCTGAAAATGCTTTTCTTTGAAATGGAATAGGATTTTTGGACGTGTCGGGAATTCGCTGTTTGCTAAAGTATTGCAATGTAAAGTCAAAATTCCAATTGCGTTGCTGTTCAATTTTATTTGTTTGGTAACTTAGATTTAGAAAAGAACGATGTTTTGGTTGAAAAGGAGCTTGCTGAAGTTTTCCGTTGTACGTTGCTTTTACATCGTAATATTTATATGCCAATCTCATCTCGAAACCTCGAAACCATTTAGCTATCCATTCTGCCTGAAAACTATTTGCAAATGTTTTTTTATCTTGGTTGGTAATTACGATTTCTTGTGAAGAGTAATCTAAATCGGGAATAATTTGATTTTTAAATTCGGTTCTATAAAAGTCAAAATTAAACGAAGTTTCTTTCCCAAAAATTTCTAAACAATGTGTAATTGATGTTCCGTAATTGGTTGCAATTTCAGGTTTTAAACCGTATATTTTTCCATTGTTATTTTTAATTGTTAGCTTTCTGTTCGATATAAAGTATTTCTGATTTTCTGCCAATACATTTGCTGTTCTAAATCCTTTCCCAAAAGAAGCTCGTAAGGTAGTTTCTCTAAACAATTTGTACTTCAACATTACCTTAGGTAGAAATTGCGTTCCTGCAAGATTGTGGAAATCTACTCGTGAACCAATTATTGCATTAAACTTATCATTTAAAAACTCATATTCTCCAAATAGAGAATAGTTGTTTTCGGTTCGGTTGTATTCTGTATTTTCAAAGTTTTCTTTAAAATCATTGAACATGAAAGAAGAACCAATCTTATAGGAATGATTCGTGTTTTTAAATATATTCTGAAATACAATTTGTGATAAAAAGTAATTTTCTTTTCCAGTGTATGCTCTATTTCCGTATAGGTTATCTGTATTTGTAGAGTAATATTTATTCATAAATCCGATGGATTTATACGGTTTGTTTTTGAAGTTATAGGCGGTTTTATTCCAAATTTGGAAGTGTTTATTATTTTGAGTAAGACCATAAAAAGCATTGTTCCTAGGAATGGAGAAGTATTGTTTTTGTCCACCTTCTTTTTCATCTATAGTTGCCTGAAATCCTGTTTTGGAAAATATTCCATTTTTACTTGTACCATCGTATTTGATTATATTCATGATGTTTAATTGCTTAGAAAGCGGATTATCTATAAAAGAATCGTTATTTCTGTCTTGTTTTTGAAATCGTCCACTTGCATGACTCATAAAAGCATTGCTCCATAAGGAATCAATTTTTTGTACAGAGGTAAAGTTAGCTTCTGCTCTAGAGTTGTTATTGTAGTAAACATTTAGATTGGTTTCATTTTTATTTTTATAATCCAATGGATTTACAGATATAATTCCTGTTATAGATTCGTAACCATTTATTACAGAAGTACTTCCTTTAGAAATATCGATGGAGTTAATGAATCTTCCTGGAATGTAATTGATTCCTTGTGTTGTGTTTATACCGCGAACTTCAGGAAAACCATCAAGATTAATCTGAATGTATTTTTGGTCTAAACCTAGCATTTTTATTTGTTTACTTCCTGTAACTGCATCAGCGTAAGAGACGTCTATAGATGAATTGGTATCAAAGCTTTCAGCTAAATTACAACAAGCTGCTTTTTGCAATTCTCTTTTAGATAAAGTATACGTTAGTTGAGCATCTTTAGAGTTTATTTTTGTTGCTTCTAGTTTTTTTCTTACACTTACGGTTTCAAGAACTTTTGTCGAATCAGAAGAAAAAGAGTCGTACTTAAAAGGATTTTTATGTATAGAATCTTTTTCAGGAACTCTATATTGACAACACATAGGAAGGTCTTCATACGTTGTTTTATTTGCTTGGTATTTTTGATTATCATGACCAGCTTCTGCGACTTTCTTTAGAATAGTATCTAATGATGTTTGTATAGAATCGTATTTTATTGTAGCGATTTTGGTATCTACGTTCCATATTCCTGATGATGTATTTTCTTTAAAAATAGCTTTTTCTATTCTATTTTTACACATTTCGCAGTTTCCACTAATGTGTGCATTTTCTGTCTTTTCGTTTTGTATTTGTCCGTATACAACGGAATAGTTTAGTACTATTAACACAAGTACTAAAAATGATTTTTTATTAAATAACATTTTTTTGTTTTTAGAAATTAGTAAAATAGTATGTCTTTATTTAGAAAGCATACCATGAAGAGATGAGTTACTAAATTTCTATTTTTGGAGGCGTGAAAAGAGAGTAAGATAGTTCCTTTAGTTTCTTATTTTTATAATAAAATGAATGTTTTGTAAGTAATTTTGAGTTTTTAATAGGTTTGTAATTTTCTGATTTAGGTATTACAATATTACTGATGGTTTTGTGTATACAACAGCTATGATTACAACTGTGTTTTTCTTTTTGATGTTTACTACTACCATGACAATCTGATTTCTCTTTTTCTAAAGAGGAACATGTATGTGTAGAGCAATCGTTATGACTCATGCTTGTAGAATAAATTCCTTCGATAGGAAACAAGAATACAAGCATTAATAAAGAGTAATTTATGTACGTTCTTAGAATCATTACCACAAAGGTACGGAATATTTAGATTATGCACAAATTAATTACCTAACTCACTTTAAAAAATTACAACAAAAAACGTACATTTGTATTTATAAAATAGCACATGAAATTTCCTGATTATATTACAACAGAAAAACTTAATTATTTTATAAAGAATGCATTAGAAGAAGATTTAGGAGGTGGAGATTATTCTACTCTTGCTACTATTCCCAAAAGTTTAATTCAAAAAGCACAGCTTATTGTTAAAGAAGATTGTATTCTTGCAGGAGTTGAAATTGCTAATTATATCTTTAAGTATTTTGATGAATCCATACAAATTGAGAATCTAATTAAAGACGGAAGTAGTGTGAAAAAAGGAGATATTGCTTTTATTGTAGAAGGTAAAGCACAATCAATTTTAAGTACAGAAAGACTTATTCTCAACTGTATGCAACGAATGAGCGGAATTGCTACGTATACTTACCAAATGAATCAACTGATTAAAGATACCAATTGCAAACTTTTAGATACCAGGAAAACAACTCCCAATTTTAGAATGCTAGAAAAACTTGCAGTTCTTATAGGTGGAGGAACGAATCATCGATTTGGATTGTATGACATGATTATGCTCAAAGACAATCACATAGATTACAACGGAAGCATTACCAATGCTGTAGAAATGACAAAAAAATACCTTAAAGAAAATAATTTAAACCTAAAGATAGAAGTAGAAACTAGAAATTTAGAAGAAGTAAAAGAAGCACTAAAAAGTAAGGTAGATAGAATCATGCTCGACAATATGAACTATGAAACCATGAAAAAAGCCGTAGCAATAATTGACAAGCAATGTGAAACGGAAGCTTCTGGTGGAATCACAGAAAAAAACCTACGTCAAGTTTCAGAAACAGGAGTTGATTTTATCTCCATCGGTGCTTTAATTCACTCAGCAAAAAACATTGATTTAAGTTTAAAAGCGGTTTAGATTTTTTAGAGGAGAGAAGATAGAGAAAAGAACAAAGACGTGGCAAAACCATATTCTATCCTCTTTGTTCTAATGTCTTTTTTCTTCTAAGAAATAGGTTTTTCTCTAGTTCCTCTAAAATTAATGATTTCAATTAGCTTTTTTCTAGATTTTATTCGGTAAATTATGTAATTATTCTTGTCTATCAATTATTCTTGTCTATCAATCCTTTATGAGTGTTTTTGAACCTTGAAGTTTGAGGAAACATCAAAGGATATTCCTTAATGGATTCAATAAATTTTTCAATTTTAGATTCCAGTTGTTTAATTTCTCTAGTTGTCCATTCTTTTTCTAAGTAATTTATGGCTTTATCAAGTCCCTTAAGAGCTTGAGGAGTCCAAAGTACTTTTACTTCCATTTGGAAAATCTTTTCATTGCCTCTTTATGAGAAATTCCTTCTTCATGATTTGCCTCTTTAATTCCTTGAGCAATTTCTTCTTGTTCTGTTTCTGAAAGATTAATCCACCAATCCGTTTTTTCTTCTCTCAGTACCTGATCTAAATGTTTAATAACACTCTCTTTATTTAAAGCAATGATTCTTTGAATGATGTCTAATTTAGTAAGTTCCAAATTCATGATACTCCAAATATACAAAATTATTTATTTGACTTTTAGATTTTTTAGAGGAAAGAAGATAGAGGAAAGAAGATAGAGAAAAGAACAAAGATGTGGCAAAACCATATTCTATCCTCTTTGTTCTAATGTCTTTTCTCTATCTTTTACTATCTCTCAAAATTTCTTCTTCACTTTATTAGCTTCTTCTATAATATCCGAATATTCGGTATAATTTTCCAATACTTGGTTTATAGTGTAGTTTGCTTGATACAAATCATTTAAATAGAAATAATTTTCAGACATTACAACCAAAGATTTTGCTCCCCAGTATTGTTGTTCAGAATAATTAGATACCAAATTGAATATTACTTCGTTGGATTCTTTATACTTTTTATCTTTATTTAGAAAGTATGCCTTGTAATACAAACTTTCTGCTTTTACGGCTTCATTACTCGAATTTTCTAATTCTTTGTATAATTCTTTTGCTTTATTTTCTTCTCCTAAACTTAATTCTGATTTTGCTATAATTACTTTTGCCGTTTCTTTGATTGTTTGTGAATTAGTATCATTTGAAATCACTTTATTTGCCATTTCTACAGCATTTTTATATTGTTTCTTTTCTGCATACAAATGCATCAATTCCAGTTCACAGAAACTTAAATAATTAGGATTATTAGAAACTTGATACAATGCTTCTAATGATAAAAATGCTTCATCTTTTTTGTTTTGATTCAAATAAATTTGAGATAACCTAAGTAACGCTTCTTCTTGATTTTCATTTGGTTTTCCTGCTACTTTTGTAAAATAAGGAATTGCTTTTTCAAGTTGTTTTAACTGATAATAACTTTCTGCTAAATAGAAATTTACCAAGGTAGTTTTAGTGCTTTTAGGGAAATTAATATCAAAACCAGTCAAATCATTGATAGTTTGTTGGTATTTTTGGGAACTGAAACTTTTCTGAGCAACAGCGAATACAAATTCTTCTTTTTCTTGGTTGGTAATGGAATAATTGATGCTTTTAATCCAGCTTTCAAAACCTTTAACATTTCCTGTTTTTACATAAAGTGATTGAGCTTCAGAAACTGCTCGCTTTACATAATCGGTTTGTGCGTATTTTTTTGCGATTGATTTATACTCATTAATTGCTCTTTCATCTTGATTTAACTGTGCATAACTATCGGCACGAGCAAAATAAGAGTTTGTTAGGATTTCATTTTGCTTATCCATAGAAATTACTTTGTCGTAATAACTAATTGCATCATTGTATTTTTGTAGAGAATAGTATGCATTTGCAATTTCGTAATAAGCGGTTTGTTTTTTATCGCTATTAGGATAGTTTTGTATATAATCTTGAAGTGTTTTTATTTTTTCACTTTGTTTTCCTTGCAATCCATATAGATTTGCTCGCTGAAATGTTGCATATTCAGAATTTTCCGTTTCTTCTGCTGTATCATAAATTGCAATAGCTTTATCGTAATTATTCAATCCTAAATACGCATCTGCAAGGCGAAGTTTTGCATCTTCTTCTAACTCTTTTGTTGGATTATTTAAAAAACGCTCAAAGTATTCAACAGATTTTTCATAATTCTTTACTTTTAAATACGTAAATCCAAACAAATAAGGAAGTTGTATTTTTTCTGAATAATTAATGTTGATTTTCTCTAAGGTTTTTAAATTTAGGAGAGTTTCAGTATAATTACCTAACTGAAAATTAGATTCTGCACTCCAGAAAAGAGATTTTGCTAACACTTCTTGATTAGACGTAATTTCTATTGCGTGTTTAAAGTTATCTATTGCTTGCTGGTACTTTCCTTCATTAAAAAGACGTACTCCATTTAGGTACGAAACTTCTTGGTATGCATTTTTTAATTCAGGAGATTTATTTGATTTTGTTTTTAGAATGTTTACAGCATCGTCTAACTGATTTGATTTCACATAGGATTTTACCAAAAGTTGGTTCATTTTTGCTTGATGTGGATTTTTAGGATAGTTGTCCAAAAAACGCTGAATTGCATTTGGTGTAGATTCAAATGGATTCCCAATATCAAAACTTAATTTCGCATAGTTGTAATGAGCATTTTCAGCAACTTTTGCATTAAAGTTCATTTCGCTTGCAGATTTATACGCAGTTAATGCTTCCTGCTTTTTGTTGGTTTTTAGATACGAATTACCTAATTGATAATATGCATTTTGTCCTAATTCCGAATTTTCAGAAGTTATCTTATTAAAGTTATCTACCGCTTTTTGGTAGTTTCCGTTCACATAATACACATATCCTAATTGGTAAAAGTCTGATGCTTTTGGATTTTCTTGCGAATCAATATAATTTTCTAAGTATGGAATAGCTTGTTTGTATTCTTGAAGTTTAAAGTAACTTTCTCCTATAATTTTTGAGATTTCTGATTTCATCTCAGGAAATGCTCCCGAATTGAGAAGTTTTTTCCCTTCCTCTATTGCTTGATTGTATTTTTTGTCGTTAAAATAAATTTGAATCAAATATGGACGAACTTTTTGAGAATAATTTTCATGATTTAAAAGAGGTTCAAAATAGTTCATTACTTGAGCATATTTTCCTTCATGATAAAGAATATGTCCTATCATGTAATCGGTTTCATTTTTATAATGATTTGCTTTATTGACTTTTTTTAGTGGAGATAATGCTTTTTGATATTCCTCACTCATAAAATAAGCATATCCTAGTTTGTAATAATGATTAATTTTTTCTTCTTCATTAAAATCGCTCGGTAAAACTTTAGATAAATAATATGCAGAATTTTCATATTGTCCATTTATCAAATAGAAATTTCCAAGCGGTTCATATAGAGAATATTCTTGTTTTATTTCTGGATTTTCATTTGCATACTTTTCATATTCTTCTAGTGCATATTTCTCTTGAAGAACCAAATCAGCAACTACTTTTTTGAATGTTAAATCATTAGCAATAACAGCATTTGGTTTCTGAAAACTCAGTATATCTCTTGCTGAATTTTGTACAGCAGAATATGCTTTGTCATTAAACTGACTTTCTGCTTTTGTGATTTCGTATGTAATTTGTTTATAATAATCAGATTGTTGACCAAAAGAAAATGTAGTAAATAATATATATATATAAAGACTTTTGAATTTCATTAGATGTGTTTTAAAATTGAACGTAATTCAGATAAGTATATTTTACTAATGTGCAAAATAAGAGCGAATTTACTTAAAAATCCACTCTTACTAAAATTAATCCGAAAGTTTTAATATATCTTGACATTCGTCTGAAAAGAATGATTATCTTTTCTCTAAATTTTCAATTCGTTTTTCCAGCTCAAATAATTTAGAATAGTACTTGTTATCTTTTGTAGTACTGAGATGTGTCACTACGGAATAAACATTACCTTCACTTATTTTAAAAGTTTTATTTGTTTTTATCAGTGTTAAGTTTTCTTCTTTTACGCTAATTTTATCTATAAATATAAATCCATTTAAATTAACTATATATTCCCTTGAATCAAGAGTATTTTCATTCAGATTTAATTTAATAAGTAATAATAAATCTCCTTTTTGATAGAAATCTTGCGGGTTATCTAAAATTATAAAATGATTAAAAAATGTTTTTAGTTTTTCAGCTTGAACTTCATAGATAATACCATCTTTTTTTTCTAATTCTAGATTTTGAAGTAATTTACTTTGAATTACTTTTTCTGCTTCAGTATAGTTGGCGATTTGATTTACAGTTAGTTTCTTTTTCAATAAATCATCAGTAGATAGTTCAAAATGATCCGATATGCGTAATAACGTCTCTATTTTCGGTTCAGCTCTTCCTTCCTCATACGAACTCACTACTCCTCTATTTAAATTAACCAATTCTCCAAACTGAGTTTGACTTAATCCCTTTAACTGCCTGATTTTTTTAATATTTGTGCCAAAATACGACATAATGCAAAATGTATTTGCAAATATACAGAAATAAATTGTTAATTTTATTTGCATTTATGATTTTTAACTGTATATTTGCTAATATAATTATCAATAAACTCGATTATCGTTTAAAAACAACCGATTAAATGAAAATCATACCGAATATAAAAATCAGATTATTTATATAAAATAAAAAACATTAATTTGCATTAAATATTCAAGATAAATAAACACATAATAATATGAAAAAAAAGAACCTTATAAAAGAGCTATTATTAGAACTAGAATATACAATTACGCATCAAACTGACGATTTATCTGTATTTGTGATTGATAAAGAAGTAGATGGAATCAAAAATTTGGTAATTGCTTATTCCGAACCAATTCTTATCATAGAGCAGTTCTTATTCGAGATAAAAAATGAATCTCTCTTTATGTATAAAAATTTACTTAAAAAGAACAGAGATATTGTGCATGGAGCTTTTGTATTAGATGATTCGGGAACTAAAGTGATTTTTAGAGACACCTTACAAACCGAAAATTTAGATAAAAATGAACTAGAAGCAAGTTTGAATTCTCTAAGTCTTTTACTAAGCGAATACTCAAAAGAAATTGTAGAATTTTCAAAAAATTAAAAATAGATTAACTAAAAAATTAAAAATACCATGAACATATTTAAACGATTATTCAGAATAGGTGAAGCACAAGTTCATTCCACTATAGATAAACTTGAAGATCCAATCGCTATGACCGAACAAGGAATACGCGAAATGAAAGAGCAATTAGATAAAGCGATTCAAGCATTAGCCGAAATAAAAGCTCTTGCCATTAGAAAGAAAAATGAAGTAGAATCCTCAAAAAATCAAGCAGATGAATACCAAAACAAAGCTATGATTATACTAAAGCGTTCTTCAGAAGGAGAAATACCTCAAGAAGACGCAGATAGATTAGCTTCGGAAGCGATTAAAAAGAAAAATCAAGCACTAAATAATAGTAAAATTGCCACTCAAGCACAAGAAAAATATGAAACTGATGTTGCAAAAATGCAAAAAAACATCAATGAATTAAAAGCTGATATCTCTAAGTGGGAAGGAGAATTAAAAACATTAAAAGCAAGAGTAAAAGTATCGGAAGCAACAAAAAACATAAACAAAAGCATGGCGGCGATTGATTCTAACTCTACAGTTTCATTACTTGAAAGAATGAAAGAAAAAGTGGAAGAACAAGAATCATTAGCCGAAGCATACGGAGAAATTGTGGATTCATCAAAGAGCATAGATGAGGAAATTGACAGTTATACCAATCAAGAAGATATGCAAGTAGCATCTGAACTAGAAAAATTAAAAAACCAATTAAATAGACAATAAAAAATGAATATAGAAGAGTTGATTTCTATTTCCTTTTCTCCTGTAAATACAGTACTTACGATTTTCCTTATTTTAAGCGTTATCTACTGGTTATTTACAATTATATCGGGAATGGATATAGATTTGGGTATTGATTTTGATGCAGATATAGATGTTGATACCGATTTTGAGCATCCAGACTCTACTGTTGAAGTACCTCAAGACCCTTCTATGTTTATTCAATTTTTAAAATTTCTTAACCTAGATGTTATTCCTATCACATTTTTCATAACACTTACAATTCTATTTTCTTGGTTAATTTCGGTCAATTTAAATTACTATTTTCCAATTCCAAATTGGTTAGGATTCCTTTTACTAATTCCCATATTTTTTGCAAGTATTACCGTAACTAAATTTGTCACTTTTCCTTTAAAAGGTATTTTTAAAAACTTAAATCATCAAGGAGAAAAGACATATGATTTTTTAGGAAGAACAGGAAAACTAAAAGCAACTATACAAGAAAATAAGCTAGGAACAATGGAACTTTATATTCAAGGTGATCCTATAAAAATTTTAGTAAAAAGCAAAGACGGAATTAAACTAGAAGAAAATAGTTCTGTGGTTGTGGTGAACGAAAATCCAGACAAGAAATTTTACATCGTAGAACAAGATTATCAATTATAAAATTATTTATTTAACATTATGAACATATCATTTATTATTACAGTTGCGGTAATTGCGATTGTAGCTTTAGGTCTTATTTTTTGGATTCTTTCCATGTATAAAAAGACAACTCAAGGTATCGTAATTGTGCGTACTGGATACGGAGGGACAAAAGTATTCTTTAACGCAGGAATTGTAATTCCAATTATTCACAGAATGGAACTGATGGATATTTCCGTGAAAAAGTTAGAAATTGAAAGAGAAGCAAAAGACGGATTAATCTGCAAAGATAATATGCGTGCAGACATACAAGTTGCTTTTTTTATCCGAGTTAACAAATCTGCAGGAGACATTATTAATGTTGCTCAAACCATTGGTTGCAGTCGTGCTTCGGATATTGAAACATTACGTCAGCTTTTTGAAGCTAAATTTTCAGAAGCATTAAAAACCGTAGGTAAAAAGTTTGAATTTATAGAACTTTACGAAGCAAGAAGTGAATTTAGAAACGAAATTCTAAACATTATAGGTACAGATTTAAATGGTTACGTACTAGATGATTGTGCTATTGATTACCTAGAGCAAACTTCATTGCAATACCTAAATAAAGACAATATTCTCGATTCCGAAGGTATCAAAAAAATAACAGAACTAACTGCTGAACAGAATGTTAAAGCAAACTTTGTTCGTAGAGAAGAAGAAAAAACCATAAAAAAACAAAACGTAGAAGCTCGTGAAGCAATTCTTGAATTAGAAAAACAATTGGTAGAGAAAGAAGAATCCCAAAGAAGAGAAGTAGAAAACATTAAATCCAAGGAAAATGCTACTATTTTAAAGGTTCAAGAAGAAGAACGTTTAAAATATGAAACGGTACGAATTGCTACCGAAGAGCAACTTGCTATTGCAGAAGAAAATAAGTTACGCCAAGTTGTTATTGCTTCTAAAAATAAAGAACGTGCAGAGCTAGTAGAAACCGAAAGAGTAGAAAAAGACAGAGCATTAGAACAAACCGAAAGAGAAAGAATTGTTGCTCTTGCAGATATAGAAAAAGAAAAAGCGGTAGAGGTAGAAAAGAAAAACATTCAAGATGTAATTCGAGATAGAGTTGCAATGGAAAAAACTGTAGTACAAGAAGAACAAAACAAACTCGACATAGAAGCATTTAAAACTGCAGATAGAAAGAAACAAGTAGAAATCACTCTTGCTCAACAAGAAGCAGAAAAAAGATTAATTCAAGAAATTAAAGCTGCCGAAGCGAGAAAACTTGCCGCAGAAAAAGATGCAGAAAAATACGTTATCGAAGCACAAGCCAAAAGAGATGCTGCAGAAAAAGAAGCAAATGCAAGAATCATAATTGCCGAAGCTCAATCAAAAGAAGAAGCAGTTGTTGGCCTTTCAGAAGCTCAAGTAATGCATGCAAAAGCCGATGCATCAGAAAGACAAGGTATTGTAGAAGCTAGTATAATTGAGAAAAAAGCAAAAGCGGAAGCTGTAGGAATCAAAGAAAAAGCATCTGCAAAAAAAGACGATGGTCTTGCAGAAGCACTTGTGATTCAAGAAAAACTAACAGCACAAGCGACAGGAGAAAAAGAAAAAGCTCTTGCCGAAGCTGCTGGAATTACAGAAAAAGCGGAAGCAATGAAAAAACTAAACGAAGCAGGAAGAGAACACGAAGAGTTTAGACTGAAACTTGCCAAAGAAAAAGAAGTAGAGCTTGCTCATATAAATATTCAAAAAGATATTGCACAAGCACAAGCTAGCGTTCTTGCCGAAGCATTTAAAACTGCTGATATAGACATTGTTGGTGGAGATAATACATTCTTCGAAAATGTAATCAAACAAATTTCTGCAGGACAAGGAATAGACAAATTCATTAAACATTCCGAAAATGCACAAATTATTAAAGAATCTTTATTAAGCGATGATTCTAGTGACAATATAATTGGTAAAGTTTTAAACCTTGTAGATAAATATAATGTTTCCTCAGAAGACATCAAGAACCTAACCATTTCCAGTTTGATTTTTAAACTCAATGGAATGGTAGAAACTTCTTCCGAAAAAGGAATCCTAAACCAAGCACTTGATTTTGCTAAACAATTAGGCGTTGAAAACAAACCAATTAGCAAAGTAAAATAAGATTTGATGTATAAGTTTAAGAAGTTAAGTTTTAGATAAATAACTTAACTTCTTAATTATGAGTAAGTAATGTTTTCAATAATTATAAATATATTTTCTATTTCTATTGTGTTTTTTTGTATTCTAAAATGCATTAAATATGATAAAATTATCAAAAAAAAAATAAACAATATTTTACTAACCTATGAAGAAAGTAAAGTATATCAAAAGCTTAAAAGCTATTTTCTATATGCATTTATTACATTACTAATTTTACAATTTTTAGGCTTAATTCTGTGATTATTTATCTCATTAGAAAAATAAAATTTGTAAAAATGCATTCATTTAAAGACAAGAATTAAATATAATTCATCATTAATAATTTATAATTAACAATTAATGTCCGAAGAGTCACAAAACAATCAAGTTTCCAAGGAAACGTACGAAATCATAAAAACTCGTCTTAATAAGCAAAAAGACGATCTAATTCTGCGTTTAAAAAAGTTAAACGAAAATAGAAATGAAGTTTTTGGAAACAAAGAGTTTAGTTTAATTGCAAACGAAAGAATCTCCACAGAACAAGCATGCAAACCAAAGGATATTTTTTCCATTGAAAATCATGTAATCCTCGGATACAACGTGCATCTAGGTTTAAAAAATGAAATTGATATTTCCGATATTTTTTCTGTTTATTCTTTTGAGAACAATACGTTTGAACCATCTCATCTTAACTTCTTGTCTGATGCAAATTTTATAGACGAAATAAAAAACCTGTATAAATACTACCGAAATACCAATTTTAAACGTTTTTACTCTACCGAAAATTATCTTTATTTCGTATTTCAACTTTCGGAATCTGTATCGGATATCAAAGCATTTAAATTTCTAATTGAAAAAGAACAAATTACTTATATTGACTCTCGTTCGGCATCAGAAGTTACTTTCCCTCAACAACACAGTTTTAAATGGGAAAAAGCCACACGCGACATGCAAAAAACGGGAAAATTTCCTCACGTTTCTCTTGCAAATAAAGTTTTTGTAGAGGCAATTGACGGAGATATTACCATAAAAGTGGAAGATAACACCGACTCTGGTCTTGGAATCTATTCGGAAGAAGTACAGCACAAAGATCAATCGTTAGACGATGCCGAAATTCATTTTTGTGATTTAGGTAATTTAGTTATTTTCAAGATAAAACCGTATCGAGAAGAAGAGCGATATTTTATTTATAATCACAAAGAAAAAAAGGTTTTTAAAGTTGATTCTTTGGAAAATTCTGGTATTCTTTTGCCAGAAAATCAAGGAATCATATTTCCAAACGGATACATTCTGCAAAATGGAGAATCGAAAGTAATACATCAAGAAAACCAAGATATTCGTTTTTTGAAACGTATTGCTAGTTCAAATGGAGAAAACTTTCTCTTCGTATACTACAACATTACCTCATCAGATTATTTAATTCTTCCTTACAGCATCATTTCTCAAACCATAGATACTCCTATTAGCTGTACGGGTTTTTCTATATTTGATGATGGAACTTTAATTTATTTAAAAGCTAATGAAGAAACAACTAAAAACCATTTGGTACAACTTTGGGAAACACCTTTTTCCAAGGAAATTAAAATTAACAAGGAACTTGAAAATAATCTTTTGTTTAAAATTGGCAATAAAGATTTGGTTCGTCTTCTCGCTGATTGCAACGAATTAATTACATTATTAGAAAAAGAAGATTCTTACTCAGGATTATACAACGATATTGTAACAGAATCTACCGACATTTTAGATGCGTATTATTTTTTAAATGAAGAAAAAGTAGGAGAAATTCAAATTCCGTTACTTGAAATTCGAAAAATTGCTCATTCTGCAATAAATGAATACGAGAAAGTAGTTGAAATTCGAAAAAATACAAAACAAAAAGTATCCGAAGTTCAAGAAAAATGTGAGAATATTCTTCAAACTACCAAACATTTAGAATACAATACTCTTACAGAATACATAGATAATCTTTCTGAACTAAGGAAAATCGTTGGAGAAATTATTTCTGCTCGAAACCTTTCTTATGTAGATATTTCACTATTAGACGAACTAGAAAATAAAATTAAAGAACGTTCCGAAGAGCTTTCAGGTGCATGTGTTAAATTTTTACTTCAAGATAACGCTTTAACTCCTTACGAAGAAAAAGCAAATAATCTATCCCAAAAGATTGAGAATTTAACAAAAGCTATACAGAAAAAAGAAATTGAATCCGAACTCGATGAACTCGCTTTCCAATTGGAGCTTTTAGTTGATGTTGTAAATAATTTAAAAATAGAAGATACTTCTCAATCAACTGAAATTATTCAAAATATTTCTGTAATCTTTTCACGAATCAATACAGAGAGAATAGAACTCAACAAAAAGGTAAAAGAAGTTTCTTCTAAAGAATTATCTGCTGACTTTCAAGCTCAAATTACACTTTTCGACCAATCTGTAGTCAACTTTATGGAGCTTGCAAATACTCCAGAAAAATGCGATGAATACCTTACCAAATTATCTTTAAGTTTAGAAGAACTAGAAACCAAATTTGTAGATTTTGAGGAATTTATTGAGGAAATAGCAGAAAAACGAGAAAATGTATACAATCATTTTCAAGCAAAAAAAGTTCAACTCAACGAACAAAGAAATAAAAGAACCAACACTTTGTTTTCTTCTGCCAAAAGAATTCTAAATGGAATAAAAAACAAAGCAGAAAACTTTAAATCAGAAACTGAAATCAATGGTTTTTTTGCTTCGGATTTAATGGTAAATAAAGTAATTGACTTTTCTAATCAACTGTTAGAATTAGAAGATTCTGCAAAATCGGAAGAAATTCTCACGTTGCTCAAAACAACGCAACAAGAAGTAATAAGGAAACTAAAAGATAAAAACGAACTTTTTAAAGACGGAGATAATATTATTTCTTTTGGCGAATACAAATTTGCAATCAATACTCAAAAGTTAGATTTATCTCTTGTTTTAAGAGAAAATCAATACTATTTTCATCTAACAGGAACTAGCTTTTACGAAAAAATTAAAGATGAATCCATTTATCATTTAAAAGAAGTTTGGAATCAAGAATATAAATCCGAAAACAAATCAGTTAAGCATTTCGAATACTTAGCTTTTCAAATCTTCTCTAAGAACAAAGAGCTAAATAATGTCGATAAAAACACTTCTCTCATACAAGAGTATATGTCCTCTAACTATTCCGAAGGATATGTAAAAGGAATACACGATTCAGATGCTTTGCAATTAACAAATGTTTTACAGCATCTTCATAATGAACTGGGAATTCTAAAGTTTAATCCAAAAGAACGAGCATTAGCTCAGCTTTTTTGGAATCAACAATCCAGCGAATATAAAGAGCTTTTAGAAAAGCAATTCAGTGCAATTCAGTTGGTAAATGAAACCTTGAATAGCAATGCAACATTTGATTATATTGTTGATGAGGTAGCTGAAAAAATTGCGGAATTTTCTATCGAATTTCAAGAATTTAAAAATACAAATCTAAATAACTCTGTAAGTTACTTAATCAAAGAAAATAGAAATGAATTTACAATTTCTAAAACTGCATCGGATTTTTACCTCTCATTTCTAAAATACTTAAAAAATAAAACAAAAGATATTGACTTCTTAAATAAAATTGAAAACTTAAAAAATCATGTAGAAGAATGTTTTTCGATTATTTATAGTTCGTTGAAAAGTTATGCTGAAATCGAAAATTATTCCATAGAAGAATCGTATTTAGTAGAAGTTGCGGTACTTTACTTATTGAATAATTATCATGAAAATCAAGTGCTAAATGTTCCAACTCAAATCGAACTGAAAGAACTAAAGTCTCTTGAAAGCAATCAAATATACAAGCTAGATTATCATCAATTTACTCGAAAACTCGATTTATACACACATGAAATTGTTCCGAAGTTCGATGAGTTAAAAAAGCTAAAACATCAATTGGTAGTTGAGAAAAAAAATCAATTAAAAATTGATAGCTTCCAGTCAAATGTATTGAGCTCATTTGTAAGAAACAAACTTATCAACCAGGTATATTTTCCTCTTATTGGAGCAAATCTATCCAAACAATTAGGAACAGTAGGCGAAAATAAACGCACAGATAAAATGGGAATGTTGCTTTTAGTTTCTCCTCCAGGATACGGAAAAACTACACTTATGGAATACCTCGCCAATCGACTTGGGTTAATTTTTATGAAAATAAATGCTCCATCAATAGGACATTCCATTACTTCTGTAGATCCTTCTCAGGCAGATAATTCTGCTGCTAAACAGGAGTTAGAAAAATTAAATCTTGCTTTTGAGATGGGAGATAATGTAATGTTGTATTTAGATGACATTCAGCATTGTAATCCTGAGTTTTTACAAAAATTCATTTCTCTTGCAGACGGACAAAGAAAGATAGAAGGTATTTACAACGGAGAGTCAAAAACCTATGATTTACGTTCCAAAAGATTTTGTTTGGTAATGGCAGGAAATCCATATACAGAAAGTGGAGAAAAATTCAAAATACCAGATATGCTTTCCAATCGTGCAGATATCTACAATTTAGGAGATATTGCAGGTAATAAACGAGATTTATTCGATTTAAGTCTTATAGAGAATGCGTTAATGTCTAATGTGTACCTTAGAAAACTAACGGAATTATCATTAGAAAATCTGTATAGTTTACTCAGTTTAATTCAAAACCCAAATAGTTCTAGTAAAATTAAAGGTAACTTTTCTAATCAAGAAATAGAAGATTTTAAATCTGTGTTGTTAAAGTCAATTCAAATTAGAAATACGGTAATAAAAGTAAATGAATTGTACATAAAATCTTCTGCGATGAGCGACGACTATCGTAAAGAACCAGTATTTAAACTGCAAGGTTCATACAGAGATATGAATAAACTGTTAAGTAAAGTGCAACCGATACAAAATGAAAGTGAAATTACAGATATTGTATTAGAGCATTATCAGAATGAAAGTCAAACACTTACTATCGATGCAGAAGCAAATCTACTTAAACTTCGTGAATTGATGAATCTTCTATCTAATGAAGAAAAAAGCAGATGGGAGGAAATAAAAACTACTTTCCAAAAAAATCAAAAGTTTAAATCACTAGGAGATAATGATAGAATGAGTCAGATAGTTGCCTTGCTTTCTGAGTTTTCTGACGGTTTAAATGGAATCAAAGATGTTTTAAAAAAGTAGATAAAATGTCTATATATACTATATGTCATATTGTCATATTTTTGTAAATTTGCACAAATCATAATTAATGCAAGAAGGCGAAAAAATAATTGTGGAGTCTATACAAGGTACGACTACTCAAATTGTAGAAGATAAAAAGAATACAAAAAAAGTATTTTTAGAAAGTTACGGATGCCAAATGAACTTTTCTGATAGCGAAATTGTAGCTTCTATTTTGCAAAAACAAGGATACAATACAACATCTGATTTAAAAGATGCAGACTTAATTTTACTTAATACGTGTTCCATTAGAGATAAAGCAGAACAAACCGTTAGAAAAAGGCTATCTGAATTTAATTCGCTTAAAAAAAACGAAAAAAAACCTACCATTGGAGTTTTAGGTTGTATGGCAGAGCGACTAAAAGCTAAATTTTTAGAAGAAGAAAAATTAGTTGACTTAGTTGTTGGTCCTGATGCGTATAAAGATTTGCCAAACCTTTTACAGGAAACAGATGACGGTAGAAATGCAATTAACGTTATTCTTTCTAAAGATGAAACCTACGGAGATATTCAACCTGTTCGTCTAGGAGGAAATGGTGTAACGGCATTTGTTACCATTACGCGTGGTTGCGATAATATGTGTACATTTTGTGTAGTTCCGTTTACTCGTGGTAGAGAACGTTCTCGTGACCCGCATTCTATACTAAATGAATGTGTAGATTTATATGAAAAAGGATACAAAGAAATAACACTTCTCGGACAAAATGTTGACTCTTATCTTTGGTTTGGAGGTGGACCCAAAAAAGATTTTGAGAAAGCATCTGATATTCAAAAGGAAACTGCAATAAACTTTGCTCAACTGCTAGAAATGATTGCTAAAAAACTTCCTGAAACGCGTATTCGTTTTTCTACTTCCAACCCTCAAGATATGAGTTTAGAGGTGTTTGAAGCAATCAAAAAATACAATAATATTTGTAAATATGTTCATTTACCTGTACAAAGTGGAAGTACATCTGTTTTAAAAAGAATGAATAGACAACATACACGAGAAGAATATATAGATTTAATCAAAAAAGCTAAAGAAATCGTTCCTGATATTGCCTTCTCTCACGATATGATTGCAGGTTTTTGTGGAGAAACAGAAGAAGAACACAAAGATACATTGTCTTTAATGGAAGAAATTAAATACGACTTTGGTTATATGTTTGCGTACTCTGATCGTCCAGGCACTCCTGCTCACAAAAAAATGGAAGATGATGTTCCTCATGAAATCAAAAAGCGACGGTTAAGTGAAATCATTGAATTGCAAAGTCAACATTCTTTGTTTAGAATGAAATCTTATGTTGGGAAAACATACGAAGTACTGATTGAAGGAGATTCCAAAAAGGATAAAAACCAATGGAAAGGAAGAATTTCTCAGAATGCTATGGTAGTATTCAACAAAACAGAAAACGAAAACATAGGAGATTTTGTTCAAGTGAAAATCAATGATTGTACTTCTGCAACTTTGATAGGAGAAGTGATTAATACTATTTGAATTTATGGAAATAAAAGAGTATAATACACTTTTTGTAGATATAAAGCAAAAAATACAGAACGCTCAAATAAAGGCTATTGTTGCTGTAAATACCGAATTAATTATACTTTATTGGAATATAGGAAATAGTATTTTAAAACAACAACAAAGCCTAGGATGGTCAGCTAGCGTTATTCCTCTTTTATCAAAAGATTTAAAAAAATCATTCCCTAAAATTAAAGGGTATTCGGAAAGGAATTTAAGTTATATGCTTCGTTTTGCTAAGGAATATAATGATGAGGTATTTTTGCAACAGACTGTTGCAAAAATACCTTGGGGGCATAATATTTTACTTATTGAAAAATTAAAAAATATTAAAATACGAAAATGGTATATTCAAAAATGCATAGAAAACAACTGGAGTAGAGATGTATTAGATTTTCAAATTAAATCTAACTTATATAAAAGGGAAGGAAGTTCAATTAATAATTTTAAGAATACTTTGCCTAAACCTTTTTCTGATTTAGCAAACCAAACATTAAAAGATCCTTATATTTTTGATTTTCTTTCATTAGATGAAAAAATTAGAGAAAAAGATATAGAACGACAATTAATTGAACATATCAGTAAATTTTTATTAGAACTTGGTAAAGGGTTTGCTTATATAGGAAATCAATATCATTTAAAAATAGCAGAAAATGATTATTATTTAGATTTACTTTTTTATCATACTAAATTAAAATGTTATGTCGTAATTGAATTAAAAAACACAAAATTTATTCCAGAGTTTGCGGGGAAATTAAACTTTTATTTATCTGCTGTTGATACCCTGATAAAAGATGAATCTGATAATCCTACTATTGGTATTCTGTTATGTAAAGATAAAAATAATATAGAGGCTGAATTTGCCTTAAGAGATTTAAATAAACCAATGGGTATAAGTGAATTGAAATTAATAGAAAACTTACCTGAAGACCTTAAAAGTAGCTTGCCTACTATTGATGAAATTGAAAAAGAATTCAAGAAATAAATTCAACTGATGAAGAAAATGGATTTCAAAACATTAAACTTACAATATCCAATAGGAACTTTTGAAGAATCAGATTATTATGGCAATCAGAAAATTTTTGAAATGATATCCGAAATAGAAAAATTCCCATTAAAGCTAAAAGAAATAGTATCTTCTTTAAGTGAAGAAGAGTTAAATATTCCTTATAGAGAAAAAGGTTGGAATTCTAAACAAGTGGTTCATCATTTAGCTGATAGTCATTTAAATGCTTATTTAAGATTTAAACTAGCGTTAACAGAAAATAATCCTACTATAAGACCTTATTTAGAAGATAAATTTGGAGAATTAGAAGAATACAATACAACTCCAATTAAGTTATCATTAGAATTCATTGATGTATTACATCAAAAGTGGATTATTTTACTCAATACATTGTCGGAAAATGATTTAGAAAAGACGTATTTTCATCCAGAGTTAAATGAAAATGTATCATTAAAAACTGCTGTTAAAATGTATGCTTGGCATTCGGAACATCATTTTCAGCATATAGTTTTAGTTAAAAATGAAAAACAATCCTTTTCTAAATTCTAATTACTAACCACCAAAACCTAACCACTCAAACTTAAACAATGATAAACCTACAAACCATAAAACAACGTTTTGAAATCATAGGGAACGACCCTCAACTTAATCGTGCACTAGAAAAAGCAGTACAAGTTGCTCCTACAGAAATATCGGTACTTGTAGTGGGAGAAAGTGGTGTAGGTAAAGAATTTATACCTAAAATCATTCATCAGAATTCTGCACGAAAACATGAAAAATACATTGCTGTAAATTGCGGAGCAATTCCAGAAGGAACCATAGATTCAGAACTTTTTGGTCACGAAAAAGGTGCGTTTACCGGAGCTGATAAAACGCGAAAAGGTTATTTTGAAGTTGCAGATAACGGAACCATTTTTCTAGATGAAATAGGAGAACTACCAATGTCTTCTCAAGTACGTCTTTTACGTGTGCTAGAAAATGGAGAATTTATAAAAGTTGGTTCATCAAACGTTCAAAAAACAAATGTAAGAATTATTGCAGCGACCAATGTTAATATGATGTCTGCCGTTGAAAATGGAAAATTTAGAGAAGATTTGTATTACCGCCTGAATACCGTACAGATTGATATGCCTGCATTACGAAACAGAAAAGAAGATATTCATTTGCTTTTCAGGAAGTTTTCAGGAGATTTTGCTGAAAAATATGGGATTCCTAACGTAAAATTAACTTCTGATGCAGTACATTACATCGCTAATTATTATTGGCCAGGAAACATTCGTCAGCTAAAAAACTTTGCCGAACAAATAACAGTTCTCGAAAAAGAACGTGAAATTTCCCTTCAAAAAGTACAGGAATACTTACCAAACAATACTTCATTAATCCTCTCAAAAGAAGGTAAGAGAAATGCAGAAACCGATTTTTCTAATGAACGAGAAATACTTTACAAAATCCTTTTTGATATGAGAAAAGATTTAAACGATTTAAAATCTCTTACGTTGGAACTCATCAATAATCCGAATGAAAATCTATCTTCTACTCAGCAGGATTTAGTAGATAAAGTGTTTAATTCTCGTAAAGAGGAAAGTACACCTTTACTCTTGGTTGAAAATAAATCCGATAATTATACTAAATTTGAAGACGAAAACGATAATCAATTTGAAGAACTGGAATACGAAGAATTACAAATGCCACAAGATGAATCGTTATCTATAGTAGACAAAGAAATAGAGCTTATAAGAAAAGCCCTCGATAAATACAAAGGAAAAAGGAAATCAGCTGCTAAAGAATTAGGAATCTCAGAAAGAACATTATACAGGAAAATTAAACAATATGACTTGGAATAAATATAATAAAATCTCGTTCGTACTTTGTGCTTTGTGTTTTGTGCTTTGTACTATGAATTCTTGTTACTCATTTTCAGGTGCATCTATTCATCCTGATGCTAAAACTATTGCAATTCCTACTTTTTCTAATCAATCTGCATACTTCGATCCTAATATCAGTCAAGAATTTACACTTGCTCTTCAAGATATATTTATACAAAGAACTCAACTAAATCTTACAGAAGAACAAGCAGACATGACCATTTCTGGAAACATAACTTCTTATACAATTTCTTCTGTAAATGTGCAAGCAGGAACTTCCGATACCGCTGATTCTTCCGCCCAAAACAGACTTACAATGACTGTTCAAGTAAATTATGAAAGCAAATACGAACCCGAAAAAAACTTTCAGAAAACCTATTCCGATTATGCTGATTTTGAGGGAAATAAAACACTAAATCAAGCAATAGGCGAATTGGTTCCACTATTAAATAAACGTCTAATCAATCAAATTTTTAATGATATAGCTGTCGACTGGTAATTATGAACACAGAACGAATTTTAACTTTATTAGAAAATCCACTAGAAATACAACCTTCAGATGCAAAAATCCTGAAAGAAACTTCAGAACAATATCCGTATGCTCAATTCATTCATGCTTTGCATTTAAAAAGTATTTATAATGAAGAAAATATCTTTGAGCAAGAGTTAAAAAAAACAGCGAGTATTACATTAAATAGATTTCAGCTGAATGATTTCTTACAATTTGGAAAACCAATAACTCAAGAAACAGTTTCTATTTCTGAAAATATTCAACCCGATGAATTACCTCAAAAATTAGAAAATAATAAAGAAAAAGAAGAACAGACAAATGCTTTAGAAGAAATAAAGCAAGATGTTGCTGAACAAGATGCCTTTATAGAAGATCCCAAAGAGCAAGAAAAATTAAAAAATGCTAACTTAGAAGATTATTTGGGAATATTAGGTCTTACGCATCTTTCAGAGAAGTTAAATCATGAAGAAAATTCAAAACTTCAGACGGAAATTAAACCAGAAATTACATTTGATTTAGATACCAGCATAGAAGAAATTAGCATTGAGAAACCCAAAAAACAAGAGGAAAATAATAAAATATCCATTAAGAAAAATAAGCTAAGGTTTGAAGATTGGGTTTCATTAAATACCAAAATAAACTCACTAAATACTAAAAATATCCAATCTAAAATCATTGATGATTTTATAGATAAAAATCCAAGAATATCTCCTCTTCAAAATAAAAATACAACTTCAAAAGAAATCTCAAATACTTCTGACTCTAAAAACAACAATCCTTTTGAACATACTGTTACAGAAACGTTAGCAAAATTGTATGTAGAACAAGCAAAGTACGATAAAGCAATTCAAGCATATAAAATTTTAAGTTTGAATAATCCAAAAAAAAGTAGTTACTTTGCAAATCTTCTAGAAGAAGTAGAAAAACTAAAAAATACAAAATAGTTATGAGTAGTGCTTTTATTCTTTTAATGATATGCGTAGTGGTGTTATGCATCATTTTGATTTTTTTAATCCTTTCTCAAAACCCAAAAGGTGGAGGATTATCGAGTACTTTCGGTGGTAGCGGAACACAGATGTTTGGTGTTAAAAATACCAACGATTTTATGGATAAAGCAACGTGGACAGTAGCTTCTGCTATAGCTATTATTATAATTCTTTCGGGAATAATGATTGCAAATCCTACTTCTGTTGTTGAGGACGAAGAAGCAGATATACAAACAGAACAAACAGACACAAATGGAAATATGCAAAACGAATTACCTAAAGCAGAAGTTCCAACAGAATAAAGCATATAGATAATATCTTAAAAAAAGTCTGTATGATTCAAAATACAGACTTTTTTTATATACTTTGAGTATGTATCTTTGTTAGATAAAAGTTAATTAAACATGAAAATACGTGTAGAAAGACAAGACGGTTTATTTCATTTTGTAGGAAAAGATAATAATGGAACCGAAATTCACATGGATGCAGCAGAGAAAATTGGTGGAACCGATAAAGGTGTCCGTCCTATGCAAATGCTTTTGTACGGAATTGCAGGTTGTAGTGGAATTGATGTAGTTTCAATTCTAAATAAACAAAAACAAACCTTAGATGATATAGCTATTGACATCGAAGCGGAAAGAGAAGAAGGTAAAATCCCTTCATTATTTACAAAAATAAACGTTCATTATACATTAAAAGGGAATTTAGATGAAAATAAAGTAAAAAGAGCTTTGGAGCTTACTTTTACAAAATATTGTTCGGTTTCTAAAATCATTGAAAAAACAGCAGAAATCACTTATTCTTATTCCATAGAAAACTAATATACTTATGCACAACGAAACCAAACTGATACGCACACAAATAGAGAGAAGTCAATACAACGAACATTCGAATCCTATTTTTATGACTTCGAGCTATGTTTTTGATTCTGCTGAAGATATGGCATCAAAATTTTCTGGAGAAATACCAGCAAATATTTACTCTAGGTATTCTAATCCTAATGTTGCGGAGCTTATTCAAAAAGTTGCTCAATTAGAGGAAACAGAATCGGGTTGGGCAACAGCAACAGGAATGTCTGCTATTTATACTACTTTTATGGCGTTGCTTTCTTCGGGAGATCATATTGTTTCTTCACGTTCAGTATTTGGTTCTACACATCAATTATTTACCAAAATATTCCCTAAGTTTAATATCACTACTTCGTATGCGGAAATTTTAGATATAGATAGTTGGGAAAAAGAAATAACTGAAAATACCAAAATCTTATACTTAGAAACTCCATCTAATCCAGGAATAGATTTAGCTGATTTAGAAAAAATAAGCATTCTTGCCAAAAAGTATAATTTATTAGTCGCTGTAGACAATTGCTTTTCTACACCTTATTTACAAATTCCTAAAAGGTTTGGTGCAGATATTATCATACACTCTGCAACTAAACACATAGACGGACAAGGAAGAACTCTCGGCGGATTAATTCTTTCATCAAATGAAATAATTGCGAAAGTAGAAGAATATGCCCGTCATTCAGGTCCTGCGATATCTCCTTTTAATGCTTGGATTTTATCTAAAAGTCTTGAAACCTTGCATGTAAGAATAGAAAAGCATTCAGAAAACGCATTGAAACTTGCTCAAAAGTTAGAGCAAAACCCAAATGTAGAACTGGTAAAATATCCTTTTTTAGAAAGTTTTCCACAGTATGAATTAGCAAAAAAACAGATGAAAGCAGGAGGAGGAATCGTTACTTTTTATATAAAAGGCGGATTAGAAGAAGGAAAAAAATTCATTAATTCCATAAAAATGTGTTCTGTTTCTGCAAATTTAGGAGATACCAGAACCATAGTTACACATCCTGCAAGTACCACACACGCAAAACTAACTCCCGAAGAGAGAAATTCTGTTGGAATAACAGATAATTTAATTCGTGTAAGTGTTGGTTTGGAACACGAAGAGGATATTATCAATGATATAGAAAATGCATTGTTAAAATAATTACAATCTTTTCATTTTCTTTAACTTAAAATCTCTAACATGATAAATTTCAGTATAGAGATAGTTTTTATTTCTCTTATTTTTGCTTCTAATGATTGTCAAAGAATTAGTAACAAGAGTAGCTTATTTTTACTTTAGTTTGTACAGAAATGGTTTCCGTTCTATGTCCAAACAAAGTAAGACCTTATGGATTATTGCTGTAATTAAGCTGGTTATTATGTTTGGCATTTTAAAAGTTTTTTTCTTTGGTAATTATCTTGATAGTAAATACGATACGGAAAAAGAAAAAATAGAACATATTCATAAAGAATTAACTGAAATAAAAAAATAAAAGCTACTTATATGGAAACAGTAGATTGGAGTTTAGTTGACTGGTCTAGAGCTCAGTTTGCACTTACAGCTATGTATCATTGGTTGTTTGTTCCTCTTACTCTAGGAATTACTTTCATTATTGCTATTATGGAAAGTATTTATGTGAAAACAGGTGATGAGAAGTGGAAAGAAATCACTAAATTTTGGATGAAACTTTTTGGAATCAATTTCGCAATAGGAGTAGCAACGGGAATCATTCTAGAGTTTGAGTTTGGAACCAATTGGTCTAATTATTCTTGGTTTGTAGGAGATATTTTTGGAGCTCCACTTGCAATAGAAGGAATCATGGCTTTTTTTATGGAAAGTACTTTTATTGCTATTATGTTTTTCGGTTGGGAAAAAGTAAGTAAAAAATTTCATTTGGTATCCACTTGGTTGGTTGCGTTTGGTTCAAACCTATCTGCTCTTTGGATTTTAATTGCCAACGGTTGGATGCAAAATCCTGTAGGTATGGAATTTAATCCTGATACAATGCGTAATGAGATGATTGATTTTTGGGAGGTTTTATTTAATCCTGTAGCTGTTAATAAATTTTTGCATACCATTATATCTTCTTATGTAGTAGCTGCCGTATTTGTTGCGGGGATAAGTGCTTGGTTTTTACTGAAAAATAGAGAAATAGTATTAGCAAAAAGAAGTTTAGTTGTTGCTGTTGTTTTTGGACTTACTTCGAGTATAATGACATTATGGACAGGAGATGAATCTGCTAGAACAGTTGCTAAATACCAACCTATGAAACTAGCAGCGATGGAAGGTTTATACAAAGGAGATAGACAAGCACCACTAATCGCATTAGGTATTTTTGGAGATCCTGAAGATACGTTTCATAAGAAAGAGCAGTTGGTGGTTGAGGTAAAAATACCCAAACTGCTTTCTTATTTAGCTTTTTTAAATGGAGATGCATTTGTTCCTGGTATTGAAGATTTAATTCATGGTAATGAAAAAGAAAACATAGTGTCTTATGAAGAGCGAATTAGAAAAGGGAAAATAGCTATTGATGCTTTGGCTTTATACAAAAAGAAAAAAGAATTAGGAAATGAAATAGAAGCACAACAGCAATTGGACTTATTTCAGCAAAATTTCGAATATTTTGGCTACGGTTATTATTTTGGGAAAGATCCTCATTTATTGATTCCGAATGTAAAAATGTCTTTCTATTCTTTTCATATAATGGTACTACTTGGTATGCATTTTTTGGTTCTTTTTATTCTCCTTTTATATTTTATTTGGAAAGGAACATTGCAAACTAAAAAAACATTATTACGAGTTACTTTATTTACGATTCCTTTGGCATACTTGGCTTCTCAATCAGGTTGGGTTGTAGCAGAAGTAGGACGTCAACCATGGACAATTCAAGATTTGATGCCAAATATAGCAGCTGTTTCTCAGATAGATGCTTACAGTGTGCAAATCACTTTCTTTTTATTCCTTATTATATTTACGTGCTTACTGATTGCGGAAATAAAAATTATGCTTTCTGCAATTAAAAGCGGAACTAAACATTAAAAACTCATAACTATGTTTTCACTATTAGATTACTCGGAACTGCAACATTATTGGTGGATAATTGTTTCTCTATTGGGAGCTTTATTGGTATTTTTACTTTTTGTTCAAGGAGGACAATCTCTTATTTATTCTTTGGCAAAGACAAAAGAAGATCAAGCTCTTTTATTGAATGCAACAGGCAGGAAATGGGAATTAACTTTCACGACTTTAGTAACGTTTGGAGGAGCTTTTTTCGCTTCATTTCCACTTTTTTATTCTACTAGTTTTGGAGGAGCATATTGGGTTTGGATGATGATTTTATTTGCTTTTGTAATACAAGCTATTTCGTATGAATACCGAAGCAAAGCAAATAATTTTTTAGGAATTAAAACATTTAATTTCTTTTTGTTTTTGAATGGTGTTTTAGGAACTATTTTACTTGGAGTTGCTGTTTCTACATTTTTTACAGGATCAGAATTTTCTGTGGATAAAAATAATTTAGTAAACTTATCTTTACCTAAAATGCCTGTAATTTCTTCTTGGGAAACGCCTTTTCATGGATTAGAAGCTCTTTGGACAATAAAGAATTTATCTTTTATACAGAATATTTCATTAGGTTTGGCTGTGTTTTTTTTAGCTAGAACATTAGGATTGCTTTATTTTCAGAAGATAATTAATGATGAAATCATTCAGAAACGAGCAAAAAAATCATTAATACTAAACAGTTTATTGTTTTTAGTTTTTTTCTTATTTTGGATAATTAGATTGATGTTTCTAGATGGATTTGCGGTAAATCCTATAAATCAAGAAATTTATATGCAACCACATAAGTACTTTTTGAACTTTTTAGAGATGCCTTTAGTTAGTATGTTATTTCTAGTAGGAATTGTTTTGGTTTTAATTGGTATAGGAATAAATGTTTTCAACAACAATAAAAATGGGATTTGGTATACAGGATTAGGAACAGTACTTACTGTTTGGATGTTGTTTCTAAATGTAGGATTTAACAATACTGCATACTATCCGAGTACATATAATATTCAAAATTCTTTAACGATTGGCAATAGCTCTTCTAGTGAATTTACGTTACTAACTATGAGTTATGTTTCGTTATTGGTGCCTTTTGTAGTTGCTTATATCTGGATTGTCTGGAAAAAAATAGATTCTAAATCCATTACTAGAGAAGAATTAACATCTACTGAATCTCACATCTACTAAATAAAAATAAAAATGGAATATTTAAAAGAGATATCACAGTTTATAGGTTGGCCAATAATGATTTATGTTATGTATCGTTTATCTTTTTGGTTGTTTAAAAAACTAAATGATAAGGACTTTCTAAATGATTAATACCTTCAAGTATTTATGTTTTTTTTATTAAATTTGAAAATGCTTAAATCTAGATAACTAACTTATTTTATGATAAATAAGAAGATAGAATTTCTACCAAATGAACGATTAAAAAAGGTTTCTCTAGAAGGGAAAAACAGCTATAATTACGCTATTTCAGATTATGGTAGAATGATTCGTTATCAGAATGATATGTCAAAAGATGGAGAATTCTTGAAAGGTGGACTCACTTCAGGTTATCCTTCATTTCATTATAAACATAACAATAAAAGTTATTGCATTTATTTTCATAAACTTGTTGCTCAATGTTTTTTAGGGAAAAATTCAAATGAGCAAGACATGGTACTTCATTTAGATTACGATAAAACGAACAATCATTATTCTAATTTAAAGTGGTGTACAAAGCAAGAATCGTTAGAACATCAACGAAAAAATGCTAAATACGTAGTTGGAAATTCAAATCCTAAAAAAGGTGCCAAATTAGATGCAAAAAAAGTAATTAGTATTAAAAAAAAGTTACTCAAGCTGGAAAAAACTACCAATAAAGTACAGAGAAAGATGTTAATACAAAATCTCACAAAATACTACAAAATAAGCAAAGTGCAACTTTATAGGATTAAAAACGGACAAAGCTGGAAACATATCCAAGTGGAGGATTAACTCAATTATTTTAGATGATATTCCCGTCTTTCATGGTTAGAATTCTATCGGACATTTTTGCAAGTTCATGGTTATGAGTAACAATTATAAATGTTTGATTAAATTCTTCTCGCAACTTAAAAAATAGTTGATGCAGTTCTTCTGCGTTTTTAGAATCAAGATTTCCAGAAGGTTCATCGGCGAAAATAACTTTTGGTTGGTTAATAAGAGCTCTAGCAACTGCCACACGTTGTTGTTCTCCTCCTGAAAGTTCCGAAGGCTTATGATTGATTCTATGCGATAAATTCAAGAAGTCTAAAAGCTCTTTGGCTTTGTTTGTAAGCTCTTTTTTTTGCCTTTTTGCAATCATTCCAGGAAGCATTACGTTTTCTAATGCAGTAAATTCAGGAAGTAATTGATGAAATTGGAAAATAAAACCAATATTTTTATTTCTAAATTCCGAAAGTTCTTTGTCTTTTAGTGAAAGAATTTCGTTGGAATCAAAAAGAAGTTTAGTTTTGGAATCTTTATTTGGCTTGTCTAACGTTCCTAAAATTTGTAGCAATGTTGATTTTCCTGCACCTGATTCGCCTACTATAGAAACGATTTCTCCTTGTTTAAAGGAAACATCAATTCCTTTTAGAACTTCTACCAATCCGTAGTTTTTATAAATGTTTTTTGCTTGAATCATAATGCGAAAAAGACATTAATCTTACTTCTTGTAAAGCACAGGATTTAATTCCTCGTCGTTGTACATTTTCATTTGTTTGTATGATTTCATGTACTTGTTTCCTTGCTCTAAATCTTCTAAAAGTTCCTCTATTGCAGTAGATAAATCGTTGTGTTGCGTTTCTAGAATAAAAAGTTTTTCTTTACATTTTTTTATATGACTTTCAGATGCATTTTCGCGAGTAGTTTCTTCTTTCATGTGGTATATTTTTAATGAAAGAATAGAAAGTCTATCGATTGCCCAAGCAGGAGATTCGGTATTAATTTTTGCGTTTTCTTTTACGTTTACCTCTTTAAATTGATTCTGAAAATAATCATCAAACAGTTCTACAACGTCGGTTCTTTCTTGATTGGAGTTATCAATCCAACGTTTTATTTCTAATGCTTTTTCTGGATTGATGTTCGGGTCTCTTATAATGTCTTCTAAATGCCATTGAACGGTATCAATCCAATTTTTTTTATACAGAACAGCTTCTATGGATTCCTCGTTGTAAGGATTATTGATTTTGGTGTTTACGTCGTCGATTTTGTGATAATCGTTTATACTTTCGTTGAATATTTTCCAAGCAAGTTCTGTAAATTTCATTATGGTATATTTTTTAGCGTTAGAAAGATGTTTTCTGATTCCAGTATGTATTCTCTTTTCTTTTTGCTTTGAGCAAGTGCAACAATAGAAGAAGTTCCTATAGTAATGGTGTTTTTTACTTTATCAAGGATTATTTTAGCAACCAAAGGACCTCCGAGTTGTTCGTTTTGCATCGACCAATTTCCTTGAATTAAGTATTCTTCTGTTTGTTTTGAATCAAGTGTTTTTGTAATATATACAGGTAGATTTCTTTCTATTTCTGCGTGATTTTCTTTTTTAGCACCTTTTATTTTCTGCAACGTATATGCATCAATTAAGTGAAGTGCAATCGTGTCATTTATTTGTTTGGCTTGATTTGGAACCTTAGTAAAAATTAGGTTTACAAAATCCCAACCTTTATTGACATTTCGTTTATCTTTTCTAAACCAAATTAAATCATCTTTCTGTTCTACAACGACAAATGAGTCAGGAATGTTTGCCGAAATTCCTATTTTTTCTATTTTCTTTTTGTTGTTGGTTGCTTTTGTTCTAGAGCGAATAAAGTCGAGGTCGGTTTTTACAAATTCGTTGTAAATGGAATCTCTATACTGATTGATGACTGCTGTTTGTTCATTTTGATTTTCCCCAAAAACCTCTATGTATGCTTGATGTCTTGCATTTTTATCTTCTTCGAATTTGATGTTTGGTTTTCCTTTAGAAAGTTTTAGAACAAGCCGAGTTTGTGGGAATTTTTTAAAATCGTTTGGCGTAAAATTTCTTATTGCAAAACGAGATTCAGGTACTGTCATTCCTTTGAGAGTAGTTCCTAGTACTGCAGTATCTTTTAAAAAATGAACAATATTTTTATACTCGGTAGTATCAGCAACAACCGTAATGGTGTTTGTAGGGCCTTTGGAATCGCTGTATTTTTCAGAACTATTCTTTTTGCAGGAAAAAATAAAAAGAGAAAGTATGAAAGTAACTGCAAAAATTCTCATAATTATTCCTTGTTTTCTTTGTTTCCCTTTGAATCTTCTTCGTCTTCTTTGGTTGCTTTCTTGAATTCTTTGATTCCATTTCCAAGACCTTTCATAAGCTCTGGAATTTTTCTTCCTCCAAATAAAATTAATACAACAACAACGATTGCAATGATTGTACCTGTGCTAAAATGTCCCATTTTTTTGTATTTATCTTTTACAAAGATACGTAATTAAATGTTTATTGCTGTAAGATATTTTCTTCCTTTTTTATAAATGTTGGGTCGTTTAACCAATTAATTGTAAAGGAACAATCTTTATAATCATCAGTTATAGAAATGAAAGTACCTTGTATTTGTTCTACAATCCAATCTTCGAGTATTTTGTTCTCCTTTTGGTTTTCTGCTATTTTTTTGATTTTTGCATAATCTTTATTCAACGAAAGTTGATGTTCGGGGATTATTTGGTTTAAGCGAAGTAATCGAATTGCTTTTTTATCGTTAAAAGTATCTTCAAACACACCAGACATTTCATTTTCTTTTAAACCAGAAATATGGATAAGTTCCTTAGAAGATAAGTCTAACTTTTCGGTTCTATTTTCGCCTGTATTTTGATCTACAATATCTCCTGAGTTATAACGAGTGTATTTGTCATCAGAAAACTTTAAGGCAGCTTCTTTAAACGTGATTTTATTGTCTTTTATAAGATTCCGAATGGAGTCGAGCTTTTGTTTTGTTTTCGAAATTTCCTCGCTGTTGGGAACGGTTTTGATTAAAATATGCCTTAAATCTAGAATTTGACCTCGCCTTTTTTCCAACTTTATAATGTGGTATCCAAATTCTGTTTCAAAAGGACTGGAGATTTCGCCTTCCTTTAAATTGAAAGCAACGGCATCGAACTCTTTTACCATTTTTCCTCTTTTCACATTTTGGTATAAACCACCTTTAGATGCACTTCCTGGATCTTCAGAATAAATAATTGCTTTGTTTTCGAAAGTAGAAATACCATCTTCTACATCTTTTTTCATAGCATTTAGTTTATCTATGACTTTTTGTTTTGATTCCTTTGTTAGCTCAGGATACATTACAATATGAGAAAGACTTACTTCTTCTTTTACATTAGGAAGTTTGTCTTTGTATTTTTCAAAGAATTCTTGGAGTTCGTATGGAGAAACATCAACATCTTTTGTGATTGACATTCTTTTTTGGCGAGAATATTCATTGTTTTCAACTTCTCTTTGCATTTGTTCTTTTAAGTCTTTCATTGATGCTACACCAAAACCTTCGAGTAGTACTTTTTCTGAACCAGCACGAGCAATGTATTGTTCTAATTGCATATCAACTTGTTTTTCTACATCTTCTGGGGAAATTTGAATCAAAGTATCTTGTTTTGCTTGATAAAGCAATACTTTATTCATAAGTATATTTTCTAGAACTTGGCATTTATCGGTATCATCAAAACCTTGAGCTTTGCTGTATTGCATTAATTCTGCTATATCTGAATCTAGTACTATTTCATCTCCTACCACAGCAACAATTCCGTCTATTTGTTTTTGCTGAGCATAATTTATTAGAGAAAGTGTAAGTGTAAAAAGGTATAATGTTTTTTTTATCATGATCGCTTTGTTTAAAGTTTATATCGTTTTTTTAATGTATTTATTGCTTCTTGGTTTATATCTATTTTTGCTTCTCGCTTAATTTCATAGATTTTCTTTTGAACGAGTTTTGATTTTAAATCAGGTAAGAAATCATCTTTAGCTTCTTGGAATGTTTTGCTTCTTGCTTCGTCTATAGAGTATACTTGTACAACTATGAATTTTTTATCATTTTTTAATTTTTGAATTCCTTTTTTTAGTTCAAATTCCTTAGGTAATTCTTTGCTGTTCTTTGAGAATTTTCCAGAAATAATAAAGACATTTAATTCGTTATTTTCGTTTTTAGAATTTTGAAATTTTGCTTTAATTTCTTCTTTGGAAGTATTTTTTTCTAATAGATTATAAATCTCATTAGCTATTTTTTCGCTTTCACAGTTGTATATAGTTGCATTTGCGTGCTCTGGAAGAATGTATTTTTCTTTATGTTTTCTGTAGAATTCGTGTTGTGCTTTTTCGTTATCTAATTCTTCTTTAATGATAACATCAAAAAAGTATTCCAATGCGATTGCATTTTTAACATCTTTGGAATAGTTAATTACGTGAGGCATTTGGTCAAAATTTCCATTGTAATATTTAATTATTTCATCGTTTAGATAGTTGGAAATTATATTTTTAGCAAAAGGTACTAAATTATTGTAACTGGGATTTATATCTATACTTTTAGATAGTGAATCACAGATTTTATGCATAGGTACAACATACTTGTTTATAGAAAATAGATCTTTGTTTTTAATTTCAGAAAGCATTTTCTTGTCAGAATTTTTAACTGCTAAAAGAGTAGAGTCGATGGCATTTTGATTTAATTTAAAAGGAAGTTTCTCAGTTACTACTTGTTTTATTGAGTTGTTGAGTCTGTTTGAATAATACGAAGTTTCTAATCTTTCTTTGATGTATTTTCTATCTTTAGCATCTCCTTTTTTAGGTTTGTACACATTATCTACTTTAAATATATGGTACTTATCTCCAATTAATACAGGAATACTCACTTGATTAACGTTTAGATTAACTAGCACGTCGTATACATTTTCGGAAACAGCATTTGTAATGGAAGGAAGTATTCCATTTGATTTTTTTGATTCCTCATCATCAGAATATTTTTCTACTGCTTTAGCAAAATCAAGACCTTCGTCTATTTCTGTTTTTATCTTCTTTGCTTTTTCTAGGTTATCTGCTCCATTTACCACAATTTGACTAAGGAATAATTCTCCTAAAGCTTTTCTTTCATCTATAATGTGAAATAAAAATAAATGATTATTTTCTTCATATAAGCTACTAATGGTGTTTATAGGTGTTTGGAATAAGGTGTTTTCTGCAGGAGAGTTAAATTCAAAATAGGCGTAGTACTGCGGTTTGTTTTTGTATTCGGAATATTTTTCTACTGCATCATTAAAGGAGATTTTTTCAGAAGTTATTTCGTCTTTTATATTTTGTAGTTCTTTTATTTTTTGTTTTCTTTCTTCTGCATTATTATAAGAAAGGAAAATATACTGAGCTTTTCTTTCTATTTTGCTTCGTTCTAATTGTTGATTTATAATTGGGTTAATGACTTCAGGAGGATATTGTAGCGAGTCTTTTAGTTTGAGGAGTTGATTGCTGTATTTTACATGAAAAAAAGTATTGTTTTCCATTCCTTTTTTTCTAGCATATTGTCCAATTAGTTGAGATTCTATGAAGTAATCTAAAGATTTATTGATTCCTTGTATTTCTAGGTTTTTTTTATACTTATTCTCAAATTCTTGTAGAGAAAATGATTCTCCATTTATAGTTACGATATTTTGTCCAAAAACATTACAAACAACAAGTAATAGGATAATATAAAAATGTTTCATAGTTTTTCTTAATTGTTTTGTATGGTTATACGTACTTCTTCTATTTTTGTATTTGAAACCTTTTCTATAGAGAATTTTATATTGTTTAATATGAAGTTTTCGCCTATTTGTGGAATGTCTTCAAGATGAGAAACGATAAAGCCTCCGAGAGTTTCATAATTATCTGAAGTTTCTATTTTTAATCCATATTCTTGATTGATGTAATCGATTTCTAGGCGAGCAGAAAAAAGATATTCGTTTTTAGTGATTTTTTGTTCGGTTAGCTGAGGTTTGTCGTGCTCATCTTCTATTTCGCCAAAAAGCTCTTCCACTATATCTTCAAGAGTTACCATTCCTGCAGTTCCTCCATATTCATCGATAACAATGGCAATACTTCTTCTTTTTTTGATAAGTACATTCATTATATTTTTCACAGACGCCGTTTCATGAACAAATTCCACTGGCATAAGTACATTTTTAATGTATTTAGGTTTTTTGAACATATCAAAAGCATGCACATAACCGATGATATTATCGATATTTTCTTTGTAAATCAGTATTTTACTAAATCCTGCATCTATAAATTTTTGTTTGACAGAATTTATGGAATCATTGAGTTCAAAACCTATAATTTCCTTTCTAGGAATCATGCAATCTCTAGCTCTTACATCGGAAAAATGTAAGGCATTTTTAAAAATTTGAACTTCTGAATCTACTTTTTCTTCGTCAGCTTCTTCCATCTTTTGACTTATGAAATAGCTCATTTCTTCTTTAAACTCAAGATTTTCCTCTTCTTCGTGTCCTTTTTTTAGAAGTTTTAGTATGAATTCAGAAAATCCATTGACGATAAATACCAAAGGAGAGAGAATGATGTAAAAGAAATAAGCAGGAGCTGTAAAAAATTTAAAATAACGATACGGATTTGTACTAAATAAAGCTTTTGGAAGATATTCGGCAGTTACTAAGATTATAAAAGTAGAGATGAATGTTTGAATTAATAATAGAGCGAACTGATTAATATCTATAAGAGCGGTAATCCACTGAGTGAGTATTTTTCCCGTATAATAACTATATACAACTAGAGCGACGGTATTCCCAATTAGAAGTGAGGTTATAAATCTTTTGGGTCTATCGCAAAGAAAAATAAAGAGTTTAGAAAAATAGTTTTTCTTTTTCCGTTCGAGTTCAATCTGCATTCTTCCCGTAGAGACAAACGCTATTTCGGTTCCAGAGAAGAATGCAGATAAGATGATTGAAAGTGCTATTATAAAAAATTCAAACATATTGTTTTCTCGATTTCACAATACAGAAAGGCTTTATTTGCATCGAATAGGCATATAAATAGGTGTGGAAAAAGATTAGATAGTTGTAATCCTTAATGTATTCGTTTTTCCGTTTTCATTTTCAGGCATTGCGTTTAGATTAATTACAAAATCTCCCCAATTTACCAATTTTTCATTTACGGTATTTAAATTAACGTCTATTACGGTTTCATCGGAGCTGTCTTTCGCTTCGTAGTAGAATGCTTTAACTCCCCACAGAAGGTTTAGCATAGGAATAATATCTCTGTTTTCGGTATAAACCACAATGTATGCATTAGGTCTATGAGATGATATTTGGAATGCTGTATATCCTGTGTGTGTAAGTGTTATGATTGCTGTTGCTTCTATTTGAGTAGCAATTTTGGTTGCGTTGTAGCAAATTATATCTGTTATGTATCTGTCGTTTAGGCAACTAGGTTTGTGTTCAGGTATGTTTATGTGCGGATCGTCTTCTACTTTTTGAATGATTTTAGTCATGGTTTTAATCACTTCGACAGGGTATTGTCCCACAGAAGTTTCTCCACTAAGCATCACTGCATCAGCACCGTCTAATACGCTGTTAGCAACATCATTTACTTCTGCTCTAGTAGGTGTCATGCTTGTAATCATGGTTTCCATCATTTGAGTAGCAATGATTACAGGTTTTCTTCTAATTTTAGCTTTATCTACTAGTTTCTTTTGAATAAGAGGAACATCTTCGTAAGGAACTTCAACTCCTAAATCTCCTCTAGCAACCATCAATCCATCTGCGTAATCTAATATTTCATCAATATTTTTAACACCTTCTGGTTTCTCGATTTTTGCAATGATAGGTATTTTTTTATTTGATTTTTCTTGTATAAGAGAAATTAGAGATTTTATATCGTCTGCATGCCTTACAAAAGATAATGCAATCCAATCTACACCTTGTTCTATAGCAAAAGTTGCATCTTCTATGTCTTTTTCAGTAAGTGCTGGCAAAGATACGTTTGTGTTGGGAAGGTTTACGCCTTTTTTTGATTTTAAAGGACCACCTTGTATTACTTTTGCTTTTACTTCTTTGTCGTTGTCTGTGCTTACTACTTCAAGCACTAATTTTCCATCGTCAATCAGAATTCTTTCGCCAACTTTTACATCGTTTGGGAAATTTTGGTAGGTCATGTATACTCTAGTAGAATCACCTTCGCATTTGTCATTGGTAAAAGTTAGTATATCTCCAGGTTCTAGTTTTGAACCTTCTTTTACAACACCAACTCTAAGTTTAGGACCTTGAAGGTCTGCAAGTATTGCAATTGCGAATCCATACTCTTCATTGATTTCGCGTACGTATTTAATTCTTTGTTTTACGTCTTCGTAGTCGGCATGGGAAAAATTAATACGGACAACATTCAATCCGCATTGTACCATTTTTAGGATTGTTTCTTTATCTCCACATGCAGGACCTAGTGTTCCTACGATTTTTGTCTTTTTTAGGTATTTGTTATTCATACAATAGAATGATGTTTTTTAAATTAATTTTTTATAGTTTCTTAACTCGCTGGATTTGATGTCTTCAAATCCGATGACAAATTTAGAACTTCGCAAAAATAAATAAAAGTTATTAGAAATAGGATAAATATATTTAATTATATAACTAAATGTCTTTTTTTGGGGGATTAAGTAGTTTATTACAGGTATTTCTGAGAACAGCAGGTTGTTAGATGTATTGATTTCCTTAGGTATAGAAATATTCCGTATAAGTTCTATAGGATATTCAATAAAGTTTTTTGTACTTTTATAATGAATGAATTCAAATTCTTCGTTTTTTTCTTTTACTTTATGATTTTTTATTTGAGTGAGATGTATATTGAATTCTTGGTTGATTAGATATGCAAATTTATGAGGTTCAATAAAATGTGTATTTATGAATATGACGTGAAATTCATTATCCTCTTCCTCTTCTATGGAGAACTTTCTAATCATTTTGTGGAATTTTTAACGAATAAAATGCTCTTTTTGCAGCAATTTCTTCGGCTTTTTTCTTTGATAGTTCTCTTCCTTTTGAAATTTTATTTCCATTTAGTTTAAGGATAGACACAAATACAGTGTGATTTTGTGCATTTTTCTCTTCTGAGGTTTCAAATGAAATATTAATTTTATGTTTTTGAGAATGTTCTATAATCATGCCTTTGTAACTGGAAATTTGATTTTCTAGGTTTTCTAGATTCTCCTTGTTGAGTATGTTTTTGTGTATGAAATTTTTACATTCTTTAGTTCCATAGTCTAAGTAAATAGCACCTATTAGAGATTCAAGAATGTTTCCATGAATATTTTCTCCAAGAGAAGATTCTTTGTCTTTCCGAATTAAATCAATTAAATGAAGTTCTTTTGAGATTTTATTTAATTTTTTTCTACTGACTAATTTAGAACGCATTTGTGTAAGATATCCTTCTTGCTGATTAGGAGCACTATGAAAAAGATATTCTGATACAATACATCCTAAAACGGAATCTCCCAAGAATTCCAGTCGCTCATAATTTGCAGAATATGATTTGTTTCTATAAAACGATTTATGAGTGAGAGCTTCTTTATATAACTCTATATTTTTTGGTTTAAAACCTATAACTTGATGTATTTTTTGACTGAAAGTATCGGTTTTTTTTTTCGAAAAAAAAGATTTGAGGGATAACATTTAGTATTTTTTGAACAAAACACAAGCATTGTGTCCTCCAAATCCAAAAGTATTACTCAAGGCATAAGTTACATCTTTTTCTTTAGGTGTATTGAATGTGAAATCTAGTTTAGGGTCTATATTTTCATCATCGGTAAAATGGTTTATAGTTGGAGGTACTTTTGAGTGAAGTATCGCACCAATTGAAGCAATTGCTTCAACAACACCTGCGGCACCTAATAGGTGTCCTGTCATTGATTTTGTAGAGTTTATTTGAATATTGTATGCACTTTCTCCAAATAAATCAACTATAGCTTTTGATTCTGCTATATCTCCTAATGGAGTAGAAGTACCATGCATATTGATTGCATCTACCATATCTGGCGTAACTCCAGCATCTTCTAAAGTAGCTTTCATTACATTGTATGCACCTAGGCCTTCTGGGTGTGGAGCGGTCATATGATACGCATCTGCACTTAAACCTCCACCTACTAGTTCAGCGTAAATAGTAGCTCCTCGTGTTATAGCATGTTCATACTCTTCTAGGATTAAGCAACCAGCACCTTCACCAAGAACAAACCCATCTCTGTCTTTATCAAATGGTCTTGAAGCGGTTTTATAATCATCGTTTCGAGTGGATAATGCGTGTAGAGAATTAAATCCACCAACACCACTTGCTGTAACAGCCGCTTCAGAACCTCCTGCAACTATTATATCTGCTTTTCCTAATTGAATTAGCATTCGGGCATCAATTAAGGCGTTTGTAGAAGAGGCACATGCGGAAACAGTTGCGTAATTAGGTCCACGGAAACCATATTGTATCGAAATATTTCCAGGAGTAATGTCTGCAATCATTTTAGGAATGAAAAATGGGTTAAACCTTGGTGTTCCATTTCCTGTTGCATAGTTTGTAACTTCTTCTTCAAAAGTTTTAAGTCCACCAATTCCAGATCCCCAAATAACACCAACTCTATTTTTGTTTATTGAGTCGTTATTTATTCCTGAATGTTCAACAGCTTCTCTAGCGGCAATTATACCAAGCTGAGTACAACGATCCATTTTTCGAACTTCTTTTCTGTCGAAATGGTCTTCTGGATTGTAGTTTTTTACTTCGCAAGCGAATTGGGTTTTAAAGTGAGTAGCATCAAATAGGGTAATGGGAGCAGAACCACTGGTTCCCTCAATTATGTTGTTCCAAAATTCCGTATAGGTATTTCCGACAGGTGTAAACGCACCAATCCCTGTAACTACTACTCGCTTTAATCCCATAAATAATATTATTTATTAACTTCTTCTATATAAGATACCGCTTGTCCTACAGTTGCTATTTTTTCAGCTTGATCGTCTGGTATTTGAATATCGAATTCTTTTTCAAATTCCATAATTAATTCTACTGTATCCAATGAATCTGCACCTAAATCATTAGTGAAACTTGCTTCTGTAGTAACTTCTGATTCGTCAACTCCTAATTTGTCAACGATAATCGCTTTAACTCTAGATGTAATATCTGACATAACTTAATAAAATTTAAATTCAACGGCAAAGATATAAAATAAACTTTAATTCAAAAAAAGATTTGTGCTCAGTTGATTTTTTTGTAATAAAAGGAAAGGTTTTCTACATTTACGAAATTAAAAAGTAAAATAATGCATATTGCAATAACAGGGAACATAGGAGCAGGTAAGACAACATTAACTAAATTATTAGCAAAACATTATAAGTGGACTCCGCAGTTTGAAGATGTAGATACGAATCCGTATTTGAATGATTTTTATACGGATATGGAAAAGTGGTCGTTTAATTTGCAGATTTACTTTCTTGGTTCACGTTTTCGTCAAATAAAAGAAATTCGTGAAAGTGGAATGGATATTATTCAAGATAGAACGATATATGAAGATGCATATATATTTGCGGATAATTTACATGATATGAACTTGCTTTCTGCTAGAGATTATAAAAATTATTTAAGTCTTTTTGAGCTTATGAAAGAGCATGTACAAGCTCCTGATCTATTAATTTATCTTCGTGGGTCTGTTCCTGTATTGGTAAATCAAATCTATAAAAGAGGGAGGGATTATGAGTCTTCAATCAGTATTGACTATCTTTCTCGTTTGAATGAAAAGTATGAAAATTGGATACAATCTTATGACGAAGGAAAATTGTTAATTATAGATGTAGACAAGGTAAATTTTGTAGATAAGGAGGAAGATTTGGGATTAGTGATAGAAAATATAGATGCAGAGATTAATGGATTATTTTAAATTTTAACAAAATAAACGATAAGAATTATGAGTACATTGAAACCTACAAATTATCCTGCATTGTATATGCTGATAGTTGTTTTCTTTTTTTGGGGATTTATAGCAGCAGGAAACAGTGTTTTTATTCCATTTTGTAAGCACTATTTTGGTCTTGACCAGTTTCAGAGTCAGCTGGTTGATTTTGCTTTTTATGGTGCATACTATTTGGGAGCACTAGTCTTGTTTATTTCAGGCAATTCCTCAGGAAAAGATTTAGTTGGGCAATGGGGATATAAAAAAAGTATCGTTTATGGATTGCTTTTTTCTGCATTAGGAGCCGCGGCTATGATATTTGCAGTAAATGGAAAATCCTTCCCTGGAATGTTGATAGGTTTATTTGTGGTGGCACTTGGGTTTTCGATTCAGCAAACTGCAGCAAATCCTTTTGCAATATTATTAGGTGATCCTTCTACAGGTTCTACACGTGTGAATTTAGGTGGAGGAATCAACTCTTTTGGAACGATGATAGGTCCTTTGATTGTCGCATTTGCTCTTTTTGGTTCTTCCAAGGCAGTAACCGATGATATGATTTCCTCGTTGGATTTGAATAAAGTTATTGTTTTATATGTGGTGGTAGGAGTTCTTTTTGTGTTGGCAGCATCGCTGTTTGGTTTTTCTAAATCAGTTCCTAATGGAGTTAGTGAAGAAAAAACGGAAAAGGCGAATAAGGCAATGAAAAGTCTGATGATTATCACAGGATTGCTCATTGTTATTTTTAGTCAAGTATTTAATAGTTATTCTGCTTCTTATTTGACTACACATCAAGATTTAGAGCAAGTAGAATATTTTAGAGTGTTGATGTTATTTTTGGCGTTGGTAGTGATTGTAGGAGGTTTGGTGTATTCTTATTTTTTATCTCAGAAGAAATCAGAAGGTTGGGGAGCAATGCAGTATCCGCAATTGGTTTTAGGTATGTTGGGTATATTTATTTATGTAGGAGTGGAAGTTGCTATCGGTTCTAATCTTGGAGAACTTTTAAAGCAAAAGGAATTTGGAGGGTACGAGTCTTCGAGTATAGCACCGTTTATTTCTATGTATTGGGGGAGTTTAATGATTGGACGTTGGGCAGGAGCGATTTCTGCATTTAATTTTTCTAATCAGTGGAGGAAAATATTGACTTTTGTAGTTCCGCTAGTGGCTTTTGGTTTAATTTTATTATCAAATTCTATTGCTAAATACGATGTTTCTGATTTGTATTGGTATATAATATGTGTGGTAGTTCAAATTATAGCATTTTATATAGCTGATGACAGACCTGCAAAGTCGTTAATTATTTTTGGAATTTTAGGAATTATCTCTATGATTATAGGAATGCTTACGAGTGGATTGGTTGCGGTATATGCATTTTTAAGTGGAGGATTGTTTTGTTCCATTTTGTGGCCTTGCATCTTTACACTTTCTATTGCAGGTTTAGGAAAATACACTTCTCAGGGTTCTGCGTTTTTAATTATGATGATTCTTGGAGGAGCAATAATTCCACCGATTCAAGGGAAACTTTCTGATATTATAGGAATTCATTTTTCATTTATAATACCTGTACTATGCTTCGGTTATTTGGCATTTTTTGGTATAAAAGTAAAGTCAATTCTCAAAAGTCAAGGTATAGATTTCGATGAAAAAGTAGAAAGTTTACATTAAAGGAGGGAATATGCATAAAATAATTTTCATAGTATTTTTTATGATTTCAATATTCATAAATGCACAAGTTTTATACTCTCCGAATAAAGATTTTAAAATGGAATTTTCATTGGAAGATGGTATTCCTCAGTATAAATTGACGTATAAAGGAGAGCCAATAATTAAAAAAAGCCAATTGGGACTTGAGCTAAAGGGAAAGAAATTAGTGGAAGATTTTGATGTTTTGGGTTCAAGTACTTCAACTTTTAATGAAACATGGAGTCCAGTTTTGGGAGAATATTCTGAAATTAGGAATAATTACAATGAACTGTTAGTTGAGTTGCAACAGCAAGACTCAGAAATTAAGTTAAATCTTGTTTTTAGATTGTACGATAGCGGTTTAGGGTTTAGGTATGAGATTCCCGCACAAAAAGAGATTCATTATTTTGAATTAATGAATGAAAATACGGAATTTAATCTTACAGGAAACCATAAAGCATTTTGGATACCAGGAGATTATGATTCTCAAGAGTATGTGTATAACGAAACAAAACTAAGTGAAATAGACAACGATAAATTAAATCTAAATAATGGAGTTTCTGTGAAATCTATAGGAGGAAGATATGTTGTTCAATCTCCCTTGATGATGAAGACGGAAGATAGTATCTATGTTACTATTTTTGAAGCAGCAGTGGATAATTATCCCGTAATGCATCTTAACTTAGATAAGGAAAAATATTCTTTTCAAGCTAATTTAGCGTCTAATACTGTGGGAAGTACAGCATTTTTAAGAACACCATTCCATTCTCCTTGGAGGACAATAATTGCAAGTGATGATGCTCGTGAAATACTCTCGGCAAACAGAATGATTTTAAATTTGAATGAACCGTCTAAAATAGAAGACACCTCTTGGATTAAACCAATGAAATACGTTGGTGTTTGGTGGGAAATGCATGTAGGGAAAAGTACTTGGGAATATGGAAAAGAAGAAAACGGCATATTGATTCCTAACGGAAAGCATGGTGCTACTACGGAAAATACAAAAAGATATATCGATTTCGCTTCAAAATACGGATTCGATGGGGTTTTAGTTGAAGGTTGGAATGTGGGTTGGGAAGATTGGTTTGGGAACTGGAAAGAAGATGTTTTTGATTTTATAACTCCTTATCCTGATTTTGACATAAAAGAAGTTTCTGAGTATGCAAAATCAAAAAATGTAGAATTAATTATGCATCATGAAACGTCAGCGTCAGTATCTAATTATGAGCGTTGGCTCGATAGAGCGATGGATTTGATGAATGAATATGACTACTCTGCTGTAAAAACAGGATATGTTGGAAAAATTATTCCAAGAGGAGAGTATCACGACGGACAAACAATGGTAAACCATTTTAATTATGTAGCAAAAACAATGGCAGACAATAAAAAGATGGTAAATTCCCATGAAAGTACTCGTCCTACAGGAATGCACAGAACCTATCCGAATTATGTGTCAGCAGAGGCGGCTCGTGGAAATGAGTTTAATGCTTGGAGTAAAGGAAATCCGCCATCACACGAAACTATACTTCCTTTTACTCGATTGATGGGAGGTCCTATGGATTATACACCAGGTATTTTTGAGATAAAAATGAATCATTATAATCCCAACTCTGATTTTCAAGTTCATACGACATTAGCAAAACAATTGGCTCTTTATGTAACGATGTATTCGCCTATCCAAATGGCGGCAGATTTACCAGAAAATTACGAACGTTATTCCGATGCGTTTCAGTTTATTGTTGATGTTCCTGCTGATTGGCAAGATACCAAGATACTTGAAGCAGAACCAAATGATTATGTAGTAATTGCAAGAAAGAAAAAGGGGAAAGATGAGTGGTTCTTAGGTGCAATTACTGATGAAAATGCTCGGAATTTTAAGGTAAAACTGGATTTTCTGAATAAGAATAAGAAATATAAAGCTGTAATTTATGAAGATGGAAAAGACGCTCACTGGAAAGACAATCCTAAATCATATAAAATACGAGAGTTAACGGTGGATTCTAAAACAGTTTTAAAGTTAAACTTAGCAGAAGGAGGAGGAACAGCAATTCACTTTAAATAGTATATGATTTTTGATAGGTTTTCTGCCTCGGTTTATTTATTTAATTGATATGTAACTAATTGTTAAATAGTTCATTATATTCTTTTGTGTTTGTTTTTTATATACAGTAATGTTCTTCTGAATGAAATGATATAAAAAAAAGCTCCATTAGCCTTAGAGAAAGTCCTTTTTTTGTGTTATTTTTGCAAAAAAATAAAGTTATGAGTAGCATTTCACACATTCATGCAAGACAAATTTTAGATTCAAGAGGTAACCCAACAGTAGAAGTTGATGTAATTACCGAAAACGGAATACTTGGTAGAGCGGCAGTTCCATCGGGAGCATCTACAGGAGAACACGAAGCGGTAGAGTTGAGAGATGGAGGAAAAGACTACATGGGAAAAGCTGTTTTTAAAGCGGTAGAAAACGTAAATGAGGTTATTGCTCCAGAACTAATCGGTTATACGGTATTTGAGCAAAATGCTATTGACAAGTTAATGATAGAGTTAGATGGAACTCCAAACAAAGGTAAGTTAGGAGCTAATGCAATTTTAGGAGTTTCTTTAGCTGTGGCTAAGGCAGCTGCAAATGAATTAGGATTACCATTGTTTAGATACGTAGGAGGAGTTAGCGGAAATACACTTCCTGTTCCTATGATGAACATCATCAACGGAGGTTCGCATTCAGATGCACCTATTGCATTCCAAGAGTTTATGATTATGCCAGTAAAAGCAGATTCTATTACTCAAGCATTACAAATGGGAACAGAAATATTCCATAATTTAAAGAAAATATTACACGATAGAAATTTATCTACTGCTGTAGGAGATGAAGGAGGATTTGCACCTAATTTTGAAGGAGGAACAGAAGATGCATTAGATACTGTTAAAAAAGCAGTAGAACAAGCAGGATATACATTTGGTTCTGACATTAAAATCGCGTTAGACTGTGCTTCGTCAGAATTCTATGAAAATGGAGTTTATGACTATACTAAGTTTGAAGGAGATGCAGGTAAAAAGAGAACTTCTCAAGAACAAGCAGATTATTTAGCTGAATTATGTGCAAAATATCCTATCATATCTATTGAAGATGGAATGGATGAAAATGACTGGGAAGGATGGAAATACCTTACAGAAAAAATAGGAGATAAAGTACAGTTGGTAGGAGATGATTTATTTGTAACCAACGTAGAACGTCTTTCAAGAGGAATTGAAGAAGGAATTGGGAATTCAATATTGATAAAAGTTAATCAAATAGGAACTTTAACAGAAACTATAGCAGCTGTGAATATGGCACATAATGCTGGATATACTTCAATTATGTCTCACCGTTCAGGGGAAACAGAAGATAACACAATTGCTGATTTAGCTGTAGCATTAAATTGTGGACAGATAAAAACAGGTTCTGCGTCTCGTTCTGATAGAATGGCAAAATACAATCAGTTATTAAGAATTGAAGAAATGCTAGGAGAGGTAGCTTATTATCCTCAAGAAAAAGCATTTAAAGTAAAATAGTTTTTTTGAGCTACTAAAATATGGGGAGTCAACAATTGATTTCCCATATATTTTATATATAGTTTAGTTTTTTTTCGTACCTTGTGAATCAAATTTAAATACAAAGAATGTCATCAAACGTTAAGATATCATACAATAATAGCGAAGTCGAATTGCCAATCGTAAAAAGTGTTTATGGTGCTGATGCGGTAGATATTTCTACACTAAAAGCACAGACAGGATTAATTACTTTAGATGTAGGTTTTAAAAACACAGGATCTACAAAAAGCAGAATAACTTACTTAGATGGTGCCGAAGGAAAACTTCTGTATAGAGGATATCCTATAGAGCAACTTTCTGAAAAGTCAACTTTTACAGAAGTAATGTATCTATTGTTACACGGAGAATTACCTACCTTAAACCAGTTAGAAAAGTTTGAAAGAGATATTATGGAGCATTGTTATGTTTCGCAAGAAATGGAACAAATTCTTCAGAACTTCCCTAGATCAGCTCATCCTATGGGAGTTTTATCTTCTTTAACAAGTGCTCTTACTGCGTTTAATCCAAGGATAGTTGATGTGAAATCGCCTGAGGATATGTATGAAGCAACACTTATGATGTTAGGTAAGTTTATGGTTTTATGTACATGGACTTATCGTAAAAAGTTTGGATTGCCAATTAACTATTCTAATCCTAAGTTGGATTATGTTTCTAATTTTCATCAGATGATGTTTAGAAAACCGTTTGAAGAATACAAAGTTGATCCTGTAGTAATTGATTCACTAAATAAATTATTTATATTACATGCAGACCACGAGCAGAATTGTTCTACATCTGCGGTTCGTATTACGGGTTCTTCTCATGCAGGTTTATTTGCTTCTATTTCAGCAGGAGTTTCTGCCTTGTGGGGACCATTGCACGGAGGAGCAAACCAAGCAGTAATCGAAATGTTGGAGATGATAAAACACGATGGAGGAGATTTACAAAAATGGGTAGATAAAGCTAAAGATAAATCTGATGATTTCCGTTTAATGGGATTCGGACATAGAGTATACAAAAACTTTGATCCTAGAGCAAAAATCATTAAAAAAGCATGTGATGGTATTCTAGAAAAATTAGGTGTAGAAGATGAGGTGCTAGAAATAGCAAAAGGATTGGAGAAAGTAGCTTTAGAAGATCCTTATTTTGTTGAAAGAAAACTGTACCCGAATGTAGATTTCTATTCTGGTATTATTTATAGAGCATTAGGAATACCTACAGAAATGTTTACTGTTATGTTTGCATTAGGAAGACTACCTGGTTGGATTTCTCAGTGGAAAGAAATGAGAGATAATAATGAGCCAATAGGACGTCCAATGCAAGTATATATAGGAGCAGAAAGACGTGATTATGTTCCAATGAATGAGCGTTAAACTAAAAAGAATACATCGAATATTAATTAAAACCAAATCTACTTAGGTTTGGTTTTTTTTTCTTCTAATAGAAAAAAATTACGTTAATGAGTATTATGAATGGAGTTATTTTATAGATACAAATGAATTTAAAAAATCTACGATTTTAAAAATTATAGAATTAACACCAAAAATTTATAATAGTATTGAAAAATATAAAAAAACGAATCCTAATATTTCTGTGGGACGTATAAATGAATCTGAAGATAATATAATCATAGATCAAGAGTTATCTAATCAAATTAAGGACATTCTTTTAGAAACTAAAACATTTAGTAATTTAGGCTTATATTTAGATAGAATTGATAAGCTAATAACAGATTTAGATGCTGTAACCAATAAAACTAAAAATGAAGTACATCGTTTTCTTAATGAGTGGTACCATCTTATTTTATTCCTGTACTTCCCAAAGCTCAATTTTTGGGAAGTACAGGAATAAAAAATTAAACAAAATAGAATGGGGATACTTATATTTTTTAAAAGGTATAAAAAATCAATGTCTTGATTTTCTTGAACTAAAATCCGACTCTACTTTTTATGCTCCTAATTGTCGTTGCGAATCGAAAGGTATTTATACTGTTAAAAAAGACAGTTTGATACTTTTTAATGAAACTAAAGGAGAAGGATGTAAACTTCCAATAACCAAATATAAAATCACAAAAAATAATTTAATCCGTAAAGGAGAATATCCTAATTCTATGGTGGTACTAACAAAAAAAGAAAAAAGGCAAAATAGAAGATTTGCAGAATAAATACAATATGAAACTAATGTTTTACTTTTTACTACTTTTTATTTTTAATTCTTGCATAGATGAAGTTACGTTAGATTTAAAACCCAATGATGCAAAAATAGTCATCGATGCAAGCATCCAATGGAACCCAAAAAGTGAAGATAACGGAGCAAATCAAGTGATGAAAATTAATCAATCTACAAATTAGTGAAATCATTCCTACAATAAGTGGAGCTAGCATTGAAGTTTCTGATTCTTTGGGAATGACTTTTCCTTTTATTGAAACCATTAGAAATATAATTAATTCAATAGATAAAAAAGATAAACCGTACGGATTTTTCCACCTTTCAAAAGTAACCGATACAATTTATACAATTAAATAAGATTCCATCGGAAAACTATCAATAACATTTATACCTTTGTATGTCAAAAAAACATTAAAGATAATTTTTTATGAGATTTTTTCTTTTTTTATTTTTCTGTTCGGTTTTTGCATTTTCACAAGAGAAATTTACACTTAGTGGAGTGGTAAAAGCAGAAGAAAGCAACGAAACAATTATAGATGCAATTATTTACTTTTACGAAACCAATCAGCAGGTATCTACCAACAGTTATGGTTTTTTCTCTATAAATCTACCAGCAGGAACTCATAATTATGAAGTTATAAAGTCTGGTTATCAGCAATTTGCATCTACAATAGAAATAGATTCTGATTTACGAATAGAGATAGAGATAGACAAAAGTGAAAAAACACAGTTAAAAGAAGTAGTTATTAAGAAAAATTCAGGGAAAATAGATTTAAAAAAACCAGAATTAAGTTCTCATTCACTTGAGATAGAGCAAGTGAAAAAAATGCCAGTTCTTTTAGGAGAAGCAGATGTGCTTAAATCACTTACGTTTTTGCCAGGAGTGGTAAATGGAGGAGAAATTAGCAGTGGTATCAATGTTCGTGGTGGTGCAGTAGATCAAAATTTAATTCAGATAGATGAAGCAACTGTATTTAATTCATCGCATTTGTTTGGATTCTTTTCGGTATTTAATTCTGATGCAATTAAAGATTTAAAACTTTACAAAGGAGGAATCCCTGCACGTTATGGAGGAAGAGTTTCTTCTGTACTGGATATTTTTCAGCGTGATGGAAACAATAAAGAATTTCATCTTAATGGAGGCGTAGGATTGTTGTCGAGCAGACTATTGGCAGAAGGTCCTTTAAAAAAAGAAAAATCCTCTTTTTTGGTGGCAGGTAGAAGTTCGTATGCTCATTTATTTCTCCCATTATTTGATTCAGGAAATAAAAACAAGGCGTATTTTTATGATTTAAATACAAAATTGAGTTTTACACTCGACGATAAAAACTCATTATTTCTTTCTGGATATTTTGGAAGAGATGTTTTTTCATTTGAAAAATCTTTTATAAATACCTACGGAAATTCCATTGCGAATGCTCGTTGGAATCATATTTTTTCGGGAAAACTGTTTAGTAATTTATCATTAATTTATAGTGATTATTACTACGGATTAACACTCGATGCCGTAGGTTTTAACTGGAATTCAGGAATTCAAAATGTGGATTTAAAATACGATTTTAAGCATTTTATTTCTAATAAGTTGAAGCTGAACTATGGATTGCAATCCACGTATCATTTATTTAATCCAGGAATTATAGAACCAAATAATGCAGATTCTGAAATCAATCGTCAACAGTTAGACAAAAAATATGCCCTAGAGAATGCTCTTTATATGGACGTGGAACATGAAGTTACTTCTAAGTTTAATGTAGAATACGGATTGCGTTGGAGTAATTTTTTGAATTTAGGGAAGCAGAAAATCAATTACTATAAAGATAACTTACCTGTTTCGTATAATCCTGAATACGATATATATGAAAGTGAGAATCCAATTTCTTCTGAAATAATTAAGTCAGGTAAAGTGATTAATTCGTTTAATAATTTAGAGCCAAGGTTTTCTTTTGCATATCAGGTTTCTCCTAAGTCATCTATAAAGGGAAGTTATAATAGAATGAGTCAATATTTACATTTATTATCCAATACAAACGCTCCAACTCCTCTCGATGTATGGACACCTTCGGGGAAGTATATAAAACCTCAAATTTTAGATCAAGTTGCATTAGGATACTTTAGAAATATAAAAAACAATATGTATTCACTAGAAGCTGAGGTGTATTATAAAGATATTAGAAATAGACTCGACTATATAGATGGAGCTGATTTGATTGCAAACAATGAAATAGAAACCGTTTTACTGAACGGAAAATCAAGAGCATACGGATTGGAATTGATGTTCCGTAAAAATAAAGGGAAATTAACAGGTTGGATTTCGTACACATTATCTAACTCTGAACAAAAAACTCCAGGAAGAAACTCGCAAGAAACAGGAATTAACAACGGAAAATGGTATTCTACGCCATACAATCGTACGCATAATCTAGCAATTACTTCATCTTATAATTTAAATGATAAATGGAGCTTTTCGGCAAATTTCACTTTGCTTAGTGGAATGCCAACAACCTTTGCCAATGGATATTATACCTACCAAGAGCTAACAGTTCCTGTTTATAATTCACGAAACTCCGATAGATTACCAACGTTTCATCATTTAGATTTGGCGGCAACATTAACGCCAAAGAAAAACAAAGATAGAAAATGGAATAGTGAATGGGTTTTTGGTTTATACAATGTTTACAATAGAAGAAATCCTTCGTTTATATTCTTTGAACGAGATTCTCAAAAAGGAAATATAACCAATCAACTTTCTATTTTTGGTATTATTCCATCGGTAACGTATAACTTTAAGTTTTAAATCAATTCGTAGGTTTGTTTTGCAATTTCTAGTTCTTCGTTGGTAGGGATTATCAGTATTTTTACTTTAGATGACTTGCTTTGGATTTCGGTTATTTTTTTCGGTCGTTGATTGTTTAATTCTAAGTCTATTTCAATTCCCAAATAACTTAATTCATTACAAATCATTTCTCGTAGTTCAATGTTGTTTTCTCCTGCTCCTGCTGTAAAAATAATTGCATCTAATCCGTTCATTATTGCACTATACGCACCTATGTATTTTTTTACTCGGTAGGAATACAATTCTAATGCTTCTATACATTCTTGATTTCCTTCTTTTGTTTTGTCAACTATATCTCTAAAGTCCGAAAAGCCAGTCATTCCAAGCATTCCACTTTTTTTGTTGAGTATATCGCTTACTTCATCGGGTGTATAGTTTAGGTTCTTAATTAAATGCAGAACTACCGACGGGTCAATATCTCCAGTTCGTGTTCCCATTACTAAACCTGTAGTAGGAGAGAATCCCATAGAATGATCAATACAAATACCGTCTTTTATAGCTGAAACAGAAGCACCATTTCCTAGATGTAATGTAATTAATTTGGTTTTAGTATTTCCTAAGTATTTATTTGCTTTTTCTGAAACGTATTTATGACTTATTCCGTGAAATCCATATACACGAATGTTTTTCTTTTCGGTTAATTCTTTTGGTAATGCGTATTTATGAGCAATTGCAGGTATTGTTTGATGGAAAGTAGTATCAAAAACAGCAACTTGTTCTGCATTAGGAAAAAGCTCTTCGCAAACTTCAATCCCTTCTAGATTCGGAGGATTATGCAAAGGAGCAAGTGAAAATAAATCCTTTATTTTTGATTTAACTTCAGGAGTCACTATTCTGGTTTTTGTAAAGGTATTTCCTCCGTGTACAACTCTATGTCCTACAGCTTGTAAATCATCTTTCGATTTCAATATACCTACTTTGGAATCCAATAAATGAGATGCCAATAAGGAAAAACCATCTTTATGATTTTCTAGATTTGTTTTTAATTCTACTGTGCTGTTTTCAGTTTTATATACAAATTTAGAATCATTGAGTCCAATTCGTTCTGCTAAACCTTCGCATAGTACTTTTTCGGAAGGCATTTCTATCATTTGGTATTTCAACGAAGAACTTCCTGAGTTTATGATTAGTATATTCATTTTTATAAATCTTGTGCTTGAATTGCGGTAATTATTACGGTATTAAAAACATCATCTACAGTGCAACCTCTACTTAAATCATTTACAGGTTTATTTAATCCTTGCAACATAGGTCCTATTGCTAAGGCACCTGTTTCTCTTTGTACGGCTTTGTAGGTATTATTTCCTGTGTTTAAGTCTGGGAAAATAAGTACGCTTGCTTTTCCTGCAACAGTAGAGTTAGGCATTTTACTTTTAGCTACGCCAGAGTCAACGGCAGCATCGTATTGTATAGGTCCTTCTATATTTAAATCAGGTCTTTTTTTCTTTACAATTTCTGTTGCTAACCTTACTTTGTCTACTTGTGCACCTTTTCCTGATGAACCTGATGAATAGGAAAGCATAGCAACTCGTGGTTCTACATTAAACTGAGTAGCAGAATCCGCAGAAGAAATAGCAATTTCCGCTAATTGTTCGGCGGTAGGTTCAGGATTAATTGCACAATCCCCAAAAATAGAAACACGATCTTCCATACACATAAAGAAAATAGAAGAAACTACAGATACGTCGGGTTTGGTTTTTATGATTTGTAATGCAGGTCTTATGGTTTGTTGTGTAGTATGTGCGGCACCAGAAACCATTCCATCTACAATGTCTTTGTAAACCATCATCGTTCCAAAGTAAGAAACATCGGTCATCATATCTCTTGCAGTATCTAGGTTTATTCCTTTGTGTTTTCTTAGTTCATAGAATGTGGAAGTAAATTCTTCAAAGTATTCTGATTCAAGTGGATTTATAACTTGAATTTTATCAAAATTGATAATAATTCCAGATTTATCGGCTTTTTCTTTTATATCTTCTATATTTCCTAATAAAATTACATCTACAATGTTGAGTGTAGAAAGCATTCCTGCAGCTTCTAGAATCCTAACATCATCACCTTCTGGTAGTACAATTCGCTTTCTTTGTTTCTGAGCTCTGGCAATCATATTGTATTGGAACATTCTAGGAGTCATTCCTTCCACTTTAAAATTGATTAGTTTGCTTGTAAGTTCTTCTGTAGGAATGAATTTTTCAAAAATTCGAATGGAAGCTAAAATTTTATCGTTATTTTCAGAATAAATTTGGGATTGTACATTAGCTACATTGGTTGTGGTTTCAAAAGTTCCTGTTTTTACGGAGAGAATTGGTACAATATCAGAAAGTCCATCAATCAATTTTAAGATTGGCTCTTCGGGTTGCAATCCTCCTGTTAACAATATTCCCGATACCTTTGGATAGTTTTTTGAAGAATTTGCTTGTAATGCACCTAATATAATGTCTGCTCTATCTCCTGGAGTTATTACTAAGTAATTATCTACATAATGTGTAATGTGATTTCTAAGTTGCATAGCACCTACACCATAAGCGGCAATTGAATTGTTGAGTCCATCTTCTCCGAATAATACTTCTGCATCTAAATCGCGTACAATTTCTGCAACCGTAGGACGATGTAATTTATTTGAGAAAGGAACTGCTTTTGTTATCACAGATTCAGGAACTATTTGACGCAATCTATTGTCAACTTCGTCTACAATATCTTTTCCTACTTTATTGACTATTAGCGATAATACATCTACATTTTCATGTTTAAACGTTCCGTATATAAATTTGGTATTTTCTATTATATCATCAACTTTATTATTTGTTGCTTTGCTAATTATAATTACAGGAATACCTAGATTTTTGGCAATCTCTACATTTAAATCCATTTCTAGAGAAGTTGCATCTCCTTGAAAATCGGTTCCTTCAACCAATACAAAGTCGTATATAGCTTCTAGTTTTTTATATCGTTTTATGATTGTGTCAATTACATCTCCTATTTTTCCTTTATTTCTTTTAGCAATTACTTGTTTACCAGTGTATACGTATGCTTCTTCATAACTTATGTCCATGCCAAAATGCGAAAGAAGAGTTTCTATATGAAAGTCTGTTTGCTTTTTCTCGGTGGTAGTTATGATTGGTTTTAAATATCCTACTTTGGTGGTTTTACCTAATAGTAATCGCATTAAACCAAGTGTAATAATGGATTTTCCTGTGTTGGAATGCGAAGCAGCTATGTATACGGCTTTACTCATAATAACCAATTTTATGCAAAAATAAGACATTTAAGTCTTTAAATAAAACTAATATTCATCATATTACCTCCAATAATTTTGTAATTTTGCCTCATTAGAAAGAAATGATTAATTTATTATGAGGTTTTTGATTTTAATTTTTGTGTTTACTTTGTTTTCATGTGTAGATGAGGTTTCTTTGGATTTAAAACCAAATGTTGAATATATTGCAGTAGATGCTTCAATTAACTGGTTTAAAGGAACAGATGGTAGCAGTCAGAAGATTATAATTACAAAATCTCAAGACTATTATACTCAAGAAAAATTTCCAGTTCTTGGAGCAGAAGTATCGATTAAAGATGAGTCAGGGAATTTGTTTCTTTTTAACGATATTGACGATAGTGGAGTTTATGTTTGTGATAATTTTATTCCAGCATTAGATAAGAAGTATATGCTTGCTATTCTCTACGACGGAGAAACATATACCGCGGAGAATACTCTTTTAGAATCGCCTGATATCATTGAAATTACTCAAAAAGAAGATGGAGGAATATTTGGTCAGGAATTAGAAATAAAGCCATTTTTCCAAGATGATGGTCAGCAAGAGAATTATTATATGTTTCGTTATAGAGATTCATCAGGTAATCTTCCAGAGTATCAAATCCTTACAGATAAGTTTTTCAACGGAAATAAAATGTTTGGAATATATACTGCTCCTACAGAAGAAAATCAGAACAACCAAGACGAATATATTGCAAAAAAAGGAGATACGATAAAAATTTGGTTATTTGGAATTAACAAAAGAAATTATGATTTTCTAAATATTTTGTTTGACCAAACAGGAAATGGTGGTTCGGGAAATCCTTTTTCTACTATTCCAGTTAATGCAAAAGGAAATATAATTAACCAAACAAATTCCGACAAAATTGCATACGGATACTTTAGACTGTCGCAAGTTACCAGTGTTGATTATATAATTGAGTAATTTTTATGAATTTCCTTATTGTTATTCCTGCGTATAATGAAGAAAAGTATCTTTCTCTCACTCTTGATTCATTATTGAATCAAACGTACCTAAACTTTACTTTAATTTTGGTAAACGACGGCTCTACTGATACTACAGAAATAATAGCAAACGAATACATACCTAAGTTCGTAGATTTTAGAATTATAAATACCAACAAAAAAGAGAATCATCAACCAGGAGCAAAAGTAGTACAAGCATTTAATTATGGTTTAAACTCAATTGATTGGAATAAGTTTGATGTGATTTGTAAGTTTGATGCTGATATTATTCTCCCAAAAAACTATTTAGAAGAAGTCAAAAATGGTTTTGTTTTAGATGAAAAACTAGGAATGGTAGGAGGACATATATACATTCAAAAAAATAAGAAATGGATTTATGAGAATGTTGCCAATAAAAAACACATTCGTGGAGCAATTAAATCCTATAGAAAACAATGTTTTGTAGATATAAAGGGAATTCGAGAAACTATCGGTTGGGATAATATTGATGAATTAATTGCTATAAAAAACAACTGGAAAGTTCAAACAATCCCCGAGCTAAAGGTAAAATTACTGAAAGAAACAGGATTTGTTTACAAAAAATCAAAAGCAAAAAAGCTAGGAGATTATTTTTATAACTTGGGATTGGACTTTTTAATGACCATAATTTCCTGTCTGAAAGCAAGCTATACCAATAAATCTATTTCTCTGTTTTTTGTATCTTTTTTCCAATATGTAAAGAATACTTTTCATAAAAAAGAAAGAAAAATATCTAAGGAAGAAATATCTTTTATCAGAAAATACAGGTGGAATTTACTGTTAAGTCGATTTTCTAATTTTAGTGGAGGAAAATGAATAAGAAAGTAGCAACGATTATAGTTACTTATAACGGAAGCAGGTGGATTAAAGAATGTTTAAAATCCATTAAACAATCGGATTATTATACAGATATATTTTTGATAGATAACAATTCTACAGACAACACATTAGAAATAGTATCTGAGTTTAAAGATATAAATATCATTAAAAGTAAAGAAAACCTAGGATTTGGGAAGGCAAATAATTTAGGAATTCAAAAGGTGTTAGAGTTAGGATACGAATATTTTTTTCTTGTTAATCAAGATGTATATGTAGAAAAGGAAACAGTAAAAAAGTTGGTGCAATTTTCTAACAATACAATGAATTTAGGAATTATTTCTCCGATTCATTATTTACCAAACGGAAATTTAGATGAGAATTTCCAACAATACCTAAAAAAATCTAAGGAATATAACTCTTTTTATGAAAGCTCATTCCTAAATGCTGCGTGTTGGTTGGTTACAAAAGAGTGCATAGAAAAAGTAGGTTTATTTCATCGATTGTTTTACCATTACGGAGAAGATAGAAACTATTGCGATAGAGTTTTATATCATAATTTGAAAATAATAGCAGTTAAAAATACAAAAATCATTCACGATAGAGACGAAAAAGAATCTTTGGAAAAAGCACTCAGAAAATGTCCTATTTATTTAAAGACCATTTTTCTTAATCCTAATTTTTCTACTTTTGAAAGTGTATTTCAAGGATTTAAAAGTGTGCTAGGAGTTTCTAAATATTATTATAGAAAATACAAATCCACAAGATTCTTTTTTGTTCTAAGCAGTAGTTTTTTTAAAGAATTAATCAACTTAAAAAAGTATCAAAAACTAAAATACTATAAAAATTAATTTTTATTCATTCCAAAGTATTTGATTTGAACCTATTCCTGATTTAAAGCTACCTATCTGTTCTCCATCTAAATCATATACGTAAACATCACTTTGTTCCGAATAACTTGCATTTATACCTAATAAGTTTCCGTTTACGTAATAAAGAGAAGACAACTCTTGATTGATAAATTCTTCCGCTTCGGTAATGGAATTCCCTTCTACCCAAGAATAAACAATACCGCCACTCGTGAAATAAATTTTATCATCAACAATGGTTAAGTTCGATGCATTTTCTACAGTGCCCGAGGTATCTTCGTAGTCAAAAATTCTAAAAACAGAATTTTCGTCTTTTATCTTCCACAGTTTAGCATCAGTAGCACCTACCCAACTTGGTTTTCCTGCACATAAAACATACAGATATCCGTTGTGTACCGCAAAAGAATCTGGTAAATCACTAAGTTCAATTTTTGTAATGGTTTGTGTAGTGATAGAGATAGAGCTTACAATGGAATTATATCCCCAACCTCCTTTATGAAGTACGTATAGTTTGTTATCAAAAACAGTAATCTTCTCAGGTCCTTCATAGTCAGCACTTCCAAATTCTATGTTTTCTATAAATGTAAAATCTGAAGTATCATGCACAGAAATATAATCATCAGAATCTACATTTGCATCTCCCCAGTTGGTAGTATACAATTTCCCATCTCGAATCACAGAATACCTAGGATTTTCTAATCCTTCGGTTATTTCGCCTACTTTTTCTAATGTTTTTCTGTTTACAATTTGAATTTTATTGGATTTATTCATAACTATATACATTAAATTTCCTTCAATAAGAGCAGATTGAGCGGTATCTCCCAAAGCTTCTTTGTTTTTAGTTAAGAAAATATCATTTGTAATAGTTTCAAAATCTTTTGTGAATGATAACGATGCGTTTCCATTCTGAAAACCTCCTTCGTTTATAATAAAGTATCCCTGTTCAAACTCCTCTAAAACAGGAGCTTTAAAGTCATCATTTTCCGCACAAGAAAAGATAAGTAAGGTAGAACTAATTAGTAAAAATAATTTTTTCATAATGTTATATTTAAATTTAAAAAGTAATTTCGTAAAGGAAGAGGATAATTTTTAATTCCATAATATTCTGCATTAGTAATGTTGTTTACAGTTGCCGAAACATAAAATTGTTTTCCATCTATTTTGAATCCATAATTCACAAAAAAGTTGTGCAAAAAATAAGCATTCAACTCATCTGACTCATCTGAAACCGTATATCTTTTTCCTACAAAATTAACACCGTAATTTACGGATAAATTTTTAAATGAGATTCCAAAACTTTGATTCATAGTGTGTAATGGTATATAGCTTAATTGATAGTTATTTTTCTGATTCACAGACTCTGTGTATTTGTAAATATTCTTATAATGAAGCGAAATTGTTTGAATTTTTAGTTGAAAATTTACATGAGTTTCCAATCCTCGAATTTCTACCTCTTGAATATTTACTGGTGACCAAAATCCAGAATTCATTGGTTGCCACAAAATCCAATCTGATATTTTTCCGTAGTGAAATTGTGCAAAAAATCGTGTAGTTAAAACTGAGTTATCCAGTACATTTATTTCCTTATTTAATTCATATCCCAGTTCTCCAATCCAACCTTTTTCTGATTTTAAATTTCTATTTCCTCCAGGATTCCAATACAAATCATTAATCGTGGGAACTCTATAATTGGTTGTGAAATTTGCGTTTAATGAATGATTTTTTTTGATTCTGTAATTGATTCCTGCATCAAATGTAAATGGAATAGTGTATTGCGAACTAAAACTTTTATTTAAATTAATACTTGATTTTAAATTGGAATTAAACTTATAAAATGCTGATAAAGTAGAAAAATTTTGAGTAATTTCTTGTTCTCCAAAGGATTCTCCATTTGCTTTGGTCAGTTGTGTTAAGTTTTTAAATTGAAACTGTAATGATTCAGAAAAACTTTTGTTTAATGTTAATCCTGCAAAATAATTTTTTGCTTTCAATATGCTTTTTTTTCTATTTCTGACATCATCAATATAAGCATACTTCTCATCGTTGTATGCAAGTTGTGCATCTAATTTTAAATTAGAGAGTTGTGTTGAATATTTCAATGAACTCCTATTGCTTTTATCATTTTGTTTGCTGTAAGAACGACTAGAATTCATGGAACTTGGAAGTTCTCTTTCTGACCACATTCTCTGAAAATCAAACTTTATTAAATTCGTTTTATTGAATTTATATGCCGAATGAATTGAAAATTGATTTTGCTGGATTCTTGTATTTTCTACTTCTTCAATTTTTCCTTTTAATGTTTTATACTCGTAATCATTAGTAGAGGTTAAATTATAAATAGAAGCATCAAAGTAGATTTTCTCCGTAGAGAATGTTCCTTTAGTATTGGATTTAAAAGTAGAAAAGCTTCCCATTCCTTGATTGATTTCTAACTGCTTTTTGCCAAATTTTATTGGATTAGAAAGATGAATACTTCCACCGATTGCTCCACTTCCAAAAACAGAACTTCCTCCACCAGAACGAAATTCTATATTTTCTGATTGTTCTATAGGGAATAAATTTATGTCAGTTTGTCCGTTTAAAGATGAGTTTACAGGAATTCCTTCCCAGTAGAATCCTGTATGAGAAGCAGATAATCCTTTGGTAGTGATAGAAGATAACATTCCCAACCCGTAGTTTTTGAAGTTAATTCCTAATTGATCTTCTAATACATTATTCAATCTTAGGTAAGTATTTAGTGAATCATTTTTTAAATTAACGATTTGATGTCCTGTAGAATAGTTCTTTAAATCTTCACTTTGAATGATTACTTCTTTCAGTACAAGAGTATCTTTTTCCAACTTTTGTGAAAGCAAGAAAGACGAAAAATAAAAACCAATTAATAAATAAATATACCTCATAAATAAAGCTTTTCCTCCGAAAACTCGTGTTTAATTATACATTAATTGGCAGGTCTCCTGACTCGTTTCTCTTTCTGACTCCTTCCCAAAATTGTGGTAATTTCAGTGGTTTTTATACAGAAAGTTTTTATGAAACTTACAGTTGCGGGGACAGTTTTGGACTTTCACCAAATTCCCTTTTCATCATAAATAAATTATGAACCAATCGCCGACAAAGATAAATGATATTATTTAGTAAAAAAATTAATCTAAAAGTTTTTCAATAGATATGTCCTCGTCTAATTCTTCCCAGTGAATACCTTCTCCATTACCAATAAAACGCCAATTTTGTAGCTGTTTTAAGGTAGCATCTCTTAAGCTAGGAAACCATTCCAAAGGAACTGAAAGTTCTCTACCATCTTCTAGAAAGATAATCATTTTACCTTTGGTGAAAGAAACTTCTACCGCAAACTTTGATTTAGTTATTGTTAAAATACTCATGCCATTTACTGATTAAATATTCTGAATTTTCTTCTACTAATTTACGAATTTCTGATATCTCTGAAGATTTAAATCTTCTTGTATAAATTAATTCAATCGGTTCAAGATTAAATTTTGCTGTTTTAGTGTCTTTTTCAATATGAATATGAATAGGGAAATGCTCATTAGTATAAAAGAAAAATCGATATCCATTAATTCGTAAAACAGTTGGCATAAAGACTAAAAGCTAAGGTTTATATGATTCTAAATTACAATAAGATAATACTATTTTTTTATAAACTTATATTTTTTTCCTTTGTTTGTGATTAAGAAATAAACACCTTTTTTTAGTTTTTCTGTATTAACTTGGTTGTTTTTTATAGAACCTTCGATAACAATTTCACCAAAAGAGTTTGTAATCAAATATTTACTTTCATCTTTTAAGTTAAAAATCTGAATATAACTTGTAGATGGGTTTGGGTATAGTTCAACTTGATTTTTTGTTTCTATATTTTCAACTGTGAGCATCGAAGTATCTATTTTAGATAGCTTGCCTGTACCTGATTGAATGAAAAATAAAGATGTTGTATCATGAAATAATCCCCAAGGATATGAACCATCTTCCAAGGAATATGAGCCGACCAACGAAAAATCAGGTAGGTTATAAATTGAAATTTTATCCTCAAAATATTCTGAAATAAAAAAATAATTACCATTAAATGTGATACTTCTAGGAGAATCTAAAGTAGTTAGCACCGTTTCTATGTTTTGGGTGTTAATATTAAGTTTGTGTAATTTATTAGTTGTTGTAGCAAAATACAATTCGTCGTTTAGAAAAGTAAAACCAACAGGTTTATAGTCATTAATCACTTCTGTAGTAAGCCCTGAGGATAGATTATATTTTATAATTTTTGACTCTGTAATTAATCCTATGTATAATTCATTCCCTATTTTATACATAGATCCTGAATTATATGTTAATAATGTAGGTGTAATCGGGTTTTGTGATAAATCAATTAAATATGTTTTTCCTTCACAACCCACATATAGTTCATTATCTTCAATAAAAAGATTATTAGGTTTTTCGGAAAAGGTATATAGTGATGTATAGGAATTATTCATTAAATCTAACTCATAAACTTTTTTATCGTCAAAAGAAGTAAAATATATTGTATTATCTTTTTTCACTAAGTCTAAAGGAGTGTTTAATTCAGTAACTAAATCAGTAATTTGAGAAAAGAGTACTGTTGTAAATAAAATTGCTATTACTAAAATTACTTTTTTCATATCAATATTTTTGAGTATTATTTTTTTTGCAAAATTAAGGTAAATTATCCAATAAAAAAATTTCACTATACAAATAAATGTTTTATCTTTGTCACTCATTATGAAACAAGAAAAAGTACATCATCATTCTAGAAATTCATTTCAGACGATTTGAACTGCTAACGATGTATGTTAAAAAATAATTCAAAATCCCGTCTGATAATTTTCATTCGGGATTTTTTTAATGGTATTTGAATTTGAAAAAAATGGAAAAACTAAAAATTGCAATTCAAAAAAAAGGAAGATTAAGCGAGAAATCATTAGAGTTATTCAAAGATTGTGGAATTAAATTTTCTACAGGAATTAGCTCCTTAAAAACGGAATCTTCTAACTTCCCTGTGGAACTCTTATTTTTACGTGATGATGATATTCCTCAATACGTAGAAAAAAGCGTTGCGGATATAGGAATTCTTGGAGAAAACGAAGTGTTGGAAAAAAATAAAAATGTAAAATCCATCCGTAAGCTTGGTTTTGCTTCGTGTAGATTATCACTAGCAATTCCTAAAGAAGAAGAATATACAGGAATTACCTATTTTAACAATAAAAAAGTAGCAACCAGTTATCCTCATATTCTTGAAGAATACTTTAAAAATAACAACATCAATGCAGAATTAGAAGAAATTGGAGGAAGTGTAGAAATTGCTCCAAGCATCGGTTTAGCAGACGGAATTTGTGATTTGGTTTCCTCAGGAAGTACGCTTCTTACCAATGGATTAAAGGAAGTAGAAGTAGTATTGAAATCCCAAGCAGTAATGATTGCAAATCCTAATCTTTCCGAAGAAAAACAGGAAATCTTAGAGAAATTAATTTTTAGGTTAGAAGCCAAGAAAAAATCAAATGAACATAAGTATATCATTCTGAATGCTCCCAACGATAAATTAGAAGACATCATAAAAGTAATCCCAGGAATGCGTTCGCCTTCGGTTTTTCCTCTTGCCGATGGAAAGTGGAGTAGTTTTCATTCTGTTGTAAAGGAAGATACTTTTTGGGAAGTTATCGATGAGCTCAAAGAAAAAGGTGCAGAAGGAATTTTAGTATTACCAATTGAAAAAATGATTTATTGATTTTTAAGTAGATTTTTCCTTGATGAATATAATAGATAAAGCGATTCAACTAAAAAAAGAATTAGATTCTTTTCGTCCGATTTCTCAAGAATTGGAACAGAGAATGATGCAAAAATTTCGCCTAGATTGGAATTATCATTCAAATCATATTGAAGGAAATTCATTAAACTACGGAGAAACGAAAGCATTGCTATTATTTGGAGTTACTGCTCAAGGAAAACCACTAAAAGATCATCTTGAAATTACAGGACACAACGAAGCAATCAATTGGATTATAGATATTGTAAAACATAACGAACCGTTAACTGAAAACTTTATACGACAACTGCATACACTTTTATTAAAAGAACGATACCAAGTAGATGCAATTACATCAGACGGAAAGCCAACTAAAAAGTGGATTGAAGTAGGGAAATATAAATCTTCTCCTAATCACGTACGAACGAAAATAGGAGAACTGTTTTATTTTGCAACACCAGAGGAAACTCCTGCAAAAATGAAAGATTTGCTAGAATGGTACAGTCAATCCATACAAAATGATGAAATTAATCCAATCATACTCGCAACAGAGTTTCATTATAAATTCATTAGAATTCATCCTTTTGATGATGGAAACGGAAGAACTGCAAGAATCTTAATGAATTTCATACTAATGAGTTACGGTTTTCCTCCTGTAGTCATTAAAACCGAAGACAAAGAAAATTATTTCCGTGTTCTGCAACTTGCTGATGCAGGGAATTTAGAGCCTTTTATTGATTATATTGTAGAAAACTTAACTAATTCGTTAGAATTTATGATAAAAAGTATAAAAGAACAGTCATTAGATGATGAATAAAATATAAAACAAAATGCAAAAAATACTTTTCCCAACTAAAAATACGTGGAACGAACTTACGAAACGTCCTGTTTTTGAAAATGAAAATCTCGTAGAGATTGTAAAACCAATTTTAGAAGACGTAAAACAAAACGGAGATAAAGCAATTCGTGAAATTACTTCTCGTATAGACAAGGTAGAACTTGATTCTATTCAAGTTTCTAAAGAAGAAATCGAGCAAGCAGAAAACGAAGTTTCAGAGGAATTAAAACGTGCTATTCAGCAAGCAAAATCCAATATAGAGAAATTTCACTTATCTCAAAAGTCAGAAAAGAAGATTGTAGAAACCATGCAAGGCGTTGAATGTTGGCGAATTTCTCGTGGAATCGAAAAAGTAGGATTGTATATTCCAGGTGGTTCTGCTCCACTTTTTTCTACAATTTTGATGCTTGGAATTCCAGCAAAAATTGCAGAATGCAAAGAAATTGTATTGTGTTCTCCTCCAAGCAAAGACGGAAAGCTAAATCCTATCATTCTCTATACAGCACAGCTTGTAGGAATTACTAAAGTATTTAAAGTTGGTGGAGCTCAGGCAATTGCAGGAATGACCTACGGGACAGAGAGCATTCCACAAGTATATAAAATTTTTGGTCCTGGGAATCAGTTTGTTACTAAAGCAAAAGAATTAGCTCAGCAAGACGGAGTTGCTATAGATATGCCTGCAGGTCCTTCAGAAGTGCTTATCATTGCAGACGAGAGTTCAAAACCCGAATATGTGGCAGCAGATTTATTGGCTCAAGCAGAACACGGAAAAGACAGTCAAGTAGTATTGCTTTCTACATCAGAAAAAGTGTTAGAAGAAACCAAACAAGAAGTTGAAAAGCAATTGGAACAACTTTCACGAAAAGAAATTACCAAATTTGCTTTAGAAAAAAGCCTTTTGATTCAGTTGGAAAGTACCGAAGATTGTTTTGAATTTTCTAATTTGTATGCTCCCGAACATTTGATTCTAGCAATTGAAAATGCAGAAAACTATGAAGATAAAATCACAAATGCAGGTTCGGTTTTTGTAGGAAATTACAGTTGCGAAAGTGCAGGAGATTATGCAAGTGGAACCAATCATACGTTACCAACCAACGGATTTGCGAAAAATTATTCAGGAGTTTCGTTAGATAGTTTTGTGAAGAAAATTACATTCCAAAAATTATCTCAAAAAGGAATCCAAAATCTAGGAAAAACCATAGAGTTGATGGCAGAAAACGAAGGTTTAGATGCTCATAAAAATGCGGTTTCAGTTCGTCTAAAAACTGACAACTAAAAGCCATCATGATTCACATTTTACACTAATACAACCTTACAACAGTACAAAAATGAATATAGCATCGTTAGTTAGAGAAAATATAAAAAAACTTTCGCCTTATTCCAGTGCGAGAGACGAATATTCAGGAAGTGAAGGAGTCTTTCTTGATGCGAATGAAAATCCATTTGGAAATTTAAACCGATATCCCGATCCGTATCAGAAAGAACTAAAAAAGAAAATAGCTGAAATCAAAAATATTGACGCAAAAAATATTTTTCTCGGAAACGGAAGTGATGAGGTAATTGATGTAATCTACAGAACGTTTTGTAATCCGTCAGAAGATAAAGCACTTACCTTTTCGCCAACCTATGGAATGTACAAAGTTGGTTCGGAAATTAACGATATAGAGCTTACGGAAATTCCACTAAAAGATAATTTTCAGATAGATTTAGATAAATTAAATCCATTTTTGGAAGAGGTTTTTTATAAAGTTATTTTCATTTGTTCGCCAAACAATCCAACAGGAAATGCTATTGATGTTAGAGATATAGAGTTTATATTAGAAAATTTCAATGGAATTGTAGTAGTTGACGAAGCATATATTGATTTTTCTTCTCAAGGATCGTTTTTGAAAAAAATAGAAGAGTATCCCAACTTAATTGTAATGCAAACCTTTTCCAAAGCATATGGATTGGCAAATGTACGTGTAGGAATGGCATTTACAAACGAAGAAATTCTTAGTTATTTTAATAAAGTAAAACCTCCGTATAACATCAGTGGAATTAACCAAAAAGCGGTTTTAGATAAATTAAATGATATTGAAAAAGTAAATGCTGAGATAGCGGAAATTCTTACTCAAAGAGATTTTTTGATTAATGAGTTAAAGCAAATCCAAAAAGTAAAACACATCTATCCTACCGATGCGAACTTTATTTTGGTGGAAATGGAAGATGGGAATTATACGTATAATGAGTTGGTAAATCATAAAATCATCATTAGAAATCGCTCTGGCGTAGTAAAAAATTGCGTAAGAATTACGGTGGGAAATAAAGAAGAAAACCAGAAACTCATAGAAAAATTAAAGGAATTATAATACATTTGTAAAAATGGTATTGTTATGAGAGATTATAAAGTTGTAATAGCTATAGTTTTAGGATTATCACTAGTTATTAGTGCATACTTAATTGCAAACGCATACAAATACAAGTATGAATCTACACAAACCATTTCAGTTACAGGATTAGCAAAAAAGGACTTTGAAGCAGACTTGGTTCGTTGGACAGCTTCTTTCCAAAGAAAGAGAATGGATTTAAAAACGGCTTCGGAAGAATTAAACAAAGATAGAGAAATCGTTAAGCAATTTTTAATTTCTAAAGGCATCAATCCTAAAGAGTTGGTGTTTGATGCGGTAAACATAGATAAAGATTATGAGTACATTAGCGAAGGATACGGAAAATCTCAACGTGTTTTTACAGGTTATAATTTATACCAAAATTTTGCTATAGAATCAACCGATTTAGATAAAGTAGAATCCATTTCCCGTGAAGTTTCAAACCTTATCTCTCAAGGTATAGAACTTAATTCTAATTCTCCAAATTATTATTACAGCAAGCTGGAAGATTTAAAATTGGAATTAATAGCTCAAGCAACCGATAACGCACGAAAAAGAGCAGAAAATATAGCAGATAAATCAGAAGCAAGTTTGGGGAAACTAAATAATGCTCAAATGGGAGTTTTTCAAATTACAGGACAAAATATAGAAGAAGAGTTTTCTTACGGAGGAGTTTACAATACCACTTCCAGAAAGAAAACAGCAAACATAACCGTAAAATTAATATTCAGCAGTAAGTAAATGAAAAAAGTATTATTTATAGATAGAGACGGAACCATCATAAAAGAACCTAAAGATGAGCAAATCGATAGTTTCGAAAAGTTAGAGTTTTTAAGTGGAGCAATTTCAAATCTTGCTAAAATTGCATTGGAATTCGATTATGAATTGGTAATGGTGACTAACCAAGACGGTTTAGGGACGAATTCTTTTCCTGAAGATACTTTTTGGCCAGCACACAATAAAATGTTGTCAATTTTAAAGAGTGAAAACATTGTTTTTAATGATATTTTAATTGATAAATCATTTCCTCATGAAAATTCTCCTAATAGAAAACCAAGAACAGGAATGCTAGGAAAGTATATCCATGGAAACTATGATTTAGAAAATTCGTATGTAATTGGAGATAGAAAAACCGATGTAGAACTTGCGGAAAATTTAAGCTCTAAATCTATTTTTATTGCTGATGAAAATTATGATAAGGCAACGTTAACCACCAATTCTTGGAATGAGATTTATCAGTATTTAAAAGAGCGACCACGAATTGGAATTGTTCATAGAAAAACCAACGAAACCGACATCTTTATAGAAGTCAATTTAGATGGAAACGGAAAAAGTTCTATTTCTACAGGAATTGGATTTTATGATCATATGTTGGAACAAATATCTAAGCACGGGAATTTAGATTTAAACATACAAGTAAAAGGCGATTTGCATATAGATGAACATCATACTGTAGAAGATACCGCAATTGCTCTTGGAGAAGCATTTATAAAAGCTCTTGGGTCTAAAAAAGGCATTGAAAGATATGGTTTTTTACTTCCTATGGACGACTGTTTAGCACAAGTAGCTATTGACTTTGGTGGTCGACCTTGGATTGAATGGGATGTAGAATTTAAACGTGAAAAAGTAGGAGAGCTTCCTACTGAAATGTTTTATCATTTTTTTAAATCCTTTTCGGATAATTCAAAATCGAATTTAAATATAAAAGCGGAAGGAGAAAATGAACATCATAAGATTGAAGCAATTTTTAAAGCGTTTGCCAAAGCAATTAAAATGGCAGTTTCCAAAACCAATCAATTTTCTATTCCAAGCACAAAAGGAACTTTGTGAATGATGAATTATTAGTTATAAATTATTTATTGTCATTCTGAGCTTGTCGAAGAATCAATCATTTTTATAACTTTCAACCTTAAAACCTTCAACTATAAAAAATGATAGCAATAGTTAGATATAATGCAGGTAATGTGAAATCCGTACTTAATACTGTTGAAAAACTCGGATACGAAGCTGTAATTACCGAAGATAAAGAACTTATAAAAAATGCAGATAAAGTTATTTTTCCTGGAGTAGGAGAGGCGAGTTCTGCAATGCAACACCTAAAAGAAAATCAGTTAGATGAATTAATTTTAAGTTTAAAACAACCCGTTTTGGGAGTTTGTCTTGGATTACAGCTAATGTGTAAACATTCCGAAGAGGGAAATACTGATTGTTTAGGGATATTTGATGTAGAAGTGAAGAAGTTTCCATCAGAAGATATAATTCCTCATACAGGTTGGAATAATTTTACAGAACTTAAAACTCCACTTTTTGAAGGAATTAAGTTAGAAAACGATGTCTATTTTGTACATAGTTACTATGCTGAACTGAGTAAGTATACCATAGGTGTTTGTGATTATATTCTTCCGTACAGTTGTGCATTGCATAGAGATAATTTTTATGCAGTACAGTTCCACCCAGAAAAATCGGGAGATGTAGGAGCAAGAATCATGAGGAATTTTTTAGAGATGTAGCTTTATTCTTCCTTTAGTTCTAAAACAGATTCGTATTTTTTATTGGATTCTATAGCGTTTAATTCTTGCTCTTTTTTCATTTCCTTTTGAAAGGAACGTACAAAATCTCGAAATAAAACATGATAGCTAAAAATATGAGCAAAGTCTTTTGAGTCATTAGCAATGTTTTCCAGTACAATTAAACTGTATCCAGTTTCAGGATAATAGTCGTTTAAACTCGGAAAACCACGCACATATCCTCCATGGAAGTACTCTAAAGGTAATTCTTCTGCAATTTGAATTCCATATCCGTAGTCAATTTTTCCCCAAAGAGAATGATTCCTTTTTGAGTTGCTAGAGATTAGGAGTTTATAAGAGTCTTGTGAAATAATTTTTCCGTTATGTAATTTTTCGTTCCATATCACTAAATCGTTTGCTGTAGAGATAATCCCACCAGCAGGAACGCCTATTTTATCCGAAATGATATGTTTTAGATGGTGTTCTATTTTATGAATTTCTTTTCCATTTTCTCCATCATATCCCTCGGTTAGATTTCCTTTTGTGTACAATTCTGCTGTAGTTGAGTTTTTCATTCCTAGCTTTTCGAACAGTTCCTTTGCGTTTTTGCTATAACTTCTTCCTGATGTTTTTGTTATAATTTTCCCGAGCAAATTGTATCCTGTATTTGAATATAAAAAGCGTTCTCCAGGTTTAAATTGAAGTTCTTTATCTAACTCATCAATTCCAGAGGTGTGGCACAACAGATGATGGATTGTAATTTCTTTGTATTTTTCTTTATCTAATTCGGGCAAGTAGCTAATAATTTTATCGTTTAATTTTAAATTTCCTTTTTCTTGCTCTAATAGTATTAATGTTGCGGTAATTTGTTTACTCAATGATGCTATTGTGAATTGAGAATCCGATGTTATTTTTTTATTGGATTCTATGTCACTAAAACCTTCTGTTTCTTGGAGGATAATATTTCCATTTTTTGCCAACACAATGATTCCGTTAAAAGGTCGTAAATTTTTAGAGTTAATAACACTTCTAATGTATGTTTTTAGAAGTAAATTATTGGTATTTTCAATTACTTCGTTTGTCTTTAATTGTTCTTTTTCGTTATTACAAGAAATTAAGCATAAAAACAAAGATAGAAGTAAGATTAGTTTTTGCATAATTATCAGATTTTTTTCAAAAATAACACAAAATGTTTTCCTTGCAATGCAATACCTACAGAGAGAGCCTAAATTTTAATTAATAATTTGTTGACAAATCAGTGTCACTTTTATAATGACATAAAAAAATATAATTACCTTAGCACTATGGTATCACTAGTTGAAATATCAAGAGATATACCTTCACTTCGTTTAGAGGATTTGATTTCTGAAGCATTGATGCTTTGCAAGAAACAGCAGATAAATCATGTAGTTATAGAAGAAGAAGGTAAATTTAAAGGATTGATTTCGTCTGATGTGCTCAGTACGTATTCTAAAAATCAGAAAATAAAAGAATGTAGAGATGCAATGCAAGGTTTTTATATCCATGAGTATTCTTCTTTGCTTGATTCGGTGCGAATATTTAAGTCTTTTGAAACCAATGTAATTCCTATCATTGACAATGAATCAAAATACCTAGGTGTAATTTACCTCATAGATATTGTGGATAGATTAGCGGAGTATACTTTTTTTACTGAGCAAGGAGTTATTTTAGAACTTGAAATCCCACTTAAAAAATATTCCGTAAACGAAATATCACAAATTACAGAAAGCAATAATGAAAGGCTTTATGGTGTTTTTTTATCTGGTGTGAAAAATAACACAGCAAGAATAATCCTGAAAGTTCAAGGGAACAATATGGAAGGATTGGCAGAGAGTTTTGAACGGTTCGATTACAATGTAGTAAATAAATATTATAACGATTCTAAGGAGGATTTGCTAAAAAATAGATTTGGTAATTTGATGAAATACTTAGAGATATGATTAATTTTGAAACCATATGAAAGTTGCACTTTTTGGAATAAAAACTTCTCCTGAAATTTCTGAATTAATTTTAAATACAGTTTCTGAGCTACAGGAAAGAAATATTCAAGCTGTAATTTACAAGAAGTTCTACGAGAGTCTTTCTTTAGAAAATGAGTTGGAGTTAGTTGATTTTTTTGAAGATTACAAGGATTTAAAAGATAAAAAAGTAGACCTGTTTTTTACTTTTGGAGGAGACGGAACGATACTTTCCGCTATTCCTGTTGTTCAAGATTTGCCAATTACAATTGTGGGAATAAATACAGGAAGATTGGGTTTTTTAACAACGATATCCAAAGAAGAGTTCTTACTTAAAATTGATGACTTTTTAAGTGGAAATTATAATTTAAGTAGCAGAAATTTGCTGTCGGTAGATGGAGATTTTGATATTGATTTTCCTACTGCATTAAATGAAATTGCGTTTACTAGAAAAGAAACGACTTCTATGATTACCATAGAATCATATATAAATGGGGAATACTTAAATCGATTTTGGGGAGATGGTTTAGTGGTTTCTACACCTACAGGTTCTACAGGATACAATTTAAGTTGCGGAGGTCCTATTGTTTTTCCTGAAAGCGACACCATTATTCTTGCACCTATAGCTCCTCATAATTTGAACGTTCGTCCGCTTATGCTTTCCAATCAAGTAAAATTGAAATTTATTGTCCATACCCGAGCATCTGAATTCTCCTTGTCTTTGGATTCTCGTTTAGTTTCGTTGCCAGCAGAAACAGAAGTAAATGTATATTTAGGTAGTTACAAGGTACAGATTGCTACTCACAAAAAAAACTCGTATTACGAAACCTTAAGGAAGAAGCTTTTGTGGGGAAATGATGCTAGAAATTAATTTTTAAAAAGATGATTTTCATAGAAAAAACTGTATTTTCTATGAACAGAAAGAAAGTTTTGACTATATTTGCGAATTGATGGATTTATGATGTAGAATATTGTACAACATTTTTAATTTTTTGACGTTATCAGAATAATTTGAGTCAAGTTAATTGTTTATGAAATTTAAAATAGGAATCTCGTTTATAATAGGAATCGTTTCTTTTTGTTTTTCGCAAAGGCATGAGTTGGGAATAACTCTTGGTTCGCCAAACATAATTGGTGATATTGGAAAAACAAACTATATACAACCAATACCTATAAATTCAAATGGTGATATCTCTTTTACAGGAGGTATTAATTACAGATATAACCCAAATCCAAGGCAAAGTTATCGTCTAAATTTATTATACAATACCATTAAATTTGATGATAGATTGGCTTTTGAGGATTATAGATATGCTAGAGGATTATACGACAAAAATGATATATTAGAAGCGTCGGCTGTATTTGAATACTATTTTTTTGATATTAATGACGAGCACGAATTTGCTGTGAGTCCCTATATATTTGGAGGTTTAGGATTTGCTAAATACAACTCCAAAGAGTTTACGTATAATTATGAGTTTTATAGAGATAGTAATGGAGATAAAATAGTAGATACGTCAAGACCAGATTATTTTAATTCCTATACTACGTACGATAAGAATAGCGAAACAGCATTTGCTCTTAATTTTGGAGTAGGTTTAAAAGTTAAATTCAACTACAATTGGATATTTTTTGCAGAAGTAGGTTTTCGTCCCACCAATGTTGATAACTTAGATTATAGCTACACAAAGTTGCAAAACATACAACAAAATATAGTTGATGATGAGTTACTTACATCTCCTTTTTACGAAGAGGTTCAAAATAGGTTTGATGCAGATCGAGCTACTAGACAAACAGGAAATCCAAAAACAAACGATTGGTATGTGGTTTCTGGTATAGGTATTGCCTATGCATTCGGAAGACCACCATGTTATTGCGATTAAAAATGAAGAATTCCGAAAAAGATTTACTAAACTCAATTGATTTTTCTAAAACTCCGAATCATATTGCTATAATTATGGACGGAAACGGACGCTGGGCGAAAAAGCAAGGAATGTTCCGTACATTTGGTCATAAAAATGCGATTCAAGCAGTAAGGAATGCAATTGAAGCGACACGAGATTTGAAGATAAAGTATCTAACGCTTTATGCCTTTTCTACAGAAAATTGGAATCGTCCACAAACCGAAGTGAAAACACTTATGTCTTTGCTTGCATCTACTCTTGTTAAGGAACTAAATTCTTTAATGGAAAATAAAGTGAGGTTGCGTACGATAGGGGAATTGGGTAAACTTCCTGCCAAAGTTCAACAGGAGTTAGGTAAAGTTGTAGAAAAAACCAAAGAGAATACTTCTGGAGATTTAATTTTAGCATTAAATTACGGTTCTAGGCATGAAATTACTAGTGCGGTAAAACAAATAGCAGAAAAGGTAAAAGATAATCAGATTTCTATTGAGGACATATCAGAACAAACAATTCAAGAATTTCTTTATACCAAAGAGATACCAGACGTTGATTTAATGATACGAACAAGTGGAGAGCACAGAATAAGTAATTTTTTACTTTGGCAGATAGCATATTCAGAACTTTACTTTACAGATGTTCTTTGGCCAGATTTCAAAAAAGAAGACCTATATAAAGCCGTATTAAACTACCAAAATCGAGAAAGAAGATTCGGGAAAACAAGCGAACAAATTGTGTAATTTTTCCATTCTAAATAATTAAAAAAACCTATGAAATTCAGATATATTTTTATTTTATTCCTTTTATCTATTGTTCAAATTCATGCTCAGGACGTTCATACGTACACTTTAAAAGAGGTAAAAGTTTCAGGGACAAATAAATTTAGCTCTCAGCAAATACTTAGATATACAGGATTACAACTTAATCAAACTATAGAGATTCCTAGTAGACAGATAAATTCCGCAATTAAAAAGTTATGGAAAACCAATCTTTTTTCGGATATAAAAGTTTTTGAAGAGTCAACAGGTAATCCAGATGAGGTAATCTTGGTTTTTTATATGGTTCCGTTAGATGATTTAGGGAAATTAGAAGTAGAAGGTTTATCTAAAGGTAAAGTTGATAAACTAAAAAAGGAAAATGGAATAAAAGATGGAATGAAAGTAAGTAGAAATACAGCTACAAAGTTCCAGAATTCAATAGAAAGACAGTATTTAGAGAAAGGATTTCCAGATGTAAAAGCAAATGTGGTAAGTGTGCGGAATGCAGATAATATCTCTCAAGTAGACTGGAAAGTAAAGGTAGATAGAGGTCCTCGAGTAAAAATAAAAGAAATTAATATTGAAGGAAATAAAGAGCTTTCAGATGCTAGGTTAAAACGAAAAGGATTAAAGAAAACCAAGAAAAAGAACTTTTTCCGCTTTTGGAAAGGTTCAAAATTCAATAAAGATAAGTTTGATGAAGATTTAGTTAAAATTATAGATGAATACAAGTCGGTAGGATTCCGTGATGCTAAAATTACAGATACCAAAGTTGAACGATTAGATGATAAAAATTATGGCATTACTATAAAGGTAGATGAAGGGAAGCAGTATTTTTTAGGAGATGTTAATTTTATAGGGAATTCTGAATATTCTACGGAAATACTTAATAGATATTTTGGATACACAAAAGGAGATATATTCGATGCTGTTGGAATCAGTAAGAAAGTATCGGGTTCAGAAAAAGACGATGACATACACTCGCTTTATTTAAATGACGGTTACTTATTTTCTAGAGTAAATATGGTAGAAAAGGCAGTGCATAATGATACTATAGATGTAGATGTGATGATTGTTGAAGGTTCCCAAGCTAGATGGAATAAAGTTACTTTTTCGGGGAATATAAATACGTACGATAGAGTAATTCAGCGTTCTTTGCGTACGCTTCCAGGGGAGCTTTTCTCAAAATTAGATATAAAAAGAACATTCTTTGATTTAGCAGGAATGCCTTATATAGAAGCTCAACAGATTACACAAGATATAGTTCCTAATTCCGAGAACAATACAGTAGATATTCACTGGGGACTTACAGAAAAAGGTGCCAGCCAAATTCAGTTGCAAGGAGGTTATGGTGCAGGTAGGTTCATAGGAACTTTGGGTCTTTCATTTGGTAATTTCTCACTTAGAAATGTATTTAAGAAAGATAAATGGAAACCAATTCCTGTAGGAGACGGACAAACTCTTTCGATTCAAGCACAAGCAGGTAGTGGATACGAAAACTACGCTGTTAGTTTTGTGGAACCTTGGATAGGTGGGAAAAAACCTACCTCACTTTCTGTTTCTTTTTACAATACAATCTTAAATTCTACAGATTCGTATGGTCAAGATTCTCGTTTGGGGATTTTGGGAGTAAGTGCGGGATTAAATAAACTGCTTACTTGGCCAGACAACTGGTTCAGACTCTCACAAACCATTTCTTATCAGGTATACAATTTTGACAATTATGCATTTAATGTAGGTTCTGTGTCGTTAAATAACGGAAGTTCAAATAACTTGAGTTATACCATTGCTTTAAACAGAAACAGCCAAGGTTCTGATCCTATTTTCCCTGAATACGGTTCTGAAGTTGGGATATCATTAAAGTTAACGCCTCCATATTCTCTTTTTGAGAAAAAAGACTATTCTACTATTTCAGACAATGAAAAGTATAAGTTGATGGAATATTACAAGGTAAAATTAAATGCATATTGGTACCAGAAATTACTTGGGAAGTCAGTGATAAAAGTAGGGGGAGAGATGGGATTTTTAAATGGATATAACTCTGATTTGGGAGCTCCTCCTTTTGAAAGATTCTTTATTGGAGGAACAGGACTTATGGGGAATCGTTTTGATGGTAGAGAAATTATTCCACTTAGAGGATATCAAGATGCTTCTAATTCGGGAGGAGTGAGTGGTAGTGATATTACTCCCAAAGGAGGAGGAAGTGTGTATAATAAATTTTTGCTTGAACTTAGGTATCCTATAACATTGAGTCAGAGTGCAAAAATTTATGGATTGTCATTTTTAGAAGCAGGTTCGGCGTGGGACGCAGATCAAAAGTATAGACCGTTTGAGCTGAAACGTTCTGCAGGAGTTGGAATTAGAATCTTTATGCCAGCATTTGGATTGCTAGGATTTGATTTTGGTTATGGGTTTGATAAACCGATGAATTCTTCTAAGATATCGGGTTGGCAAACGCACTTTATAATTGGTCAGCAGTTTTAATTTTAATATCTTTGCAAAAAAGTGTTTTGGCACGATTTTGGGAAACAGTATAAATAGCTTATGAAAAATATATTAGTACTCTTTGTTGTGTTTCTATCTTTGGATATTTATGCTCAAAAAATCGGATATGTAGATACTGATTTTATCATAGAGCAGATGCCAGCGTACAGAAAAGCTCAATCTCAACTTGATGCTCAAGTAAAAGTTTGGCAAAAGGAAGTAAAAGAGTTTAAGCAAGAAGTAACTAAGCTAAAAGAAGATTATAACAATGAAAAGATTCTCCTTACAGATTCTCAGATTCAAGAGAGGGAAGAACAAATAAAACAGAAAGAGGAGGAACTTGAAAAATTAATCGATAAGAGGTTTGGAGAAGAAGGAGATATTATGAAGTTTAGAACCAATAGTGCACAACCTGTACAAGACCAAATATTCAATGCTATAAAAAAGGTTTCAGATAAAAAGAATTACAGCTTTATAGTAGACAAATCAGGAAGTGGTATTGATTTTCTTTATTCCGACGGAAGATATGATGTAACTAATTTAGTTTTAAAAGAATTAGGATTAGGACAGTATTTAAAAGAAGCAAAAATCAAAGAAAAGGAAGATAAGGAGAAAGAACGAGAGCTTAGAAGGCTTAAAATAGACCAAGAAAGAAAGCAGAGAGAATTAGATAAAATTCGAGCAAAAGAAGAGAAGGAAAAAGATAAAGTTGAGGAAATAAAGGCAGTTGAAGATAAGGAGATAGATGCTGGTGTTGTAGAAGAACAGAAGCAGAAATCAGAACCAAAACAAAAAAGCTATGAAGACCTTTCTGATATAGAGAAAATAAAAAGAAAGGCAGAACAGTTAAAAAAAGAACGAGAAAAAAATAATAAATAATAAAAAAACCAATCAAAATGAAAAAAATTACATTATTTGCGTTATTTGCATTGTTCGTAGGAACATCACTAAATGCACAAAAAGTAGGTCATATCAATTCTCTAGATATACTAGAAGTAATGCCTGAAAGACAGAAAGCAGACGAAGAATTACAAACACAAGCAACACAAATTAGAAAGCAAATAGAAGAATTAGGAAAGCAATTAGAGCAAAAGTATGTTCAGTACCAAGGAGAAGCAAAAGATAAATCTCAACAAGAGAATCAGTCTAGAATGCAAGAATTGGAAGCAGAACAGAAAAAATTACAAGAGCTTCAAACAACAGGAACAAAAGAATTAGAAGCAAAACAAAATGAGAAATACAAACCGATTGTTGAAAAAATAAACAATGCAATCAAAAAAGTAGCTAATGAAAAAGGAATAGCTTATGTTTTTGATTCTTCTCAGCAAGGTGTTTTGGTTTACATAGACGAAGCAAAAGCGGTAGATTTATCTGATGCAGTAAAGAAAGAATTAGGAATTGCTTCTAAATAAAATGAGAATATAACTCAACTATAAAGCAACCGATTAATATTATATTAATCGGTTTTTTTAATTTTACATAATTTTTTATACTTATGGAACCACGTAATTCAGATTCTAATAACCTAAATATACCTACTAGTACCAAAAAGAGAATAGTAATAGTAGGAGGTGGATTTGCAGGATTGCATCTATCTAAAAAGTTGAGTATTCAGAAGTACCAAGTGGTGCTTATAGATAAGCAAAATTATCATACTTTTCAGCCGTTGCTTTATCAAGTAGCAACTTCAGGATTAGAACCTGATAGCATAGCTCACGCATTACGCACGTTATTAAAAAATCATCGAGATTTTTATTATAGATATAGTGAAGTGATTTGTGTACACAAAGACCAGTCGATACTTGAAACAAGCATTGGTTCTATTTCATACGATTATTTAGTAATTGCAACAGGTTCCAAGACCAATTATTTTAATAATCCTAATTTTGAAAAATATACCATGCCTATGAAGTCAATTACTGAGGCATTGGATTTACGAAGTTTAATTCTTCAGAACTTTGAAAAAGCATTACTTACCAATGATTATGAGGAGCGAAAACGACTGATGAACTTTGTGATTGTAGGTGGAGGTCCTACAGGTGTAGAACTAGCAGGAGCTTTGGCGGAACTAAAAAATCATGTATTGCCAAATGATTATCCTGATTTAGATATTCGAATGATGGATGTGCATATCGTTCAGTCAGGTTCGTTATTATTAGCGGGAATGTCTGAAAAATCAGCTCTAAAAGCACAGCATTATTTAGAACGAGAAGGTGTTCACGTGTGGTTGGATACTCGTGTGCTTGATTATGATGGAAAAACAGTAGATACCAACAATAAAGATATAGAAGCAAATACAATGATTTGGGCAGCTGGAGTTACAGGAGTTTTATTAGATGGATTTAATGATAATCAAATCATAAAAGGAAGATACAAGGTAGATGAGTTTAATAGGATAGAGGGAACTACAAATGTATTTGCACTTGGAGATGTAGCTTGTATGATTACAGAAAAATACCCTATAGGTCATCCTATGGTTGCTCAAGTAGCTATTCAACAAGGGAAAAATTTAAATAGAAATTTTAGCAGAATTTATAATAATTTGAATCCAATTCCATTTCAATATAAAGATAAAGGTTCTATGGCGACTATCGGAAGGAATAAAGCGGTTGTAGATATTGGTAAGTTCCATTTTAGTGGATTTTTTGCGTGGTTGCTTTGGATGTTTGTACATTTAATTTCACTTGTTGGTTTTAGGAATAAACTCGTAGCACTTACCAACTGGATAGTGCAGTATTTTTCTTATAATAAGAGTGTGCGTCTAATTATAAGACCATATATTAAAGATTAATTTATAAAGTATTATTGCTTTTTAATAGATCTTTTGCTTTCTATAAGGACAGTACTCAAAATACAAATTCCTCCTAAAATAATTCCCCAAGTAGGATATTCTTTGAGGAAAATAAGAGCAATGATAATTCCATAAATAGGTTGCATACTTCCTATAATACTTGCAGTACTTACAGAGAAATTCTTAAAACTTTTTATGACTAGAGTATGTCCTAAAGAAGTAGTAATTAAAGCTAAGGTTAAAACAGGTAACCAAGGTATCTCATTAAATTGAATGGGAACACTTACTAAAACAGGACTTAACAAGAAAGTAATTACCAACATTTGAATAAGCATCAAAAATGGACTCTGGTATTTTGTTAACAATTTAGATGTAAGTAAATTTCTAGTTGCCAAACAGAAAGCAGAGGCAATTCCCCACAGTATTCCTTTGGTATTTCCGTCTCCTAAAGACATATTGGGAGCTAAAAAATAAATTCCTATTACGACTAGTATTCCCAGTAAAACATGAATAAAATCTATTTTCTTTTTAGTGAAAAAAGGTTCTAAAAATACTGTAATTACAGGGAAAGTATACAGAGAAAGCATTCCTATAGCTACATTAGAAGCTTGTAAAGAATAAAAATAGGTAATCCAATGTGCTCCCATTAAAGCTCCACTTAAAAAAAGCTGTTTCCAATCCTTCTGAAAATCTATTTTAAACGAAGTTCTTTTTAATTTGCAATACAAATACATGATGAGTAGTGCCAATAAAGCTCTTATAAAAATAGTTACAGGAGGAGGAGTTTCAATATATTTCCCTAAAGCTCCAGAAGTACTTACAAAAAAGATTCCTACGTTTAATTCTAGTATATTGATTAATGTTTTTTTATTCATTTACTGATGCGAAAAATACAATACTTTTTAAATGGTTTATAAATCATAGAGTTGCTTTTCTTGGGTATTATTTAAGTTGTTTATATAAGATTTCTGCTTCTGCTTCTAAAGAAGGTTCTAATTGTTGTAGTCGTTCTAACAAGTTCATTGAAATGTGTTTTACTGTAAGTAAGAATATTTTATCGTCTATGTTATCAAAGATAAACCAATGCTTCTGAACATTATATACTTTAAAACGATTAGAAATTATAAGTTTAATTTTTAATAAATCAAGATTAGTTTTGATAAGATTTAACGCATTTTCAAAACCGTTTAAGTATTTATCAGCTATAATTTCGCTAAACTCATGAACAGAATAATCGTAAATTTCTTGGATATCGCTTAAAGCTCGATGAGTTAAGTAAATTTCGGACATTATTTCAATTTAGCTAAATCGGATTTTAGATTGCCAGAGAATCGTACTACATTACCATTAATAGAATCTTGGTATCCCTCAATAATAGAATTTCTTAGATTCGATGCTTTTTTGCGTTCAGCTTCGTGACGAATTAAATCTCGAACATATTCACTTGGTGTTGAATATAAAGTGCCTTTTCCTGTTTGACTTACTACAAATTTTTTAAGTTCATCAGTTAAAGGAATATTTATGGTTGCTAATTTCTCCATACTACAAATATACTAATTTTTAATATATGAAAAATATTGAAAAACATCTATCTCATTAGATGAGGTAAACAGGTTTTAAACTTGATTACTCGGATTTATCACTTCCAAGAAAAATTAAAGCATTCTAGCTTCACATTTCATATCTCAAATAAGGTGCTATCTAAATATCTTGAGGTAGTTTATTTATCTTCAATTACTTAAATGATTGAAAATCAATTATTTGCCTATGCAAAATTTCCCAAATATAGTTCCTAAAATATCTTTATCCGTGTCTATTTCACCTGTTATTTTTCCTATTAGTTTTAATATACTTTTTAAATCAAAAGAAATTAACTCTCCAGACATTCCACTTTCAATATTTTGAAAAATAACATCTACAGTTTGACTTATCTCAGTTAATATTTCTAAATGTCTAGAATTGGTAAGGATAATATCTTTTTCTATATCTGCACTTTCAAGTGTTTTTTTAGAAAGCATGCCAATTAAATCTGATATATTTACATTATTTTTAGCAGAAATAGACAGAATACTAACGCTCTTAAATTTATCTTCTAATTCATCTCTACTCAACTGTGTTTCACTAGATAAGTCAATTTTATTCTGACAAATTATAAGGTGTGATTGAGAGTTTTGAATTTGTTGTAAATCACTAAATACTTGATTTTCATTAGTTTTTATTGCATCATATAAATAAATAATAATTTCTGCATTCTTTGCTTTTTCGTATGATTTTTTAATTCCTAATGATTCTATTTCGTCTTCTGTTTTTCGAATTCCTGCGGTATCTATAAAACGAAACATCGTACCATCTATGTTTAGTGTTTCTTCTATAGTATCTCTAGTAGTTCCTTCTACAGAACTTACAATTGCTCTTTCTTCATTCAAAAGTAAATTCAAAAGCGTTGATTTTCCTGCATTAGGTCGACCTATTATAGCTACTGGAACTCCATTTTTTATAGCGTTTCCTAAACGAAAAGATTTAATAAGAGGTGTTATCTTTTCTTGAATTTCGATAAGTAGTTTTGTAAACTCATTGCGATTTGCAAATTCTACATCTTCTTCGGAGAAGTCAAGTTCTAATTCAATAAGTGCTGTAAAATTAATTAACTTATCTCTTAGTTGTTTTAATTCATTAGAAAAACTTCCTTTCATTTGGTTTGCAGCAATGGTGTGAGCATTTTTGGATTGAGAAGCGATAATATCTGCAACAGATTCCGCTTGAACTAAATCCATTTTTCCATTAAAATAAGCTCTCATGGTAAACTCTCCTGGATTTGCAATTCTAGCACCTTGTTTCTGAAGTTGTGTTAGTATTTCTTGTTGAATATAAGGCGACGCATGACAAGAAATTTCCAAAGAATCTTCTCCTGTAAAAGACTTGGGATTTTTGAATACAGAAATCAATACATCATCAATAAATTCATTTTCATCGGAAATAAAATCTCCGTAATGAACAGTATGAGTTGTAGCTTTTTTAAGCTGTATTGATTTATTCTTCGGAGCAAAAACAGTTTCTATAATATCAAATGTTTTACTTCCTGAAAGACGAATTACAGCGATCGCTCCACTTCCTTTTGGTGTTGCTATAGCACAAATTGTATCATTAAAATCCATGTGTACAAGTTATGAATTATGAGTTATAAATTATACTGATTTATAATAATTCTAATTGAAAAATATCATCAGAATATTATATGTAAAAAAGTTGAAAGATAAATATATCCTCCAACTTATTTATTTTTTTAATTATACCGAATTTCTTACTGTTAACGAGCAATATTCACAGCACGAGTTTCACGAATTACCGTTACTTTTACTTGTCCTGGATAGGTAAGTTCATTTTGAATTTTATCTGTAATATCTAATGATAATTGTCCTGCTCTTACATCATCAACTTTCTCACTTTGCACCATAACTCTCAACTCTCTTCCTGCTTGAATCGCATACGCTTGATTAACTCCATCGAAACTTAATGCCACATTTTCTAAATCTTTTAGTCTTTGCATATAAGACTCTATTAATTGTCGTCTTGCTCCTGGTCTTGCTCCACTTATACCATCGCATACTTGAATAATAGGAGATATAAGAGTATTCATTTCTATTTCGTCGTGGTGAGCACCTATTGCATTTACAATTTCGGGATGTTCTCCGTATTTTTCTGCCCAATTCATACCTAAAATAGCATGTGGAAGTTCTGATTCCTGCTCAGGAACTTTTCCTATATCGTGTAGTAATCCCGCTCGCTTCGCTCGCTTTGCGTCTAATCCTAATTCTGCTGCCATTACACCTGCAAGATGTGCCACTTCGCGTGAGTGTTGAAGAAGATTTTGCCCGTAAGATGAACGGAATTTCATTCTACCAACAGTTTTAATGAGTTCAGGATGTAATCCATGAACGCCCAAATCAATAGCAGTTCTCTTTCCAACTTCTATAATCTCATCGTCGATTTGTTTAGTCGTTTTTGCTACCACTTCCTCAATTCTCGCTGGATGAATTCGTCCGTCTGTAACAAGTCTGTGTAAAGAAAGTCTTGCGATTTCTCTTCTTACAGGATCAAAGCAAGAAAGCAATATAGCTTCTGGAGTATCATCAACTATGATTTCTACACCTGTGGCAGCTTCTAAAGCTCTAATGTTTCTACCTTCTCTACCAATGATTCTACCTTTTATTTCATCGGATTCTATATTAAATACCGAAACAGCATTTTCTATCGCCTGTTCTGTTCCTATTCTCTGAATGGATTGTATCACAATTTTTTTCGCTTCGCTCTTTGCATTGAGCTGAGCTTCTTCCATCACTTGCTGTATATGAATCTGAGCTTGTGATTTTGCTTCTACTTTGAGTTGTTCTATCAATTCAGATTTTGCCTCATCTGCAGAATATCCCGATATTTTTTCTAATAATTGAACTTGTTTATTATGAATTTGGTTTATCTCATCTTGTTTAATCTTTAGAATATTTTGTTTGTTGTTGTATTCTTCGATTTCTTTTTCATACTTCAACTTCAATTTTCCGTTTAAATGAAGTTCTTCATTAAGTTTAGATTCTTTATCCTTTATTCTTTTTTCGGTGTCTTGGATTTTTCTTTCTCTATTCTTAATTTTATCTTCATGCTCCGACTTCAGTTCCAAAAATTTCTCCTTTGCTTGTAGTATTTTCTCTTTTTTTAAAGCTTCCGCTTTACTATTTGCGTCTTCTACTATTTGCTTTGATTTTCTATTTGCATCATCAATCTGAATTTGATTTTTCTTTGTTAAAGAGCTTTTTCCTGTAAAAAAACCTATTCCTATTCCTATGATTAAAGCAACTACTGTGCTGATTAAAATTACTATATCCATCTATCTATTTTATATATTTATTACTTTTTTAATACAAAAAACCTACATAAGTTCTGTTGTATGCTGTGAACTCCCTTTAAAACAAGATTCAAGATAGGTTTTTCCTCTGTAATTCGCTGCTTGAGTACAACTCAAAATTTCTGCGACCCGCCATTAAAAAAACATTCTCTCAGCATAATGATACTGTTGAGTTCATCGATATTATAGAACTAATGTAGGTAAACTAAAAGTAAGAACTACTTATTCTTTTTATTCTTTTGCAATGCTTCAAATACCTTTTCATTCAAACTTTCTATCTTAGAATAGCATGAAGTAAATGTTTCATTCATTGCTTTTTTTTGAATTTCATATTTCGTTGCAAATTGTACTGCACACATTGCTAAAACGTCTTGTCTGTCCTCTACAGAGTATTTGTTTTCTATGTTACGTATAAGCTCTTCTATGCTTTTAGTCGCAACACGAACGGCTTCTTCATCTCCTTCTTGCACAGTCATAGGATAAAACCTATCAGCTACTTTAACTTTTATTCTCTGTCCCATACTCTACGAGTTCTTCATCTGCAAAATACAACTATCCACTTCTTTCATTAATCTATTAACCTTAAGTTTCATTAAACTCTTGTATTCTTCGTTTCCTGTTAGAGCACTAGCAATCTTAATATTTTTATTCTCCTCTATTAATCTCTTATTTTCTAGATTTAACTGATTTATTTTGTTTTCTCTTGAATTAAGTTCTTTTTTTAGTTCTACATTTTCTAAAACCAAACTCTCTTGCACTATGATTAACTTACTTACTAACTGACGTAATTCTTCCAGTGAATCTTCAAACTTCTGCATTTGGATTTTAGAATTAATTCTAAATACAAATATAGAATTAATTTTTACAAAATAAAACCTTACTCAAATTTTAGAGAAAATATTACGGCTCTTGAATATATTGCTTTTAGTGAATTCGCCCAAACATCAGGAGTTCCTTCATTATCGGCAACCCACTCATTGTTGAAGAAGAAAATCCCTTTTACAGAAGGTGTAAGTTTAAATTTCTTGAAATAAATTTCTATTCCTACTTCCGTTTGCCATGTGAAATTATGTGTTTTTGTTCGGAATACTTCTTGTAAATTATCATCAGTTTTCTTTTCATTAGATTGTAAGTTTACCATCCAACTGACACCTGTCTGAATGTACGGACGTGTATTATAATACCTATTTCCATGAAAATTAATAAATGCAGGTATATCTAGATATGTTGATTTAATATTTCGTATAGAATCTGAGGCTTTTATAGTATAACCATTTATTTCCTGTCCTATTCTATCTTCTAGATGTCTAAAAATTAAGTCCCTTTGCACAAAATGAAGTCCTGGTTCTACTCTAAAATCAAAATTATCATTTAATCTCCATCTTCCCATAAGTCCTGCACTAAAACCAAGCTTTGGGTCCGAAACTACAGTAAAACCATATCCATTATTAAGTCCATTTTCATTAGGATGTAACTTAAATGTAAAAAAGTTTACACCTAAACTGTATCCCCAACTGAACTCTTGATGGTCAAAACCAAGTAAATTTTCAGTTTTGCTTTTTCCTCTAAACTGAGCATTAAGTGAAAAACTCAGTAAACAAACGATAATTAATATATAACTTTTTTGATTCATTGCGATAACAAATTAAGCGTTTTTTTGCTAATATTCCAACGGAATTTTTAATAATTTATTTTGTTGCTTCATATAAAGTAGCAACACCAAAGGTAAGTTTTTTATAATTAACCGTAGAAAATCCTTGAGATAAAATTATATTTCTAAACTTTTCTCCGTAAGGGAAAGAGTTTACAGAGTCAGGAAGATACGTATACGCTCGTGAATCCTTTGAAATTACTTTCCCTATAATTGGTAATATATATTTAAAATAGAAAGTAAATAAAGGAGCGAAAAATCCTTCTACTTTAGAGAATTCAAGAATGTATAAAGTTCCTCCTTGTTTCAATACTCGACGCATTTCCCTTAAGCCTTTTTCTACATTCTCAAAATTCCTAACACCAAACGAAACCGAAACAACATCAAATGTATCATCTTCAAAAGGAAGATTTTCTGCATCTCCTTTTATCATGGTAATTCGATTTTCTAAGTTTAGTTTTTTTATTTTTTCTACACCAACATTTAGCATTTTTTGCGATAAATCAAGTCCAATGATTTCTGCTTTGGTGTTTTTTGCGTGTTCTATTGCTAAATCTCCTGTTCCAGTAGCTACATCAAGAATTTTATTTGGATGTTTTGTTTGTACTTTTTTTATAAGTTTGTTTCTCCACATTACATCAATCTTCATGGAAAGAAGTCGGTTTAAAAAGTCGTATTTGTGGGAAATGTTATCAAACATTTCTTCAACTTGAACTTTTTTAGAATCGTTTGAATTTGTGTAGGGTTTAACTGCTTCTGACATCTAAAATTCGGTTTCTATGGTAAATAAAAAGAATAATCCGCGAATTTAGCGATAATTATTAGTATAATAGTCAATGAAATCCTTTTTTCGGAATATTTTTTTTCTTCTTTCCAAGGAATCAATGTTTTTAATTACTTTTTGAAAATCTTCATTAAGGTTAAAATAAAAGTCACTTATGAAAAGAGTACTATCTGCCTCAATTTTTCCAAAATAGTTTTTATTGTCTATGTTCATGCTTTCAGAAAGCATCAAAGAATCTTTATTTTCTACATGTCCGTAATATTGAGTAAAGATGTAGTACTTGTTAAAAGTAGGATTTATAACTCCTCGTTTTGTTTCTACATTAAAAAATGTATCTCTAATGATTTTATTTTTATCATCATAAATTTTAATACTATTTCGTCCTTTATTTAAATCAACCTTTTTTTGTTCATAAGGTTGTAAATGGTACTTTACATCATTGAGTTCTACTACTGTTGGTTTGCTGGTAGGATTGTCTAGTAAATAAAACTCATCTTTTTGCAAAAAAACAAAATAAACTGCCATAGAGCCAACTGATAAAATAACCGCTATTAGAAAACCTAATAGCGAAGGACTTATTTTTTTATGCTTCATAATCCAATACGTATATTAAAAAGTAATCATTTATTCTTTTGTGGTAGGAGAAATATTTCTCGCTTAAATATTCATTGGTAACCCAACTTTTTATGGATTTTTTTGATTGAATATCAAAAGCGTCAACTTTATAGTTCTGAGTAAATGAAATTAAATTCCCAAGATGAAGTTTATATAAGCCTTCTTTTATTCCCCATATAACATGTAAATAATCCGATTCATTTTCAAATCCCCAAAAGAAATCCTCATCATCACGTATGAATTTCCCTTTGATAGTATTAATTTTATGAGGTCTATTTTTTTCTATGTCTATGCCAATTTTAAATTTAGAAACGCCTACAGAAACCAAACCATGGGAGTGTGAAATAGAAACATGATGATCAGTACTCAAATAGGGTTTTCCACTTGGTTCGTACAAAACATCTACATCTAAATTTAATGACTTTAAACAAGCTCGAATTCCCAAAAATTCTTTTTGTCTTTTATCGGTAAGTTTTTTTAATTTTTCGATTCTGTATGAACTTAAATTCAAATTAGTAATTAAATCCTCTTTGGATTCTTTAATATCCCAAGTAACTATTTGAGTGAATTTATCTACAACTATAGAATCAATTAAAGGCATTTTCAAAATTATATTTAATTTTTTAACTTTGCAAAAAATAATTATGCAAACAGATATAGAATATATTCCATACAAAGTAAAAGATATTTCTCTTGCTGAATTTGGACGAAAAGAAATAGAATTAGCAGAAGCAGAAATGCCAGGACTTATGGCGTTGAGAGAAGAATTTGGTAAATCAAAACCTCTTTCGGGTGCTAGAATCGCAGGTTGTTTACACATGACTATTCAAACTGCTGTCCTCATAGAAACATTAATAGAATTAGGTGCAGAAGTAACTTGGAGTTCTTGTAATATTTATTCTACACAAGATCATGCAGCAGCAGCAATAGCGGAAAAAGGAATTCAAGTATATGCTTGGAAAGGAATGAACGAAGAAGAGTTTGATTGGTGTATAGAGCAAACACTGTATTTCGGAAAAGAAAGAAAACCATTAAACATGATTCTAGATGATGGTGGCGATTTAACGAATATGGTTTTTGATAGATTTCCAGAATTAGCAAAAGACATTAAAGGTTTATCAGAAGAAACTACTACGGGAGTTCATAGACTTTACGAAAGAATGGTAAATGGAACTTTACTGGTTCCTGCTATCAATGTTAACGACTCAGTTACAAAATCAAAATTTGACAATAAATACGGTTGTAAAGAATCTGCAGTTGATGCAATTCGTAGAGCAACTGATGTGATGATTGCTGGGAAAGTAGCTGTGGTAGGTGGTTATGGAGATGTAGGAAAAGGAACTGCAGCGTCATTAAGAGGTGCTGGTGCAAGAGTTATTGTTACCGAAATCGACCCGATATGTGCTTTGCAGGCAGCTATGGACGGATACGAAGTTAAAAAAATGGACGATGCTGTGAAGGAAGCAAATATCATCGTTACAGCCACAGGAAATAAAAACATCTTAGTAGATAGACATTTTAAATCTATGAAAGACAAAACCATAATAGGAAACATTGGACATTTCGATAATGAAATTGACATGGCTTGGCTTAATAGTAATTACGGTTCTACAAGAGATGAAATAAAACCACAGGTAGACAAATATACCATAGACGGAAAAGACGTAATTATACTTTCACAAGGAAGATTAATGAATTTAGGAAATGCAACGGGACATCCTTCTTTTGTAATGTCTAATTCGTTTACCAATCAAACATTGGCACAAATAGAACTTTGGAATAATTCTGATAAGTACGAAAAAGCAGTATATACACTCCCTAAGAATCTAGACGAAAAAGTAGCTCGACTTCACTTAGAAAAGATTGGTGTAGAGCTTGATGTATTATCAAAAGAGCAAGCAGAATACATTGGTGTAAGCGTAGACGGACCTTACAAGCAAGAGTTTTATAGATACTAAAATTAATCAAAAAATAAGAATAGCTCGGACTCATTAGTTCGAGTTTTTTTGTACCTTTACTTGAAATTAAAACCAAAGATTAAAAGAACTGCCTATATGGATAATTTAGAAAAGAGTTGCATAGTAATAAAGCTTGGAACCGCCACACTTACAGATAAAAACGGAAACTTAAGTGCAGAAAGAATTGAAAGTTTCTCTAATCAAATAAATACCCTGCTAGAAAAACACAGAATTGTTTTAGTTTCTTCTGGTGCCGTTGGTATTGGAAAAGGAGCAATGAAAGAGTATTCCGGCAATATAATAGATAAAAAAACAGCTGCTGCAATTGGGAACCCACATTTAATTCAAACGTATTCTCAATTTTTTAATAAGTTTGGAATTCATGTTGCTCAGTTTTTAGTTGAACGTAAGCATTTTAGTAATAGACATGAATTTTTACAACTTAGAGAAACCATCTATAATATATGGAAAAATGAAATCATTCCTATTGTAAATGAAAACGATGTAGTGAGTGATAAAACCCTTCAATTCTCCGATAATGATGAGCTTGCAACTCTTTTCGCTATTTCTTTCAACGCAAAAAAACTACTTATCGGGTCTTCTGTAGACGGACTTTTAGATAGAGAAAACGAAACCATTCCTGTGGTTAAAAAAATTGATAATAAAACATTACAGTATGTTCGCCCTGAAAAATCATCTTCGGGAACAGGTGGAATGGAATCCAAACTGACATTCACAAGGTTAGCTTGTTCTCTAGGAGTTGAAACCGTTATCTTTGATGCAGGACAAGAAAATAGCATCATAAAAGCAATGAATAATGAATTGGGAACTACTTTCTTGCCGAAAATCAAGAATTTAAGAGCTTCCCAAAAATGGATTGGAGCAGGAGGTCTTAAAATTGGGAAAATTAAAATTGATAAAGGTGCAACAAAAGCATTAAAAAATAGAAAAAGTTTGTTAGCTGTTGGCGTTAAAAAAATAATGGAAGATTTTTTAAAAGGAGAAGTAATTGAAATCTTTAATAACGACAACAATTTAATTGCGTATGCAAAAGCAAAAATAAATTCTAATGAAGTAAATATTTTTCAGAAAGGATTGGAAGTTGCTCATGCGGATAATATTGTTATAGTATAGTGGCAAAAGAAATAATTATCTATACCGATGGAGCTTCTAAAGGAAATCCTGGCAAAGGCGGATATGGAATAGTGATGACTCTTGCAGGAACTTCGTATCAAAAAGAGTTTTTTCAAGGATTTCGACTAACTACCAATAACCGAATGGAACTGTTAGCGGTAATCGAAGCTCTTCTAAAAATAAAGGACAAAAATTGTATAGTCAATATTTATTCGGATTCTAAATATGTGGTAGACGCTATAAACAAAGGTTGGATTAATAATTGGAAGAAAAAAAATTACAAAGATGTAAAAAATCCTGATTTATGGAAGCAATTAATTGCTATGCTTGCTGAATACAAAGTTTCTTTTTTTTGGGTTCGTGGTCACAATGGAAATCCACTGAACGAAAAAGCTGATAAACTTGCCGTACAAGGTGCAGAAAGTTCTGAGTTAAAAGCAGATTTATATTACGAACAAGCAATTTACAATCAATAGTACTACTTTTTTACTATCGGTCTTAATTTTAGTAGAAAGAATAAACTAACCACAAAGAAAATCCCCATAGAAAGTATAGACATTCTCATACTTCCTGTTAAATCTATAATGTAACCATATACAAACATTCCAATAACAATTGCTAACTTTTCAAAGATATCATAGAAACTAAAAAACGTGGTAGTATCATCAGTTTTGGGAAGCATTTTACTATACGTAGAGCGTGAAAGAGATTGAATTCCTCCCATTACCAAACCAACCAATCCCGCCACCATATAGAAATGGTATTCCACATTCGGATTATTTTTATCCAACAAATAACCTCCTATACATGCTACTATCCAAAAAAATATTCCAACAATAAGTATCTTTTTATTTCCATATTTAGTCGAAAATTTTGAAAATAGATACGCTCCTAATATTGCCTCAATTTGTAATAACAAAATAGTTGCAATCAACTTCTCTTGTTCTAAATTGATTTCGCTAGAACCAAACAATGTTGCCATTAAAAAAATCGTTTGCATTCCTACTGAATAAAAGAAAAATGCCAAAAGAAATCCTTTTAAATTTATGTCTGAAAATAATTGTTTTTGAACCAATACCAATTCTCGAAAGCTTGCAAAAATAAAATTCTTTACTTTTTTGTTTTTTCTCTTCCCTTTTGGTAAATAATAAAAAGTATACTGAGCAAACCCAAACCACCAAACTCCTGTAATCAAAAAACACAAATTTGCACTTTGTTTATAAACCAACATCAACACCAAGCAGATAATTAACAAAATAACCGAACCAACATAACCAAAAATAAACCCACGTGCAGACAATGCGTCTTGTTTTTCTTTTGATGCAATTTCAGGTAAATACGAATTATAAAAAACCAAACTTCCCCAAAATCCCAACGATGCTAAAATACTCAATCCTAATCCGTAATAAATTTGACTAAAATCAGTAAAAAAGTACAATCCCATACACGAGAACGAACCAAGTACACAGAAAAACACCAAAAACTGCTTTTTTAAACCCAAGGTATCTGCTATGGAAGAAAGAACTGGCGACAATAAAACTACTAGAACAAACGACACCGCAAGCGAATACGAATATACGGCATCAGCTTCTAACTGCATACCTAGAAACATTATCTTTTTGCGAACATCACTTCCTTTTTCCGAAGTAATCACACTATAAAATATCGGAAAAATAGTAGAGGTAATTACCAGCGAATAAACCGAATTTGCCCAATCATAAAATGACCAAGCTCTTGTAATTTTTGGATTATCTAATTTCATAGATGTTTTTTTTGAATTATGGCGAGTACAAAAAAACGAATTTTTATTGAATTTTATATCTTTTGCGTTTTTTTGCACCGTGCTATCCGTTTCAATCTTTTTTGTTATGCTCCGTTTCACTTCGCAACAAAAAAGGATTTCCTCTGCTATCACTCTCGCAACAGTACTTTGTCACACAGCTTGCCGAAGTGTAAACCAATTATTTTTATCACTCTGAGAGAAGTAAAGCGAAGTCGAAGTGCATACAAATAAGTTTAATAATGCTTCGACAAGCTCAGCATGACAACCTTACTTTGTCATACTGAGCAAAGTAAAGCGAAGTCGAAGTGCAATACAAAGAAGTTTAACAATGCTCAGACAAGCTCAGCATGACAACGGTACTTTGTCATACTGAGCGAAGTGAAACGGAGTCGAAGTGCAATACAAAGAAGTTTAACAATGCTCAGACAAGCTCAGCATGACAACAGTACTTTGTCATACTGAGCAAAGTCGAACTGCAAAAAGTGGGGAACGAGGAAAGGAAAAAAATCATAACTTATAATCTATAATTCATAATTTAAAATAACTATCTTTGCACCAAAATTCATTCTCATGAGAAAACTGCTACTTGCTATTACGTTTTTGTTTGCTTCTTTTTACGCTGTAAATGCACAGGATGTAACCTTTGAAGACTACAACTTAAAATATATGTTACTCTACGAAAACTGTGTAAACAAATACTCTCACTCAAATGAGACCACTTTTACAAATGCAGATACCAACAACAATAGAATACTAGAGCAAAGCGAATTGGATGATATTAGGCATTTTAAGCAAGCTGATGAAGAAATTTATGAACAAAATTTCCTTATAAGTACATCTGGTTCATATGAATATGATGAATTTATTATAAATTTCCCCTCATTTGATAGAAGTAGAATATATACTAGAGATGAGATTCAAAATTTATTATATCAAAAAGAAATTACATTGACAAAAAAAAACTTACATGTTATAAAATCTTTGAACGATTTTAACAAGTTCACTTATATTAAGAGTATCAAATTAAGTAGTATCAATTGTTCATTAACAGAACTAAAAAATTTAAATGAATTAGAATCTTTTCAAGTTCCTTTTAATACTTTCTTTTTTTATTTAAATCTTTACAATTCAACTACTTTAAATGATTACTATCCTGTTTACGAACTTTATTATTCTATAGATAAACACATAGAAGACTTAACTTTTAATAATTGTCCAAAATTAAAAATACTAGAAGTTCCTAACTTAGGACTTAAAAATATTAATCTAACTAATAATACTAGTTTATCTTACCTAGATTGCTCATCTAATTCCCTAACATCTCTTGATATATCTAACTATCTTAATTTGGAAAAAATTAATTGTTCTAATAATTCATTAAGTCACTTAGACATATCAAATAATTTAGATTTAAGAGAGTTGATGTGTACTAAAAATAGCATTAATAGTTTAAATATTTCTTATAATGCTAAATTAAATACTTTGTATTGTAGGGACAATCAATTAATCTATTTAAACCTAAAAAATGGTTCTAAATTTTACTATTCTTGGAAATTAGATTTTAAGGAAAATCCTAACCTCAAATACATCTGTGTAGATAAAGAAGAATTAGAACAAATTACTCAATATTGTCAAAATAATAACATCAACGCAGAAGTAAACACCTACTGTTCTTTTGAACCTGCAGGAGAAAAAAATAGCATCACAGGAAAAATAGCAATCAACTGCGAAGCAGAACAAGGACATTCTATAAAACTTAAAAAAGAAGACGGAACCAATACAGGATATTTATTTTCTGATGTTAATGGAAATTATGAAACTTATGGGAAAACAGGAACCTACACGCTCACTCCAATCTTTGAACATCTGTACTATACCATTTCTCCAACATATAAAGAAATTACCTTTACCGATTTAAACAACACCCAAATCGTAGATTTTTGTATACAACCCATTGCAAACAAAAACGATTTGGAGGTAAAAATAATTCCAGTTCGTGGAGCAAGACCTGGTTTTGATGCAGAATACAAAATCGTTTACAAAAACAAAGGAACAACTACGTTGAGCGGAAACCTAGAATTCCACTTTAACGACAACTTATCTGATTATATACCTAATCCTGCTGTAACTCCCTTCCAAGAAAATGGAAAACTTACTTTTGATTACACCGATTTAAAACCATTCGAAAGCAGAACTATTTTAGTTACTCTAAATATCAATCCACCAACTGAAACCATAGAAATACCTGTAAACGGAGGCGATATTTTAACGTACAATGCAGTCATCAATCCAACTACCAACGACGAAACTGCACAAGACAATGAATTTACTTTAACGCAAACCGTTGTAAACTCTTTCGATCCTAATGATAAAACCTGTCTGCAAGGAAATAAAATTTCACCAACTCTTATTGGAGAATATGTAGATTACCTTATTCGCTTTGAAAATACAGGTTCAGCAGAAGCAATCAACATTATAGTAAAAGACCTCATAGATACTTCTATGTTTGATGTTAGTACGTTAATTCCAACGGATTCTTCTCACGATTACGAACTTAGAATTGATGGAAACAAAGTTGAATTCATTTTTGAAGGAATAAATCTTCCTTTTGATGATGTAAATAACGACGGATACGTTGCTTTTAAAATCAAAACCTTACCAACCGTAACACTTGGAGACGAACTTAAAAACAAAGCAGATATTTACTTTGATTTTAACTTTCCAATCGAAACCAACGAATATGTTACCACAGTAGAAACGCTTTCAAGTGAAGAGATTCTTCGACAAGCTCAGAATGACGTTAGTTTCTTCCCAAATCCAGCAAGTGAGAAAGTGACGTTCAGCGAAGAAGTGCAAAGCGTTCAGATTTTTAACCTAAGCGGACAATTACTTCAAACCTCAATTGTAAACGGAATAGAACTTAACGTTTCCGAACTAGCAAAAGGAAATTACATCTTAAAAATCACAACCGAAAAAGGAATCGCAATAGAGAAGTTAATCAAAGAGTAGAGAGATTTGAGAGCAAAGAAGAAAGAAGTTAGATAAAAGATGAAAGATAAGAAACTTCGACTTCGTTTCACTTCGCTCAGTTTGACACAACAGCTTTGTCAAACTGAGCGAAGTGCAAACCTCCTCTCCTTTGGAGAGGATTGAGGAGAGGAATAATTCATACTTATAATTTAAAATACTATCCAGCTTTCCGAAGAGTAAATAGCCACAGAGTAGCTCCGCAAAGTTTATTCGTTTTTTATTAAGGAACTCATGATGTACTAACACAGTTGTGAATCATATTATAAGCATCCCTATGTATATACCAATATTATCCCCTACGATTGCAAATATAGTTAAACCACTTTTATTATGATGGTATTCATTTGTTAAACGAGAGACTTATATTTCTATTTCAAATCAATTAACTCAAAGTCTATGGTTTTTCCAAACATCATTTTTGCAATTCGTTTGAAATTCTTTGTTATATCAGAAAGGTAAAAAGAAAAGGTAGGTGTAATTTCGGTGGTATTCAAGAGGTTATTTTGTTGTAATTCGTGCTTGATATAATTTGCAACTATAGAAGGAGAGTCAACTACATTTACAGAATTATTAAAGAAATTTCGTACTTCGTTATGAATAAGAGGATAATGCGTACAACCTAAAATAATAGTATCTATGTCAGAAAATTTTGAACTGTTTAGATAGGTTTTTAAAATTACTTTTGAAATTTCATGATTGTAAAATCCTTCTTCAATCATAGGTGCAAGAAGTGGAGTTGCTAATTCATGAACCTTTAAGTGTGGATTTCTTTTAAGGATACTTCGTTTATAAATATGTGAATTTACGGTAGCTTTAGTTGCAATTACGCCAATTTTACTATGGATTTCAAAGCCAATTTTATCTGCTACAGGAGAAATTACATCAAAAACCAAACTCTTTCCATCAACCAGTTTTTTTACTGACCTAAAAGCATTTGCAGAAGCTGTGTTGCAGGCAATAACAATCGCTTTACAGTTTTTAGAAAGTAAAAAATTAGTAATTCGCTCAGAATATTCTATAACGGTTTCTTTTGACTTATCTCCGTACGGAAGGTGCTTGGAATCACCAAAATAAATGATATTCTCATTAGGCATTATTCGTTTAATTTCTTTGGCTACTGTAAGACCACCTACTCCCGAATCAAAAATTCCTATTGCTTGGTTAGATTCCATTTAGCTATCAAACTATTTTAGGTAATAAATATATTTAAAAATTCCCATCAAATCAAAAGATTTTAATGGGAATTACGTTTTTTAATAAAAAAAGATTTTCTTTTTATTCTTCTCCACCTTCACTGCTTTCTCCTTCTGCTTCTTCGCTTTCATCTTCATCGGAATCATCAACAGCAACTCTTGAAGTTCTAACAGCAACTACAACAGCATTATCTGGGTGCATAAAAGTGTAGTTATCATTCTTTAAAGCTTCTACATATATCTTACCTCCAATTCTAAGGTTTGTGATGTCAATTTTTATCTCATCAGGAAGATTAGATGGTAGTGCTTTAACGGTAAGTTTTCTAAGGTTTTGTCTTAATTTACCTCCATTTGTAACCCCTCTAGAACGCCCATACAGACGAACAGGGATTTCCATAGATACTGCTTTATCGGGATTTAACTGATAGAAATCAGCGTGTAAAATTGCATCACTCACAGGATGAAATTGAATGTCTTGTAAGATTGCATCAATTTTTTCTCCACTTTCCAACACAATTGTTACAGTATGTGCATCTGATGTGTACACAAGATTTTTGAAGTTACTTTCTTGTGTAGAAAAGTGAATAGTATCTCCACCTCCATAGATTACACAAGGAACTAATTCAGCATTACGTAGTGCTTTTGTAGAAACTTTGCCTACGCTTTCTCTTTTTTGTCCTTTAATTTCAATTGATTTCATTATATATAAATATTAATAAATAAATTTTTCGCTTATACTTTTTCCTTTATGTACCAGTTTCATTACTTCAGCAAAAAGAGAAGCACAAGAAAGTACTTTTATTTTTGATGAATCTTTATTAGGATTTAAAGGAATGCTATCCGTTACTACAACTTCAGAAAGTGCAGAGTTTGCTATTTTTTCGTAAGCACCTCCCGAAAGAATTGGGTGTGTTGCCATAGCACGTACGCTTTTTGCTCCTTTTTCCATAATGATGTCCGCAGCTTTCGTAAGAGTTCCTGCTGTATCAATCATGTCGTCAACAAGAATTACGTTTCGGTCTTGCACATCACCAATTAAGAACATATCGTTTACTTGATTTGCTTTTTTCCTTTCTTTATAGCAAATTACAATATCAGCATTTAGATTCTTTGCGTATGCTTTTGCTCTTTTTGCTCCTCCCATATCTGGTGAAGCAATTGTTAGATTATCTAAATTTAATGACTTTACATACTCAACAAATATGGTTGAAGCATATAAATGATCCACAGGAATTTCAAAGAAACCTTGAATTTGGTCGGCGTGTAAATCCATCGTCATTACTCGTGTAGCTCCTGCTGCAGTAAGTAAATTTGCTACTAGCTTTGCACCTATCGGAACACGAGGTTTATCTTTTCTGTCTTGTCTTGCCAATCCAAAATAAGGAATTACGCAAGTTATTTTATCTGCAGATGCTCTTTTTGCAGCATCTATCATCAAAAGCATTTCCATTAAATTTTCCGCAGGTGGAAATGTAGAACCAATTAAGAAAACGCGTGCACCACGAACCGATTGGTCAAACGATGGTTGGTATTCTCCATCACTAAAGTCTAAAAAGTGCATTTCTCCTAATGGTAAACCAAAGTTTTCTGCAATTTTTTCTGCTAATATTTTGTTGTTCCTTGTAGGAAATAACAAGACGTTTTGTTTCATAATCTTATATAAGTGAGCAAAATTGTAACAGTTTGCAAAGTTACACTAATTTTATAATTATGAAAATAATAAAGAATTTCTTTTTTAATGATTTTAGGAATCAGTCTAAAATAACTTTATAAATCGTTTTCCAGTTTTTTCCTGTTACAAGGAATTGATTATCTTTTACATGAGCAATTCCATTAAGTACACCTTCTATATTGGTTTTATTTTTATTCACGAGCTCAGAAAAATCGTAGGTTTCAATAACTTCTCCTGTTTTAGGTTCTATGACAATGATTATATTTTCCTGCCAAATATTAGCATAAATTTTTCCATTGGCAAACTCCAATTCATTCATTTTTAAATACAGCTTGTCGTATCCAACTACAGGAATTGATTTTATGTATTTAAAGTTAGAATCTAAAATAGTAAGATTTGGATTTTTTTCCTCAGAAGAAACATAAAAATTAGTTCCATCGTTACATATTCCCCAACCTTCTCTTAACTGTGCTGGATAAGGAAGTTCTTCTTGTAGTTTTAAATCAAGGGAATACACAAAAACGGTATTGCTTTTCCAACTCAGTTGATACACCTTATCATTAAAAATGGTAAGACCTTCTGCAAAAATTTTTGAATCGTTTGCACTGGAAAGTAGTTCTTTTGTGCTGTTGAGGTTTCGTGTGATTATTTTAGATTCTCCATATTGTCCAGCACTTTCGTAGAGAATTCCATTATGAATTTCTAATCCTTGAGTGAACAGTTTGTCGTCATGAGGAAGTTCTTCCAAAATGATATACGTTCCCTTTTTTTCTTGATTAGATGAATATACTGTAAAGTACCGTTCAAATGATTTTTCTTTGTTATCAGAATAGTTAAAGACAACGGTTATATAATTAATTCCTAAATTAACCAAAGTAGAATCCAATACAGCTTGTGTGCCTTTTATTTCTTTTTCGTTGATTAAAACCTTTATGGAGTTGATGTTTTCGTTTTTATCTGTATATTCAAAAGCAAGTGTATCGTTAGTTCTGTATATGCCTTTTTCAATTTCTTTTAAGTTGGATTTAATGTTTAATCTATCCTCGCAAGAGAAAATAAGCAACGCAGAAATTAATACAACAAAACTAAATAGGAATTTATTTTTCATCTTTTATTTTTCTATTTTTAGATGTAACCAAAATAATTATACCTGCAATTATAAAAGGTATACTTAATGTCTGACCACTATTTAAACCAAAAAGAGTTATATATTCATCTCCTTGTGGCTCTTTTAAAAACTCAACAAAAAACCTAATTGAAAATAATGAAATAAGAAAAATCCCGAACAATCTTCCCGTATAAAGCTTAATCTTAGTTTTAAAGAATAAAAAATATAAAACTAAAAATAATATCAGGTATAAAAATGATTCATAAAGTTGGGAAGCATGTCGAGGAACTACTGCTCCGTAACTTAAACTTTGTTGTTTAAATAAAACTGCAAAATCAGAATCAGATGGTTTTCCTACAATTTCTGAATTAAAAAAATTCCCCAGTCTAATAAAAAAACCTGCCAAAGCTATAGTTAAACTAATCCTATCAAACAACCATAATGTTGGCTTTTCCCTAAAAAATTTATACTTTAAAATAAAAATACAAATAACAATTAAAACTGCCGCACCATGACTTGCAAGGCCTGCAAAACCTGTAAATTCATAACCCGATATACCTAAAAACGAAGAATTTGGATTTTCTTGTATTGGCAAAAACCATTCAATTGGGTGATGTTTAAAATAATCCCACCTGTAGAAGAATACTTCCCCAGATCTTGCTCCAATTAACACGGCAAAAAACATGTACAGAAAAACTTTATCCAAAAGTTCTAAATCAATATTTTCTTCTTTAAATATTTTTTTAAAAATGTAAAAACCACATAAAAAAGCACAAACGAACATCAAACTATAAAAATGCAAGGTGAAACTTCCTATTTCTATACCTTTAGTTCCTTCCCAAGTAATGTATGAAAACATAATACGTAAATTAAATTAGTTTTTTTTCTTTTTAGGAACAGGATCGTATCCTGATTTTCCCCACGGATGACAACGAAAAATTCGAGTAATTCCTAAACGCAAACCTACAAACAATCCGTGAGTTTGCAAAGCTTCTATCATATAGTTTGAACACGTAGGTGTAAATCTGCAATTGCTTCCTATATAAGGAGAAATAGCAAGTTGGTAAAACTTAACTAATGTTACAAACGGAAAAATTAGTATTTTTTTAATCAAAACATAAAGTAAAAATAACGTCTAAAATTTAAATGTCAATCCTCCTAAAACTTGTATTCCCAAAACAGGATAATGCAAGTACGATTCATAATTACTACTAAGTAGATTATTTCCATTTACAAAAACACTAAATTGTTTATTAATGGAATACATCGCTGTTGCATTTAGGTCAAAATACGAATCTAGTTTTTTTTGTGTTTTTACAAGCATTTCATTTTCATCTAATTTATAATCGTTAGACTTTCTATTGCTTGTAAAAGTACCAGAAGCTCCCAAAGTTAGTTTATTGGAAAGTAATTTATACGAACCAAAAACAGTTGCTGTAATATCTGGAATGTAATAAACTACGTTTTTCGCATCTACATTTTGGTATAAAATTGAAGTTCCTACTTCTAATTTTTCAATCGGATTTGCTTTTACTTCAGCATTTACGTATATTCTATTAGCGTCGGTATAATTGACTTCAAAACCATTCAAACGATTGTATGCAACTAAATTAGTTGAATCATACAGATTTGATTTAGCGAAAAAAGCAAAGTTTTCTATTTCTTCGTAACCTAATGTTGCTTTGTAGTTTACAAAATCGGCATATTTTCCTTTAATTCCACCAAAAACATTGTATTTTGTATTGGTAGGAAGAATTATTTGGTTTGGTGTTAAATACAAGTTTTTACTAAGTAATTCTTTATATGAGTTGATATTGATTCCTCCATTAACTCCAGCAAAAATTTCAAAGAGATCTAATCCGTAGAAGTTAAAATCTACTTTTGGATAAATATTAAAATTACTTTCAGAAACGATTCCACTGTGATTAATGAATTGTAGATTAGCTCCTACTTTCAAATAACTTTTGTCTAAATTAAACGTAGCAACAGGAGCAATTCCTAAATTGGTATTGGAAAAATCAGAATTAAATTTAGAGAAATTAGAAGTCGTATGTTCCATATTTATTTCAGCTTCTGTGCCAAAAGTAAGGTCAGGAAGTATAATGTCAGAAGCTATATTGTCGTATTTTAACTTGGATTCTGCTTGAATAGAAGTTTCATTAGCATCAAACTTATCGGATATATTGTATGCTTCAAACGAAGCATAATCAATAAATGTATGATTAAACAAACGATAAAAACCTTTTGCTCCAACGTTGAGGTATTTATTTTCTAAATCAGTATTCGCCGATGCAAAACTTTTTTCTGATAATCCAAAATAATTGATTTTGTCGAGCTGAAAATCGGTGGCAACTAAAAGTTCCGAGTTGTCGAATCTGTGGAAAAGAGAAACTTCGGCATCATTTCTAGATTGATTGCTGTCCCAAGGAATATCACTTTCAGAAAAACCAGAAGTAGAAAGATGATTGTATTCTAAACTAACTTTTGTATTTTCTTTTAAAGGGAAAGTAAAAATTCCTTCGGCAAGAAACTTTCCGTAGTTTCCGTATCCTGCTTTTATGTAGTGATTGTATATAGCGTTAGAGAATTCGGATTCAACCTTTTGTGCAGGTAGAGTAGAGGTTTCAAAATTAGAAGTTGGTTCTATATCTTCTATGGTATATTCTATTTTTTCTTCTTCTGTGGAAGAAAGTTTTGGCTCATCTTTTTTGGTAGGATTGGTTCTTTTCTTTTCAATGTTTTTGGTGTCTACTTCGTATTTTCTTTTTATAACAACGTGCTCTTCTTCAATTTGTGAGAAAACAAAACAAGGAAGTAAAAGGAAGAGAATGTATTTTATTTTTAAAGGCATTTTTAAGTAAATTTTATATGATAACACAAATTTGTGAAGTTTATTTTGTAAGAGAAGAGATAAGTTTTAATTCTTTTTGCAAATCTAAATAAGTATACTCAGATTTTAGTTGTTCTAGGTTTTTTTTTACGGATTTTAAAAATGTTCTGTGTTTTTCGGTATTGGAATTAAATGGTTTATGATTAATACTTAAGTTTAGCTTATTGATTTTTATGTTTAATTCTTTTGTTTCGTTAGTGAAAAATACTTCAGAAAACTTTTCCCAAATATAATTAATTGCAGTTTCATTTGGATGAACTAAATCAGATTTATAAAAACGATAATCACGTAACTCATCAATAACTATTTCGTACGATGGGAAATAATAACAGTTGGAATAAGTATTACAAATTTGATAAACCGCAGAAATCAATCGAGATTTGGAAACATTATTTTCTATAATACCATCTTTTATATGACGAACAGGACTTACAGTACATACAATCTTTAAATCAGGATTAAATGCAGTTAGCTTGGAAGTTATTTTTTCTAATGAAGAAATGATTTCACTCTCAGTTAGGAGTTTTTTGTTGAATTCTTTTGCTGGAATTTTGTGACAATTGGCGACGATTTTTTTACTTTCTAAATATTCATAAATAAACGAAGTTCCTAGCGTTATAAACAGTGTTTTACTTTTTTGTAATTGAACGTTAGATTCTGTAATTCGTTTATTAATTTGCACAAGAAAATCTTGTTTGTTGGTGGAATTGAATTGAGAATGAAAATCCCAAGAAAAATAAAGTTCATCGTAAAGTAAAACTTCATTTTCTGTATAATGATTTAGATTTGTAATTCTATCTATGCATGTTTCAATTGCAATCGGATTAAATAGAATGCCAAACGGATTCGAATAAACATTAAATTTAAATTCGCTTAATTTCTTTGCAATTTCTTCAGAAAAACAAGAGCCAACAGTAAAAATACAATCGTGATGATTGATTGTAAAATCAAAATTAAATTCAGGAGAATCTAAAAGTAATTTCATTTATTTACTTAGACTTTAAGCATTCAGAAAAAATGGTCTGAGCAGAAAAAATTCGGTTAGTCGCTTCAGGAATTACAATAGAAGAATCGGAATCCAATACATCATCAGAAACAATAAGATTTCTACGAACAGGTAAACAATGCATAAACTTTCCGTTGTTGGTTAGGTTCATTTTTTCTTTGGTGACTGTCCAAGAAGAATCATTGCTTAGGATTTTTCCGTAATCGGTAAACGAACTCCAGTTTTTTGCATAAACGAAGTCAGCATCTTTTAACGCTTCATCTTGATCATAAATGATTTGACTTCCGTTGGTGAATTTCTCATTAAGTTCGTATCCTTTTGGGTGTGTAATTACAAAGTCCACAAAATCAATTTGAGAGAACCAATCAGCAAACGAATTAGGAACCGATTGTGGCAATGCACGAACATGAGGTGCCCAAGTAAGAACTACTTTTACGCGTTCGGTTTTTTTGTATTCTGCAATGGTAATTAAATCTGCAAACGATTGTAACGGATGTAATGTTGCACTTTCTAAACTTACCACAGGAACAGAAGAGTTTTCTACTACTTTGTTTAGAATTACTTCATTGTAATCTTCGTCTTTGTTTTTTAAATTAGGAAAAGTACGAACTCCCAATACATCACAATACGCACTCATCACTTGAATCGCTTCTTTGATGTGTTCTTGTGAATTTCCGTCCATTACCGTTCCGTCTGCCATTTCAAGTGTCCAAGAGTCGGAACCAGCATTCAAAACCCAAACATTTGCACCAAGATTATAGGCAGCTTTTATGGAACTTAAACGAGTTCTTAAACTAGGATTAAAAAAGATTAAACCTACGGTTTTGTTTTCTCCTATATGCTTATCTGTAAACGGATTTTTTTTATAATCGAGAGCTTTGTTTAAAAGTTCTTTATAGTTAGATTTTACATCATTAAACGAAAAGAATTGTTTCATAATCAAAATTTGAAACAAATGTAATGATTTTTTAAATGATAGTTGTTTTTGGTTTGTGGAATTGATTAAAATTCCTTAGTTCAATGATTTTTGCGTATTTTTAGAAGTAGGTGAGGGGAAGTAATCGCTTATAGTTAATGTTAGAAAATCATTATTTTTTCAGAATCTTTATTGTTTGTTGTTTGTTATTTTTAAATTTTACTGTAGCTAGGTACACACCTTCTTCTAAACAAGAAGTATCTACCAAGTTAGTATCTGAAAATAGTACTTTTTTTCCTACTAAATTATAGATTTCAATAGCTTCAATTTTATCACCACTATTGATTTTTAGTTCATTACCAATAGGGTTTTGATAAGTCATTTTATTTTTATATTCAAACTGTTCTGTTGAAAGAGTAGAAAAATTATACTTTGCAACTATGAAACTCCATTCATTATTTGTGGTATTAAATTCATCACCGCAAACATATAAATAATTATCCTTTATCATTATAGAAGTGTATGATCCTGAAGAAATTAATGATTCTTTGTAAGATTCTAAATTATTTAACTTGATTATCTTCCCAGTTTCATCATAGCAAACAATAAAAGGATTTTCAGTGGCGGTATAACCAACAAAATAAAATATTCCATTTTCGTAGGTGAAATTATTATAATATTCTAAAGAGTTATTATCAGTTGTTAAATCAATACTCCCAACGGAATTAAAATTATTATTTAAAGTTCCATTACTATTTAAATCATAAAATTTAGTTGGTATATTTTCTAATTCCATAAAAGAAGTTTTGGCAATATTTGTTTTTAATAAATAATAATTTTGTGTAGGAAATGAATAAGAACCATTTGTCCCAAATAAATTAATAAAATTACCATCGTAATCCATTTTCTCAATATTTAATGAATTATAAAAGAACAAATTACCATCAAAACTATTAGTCATATTTCCTAGGTTATTGGCGTTTATAACTCCGTTTGTACCATATGTATTATCTATCGTACCGTCCGCAGTGTATTTTATAAATCTTTGTGTGTCAGAAATTAAAAAACTATTATCACTCATTAAAATTAACTGGTCATTGCCGAATTCAGAGGAATTAATGCCATTTATAATATCAACCCTTAATTCTCCATTTATGCCAAAAGTAGTATCTAAACTTCCATTTGGATTATACCTTAGAATAGCTTGTTGATTATTTGGTTGCCCCATAGAAAGAACATAAGAAAAGGCTACCAAAATTTTATTATTACTTTGTTTGTATATTCTAAAAGAACTTGAATAAGCTGGTAAAATTAATTTTCCACTTGTACCAAAACTATTGTCTAAACTACCGTCTGTATTTAATTTATAAATAAGGTTTTCAATTGCAGAGCTAGCATAATATATTTTTGAGAAAATCAAAAAAGTATTATTGTCAAAATCAAAAAAATCTAAATTATCAACTTCTCCATTCACTGATATTTTTTTAATTCCATTTGTATCAAAATTTGTGTCTAAACTTATGTTTTGTCCATTTATATTTAGAACAAGAATTAATGTAATAAGGGTAGTGATTCGTATCATAATATTCTGTAATGTTATAGTTTGCATTTATTAAAACTTGTTAATAGTTTCGTGTACGAGTAGTAGAGAAAAATGAATATTTAGGTTTAGAATGATATAAACTACTTGCAAATTTCATTGGTCAAATTTACAAAAAAAATACTTTTTAAGTAGCGAATTTAGAATATGCAGAATTTTTCATTCTGTCATTCTATTTTTTAAATCCATTCGTTCGTGCAATATTCTAATTACTTCTATTTCGTTTTTTGTTATGATGTGATAGAAAATTATGTGTTTTCCTGTTCTAAATCCCAGTAGGTTTTTGCTTATCTCGTCGTATTTTTTTCCAAGCTCAGGATTTTCTCCAATTTGCATACAGGCAAACTTCAAAGTTGCATAATACTTATCGGCTTGCTTTTCTGACCATTCTTCAAATGTGTAATCCCAAATATTATTCAAGTCGTTAAAGGCTTCTTGTCTTAAAATAACTTTAGCCATTTTTTCTTTTTTCTGCTTTTAGTCGTTTTAAGTTTTCTTCAAAGTCAAAATTTTCAACTCGGGGACTGTCCAATCCTTTTTGAATAGCAGCTCTTAATGCAACAACTTTGCTTTCTTCATCTTCTAAAAGACGAAGTCCTGCACGAATAACCTCGCTTACATTCTTGTAACGTCCAACTGAAACTTGAGTTTGAACAAACTCGTCAAAATAGTTTCCGAGTGAAATCGATGTATTTTTCATATCTTAAATTTTATCAAATTTACCAAATTTTGGTAAAATTTCAAAATAGAACTTTTCTCTTTGTTTACACACAAAGTATTTAGTGAATACATTTAAATAAACAGAGTTGGTATTTACCTACAAAGATTTTATCTTAACGTACGTTACATTTCATTAAAATCTAAATTAGTATTTTTGCGGACGAAGAATCATTTGTTGCATAAGGTAATTAATGATGAAACTAAATGAACTATGACTCAAGAAGAATTACGATTAGAAGAAGATAAAAAACGAATTAAATACTGGAAGAAGTGGGGACCTTACCTTTCGGAAAGGCAATGGGGAACGGTTAGAGAAGATTATTCTCCCGATGGAAATGCGTGGGATTATTTTCCATTTAAACATTCACATCTGAGAGCCTATCGTTGGGGAGAAGATGGGATTGCAGGAATATCTGATAATCATGCGTATTTGTGTTTTTCTCCTAGTTTTTGGAATGGTAACGATGAGGTTTTAAAAGAAAGACTTTTTGGACTTACCAACGGAGAAGGAAATCACGGAGAAGATGTAAAGGAATTGTATTACTATTTAGAATCAACTCCTACGCATTCTTACATGAAGCACTTATATAAATATCCTCAAAAGAAATTTCCGTACGAAGAATTACTAACCAAAAATCAAGAACTTTCGAGAGAAGATAAAGAATATGAACTTATAGATACAGGGGTTTTTGATGAAAATAACTACTTTGATATCTATACCGAATATGCAAAAGCCGATGAAGAAGATATTTTAATTAAAATAACAGTGCATAACAGAAGTGAGAATACAGCACCAATATGGATTCTTCCTACTTTGTGGTTCAGAAATTTGTGGGATTGCAAAGTAGAAAAAGTTAAACCTTTTATGCAATATCAATTAGATGATTATGTGAAGTTATACCACAGCAAATTAGGAGATTATTATTTTTATTATGAAGAAGCAAATCAAGTTCTTTTTACCGAAAATGAAACAAATACCAAAGAAGTCTTTGACTATCCAAACAAATCGCCATATACCAAAGATGCATTTAATCGCGTTATTGTAAATGGAGAGAAAGCACTTTTAAAAGATAAAAAAGGCGGAACAAAAACGGCAGTTGTTTATCATAAAAATGTTGAAGGAAAAGGTTCATATACAGTTAAATTAAGACTTTCAAAACAAAAATTAGAGAACCCTTTAAGAGAGAGTTTTGATGAGGTTTTTGCAAACAGACTTCAAGAAAATGAGGAGTTTTATAGTAAGATTCATCCTGCTGAGGCAACAGTAGAAGAAAAGAATATACAAAGGCAAGCATTTGCAGGAGTGATGTGGACGAAGCAATTTTATGGTTACGATGTGAGAGATTGGTTCGATGGAGACAAAGGATTACCAACACCACCAAAGTCAAGAAAATACATACGAAATAAGGATTGGAGACATTTAAATAACTACGATATTATCTCTATGCCAGATAAGTGGGAATATCCTTGGTATGCAGTATGGGATTTGGCTTTCCATTGTTCTACAATAGCACGTATTGATTCTGACTTTGCAAAACATCAACTTCTTTTGGTAACTAAAGAATGGTATATGCACCCAAACGGACAAATTCCTGCATACGAATGGAATTTTTCTGATGTAAATCCACCAGTTCATGCTTGGTCTGCATTGCAAGTATACAATATAGAAAAGGAAAAAACAGGAAAAGGAGATATACGATTTTTAAAGAAAATATTTCATAAATTACTTCTAAATTTTACGTGGTGGATTAATCAAAAAGACAGCAAAGGAAACAATGTATTTGAAGGAGGATTTTTAGGTTTAGATAACATAGGTGTATTTGATAGAAGTCATGGAGTACCTAAAGGAGGACTTTTAGAACAAGCAGATGGAACTTCTTGGATGGCGATGTATAGTCTTAACATGATGGATATTGCATTAGAGATTGCAATGGAAGATGATGCATATGAAGATGTTTGTACCAAATTCTTTGAGCATTTTGTCTATATCTCTGAATCATTTAACAAAATGGGACACGATTGGATTTCTCCTTGGGACGAGCAAGATGGCTTTTTCTATGATTTATTAGCACTTCCTGATGATACGTACATACCAGTAAAAGTTCGTTCTGTGGTGGGATTAATCTCTATTTTTGCTACTACGGTAATTTCTAAAGAAAAGCTTCAGAAGCTTCAAAAATTTAAAAAAGGAATTAATTGGTTCTATAATTATAGGAAAAATAACGATTTGTATGATGCCTTTGAAAATGCAGATGAGAGTAAAGATTTACTTCTTTCTTTGGTTTCAAAAGATAAATTAAAAAGACTTCTTAGTGCGATGTTAGATGAGAATGAATTTTTGAGCAAAGGAGGAATTAGAAGTTTGTCTAAAATTCACAAAAAAGGTTATGTATTAGAGCTAGAAGAAGAACGATTTGAGTTGAAATATGAGCCAGGAGAGTCGCTTACAGGTTTGTATGGAGGAAATTCTAACTGGAGAGGTCCTGTTTGGTTCCCGATTAATTTTTTATTAATTCAATCCATTCACAACTTATTTGAATATTATAGATACGATTTGTTTGTAGAGTTTCCTACACTTTCCAATAATTATGCAACGTTAAAAACAGTTTCCAAAGATTTAACGGAAAGACTAATTAATATATTCAAAAGAGATAATTCAGGGAATCGTCCTGTAAATGACGAATACTCTATTTATAAAGATGAATATTTCAAAGATTTGATTTTATTTTATGAGTTTTTTCATGGAGATAATGCTAGAGGAATCGGTGCTTCGCATCAAACAGGTTGGACGGCATTAGTTGCAGATTTAATTCATCAAAAATACAATTAGGATTCTTTAATTTAGATTAAATTTTTATAAATTCGTGAACTAAAAAAAAGTGTGATATGAAATTTAAAGCATTCGTTTTATTGCTTTTTGTCTTGGGTTTTGTAGGTGTTTCTTACAGTCAGATGAATTATATTTATCTTCAGGATTTAGAGCAAGGTAAGTATTTAGAAAAAGCTCAAAAGACTTCAGTGAAAAAGTTTTTTGATCGAATGGTAAGCAATGGTTTTGAACTTGAATCAAGTCCAAGAAAATGGAAAGTAGTTACAGAAACAATGAATTACATCTATTATGGAATAGAAAGAATAGCATTAAATGGAGAAAAAATAATAACGAATTTCAGTAAAGTAGATGCATTCGAAATAAAAACATTGTTTCCTATTTATGCAAACACAGATGGAGTTCACATAAAGGCAAAATTGTATTATCTATTTATACATGACTATGAACAACAAAGTATTCGTCCTGTTTGCGATAAAAGATACAGAATTACGTATGATAAATACAAAATGATACTCGATGAAAACGGAATAAACGTAAAAATGAATGTTACTGGTTATTGTTATGATGATAAGGTTTTAAGTATGAAGATTGATTGTATATTGGATCCTACTTCTTTGGAAGTGTTAGAACAGCATAACCAAATTACAGATTATATAAATCCAGAAAATAACGAGAACAATGATTTAAAATCAAAATTGAAAGCTTTATTTTAACTATATTGCGTAAATAAATATACACTATGGATATATCAAGTTTATTACAAAGTTCAATAGGACAAAATCTAATTTCAGGAGCTGCTTCTAAATTAGGAATGGAAGAGTCAAAAGCACAATCAATTGTTGCAATAGGATTGCCAGTACTCATGAGTGCTATTCAAAAAAATGCATCTAATCCACAGACAGCTTCAGGACTCAATAGTGCATTGGAATCTTCACAGCACGATGGAAGCATTTTGCAAAATCTATCAGGATTTTTAAGTCAAGATAGCTTTTCTGATGGGAATAAAATTCTAGGACATCTTTTAGGAGGAAAGAAAACTTCTGTAGAAAATGCAATTAGTCAAAAAAGTGGAGCGGAAACTTCGCAAGTAGCAAGTACCTTATCTATGTTGGCTCCTGTAGTAATGGGATTTATGGGAGAACAAAAAAGACAGAATAATTTAGATATAAATGGGATTGCAGGAATGATTGGTGGTTTAATGCAAGATGGAAATAATGGAGGACAGCAAAGTACAGCCATGAGTATAGCAACTAAAATCCTAGATCAAGATGGCGATGGTTCTATAACTGATGATATAATGGAACTAGGTTCTAAATTCCTTGGAGGATTATTTAAAAAATAAACACATCTAATTATAAAAATTAAGCTGTAGAGTTGGGTATGTTTTTCTATCCAACTTTTTGCTTTAATAAAACGAATAACATGCTTAACCTTAAAAAACCAATTTGTTTTTTCGATTTAGAAACTACAGGAACTAATATTTCAAAAGATAGAATTGTTGAAATCTCGATTCTAAAGGTTTTTCCTAATGGAAACAAAGAATCAAAAACGTGGTTGGTAAATCCTATGATTCCGATTCCTAAAGAGTCAAGTGAAATTCATGGAATCACAGATGAAAAAGTACAAAACGAACCTACTTTTAAAGAACTTGCTCCAAGAATCAACGAAATGATAAAAGATTCAGATTTGGCAGGTTATAATTCCAATCGATTTGACATTCCTCTTTTAGCAGAAGAACTTCTGAGGAATGATTTTGACTTTAATGCAGATAAACACAAGTTTGTAGATGTTCAAACCATTTTTCATAAAATGGAGAAACGAACGCTTTCTGCAGCATATAAATTTTATTGTAATAAGAATTTAGAAGATGCACATTCTGCAGAAGCGGATACCAATGCTACGTATGAGGTACTAGAAGCTCAAATAGAAAGATACGATGAAATAGAAAACGATATCAATTTTCTTGAAGAATTTACTTCTTTTCATAAAAATGCAGATTTAGCAGGATTTATTCAGTTTGATGAAAATGGTAATGAAATCATTTCCTTTGGAAAATACAAAGGTCAGAAAGTGGAGGAGATACTAGGAAAAGACATAGGATACTATAATTGGATACAGAATGCAGATTTTCCTCTTTATACTAAAAAGATTTTTACAGCAATTAAACTAAGAGGATTTAATTAGATTATGGTGTTTAGATGAAAAAAGTACTAATTATACTGTATTATTTTCCACCAGCGGGAGGTCCTGGTGTTCAGCGTTGGCTTAAATTTATAAAATATTTGCCAAAGTATAACATTTGTCCTGTTGTTATAAAACCTAAAAACCCTTCTTATCCAATTATTGATGATTCCTTATTAAAAGAAGTTTCGCCAGAGTTAGAAATTCATGAAGTTCCTATTTGGGAACCGTATAGTATTGCACACAAAGTAAATAATCAAAATAAAAAATACCAAGCAGGACAGTTTGATACTTCCAAAAATCAAAGTTTATTTTCTAAGTTATCAATTTTTATTCGCGGGAATTTTTTTATTCCTGATGCAAGAAAATTTTGGATAAATCCATGTACAAAATATGCACAAAATTACATTCGAAAGGAGAATATAAAAACAGTGATAACTACAGGTCCTCCTCATAGTGTACACTTAATTGGTTTGAATTTAAAGAAAGAATTTAAAGACATTAATTGGATTGCAGATTTTAGAGATCCTTGGACGGAAATTTCATATCACAAGGAATTGAAACTTTTACCTTTTGCTCAAAAAAAACATAAAAATTTAGAATACAAAGTATTGTCTAGTTCAGACTTGGTACTTGCTACCAGCTATACAGATGCCAATAGATTTAGAGAATTAGGTGCAAAAAATACCATAACAATTACCAATGGTTTTGATTCGGAATTTAATTCTAGTAAAAGTAAAAATGCCAAGTTCACAATTTGTTATAGTGGAGTTTTAGAGCAGTTGAGAAATCCATATCCTTTGTGGGAATCGTTGTCTGAATTAGTACGAGAAAATGCAGATTTTAGAAGCAATTTTAAACTCAAATTCGTTGGGAAAGTTGATGAGAAAATTAAAAATGAATTAACGGCATTAAATTTAGATTCTTATATTCAGTATGTAGGTTATGTGTCACATAGTAAATCTATTACAGAAATAGAAAGTGCCGATTTATTGTTGATTACTAATTTTAACGATAAAACGTCTAAAGGAATTATTCCAGGGAAATTATTTGAGTACATGGCAACTCATAATACCATTATTTCTATAGGAACAGAAGATAGTGATGTTCAAAAAATACTAAATAAGACCAGTGCGGGACAGCATTTCACATATCAAGATAAAGATGAGATAAAAAACTTTGTATTAAACCAATTTTCTAAATGGAAAAACGATGAGCAAACAGTTATAAATCTAGATTCCATTAAAGAATTTCATCGAGAGCAGTTGACACAAAGACTGGTAGAATATCTATAAAAATAAATTTCAGTTTTCTTTAAAACACGTAACTTTACACAAATTTATGTAATGAATCACAAATCAAAATACATATATCTATTTTTATTAATTCTGTTTTTTACATTGAGTTTAGGAGTTGTTTATTACCGAATAGACATGACTCAAGATAAAAGGTATACGCTTACTGAAACAACAACAAAAACATTAGAGAATTTAGAGGATAAAGTCTACGTTGATGTGTATTTAGACGGAGAATTTCCTGCTTCTTTCAAACAACTACAACGCGAAGTCAAGAATTTGTTATTGGAATTTCAAAACGAAAATTCTAATGTTGAATTCTCTTTTATAAATCCTATAGAAGAACAAATTCCCATTGATACATTAAAGAACTTAGGATTGCAACCTTCGGTACTTCCTGATATTAAAGACGGAAAAATATCCGAAATACTTTTGTATCCGTATGCTGTAATGCACAAAAAAAGTGGAGGAAATAAAATTCCAATTCCGTTGCTTTCACAAAAACAAGAAGCAAATCCTGCAGAACAAGTGAATAATTCCATAGAAGAATTGGAATATAAATTTACAAGTGCAATCCATAAAATTACCTCAAAAAAACAAAAGAAAATAGGTTTCCTTACCAATCACGAAGAGCTAAAACCACAACAATTTATGGGATTTATGAACCTTTTTGATGATAGCTATGTAGTAGGTCCTTATTTCCCTAAAGATACACAGTCGTTAAATGTTTCCGACATAGAACGCATGAAGCAAATAGATGTTTTAGTAGTTGCAAAGCCAAGAAAAAGATTTCTAGATGAAGAAAAAGTAGCACTCGACCAATATTTAATGAACGGAGGGAATTTACTTTGGTGCGTAGATGCCGTAAACGCAGAAATGGATTCTCTGTATAGAACAGATAAAATACTTGCGTATGCGTATGATTTAAATTTAAACGATTATTTCTTTTCATATGGTATTCGAGTGAACTCTACTCTAGTAAAAGATTATCAGAGGAATGCTCCACTTCGTTTAGTTACAGGGGAAATTCAAGGAAATCCGCAATTTTCTAATTTTCAATGGAGTTATTTTCCTTTAGGAATCGATGAAGGAACACATTCTATTACAAAAAATGTAAATCCAGTAAAGTTTGAGTTTGCTTCTCCTATAGATATTCTTCCTACTTCGGGAATTAAAAAAACAACATTATATAAAACTTCTGATTATACAACTTTAAAACAAGTGCCAAGTTACGTGGAATTAGAAGAAATTGCTCAAATGAATGATTCTGTGATTACAGATCGATTTTTAGGAAGTCAAAATTTAGCAGTTCTTCTCGAAGGAAAGTTTAATTCCGTTTATAAAGATAGAGTGGAAAGTAGAGAAATTCCTAATTTTAAATCAGAAACAGATAAAGGAAAACTTATTGTAATTTCCGATGGAGATGTAATTAAAAATGCAGTTTTTCAAGGAGAACCATTGCCTTTAGGCGTTGATCCGTTGCTTAATAAAACCTATGGAAACGCAGAATTTATAAAGAATTGCGTAGAGTACCTTGTAGATAATTCTAATTTAATGGAACTAAGAAATAGAACAATCGAATTAAAACCATTAAATCAGCAAGACATCATCACAGAAGGAAATTATTGGAAAAGATTTAATATGTTGTTTCCATTACTATTTTTCTCCGTTGTAGGAATTATTTTTTACTTCGTGAGAAGGAAACTCTATGCGTAACTCTTGTTGTATACGCAAATTTAAGAACTTACCTTAATGGTTTTGTCAAATACGTTAACTCCTCCTTTTACGCCAAAATCTAAGGTAGTTACAGGATATGCAATAGAAATGTTTTCTTGTTCAAAGCGTTTTTTAATTCTTATTATGCTCTCGCTCATAGCTTCTTTATAATCTATGTTTTTTTGAAATTTTATCCAAAACCGTAATTCAAAATTATAAGAAGAACCTCCAATTTCTGTGAAATAAAAGTCTATATCTTCATTCGGAAGGATTTTGTCTACTTTTTTAATTTCATCTAAAGCGACAGCTTTTACGTGTTCTAAATCATCTCCGTAAGATACTCCTGTAGATAATACAATTCTTCTTTTATGAAAACTAGAATAATTTTTAAAAGTATTGGAATAAATAAGCTGATTTGGAATAAATACCTCTTGTCCTGATACTGTTTTGATTACAGTGGTAATCCAACCTACGTCTAGTATAAAACCATAATTATCATTTATTTCTACCCAATCATTTTTCTTATAAGGGTTTTGAATTTTCAACAACAATCCAGAAAAAATATTAGAAGCTATGTCTTTAAATGCAAAACCTGCAATAATTCCAATAATTCCTGCACCTGCTAAAATATGAGTAAGAATTTTTTCTAAACCAACTACTTGTAGAGCTAAAAATACTCCCGAGATTAGAAAGAAAAAGTAGATAGATGAAGAAATAATATGTGCTAAGTCAGTACGTTTTTTAATCGTTTTATTGTAAAAACTAAAACTGATGAATTTTGCAAGTTTAGCAATAAAGAAGAATACTACAAATATTACAACTCCTAAAATTATATTTGGTAAATAAAAAACTACGGAAGCTTCCCAATGCTTTAATATAAGTTCTAAATTCTTAATAGGATTATTCATAATTAAATACAACAAATTTTAACAATAACTCCATCTCTCAAAAAAAAGAAAAGCAAAGATAAAATATTATAACTAACTCCCTAACTCCAATGGATTTTTTAGATTGTGACTTAATGCAGTTTTTCTCTTAATCTTTTTCCACTCCAATAAATTCAGTGGATAAAAGAGGAACGCTACCTTGAGATTATCGAAAGATTGGTGTACACTTAGGTAAATGTAGTAGAGATAAAATATTTTTGTTATTCTAATCCTGTTGAAGAGTTTTATTTATTTCTTTTCAATAATAGTTGTTCTATATCTGCTAAATCTTTAAATCTTCCAGAAGCTTTTTTTGCTTGAATTAAATGATTTAAATGGATATAAGGAATTTTAAAATCCTCAATATCATAAAATTCACACAGATTTATAGTTTCATCAAAATTTAACCCTTTAATATGATTGATTATATCTATTTTGTTGGGTTCTCTTCCTATTGACCACACGTCGTATTCTGAATTCAAAAATTCCGACGAAGGAAAAATAGGCACTCCGAAATCGGTATAAACGTGCTGTAGTTTTTGATAGTTTTCTGAAGTTTTACTTACCCAAATATCCATATCTGCGGTACTTCTCACATATCCATGAAGAATCACTGCATAACCACCAACTAACACATAATCTGCTCGGTGCTTGTTTAATAATCTTAAAAAATCAATAAAATCGCTATTAAATAGATTCGCCATTTTTAAATTTTCTTTTTGTTAAGTGGGATTTATCCATTTTGGTGTTTTCATTTACACAAAAAATCTGGTTAATAAGAAAACAAGCTCTATTTAAACGTTCACTTGGTGTACATTCTTGATTTTCAGTATAGTGGTCATCAGCTTCTTTAAAACTCTGTTTTTGGGTTATATTTTTATCTAATCGGTACATGGGATTCATTTTAACTGATTTTAGTACAAAGATATAAAATTTGATTTTTAGTTTTAGATGCGTTCTTTTCTATTCTAAATACTCCCACAAGTAAAAAAGGACTTCCTTATACTTTGGAAGGAAGTTGGATATGTTATTTTAGCGTAGTTGAAGAATGTATTTTTTTCATTGTACAGAGCAAATTCTACGCGTAACTTTAACTGTAAATTAAAGTTAGATTCCAAAGCTTTTCTTTTTGCATTAAGAATTGTTGTATCTTTGTCGAATTATAAAGCACAGAATGAATTTATTTACAGAAGCAGGTTTAAGAGAAGAACTTTTAACCGCAATTACAAAATTAGGATACGAAACTCCTACAGAAATCCAAAAAGAATCAATTCCTTTCATATTAAATGAAGATAGAGATTTGATTGCTTTAGCTCAGACTGGAACAGGGAAAACAGCAGCTTTTGGATTGCCAATTTTACATCAAATCGATGAAAACGATCGTAGAACACAAGCTCTTATACTTTGTCCTACTCGCGAATTATGTCTTCAAATTACTAGAGATATTCAAACGTTTGCAGAAAATTTACCACAAATTAATACACTTGCAGTTTATGGTGGAAGTAGTATAACCGAACAAATTCGTGCTTTAAAAAAACATCCACAAATCATAATAGGAACTCCAGGAAGATTAAATGATATGATTCGTAGAAAAGCAATTAATTTATCTCAAATTAATTGTGTTGTTCTAGATGAAGCTGATGAAATGCTATCTATGGGATTCAAAGATGAACTGGAAACCATTTTATTAGAAACTCCGGAAATTAAACGAACCTATCTTTTTTCTGCTACTATGTCTAAGCAAGTAGAAAAGATTGCAAAAGGATATATGAATAATCCGCACAAAATATCCGTAGGTTCTATAAATGCGGTAAAAAAGAATATATCGCACTTGTATTGCGTTACAAGGCATCGTCAGAAATTACAAGTTTTACATAGAATTTTAGATGCAAATCCAAATAATTATAGCATTATATTCTGTAGAACAAGAATAGAAACACAACAAGTAGCTGAGTTTTTAATGATTCAAGGATATTCTGCTGATGCATTGCACGGAGATTTATCACAAGCACAGAGAGATACAGTGATGAAAAAATTCCGATTACAAAATCTGCAAATTTTGGTAGCAACAGATGTGGCAGCAAGAGGATTAGATGTAAACAGTTTAACTCATGTAATTCATTTTTCTTTACCAGATGATCCCGAAGTATTTGTTCATAGAAGTGGACGAACAGGACGAGCAGGTAAAAATGGACAATCTATATGTTTGATTAAAGCAGATGAAACTAGAAAGTTAAAACGAATAGAAAAAGAATGTTCTATAAAAATAGCTCCGCTGGAAATTCCTACTAACGATGTGATTTTAACTGCTCAGATAGATTCTATCATAGATAAATTAGCTTCCGATGAAGTGATGAGTTCTGATTTTACGCTTCCAGAACTACCTGATTTATCAGAGATTACCAAAGAAGAGTTATTTGAAAAATTTATATACTTACACCTAAAAGATACCGTAGAGTATTATAAAAATCATCCTAGTATAGAGTATAATTCCAATTCTTCTGATTATAACTCAGATAGAGGAGAAGAAAGGAGTAGAGGTAGAGATAGAGATGGTTCAAGAAATAATGGAAGAAGAAGAGAAACAAGAGCCAGAAGAAAAGATGGAAAACCATCTAACGAGTCATTTACTCGATTCTTTATTAATTTAGGGAAAAAAGATAGTCTTAGTAAAGGAAAACTTTTTGATTTAATTAATAAAAACACCAAAGGAAAAAAAGCTGATGTAGGAGATATAGATATTTTGGAAAAGTTTTCGTTCTTCGAAGTTGAGTCAAAATACAAAAGTCAACTTTTAGATTCGTTTAACAAAGATGCTTTCCAAGGAAAAAAAATCAATCTAGAAATAGCAAATTAATTTTTGGCATAGAAATTGAAATTCTCAAAAAATCAAAATAAATATACAATGAAAAAAAGCATTTTAGTATCAGGTTCATTATTGTTATTAGTTGGATGTACGGAGATGAAACAAGTTGCAAATGAATCTTTGCCTGCGATATTAGAAAATACGACCAATGTGATTTTAGGACAAGGAGATGTTTCTAGTGGATTAAAACAGGCATTAGAGCTTGGTGTAACTTCAGGGGTTCAGCAGTTAGGAAAACAAAATGGTTTTTTAAATAATTCAGCAGTAAAAATATTGTATCCCGAAGAGTTACAAAAAGTAGATAAAACATTACGAAGCATAGGACTAGGAAGCGTAGCAGATGAAGGTCTAAAATTACTGAATCGTGCAGCAGAAGATGCTGTAACAGAGGCAGCTCCTATATTTAAAAATGCAATTACGAGCATGAGTTTTTCTGACGCAACTTCAATTCTTATGGGAGGAGATAATGCGGCAACCAATTACCTAAAATCAAAAACGACAACAAGTTTGGAAACTGCTTTTGAACCAAAAGTAAAAAACTCTTTTTCTAAAGTGGGTGCAGACAAAGTATGGAATGATATTATCACTAAATACAATTCGATTCCTACCGTAAAAAAGGTAAATCCTGATTTAACTAATTACGTTACTCAGCAAGCGATTAATGGATTGTTTACCATGGTGGCACAAAAAGAAGCGGGAATTAGAAATAATGTAAGTGAAAGAACAACACCTTTATTACAAAAAGTATTTGCTAAGCAAGACTAAAATATAAATTAACATTTTTCAAACTTCAAACCAAAAGTGAACTTTTAAATGAAATTAAGTTCACTTTTTTTATTGGATTTAATTCTGTAAATTGGAAAGTAAAATTATTGATTATGAAACTTTGGATTTCTTTTGTGGTATTTTTTCTTATGCCGTTTATGTATTCGCAGTCTGTTTTAGGGAAATGGAAAACCATTGATGATGAAACAGGTCAAGCAAAATCTATTGTAGAGATTTATGAAAAAAGCGATGGAAAGGTATATGCGAAAATCATTAAACTCCTTATAAAACCTAAAAACAATTTATGCGTTGAGTGTACCGACGATAGAAAAAATAAACCACTTATCGGGTTAGAAATCATAAGAGGATTAGAAAAAGATGGCGATGAATATACTGATGGAACGATTACAGATCCTAAAAATGGAAAGTCATACAGTTGTACCATTTCTCTTGAAAATAAGGATAAGTTAAAAGTGCGAGGATATCTTGGATTTTCTTTCCTCGGAAGAACTCAGTATTGGCACAGGATAGAATAGCTAAAAATAATAGTAGACGTACGTTTTTTTTTCGTAAATTTGTGTTTTGAATTCCATCTGTGGGAATTATATTCCTAATGATGGTTTTATTTATTATTTAAATATCAATGAAAATAACAAGAACTCAAAAACCGAAAATTGACAGTTTTGATTTTGATAATGCTGTTTTTGGAAATGGCTTTTCAGATCATATGCTTATTGCTACGTATGAAAACAACAAATGGAGTGAACCAGAGATTGTCCCTTATGGACCATTGGGAATGACTCCTGCTATACAAGCATTGCATTACGGACAGGCGGTCTTTGAAGGAATGAAAGCGTATAAAGATGAAAACGACGATGTATTCTTATTTCGTCCAGAAAAGAATTTTCATAGATTTAATAAATCTTGTAAAAGATTGGCAATGCCTGAAATTTCAGAAGAAATATTCTTGGGTGGAATTTCTACATTGATTGATTTGGATAGAGATTGGGTTCCTTCTAAGTTAGGAACGGCTTTATATATTCGTCCGTTTATGTTTGCTTCAGAAGAATTGTTGTCAGCAAGACCATCAACTAAATATACCTTTTGTGTGTTGTGTGCTTTTGCTAATAATTATTATAGCAAACCGTTAAGAGTAAAAATAGCAAATCATTACTCTCGTTCTGCTTCGGGTGGAGTAGGTTCTGCAAAAGCGGCAGGGAATTATGCAGCATCATTTTATCCTACACGTTTGGTAAACGAAGAAGGTTTTGATCAAATAATATGGACAGATGCAGCTACGCATACTTATTTCGAGGAGAGTGGGACAATGAATATTATGCTTAGAATTAATGATGAAATTATAACACCACCAGTAACCGAAACTATTTTAGATGGAATTACTCGAAATAGTTTGATTCAGCTTGCTAAAAAGAATGGAATAACAGTTAAAGAAGAAAGAGTAACAGTAAAAGAAGTGTATGAAGCTCATAAAAATGGTACGCTTAAAGAAGTTTTTGGTTGTGGTACTGCTGTAATCGTAAATCGTTTTTCTGCAATAGGATACGAAAATGAAACCTTAGAGTTGCCAATTATTTCTGATGAAGAAAGTTATGCACAGAGATTAAAAAATCAAATGCAAGAGATACAGTATAATTTATCTGAAGATGAATTTGGTTGGAGGACTCTTGTAGAAAGAAATTTGCAAGAACAAATATGAGTAGATAAAAGAAAATAGATGAAAGATTTATAAATAGTTTTTCTATTTTAAGCATTTAGTTTTCTAGTAACTCAATAAAATAATTCTTTTGACAAATCAAAACAAGAAGGAAAAAATAAAAATGCTCCCCATAATGGAGCATTTTTATACTATTCAAGGAGAAGGTTCTTACAGTGGAACGGCGTCGTATTTTATTAGAATAGGAGGTTGTGATGTTGGTTGTCATTGGTGTGATGTAAAGGAAAGTTGGAATCCTAATATACATCCATTAACTTCGGTAGATGAAATCGTAAGTGATGCAGTTCGGTATTCTAAAACTATTGTGCTGACAGGTGGAGAACCATTGATGTGGGATTTGGATTACTTAACAAATCAACTTAAAAAAGCGAATTGTGCGATTCATATAGAAACTTCCGGAGCATATCCTTTGTCTGGTACGTTGGATTGGATTTGTCTTTCTCCTAAAAAGAATCTACTACCTAAAGACGAGGTTTATAAAAAAGCAGATGAGTTAAAAGTTATTATTTATAACAATCATGACTTTATTTTTGCTGAGGAACAAGCTTCTAAGGTAAATGAGGATTGTATACTGTACTTACAAGCAGAGTGGAGTAAAAAGGAAGAAATGAATCCTAAAATTATAGATTACGTGCTCAAAAATCCAAAATGGAAAATTTCCAATCAGATGCATAAGTTTTTAAATATTCCTTAGATAGAGAATTATAGCAACTTCTTAGATGCTAAATGTCTGATTTGAGTCTTTAGGGAAATATTTTTGTAAAAGTGCCCACGACTGGATTCGAACCAGCACATCCTTACGAACACCACCCCCTCAAGATGGCGTGTCTACCAATTCCACCACGTGGGCATAAATAAAAAAAGAACCGATTATATTAATCGGTTCTTGTGACCCGGCTGGGGCTCGAACCCAGGACCCCAACATTAAAAGTGTTGTGCTCTACCAACTGAGCTACCGAGTCTTTATTAATCAGCGTTAGATGATTAACTTTCGGAGTGCAAAGGTAGGATATATTTTTTTATATGCAAATAATTTATGCATTTTTTTTAAATTTGTTTCACAAAATAAAGAATACAACCAAGATGAAAATAACTCTTTTAGGATATATGGGATCGGGAAAATCAACTATAGGTAGGTTTTTGTCAAAAAAATTAAATTATACGTTTTACGACTTAGATGAATTGATAGAGCAAAAGGAAGGTCAAAGCATTCCCTCTATTTTTAAAGAAAAAGGAGAAGTATATTTTAGAAAGCTAGAAAATCAAATACTTAAAGATACTCTTCGTTCTGATTCCAGCTTTATTCTTGCTCTTGGTGGTGGAACTCCGGTATTCTATGACTCTATGGATTTTATCAATCAATATTCGGAATCGTTTTACTTATCACTTACGCCAAAAGAACTTAGTAAACGATTGTATAGAGAAAAATCTAAAAGACCAATTATCAGTCATCTTAATGACGAAGAGTTAGAGGAGTTTATTGCTAAACACTTATTCGAAAGAAATCCCTATTATTCAAAAGCAAAATACAAAGTAGAAGTAAAGGAAAAAGAGGTGCCAGAAGTTGCTCTAAATATTACTCAGATTCTGAATCAAAGATAAAATCATCGTCTAAGAAAGTATCTATTTCTCTTCGGTCTTTTTTGGTAGGTCTCCCCAAGCCCTTTTGCCTGTAGTATTTTTGGGTTTGATTAATTTGTTTGAATTTTTCAATCTCTTTTACATCTGTCAAATCATCTATGTATTGTGGAACTAATTTAGCTCCTAATCTACTTTTGGGTAAATCTTTAATGCGTATTTTATAATTAATTTGATTTTTTTTAATTACAATTTCATCACCTACGTTTACCTCTTTAGAACTTTTTACGGTTTGCTCACCAATTAGTACTCGATTATTTTTTACTGCTTCGGTAGCAATAGAACGTGTTTTATACATACGAACGTGCCATAAAAATTTATCAATTCTCATAAAAATTTGATTTCCACATTAAAATATACGTAAAGGTAATGATTAAAAGATAATTTTTCCTTAAATCAAAGTTTACAAGTTTAAATAAGAACTTTAATGCACTTTTTTATTACCTTTGTGCTTTATTAAAAATCAAGAAATGATTTCTAAAATACGTGAATATTTAGTAGAAGTAGAAGATTTTAAAACTCAATCTAAATCTGAATTAGAGGAATTTAGAATTAAATATTTAGGGAAAAAAGGTATACTAAATGATTTGTTTGCTAAATTTAAGGAAGTTCCTGTAGAGCAGAAAAAAGAATTTGGACAAGTAATCAATCTGCTGAAAAATCAAGTAAATGAAAAAATAGATGACTTTAGAAATGCTCTTGATAGTTCAGATACTCATAAGCAAACAGATGATTTTACTAAATCTGGGATTGTAAAAGAATTAGGTTCACGGCATCCAATTAGCATTGTTAGAAATAGAATTTGTGAAATTTTTAGCAAAATTGGATTTACAGTTGCCGAAGCTCCCGAAATAGAAGATGATTGGCATAATTTTACCGCATTAAATCTTCCTGAATACCACCCAGCAAGAGATATGCAAGATACTTTTTTTATTGAAAAAGGAGAAAAAAGCTCTTCTGAAGATGTACTACTAAGAACGCATACTTCTTCTGTACAGATACGTTATATGGAAAACAATAAACCTCCGATGCGTATACTTGCTCCTGGACGAGTTTTTAGAAACGAAGCAATATCTTCTCGTTCCCATTGTATTTTCCATCAGATAGAAGGTTTGTATATAGATAAAGAAGTTTCTTTTGCGGATTTAAAGCAAACCTTAATGTACTTTACCGAAGAGTTATTTGGAAAGTCGAAAATCCGTTTGCGTCCCTCTTATTTTCCGTTTACAGAGCCAAGTGCAGAAGTAGATGTATATTGGGGATTAGAAAACGAAGTGGATTACAGAATAACCAAAGGTACAGGTTGGTTGGAAATTATGGGTTGCGGAATGGTAGATCCTAATGTACTTAAAAATGTAGGGATTAATCCAGAAGAATACTCAGGTTATGCTTTTGGTATGGGAATTGAACGAATAGTAATGTTGTTATACCAAATGGGAGATATTCGTATGTTCTTTGAAAACGATGTTCGTATGCTCGAACAATTCAAAAATGAGTTGTAGTTATAGATGTTAAATCTGTAAGGAATTAGATAAATAAAAACCGCGTCGAATTTTAATTCGACGCGGTTTTTTTAGAGTCAATCTTTTGAGTTAGTTTTTAATAATTCTTCTTGATTGAACTTCTCCGTTACTCATTTCTACATAAATTAAGTAAATACCTTGTTCTAAACTCTTAACATCTAAAATAACAGAAGTATCTGTTAGGTTATTTTGTGCAAGAATTTGTTTTCCTGATAAATCGTATAACTTGATAGAGCTTATTGCATTATCCGAAGATACTTTTACAAAATCATCTGCAGGAACAGGAGCGATTTCAAAAGAAGAGATACTTTGTTCTACATCTTCCACTTTTCTCCCTGATGAATTACCTGCAACAGGATTGAAGATTTCCTCTCCTACATAAGTTAGTGACTGGCAAGTAGGTGTTTTTATACTTGCATGAAACTTACTACCTCTTTTAATGAGAGTCTTTTTGTTTATTACAATCTGTTTACCTGCTTCTGCAACGATGTTTGCTGTAGTATTAGCAATAACTCCACCACCTACAGTTATAATGTTGCTCGCTTTGTATTCCTCAGTACTATTTAAAGTTACGTTTTCTACAGTTAGATTTTCACTTACACTACAAACAGGAGCAAAATCTATGATGAATACACCAAAGTTATTTTTTGATTTTCTAGCTCTATCATGAGAAGGGTCTGCGTAATTAGTAAATTTTTCAAAGTTTGGATTATCCATATCCGCTTGAGTGATGGTAATGGAATTTCCATTAAGAATGCTTTCTCTGAGTATTGTATGGTAATTTTCTACATCTCTTACAGTATAAGGTGTTCCTGTAGGGATTCCATAACGAGAAAAATCAACATCAGTATCTACACCTCCATTTTTATTCATTATAGTTATGGAAAATCTATTTGGCTCATATTTGTTTTGTTGTACTCTATTTGTACTTGGTACATATGAACTATAATCACTTAAACTACCATTCATATCGAAATTTAGATTTTTCCAGTAATCCCAATTCCCAAGACTATTGGGGTCAATTCCACTTTTATAAAAGTAATGATTTTCATCAATATCCCAATCTTGAATCCAGTTATTATTAATATTTACATTATTAATTGATATTTGTCTGCCAAATATTAAATTATTTCTCATATACAATGATTTAACAAAATCAAGTCTTATTGGTTCTTGAGCACCTATAATTAAGTTATTAGACAGATGTATTCTCTCTACAGGAGATTCCATGGTAGATCCTAATGCTAGAGGGACTTTTATTTTAGCTATTTTTCCTTGACTATTACCACCAAGGTTAAAATCAGTATTGTTGTATAATATATTCTCACTAAACTCTATATCTTTAGCTATATTTCTTCCATTTTTATCATCAGTAGCTATAATTATTCCGCCACCATAACCTAATCCTTTAATATCTCCAGGTTGAGGTCTTTTACATTCACTATCTTCCCAATCTAAATGATATGATAATGGTGAGTTAATATTGAAAATTATATTGTTTTTCAATATGATTTTTTCGTTCATACTACGATTTTCATCCCATTCGGTGCCGTGACTTGAGGCAGACCATAGTTCTATACCTGCTCTTAAATTATTGAAAACTATATTATTATTAAAATTACTGAACTCTTTACTGTTTTTCATGTAAAAAACACCCCCTCTTGGGTTAAATGATTTACTACAGTTAACATTGTCATTATTCGTTATTTCATACCAACCATTATTATATGTGATAATTCCATAAAATTCGTTATTTATACTTTGTTCAGATGAACCAACCCAAACCCCAGTTACATTATGAATTATTATATTAATAAATTTACAATTAGGTGCTTTAGTGAAAATTCCAGAAACTACATTGTTGCTAGATAAATTTAATCTATCAAAATCTCCTTTCATTGTAATTTCAAAATCTCTAAATATAACATTTTGTTTATTTGAATTATCGGGAATAGTTAGAATGTATCCATTTGAACTTTCTGTATTCCCATCTAACTCTACAATTCCTTCTCCCTTTACTCCTCTTACGGTAATGTATTTATCAGCAGTACCGTTTAAAACACTTGTAAAATGCCCTTTATAAGTTCCTCCGTGCAACCAAATGGTATCTCCTGGTAGTACAGAAGCAGGATGACTTAATGCCGTCTGTAAATCCCAAGGGGAAGATAAACTTCCGTTCCCCTCTGGTGTTCCTGTGGTAGTAACATGCCATTCTTTTTGTGCAAATGCACTTATAGAAAAGCATAGTACCACTATTATAAATAATATTCGTTTCATTTTTTAAAACCTATCGGTTATTATTTATTGTTTTTTAGTTCTAAAACTTCTTGCTTCAATGCTTCTATTTCTTTCTTTTGCTCTATGGTGTATAGAGTAAGTTCTTCTATTTTTTGTAATAAAATATTTGCCATTTCTCCTACTTTCATTCCGTTTTCTTTTATATCTTTAGCAGATGGTACGTTAGGTAAATGTTTGTTTTCTTTAGTAAATGCTTCTACCTCATCTAAGCTTAGCATTGTATAGTTTTCATTCAAATTAGAAGAACCATCATAATAGTTTTCAAAAACATAATCAGCTAAAGCACCTTCCAAATCTATTTTTAACTCTTCTGCATGAATCGTCCCTTTTACAGTTAATTTTTCATCAGGATTATTTGTACCTATACCTACAAAGTCAGTTCCATTTTTTAGAGAAACTTTTCCATTCGATACTTCCCATACATTTGAATTTTCAACTACTGGTAAATCTACAGTAACAATATTACCTAAATTATCTACACCAATGGTCTTTGCATTAGCTGTTGCTGGTGATGCAGAAGTTAAGTTAGATAGACGTACTCCACTTTTATTGGATACACCACTATATACATCTAATCTTTCAGAAGGATTTATCTTTCCTATTCCTATGTTACCTGTAGTTAAATCCATTACCATAGAATAGTCATATCCATTTATAGTTCTATCTTTATTATATCCAAAGAAACCAAAAACATCTTTATAGCCACCAATATTAACAACATGACCACTTAATGTTTTTTGACGTAAATAAGGGTGGTAGTACCCAGAAGATAATTGAGTAGAGGATGTAATTCCTCCAGTACCTGTTTTTCCGCTTAACCAAGCACTTCCTGGTGTCGATAATTTAATGTTACCATCAATATCTAATTTAGCAGTAGGCGTAGAAGTTCCAACGCCTACATTTCCATCGTTGTAGTAGATGTTGTTATTGTTTTCTTTCCAAAGTGTTGGTGTAGGAGTAACTACAGTTTCAAAAATAAATGTTTTGTTGTATTCATTGGAATAAGGTGTACTTCCTGTAGAAGTAGTTTCTATAATTCTTACCGTTTTTGTAGAAGTTACAGAAATAGTTTCACTTCCGCTTGTATAGGTAATAGCTGTTCTTGTAGAACTTGTTCTTGGGTCAGAACCATCGGTAGTATAGAATAATTTTCTACCAGTTTCATTAGAACTAGAAATAGTTAAAACTACGGTTTGTCCTTCATCAAATTTTCCATTTGCTTTAGGTTGTATATTTTGAGATACAGAAATTACAGGGTCAGGAGTTACTACTACAGCTTCAAAAGTAAATGTTTTGTTGTATTCATTAGAAAAAGGGTACTGTCCTATTCTGTTTGTTTCTATAATTCTTATGTTGTAGGTTCCAGGTAATTCACGAGGGTTGACATTTATATAAGCATATTCTGGATTATAGGATAGTGCTTTTCTTGTGGAACTTGTTTTTGGGTCAGAACCATCAGTAGTATAGTAAACCATTCTATTTACTATATTTTCTGAAGAAACAGTTAAAGTTACAGTTTGTCCTACGTCAAATTTCCCATTAGCTTTAGGTTGTATGTTTTGAGATACAGAAATTACAGGGTCAGGAGTTACTACTACATCAGGATTTGTTGCAGTTACAGAAACTTGATTCCCCGCAGAGTCTAATAAAACATAAATGGAACTCCAACTGTAATATTTAAAATCTGCTGTTTGTTTATCGTTGTATACAAACAAACACCCTATTTGGCTAGGAGCTGTTGACGCAGAATATTTAAACCAACCGTTGGTATCAGAGGAAACAGTAGGTAGATTATTTGGCCAATTACTTGTATTGGTAACTGGTACATCTGTCCCTGTAGCTTTAGTCCAAACGTGAATTTTTGGAGCAGAACTAGATCCTTGACGTTTTACATAAATAGTTGTCTGTGCAAACACAAACGAACAAAGTAATGTAATAGCAATAGTTAAAAGATTTTTTCTCATTTTTTTAATGTGTTAAATTGTGATAAATTAATTTTCCGCAAATATAATGTGTGTTTTTTACAAAAAAAAAGTGTATTTCATACAAATTGAGAAAAAATAAAAATGGTAACAGTTATTGGTAAATAATTTGTCCTGTATAGTTCCTTACAACATTCATCTGTTCGGGTTTATTTACAAGAATTAGATTTCCATTGCTATACATATTTCCTTGGATTAATTCCTCAGGATAGAGAATCATGTCGTTGTGTCCACGATGAAAAATATCTATATTTTTGGCTTTCATTTTACTGCCATCAAAACGACTTGTTCCTGCCCAATAATAAACTCCTAAGTGAATAGTACTTCCTTCTATATGAAAATTCGTTACGTTATTTGAATGAAAGTTACATTCTTCGGATTCTAATTTTAAATGAACATCTCCCGTAGCTGTTCCGTCGTCTTCTTTTAAACATTTTACTTCTAATTTTGGATAATGTAGAGTTCCATCAGAAGATATATTTTGTTCCGTTTTGGAATTAATGAACACAATATTAGGAGAATTAACGTAAACTTTTGTAAGTCCAAAATCACGAGTAAAGTTACAGCTATTTTTATCTTCTACATAAAGCGTATTATTTTGAACATAACCATCTACGTGTTCTATCAAATTACTTCCTGACTCTAAAATTACTTTTTGAGTATCACTTTGTTTTAAAATTAATTCAACGCCATTTCTTACCTCTATTTTATCAAAAAACTCAACTGAAATCTCTTTCTGAGTGATATTTCCTGCACTTTCAAAACAATTTGCAGAGTCTTGACACGAGATGAATAGTAAACCGACGAGTATATAATATAAAGTTAATTTCATATATTGATTTTTATAATCGAATTCCAACCCCAAATTCCAACGCTTCGGCATTGAAATAATGTGTTTTTACATGGAAACTACTAAAAAAATGATCATTAAAATAGTATTTCATTCCTACTCTAGAGTATATGATATCTTTATCGTAATTCAAAGGATTGTAAATGTAATATCCAATTTGGGATTCAAAACTTATATCACTAATGAAAAGTTCGTATCCTGCAAAAAGTCCAATTCTTTTATAGTCAGTATCTTTATCTATTACATTTCCTTCGGGAGCATATGCAATACTCACGTATTCTATATATTCTTTTCGTGCTTTATTCAGAAATAAATCAACTCCGCCTTGTACAGCACTTTTTTTACTAAAACGTTTATCGGCATAAGTATTTAAGTGAATAAAAGGTTCCATACCTTGACCTACAAAATACTCATTTATACCTGTTTTTATAGAGAAATTATACTTTATTGGTTCTGAATATTTTTCTTTGATTTCTTTTTCTGAATATTTTTTTTCCTCGTCTAATGAATAATTAATTCCAAGATTAACTCCATACGTATTGATTCCTGCATTAGGAGATTTTGCAGAACCGTTGGAAAAGTGAGTGAAAATAATTCCTGCTTGAATGCCAAACTTATCAATTAAGTAATCTTTTTTATACAAAAGAGCAAGATGAGTTCCTGCCAAAATAGAAGATCCAAAAGCGACGTTTTTATTGTTGGAGAATTTATCGTACGGATTGGTATTGTAGGCAATTCCTTGAGCGATTTTAAATACTAGATTCCGATTAAAAAAATAGAAATTAAAGTGCATTCCAAGAAAATAGGTTTTCCCAAGAGTTTCAGCTTTAAAATCTTCATAAATCATCGTTAAACCATAATCAGGATAGTTGTATTCTTTTTGCCAATTTTTAGTTCCATTTGTTTTTTTGTTTAATCCTACAATAATTCCAGTAGGATGTCCTTGAACTAAATGTGCAATATTAGGTTGATGGCGAATAATATTTCCGTAGAAGTGAGAAACATCAATAGAATTATCTGATTTTTCTTGTGCATGAATACTTAAAAAAACTATAGAAGCTACAAAAACAATTATTTTTTTTAATGAGAACATATATTAAATCAGTTAAGTATTTTTGTGGAAAGCAGGATTATTCTATAATTTTGAATGAGTTAAAAGAAAAATATGAAAGTTTTACTATCTCCTGCAAAATTAATGGATTTAAATGTAAATCGCAAGGTGGAAATTGCTTCTAATCCGAGATTTATAAAAGATGCAAGTGAAATACAGAAGCAGTTGAAGCAACTATCGGTTAGTGAAATTTCAGAATTAATGAAGTTGTCGCCAAAACTTTCCGAACTAAATTGGACACGAAATCAGAATTGGAATAAAAATCCGAAAAATGAAGAATCTGTTTCTGCAATTTTTGGTTTTAAAGGAGAAGTTTATAGAGGTCTAGATGCGGAATCTCTTTCTGATAAAACATTAATTTATGCACAAGAGCATTTATATATTCTTTCTGGTTTGTATGGAATCCTAAAACCTTTTGATAGAATTATGGAATATCGATTAGAAATGGGAAGTAAATTTCCTTTGGAATCTTACAAGAATTTACCAGATTTTTGGGAAGAAAAAGTAACAAAATACATCAAAAAAGAGCTTTCAAAAGAAGAGATTATTGTGAATTTAGCAAGTGCAGAATACTCAAAAGCGGTAAACTTTAAATCCATAAAAAATCCAGTTCTAGAAATCACATTCAAAGAATTTAGGAATGGAACATACAAAAGCATTATGAGTTATTTCAAACATGCACGAGGAGTTATGGCTCGATACATTCTCGAAAATCAAATCAAAACAAAAGAAGATTTACTTTTATTTAATGAGGATAAATACGAATTTAATTCAGAATTATCCTCAAATAACGAGTTGGTTTTTACAAGATAGATTGTCTTACTCGTACAAGTTTTTCTAGTAAATTTTCTAATTTATCTAATTGCAACATATTAGCTCCGTCGGATTTTGCTTCACTTGGATTCGGATGAGTTTCTATAAAAATACCATCAGCTCCAGTAACAATTCCTGCTTTTGCCAACGTTTCTATCATGTCAGGTCTTCCGCCAGTAACTCCAGAATTTTGATTTGGCTGTTGTAGTGAATGTGTAACGTCTAGGATTACAGGAGAATAGTTCCTCATAGTTGGGATTCCTCTAAAGTCAACTACCAAATCTTGGTATCCAAACGTAGTTCCTCGTTCTATAATTGCTGTATTTTCATTTCCTGAATCAATGATTTTTTGAACAGCAAATTGCATGGATTCTGGAGAAAGAAACTGACCTTTTTTTAAGGTAATGAATTTTCCAGTTTTTCCAGCTTCTACTAGCAAATCTGTTTGTCGCACGAGGAATGCAGGGATTTGTAAAACATCAACATACTTAGAAGCCAGAACTGCATGGTGTGGTTCGTGAATATCTGTAGTAGTAGGTAGATTAAATTCGTTGCCTACTTTTTGAAGAATAGTTAATGCTTTTTCATCTCCAATTCCTGTGAAAGAATCTACACGAGAACGATTAGCTTTTTTAAAAGAACCTTTAAAAACGTAAGGGATTTTTAATCTTGTAGTTATTTCATTTATGGTTCCAGCAATGTCAAATGCCATTTGCTCGCTTTCGATAGCACACGGACCCGCAATCAATACAAAGTTATTTTCTGAGGTGTTTTTTAGTTTAGGTATGTTGTATAAAGACATGGTTTAATTTTTAATTTGATAAAGGTAATAATCTCTTCCTGATGGTTTTAAATGATAAATAAAATCCAAAATTTTGTTGTCTGAATTGATTTTATCATTTATTCTGAAAGATTTAATTAGTTTGTAATTATTTACAACATTATAATTTTTACAAGATTTATAATGTTCTATTTCGTTAAGTTTATCCAAACTCAAAATGTATTTTGGTTTTTGTTCTACAAACGTATTACAATCCGAGCAGGTTCGGTCTTTTATGATTTGATTTAAATGCTTTCTATCAACCAAACCTACTTGGTCAACGGTTTTCAATTTAGAAAAATAAGGTACATATCCTGCAGGTTCTAGAAATATTTTTTGAGATTTATCAGGTTCTATTTTGTCTAAATACAATCCTATTTCTCGTCTATAGTTCCACTCTCCATTTCCTGTTGCAGTAGAATGAACAAGCTGATACATAAAAACAGGAATTGCAAAGAAAGAATAAATAATTGCACTTTTTATTGGATTGTTTGCATCTAAAATAATGTATAAAATTACTGAAAATGATAGGATTTGAGGAATCCAATAATACCAATCAAAAAAACTTTGTTGAGAAATAAAAATGGACATTTTTACAATAGAAAAAGTAAAAATAAATACTAAAAATATTCGTTTAAATCCTTTGTATTTAATTATTCCATATAGTAGTAAAACTATTTCTAGAACTAAAAAGAAATAGGTGCTAAGGTTTGGATATTGCTCAGGAACTTTTACAATTCCCCAAAAATGATCGAGACGAGCAATCGAGGTGTATAGTTTATCTACAATAGATGCATTAGAATGGTAAGCATATTTTTTTGCTGTAATGGTTTGATTTATAATTTCTCCAAAGTATAGGTAATTGAAAGACAATACAGATACAATCCCAATAATTCCTCCGAACATCATATAAAAGTTCCCCCTTTTGTAATAGAATGCATCAAAAATAAATAATATTCCTAGGAAAATAGCAGAATCCAAACGTGTCCATAGAAGAAGGATAGGTATTACGACGTAACTCCAAGTTTGTTTTTTATAGAATCCGTAGTACAAAAGTAAAGAATATAGAAAAAATAAAATTCCATATTCCATTCCTAAATAACCAATTTTTAATGAAGGAGGAAGTATTCCTACGAAAACTGTAAATAAAGCTACTCGTTTAAAATCTGAGAAGAATAATTTTCCTAATAAAACACTACCAACAGTAAAAAGAAATGTATTGAATATCAGTATAGGATAAATGAAGTGTTCTTTTCCAAAAAGAAGATTAAAAATAGCAGAAACAAAAACATACAAATGCGTAGTTGATGCAGATGTTTTTTCCATACCATTAAATCCAATTACGCCATAATCCAAAATATTTTGAGCAACTCTCCATGTAATAAATGCATCTTCTTGTATGTGATTCATTAAAAATAAAGGAATCTTGCATACAACAATTAGTATTACTAGTATGAAATATTTTATTTTTAGACTCATTACATTTTAGATTATAAAGTAGTTGAATATTTTCTCCATTTTTCAATTGCATTTTGCATATCGCTAGGCAACTCTGAATCGAAATTTAACATTTTTTTTGTAACAGGATGCATAAAACCTAAAGTTTTTGCATGTAACGCTTGTCTAGGCAATATTGAAAAGCAATTTTCTACAAATTGTTTGTATTTGGTAAACGTAGTTCCTTTGAGTATATCATTTCCTCCGTATCGTTCATCGTTAAATAAAGGATGTTTTAGATACTTCATATGAGCTCGAATTTGATGTGTTCTTCCTGTTTCGAGTTTACATTCAATTAAAGTTACGTATTTGAACCTTTCTATTACTTTGTAGTGAGTAATTGCAGGTTTTCCGTGTTCGCCATTAGGAAATACAGACATTATCATTCTATCTTTTAAATCTCTGCCTATATGTCCTTCTATTGTTCCAAAATCTTCTTCGAAATTTCCCCAAACAAGTGCATAATAAAGACGATGTGTTTTTCTATCAAAAAATTGTTTGGCAAGATTAGTCATTGCATATTCATTTTTTGCAATTACCAAAAGTCCAGAAGTGTCTTTATCTATTCTGTGTACCAATCCAGGTCGATCATGTAGCTCACAATTTAGATTAGGAAGAGAACTAAAATGATAAGTTAGAGCGTTTACTAAAGTCCCTGTGTAGTTTCCATGTCCTGGGTGTACCACCATTCCAGCATCTTTATTGACTACCAACACGTCATCATCTTCATATACGATGTTTAAAGGTATATTCTCAGGAATTAGTTTTAATTCACGAGGAGGATGAGCAAGTACAACAGTTACGATATCATTTGCTTTTACGCGATAATTTTGTTTTACAGCATTTCCATTCACTAATATATTTCCTGATTTTGCTGCATTCTGAATCTTATTTCGAGTTGCGTTTTCAACGAAATTCATTAAAAATTTATCAACGCGTAGAGGTTCTTGTCCTTTATCAGCTACAAATCGGTGGTGTTCATAGAGTTCGTCTTCTTGTAGATTTATTTCGTTGTTTTCTATCATTATTCTACGAGAGTATTTCCTTGTGTATTAGCAGGTGTTTGTTTTGGTTTTTCTTTGACTGTTGTAGCTGAAGATGTTGTTGGTTTATCGTTAGAACTAGAATCTTTTTTCTTTTTTTCTTTTATAATGGTGGGAGCTTCAGGTATATCAAATTCACTAATATCAATAGGTTCCGGATTGTATATTTCATCTAAACTATCAATGCTTTGTTGCAATTCTTCTTGAGGTTTTTCACTCAACCATAAATTAATACTCAAACCTTGGTCTAATTTGCTGTTCGGGATTGGTTCTTGGTAATAAATTCGTGTATTTAAGGTGTCATTTTTTTCATTGAAATGTAAGATTCCTGTACTGAAATAATTTTGCTCTATAATTCTTTTTGCTGATTCGTAATCCAATCCTATTAAATTTGGGACTACAGCATCTCTTAGTAAGCCAAGACCAATTACCAAATCTATAGAAGAGAATTTAGGGACGGTATCTCCTGGTTTTATTTCTTTTCCTTTATAAAGCATTCTGAGTACGCGGTCTTGCGAAATATTGGCTTCGTACAAGGTGTCTCCAACTTTTAATCCGAGTATTTCTAGCTGAGAAAATGCGAGATATTTACTTTTATCAATTAAATTAGGAACTACAATAGGTTTCCAAGTTTTTGGGTTGCATCGAATGAATATTTTTCTTCCTCTTTTTACTTTTGAATTTTGAATCGGATGAACAGAAATAACTTCAAAAGGTTTGTATATAGAGTCGTATTTAAAGCTATCAATTTGGAATTCTAGGTTGTTTTCGGAAACTAATTTTATGGCATCTTGAATGTTCATGCCTTCAATTTCTGGAATTGTAACTTCCTTTCCGTGGTCGGTGTAAGTGCTCAAAAAAGATAAACTGGTAAAAGCAATTCCCAAGATAATCGCAACGGAAAGAATTAAACTTATCCAAAATTGCCACGAAAATATAAATCTAAATAAAAACATAATGCAGTTTTTAGGTATTTAATTAATTTAACAAAGATACATTCATTTTTTTATTACCTAAACTATTAAGTGCTTAAATTTTTCAGTATAGAAATTCTTCCTAACTTGCGTGGCAAAATTTAAAGTATTTTGTACTTATGAAAAATAATCTTTTTTTAGTTGTTTTACTCGTATTTATTTCTGTTGGATGCAAAGAAGATAAAAAAGAAAAACAAAGTGAGTTAGAAAATAATTCGGTTAGTGGAAAGGTAGATTCATTATCTTCGAATAAGGATTCTGTCATTATGGAAGGAGATGAAATAATAGCTCTAAGTGATACTGCTAATTCTAAAGAGAAAACTCAAGAAATTTCTGCGTTTATGGATAATGGAAGTGGAAAGAAAGCATTTCAATACAATTTACAAAAAGGAAAAACGTATCCGTATACCATAAAAGAAAAAGAGGAACAAAAAATAGAAGCAGAAGGAAAGTCTGAATCAACAACAAATGAAACCTATGATGAATTAACGTTCACGATTAATGATGTTGTAGGTGATGTGTATAAAGTTCGAGTGAATTTTATTTCTAAAAAAACTACATTAAAAGCTCAAGGGAAAACGTTATCTATAAGCACGAATGATGTTGCTCCTAAAGATAAAGCATTAGCACAAACGTATAAATTGTATAAAGCATTGGTCGGGAATTCATTTACCATGGATTTAGATAAAAATGGAATTGTTTCTAACATTAAGGGAATGGAGAAGATTTATTCCAAAGTGGAGTCGGTGGTGAAAAAAGATTTAAAAGGAGATGAGTTGAATGCTTTCATGGACGCAATTAAATCAACATTAAATCCTAAGGTGTTTAAAGCTCAGTTTGAGGCAGTTCGAATTCAATTTCCACAATCGGGAGTACAGCAAGGAGATTCATGGAGTGATAAACCTAAAACCAGTATTTCTGATATAAATTATAAACTAAGGAAATTGGATAACTCAGTGGCGGAAGTGTCAATTTCTAGTGCGATGAAACCAGATTCCAAGAGTGATACTCAAAATGGAGTTACCTTAAAAGCAAGTATAAAAGGAGGTCAGAATGGTACAATTGTATTAGATGCCAGCTCGGGTTGGATTAAAAAAGGAAATATTGTTACTACGGTCGCAGAATCCCAAAGCATGACAGACGGAAAAAGAACTGAAAAAATAACCAAAACGGTTATCAGTACAACACAAATCAATTAAGTAGTAGCTTTTTAGATTTTGATTTCAAGAAAAAAGTTTTTTCATTTAAGTAAATGAAGTGTATATTTGTGGATTAATACAAAAAAACGTTTTATATGTTATTTGATTTAGATATGATTTCAAAGGTTTATGCTGATTTTGAATCTCGTGTAAACCAAGCTAGAGAAGTTGTAGGAAGACCGCTTACTTATTCAGAAAAGATTCTATACGCTCATTTACACCAAGTAAAAACCAACGAAGAATACGAAAGAGGAAAATCTTATGTGGATTTTGCACCAGATAGAGTTGCCATGCAAGATGCTACGGCACAGATGGCGTTGTTGCAGTTTATGCAAGCAGGTAGAAAGCAGGTAGCAGTTCCATCTACTGTTCATGCAGATCATTTGATTCAAGCAAGAGTAGGAGCTACTGATGATTTAAAAGAAGCTAATTTAAAAAATAACGAAGTATATAAGTTTTTATCTTCTATTTCAAATAAATATGGAATTGGTTTTTGGAAACCAGGTGCCGGAATTATACATCAAGTATTGCTAGAAAACTATGCTTTCCCAGGAGGAATGATGATAGGTACAGATTCTCATACTGTAAATGCAGGAGGATTAGGAATGGTAGCAATAGGTGTTGGTGGAGCAGATGCAGTAGATGTGATGGCGGGAATGCCTTGGGAACTTAAATTCCCTAAGATGATAGGAGTGAAATTAACAGGGAAATTGAGTGGTTGGGCATCTCCAAAAGATATAATATTAAAAGTTGCAGGAATTCTTACTGTGAAAGGAGGTACAGGAGCAATTGTGGAATACTTTGGAGAGGGAGCAGAAGCACTTTCTTGTACAGGAAAAGGAACCATCTGTAATATGGGAGCAGAGGTAGGAGCAACAACCTCTATTTTTGCATACGATGAAAGTATGGCAAAATACCTTAGATCAACAGGAAGAGAAGAGGTGGCAAATTTAGCAGATGGAGTAAAAGATAGTCTACGTGCAGATAAGGAAGTTTATGATAATCCTGAAAAATACTACGATGAAGTAATCGAAATAAACTTAGATGAGTTAGAACCTTATTTGAATGGACCTTTTTCACCAGATATTGCAACGCCAATTTCAAAAATGAAAGAAGTTGCAGAAAAGAACGGTTGGCCAACGAAAGTAGAAGTAGGTTTAATAGGTTCTTGTACCAATTCATCTTACGAAGATATATCAAGAGCAGCGTCAGTTGCTAAGCAGGCAAAAGATAAAGGATTGCAAGTTGCCGCAGAATATACCATTACTCCAGGTTCTGAATTGGTAAGATATACGGTAGAAAGAGATGGATATTTAGACACATTTGCAGATATAGGAGGAAAAGTTTTTGCCAATGCTTGTGGACCATGTATTGGTCAGTGGCATAGAGATGGTGCTGATAAAGGTCAGAAAAATACGATTGTTCATTCATTCAATAGAAACTTTGCAAAAAGAGCAGATGGAAATCCAAATACCTATGCATTTGTTGGTTCGCCTGAATTAGTTACAGCATTAGCGATTTCAGGAGATTTAGGATTTAATCCAAAAACGGATAAAGTTAAAACTAAGGACGGTCAAGAGGTATTATTAGATGAGCCAACAGGATTTGAACTTCCTCCAAGAGGATTTGATGTAAAGGATTCTGGGTATCAAGCACCAGCAAAAGACGGTTCTGATGTACAGATTGATGTGAATCCTGAATCCGAAAGACTTCAGCTTTTAGCTGGATTTGCACCATGGGACGGAAAGAACATAGAAGGAGCAAGATTGTTAATAAAAGCATATGGTAAATGTACTACCGATCATATTTCTATGGCAGGACCTTGGTTGAGGTTTAGAGGACATTTAGATAATATTTCAAATAATACACTTACAGGAGCAGTAAATGCATTTAATATGGAAACAAACAAAGTGAAAAACTTTGTTAATGATGAGTACATGGGAGTTCCTGATAGTGCAAGATTATACAAAGAAAATTCAATTCCAACAGTAGTTGTAGGAGATAATAACTACGGAGAAGGTTCTTCTAGAGAGCACGCAGCAATGCAACCTCGTCATTTAGGAGTTCGTGCAGTATTGGTAAAATCGTTTGCTAGAATTCATGAAACTAATCTAAAAAAACAAGGAATGTTAGCATTAACGTTTGCTAATCCTGAAGATTACGATAAAATCAAAGAAGATGATACGATAAACTTCGTTGATTTAGTGGATTTTGCACCTAATAAACCATTAACGTTAGAATTGGTTCATGCAGATGGAAGCAAAGAGAATATTATAGCAAATCACACCTACAACGATAGCCAAATAGAATGGTTTAAAGCAGGTTCTGCATTGAACTTAATTAAACAACAAAATAAATAAGAGTATGAAAGAAGTACAGTTTCGTGAAGCAATAGCTCAGGCGATGAGCGAAGAAATGAGGAGAGATGAATCTATATATTTATTAGGAGAGGAAGTAGCGGAATATAATGGAGCTTATAAGGCATCAAAAGGAATGCTAGATGAGTTTGGAGATAAAAGAATTTTAGATACTCCGATAGCAGAGTCTGGATTTTCGGGTATTGCTGTTGGTTCTGCAATGAATGGTTGTAGACCAATTGTTGAGTACATGACGTTTAACTTTTCTCTTGTAGCGATAGATCAGATTATTAATAATGCTGCTAAAATATTCCAAATGTCTGGCGGACAGTGGAATTGTCCTATTGTTTTTAGAGGTCCTACAGGTGCTGCAGGTCAGTTAGGAGCAACGCATTCGCAGTCTTTTGATAGTTGGTTTGCAAATGTTCCAGGACTCAAAGTTGTAGTTCCATGTAATCCATACGATGCAAAAGGACTTTTAAAGTCAGCAATTCGCGATAATGATCCTGTTATTTTCATGGAATCAGAACAGATGTATGGTGACAAGATGGAAATACCAGAAGAAGAATATACACTTCCGATTGGTGTTGCAGACATCAAAAAACAAGGAACAGATGTTACGTTGGTTTCATATGGAAAACTAATGAAAGTGGCATTAAAAACGGCAGAAGAATTAGAAAAAGAAAATATTTCTGTTGAGGTAATTGATTTAAGAACCATTCGTCCACTGGATTACGATACAATTATAAACTCTGTAAAGAAAACAAATAGATTGGTAATTCTAGAAGAATCTTGGCCTTTTGCTAATACATCTACAGAGATAGCTTATATGATTCAGCAAAAAGCATTTGATTATTTAGATGCTCCAATTAAGAGAATAAATACAGCGGATACTTCGGCTCCTTATTCAGCTACGTTATATGATGTTTGGTATCCTGATGTACAGCAGACAAAAGAAGCTATCAATTCAGTATTGTATAAATAATTAGTAGATAAATAAATTAATAGTATAAAAAAAACTTCTTGTTGTTGTAACAAATGACAGAAGTTTTTTTTCGGTATAATATGAAATGTTCTTTTTTCTTTTTTCTTTTTTCTTTTTGTCTTGTGAGTTATTCACAAATAAAAGTTTCTGGGAAAGTAGTAGATGATAAAACAAACTTAGGTTTGGCTTTTGTAGATGTTTTTGTTCCTGACTCGGAATACTACACAACAACCAATACCGATGGAAGTTTTTATCTAGAAGTGCCTAATTCTGTAAGCTCAATTAAAGTTTCACAATTTGGATACTATGTAGAAGACATAGATATTACTCAAAAAGCAAATTACGATATAGTTGTTCGTTTATCTAAAGAGGAAAATGAAAAACAGCTTAAAGAAGTAGTCATAACAACAAGAGTTAATTATAAAAATAAAAAAGAAAATCCTGCCTACGCAATACTTAGAGAAGTTTGGAAGAGAAAGAAAACCAATGGTTTAAAAAAAGTAGATGACTATCAGTACGAAGAATACGAAAAAATACAGTTTGATTTAAATAATATAGATTCTGCTTTTACGAAGAAAAAAATATTTAATAAACTCGAATTTGTATTTAATAATATAGACACTTCAAGGGTTTCTGGGAAAGCATATTTGCCAATGTTTTTAAATGAATCCATTACAGAGGTAATAGGTAGAAATAGACCTAATAAGAAAGAAATAAGAGAATTAATTGCGAATAAAACTTCAGGGTTTCAAGATAATGAAATTGTTTCTCAGAGTGTAAAGAACCTATACAAAGATTATGATATTTACGAAAATAGAATCAATTTTTTTAACAAAGGTTTTGTTTCTCCCATTGCTACCGATGGATTTTTTCATTATGATTATGAACTAAGAGATACCATAAAAGCAGATGATGTAGAGTGTTATAGAATAAAATACTATCCAAAAAGAGAAGGAGAACTTACTTTTAAGGGAACTTTTCTTGTAACTAAAGACACGTATGCAATTAAAGAAATTACGTTAGCTACTACCAAGGGAATCAATGTTAACTTTATTAGAGATATTTATGTAGAATTGGAATATGAGCAATTAAATGATAGCGTTTTTGTTCCTAAAGAAACCTATACCATGCTCGATATGTCCCTTCTTACAAAAAAATCAAAAGAAAAAGGAATTTTTGCACATAGAACGGTTTCGTTTGAAGATTACAAATTCGACCAACATCTCCCAGATTCTATTTATCAACAGAATGTAAAGTATAAAGAAATAGAAGACTACACCAAAGATGATAGTTACTGGGAATTAAAAAGACATATTGCTCTTAAAAAAAGCGAAAAAAATATTTACGAAACGCTTGAAAGATTAGAAAATACACCTAAATTTAAACGATTTGTAAACCTTGGAGAAATCATTGCTTCGGGATATTGGAATGTATGGAATGCTATAGATATAGGTAGAATATCCTCGTTTATTGGTGTGAATTCCATAGAAGGTTGGCGTCTTAAAATAGGAGCAAGAACGTATTTTTCGCGTAATGATACTTGGCGTGCAAAATTTTATACGGCATACGGATTTAAAGATGAGAAAGTAAAATACGGAGCAGAATTTAGAAAAATGTTTAATCCTAATAATCGGTTTACACTTGGAATCGGTACGAAAAGAGATATAGAGCAATTAGGTGCACAACTTACTACAGATGAAAGTATTTTATCTCGAACATTTGCTTCTTCTGGATTGTTTCAAAGAGGAAATAATACCAGTTTGAGTAATGTACATCAAGTTAGTACGTATGCGGAAATTGAATTATTTAAAAATACAGTAGCACGATTAGATGGGACGTATCAGACAATAAAAACACAATCAGATGATTTTAATATTGATTATGTGCAAGATGGAAAATTAAAATCAGTAGCTACCGATTCTAGAATTTCACTTTCTTTAATGATGCATCCAGGAGCAAAATATTCTCTTTATGGACTTGATAGGTATGAACACAGCACATTAGCACCTACTATAATGCTTAAATATACAAAAGGATTTAAAGGAATATTTAATTCAGGATTTGATTATAATAAACTTCAACTTTTTTATTATCATCCTATTTTGGTAGCAACATTAGGGAAATTAGATTTTTCTCTAGAAGCAGGAAAGACATTCGAACCAGTACCTATTTCACTTTTAAGTGTAATTCCTGGGAATCAATCCTTATCGATTGTTCCTAATGTATTTTCACAAATTAATTACTATGAATTCGTTACAGATACGTACAGCAGTATGCATTTAGAACATCATTTTAATGGTAGATTATTTGGATTTATTCCTTTGCTAAAGAAGTTAAAATTACGTGAAGTTGCTTTTTTTAGAACTGCTTGGGGATCTATTTCTGATAAAGCAAAAGCGATGAATCGTTCTTCTATTCAGTATATTGCACCTAATGATAAATTATACTACGAGTACGGTTTTGGAATAGAAAACATAGGAATCGGAAATGTTCGTCCACTACGAATTGATTTTAACTGGAGAGGAAATTACTATGATAACCCAACCACAGATAAAGTTTCTAAGTTTGGAGTTAAGTTTGGTTTCTTTGTTAATTTTTAAATAGAAAAAAAATGAATTACTCTTGTTTTTTATAGTTGAGTATTGCCCAAGTATTAAATAAAAGTGCATAAAAAGACATCACATAAATATGCTTGGTTATATCAGAAAAAGTACTTCCTTTTAGTATGACATTTCGCATTACCTGAATAAAGTAAGTGACAGGGTTAAGCGAGGCTATTGTTTTTGCCCAACTAGGCATAGACTCAATAGGAGTAAATAATCCACTCATTAAAATAAAAATCATCATAAAAAAGAAAGCAATAGACATGGCTTGCTGTTGAGTCTGAGCGTAGGTGGATATAAGCATTCCAATTCCTAAAACAGTGATTAAATATAAAGCGAGAAAACCATACAATAAAAGAATAGAACCTTGAGGACGTATTCCATAGACGCCAAAGGCTATTATAAATAAACCAATACTAAACACTATAGTTCCAATAATCCAAAAAGGAATTAATTTTCCCAATAAATATATATGTTTTTTTATGGGACTTACATTTATTTGCTCTATTGTACCAATTTCTTTTTCTTTAACAATATTTAAACTACACATATAAGCTCCTATCATGGTAACAAGTATTACTAGTATTCCAGGAACCATGAATTGTCTATAATTTAATACGCGGTTAAACCAGTTGGTATTTTGAGTTTCAATTATTTTTATAGGAATAGAATAAGAGGTTTTATTAATTGAATTTATAGGAATCTCTTGACTGAAATTTAAAAGTATTGAACCTAAATAAGAGCTACCTAATCCAGCTTTTACTCCGTTTATAGCATTGGCTGCAAGGAATACTTTTTTTTGCCCAATCCTACTTAAATCACTTTCAAAATTATTAGGTATCTCTAAAATTAAATCACTGCTATCATCTTCAATATTTTTCAAAGCTTCACCAAAAGTATTGTTTAATGAGGTTAATTGAAAATAACCAGAAGAGGTGATTTTATTAATTAATTTTTGAGATAATACGCTATGGTCATTATCAATAATAGAAATTTTAATGTTTTTTATTTCATAATTTGCAGCAAGAGGCATTATTAGTAATTGCATCACAGGCATTATAAATAGCATGGGTAACAAAGCTTTATTTCTAAATATTTGTTTAAATTCTTTTTTTAATAAGTATTTTAAAGTCTTCATTCCATTCTAATTTTAAATTTTTTAAGACTTAATAGCAATAGTCCTAAAGTCATAGATATAAGAATTAATGTTTCTTTCCAAACAGCTGAGATTCCTAAACCTTTAATCATTACATCTTTTATAATTATATAAAACCATTTGGAGGGTAATACATTAGAGATTAACTGCAAAGCTAAAGGCATATTTTCTAAAGGAAACATAAATCCAGTTAGTAAAATAGTAGGAATTAGCATTCCCATTAGTGAAATTAACATAGCTGTTTGTTGAGAATTAGTACTATTAGAAATTAATAAACCTAAGGAAAGTGCACATAATATGAAAATAGAACATACAAAATACAAAGTAAAAATATTACCTCGAATAGGAATATCTAATAAAAACCTACTCATAAGAAGTATAACCGTTAGATTTATTATGGATAATATAAAGTAGGGGACTGCTTTGGATAGAATATATAAAAACGGATGCATAGGAGAAACTAAAAGTACTTCCATAGTTCCCATTTCTTTTTCTTTAACAATAGATACTGAAGTCATTAAAACACATACCAAAAGAAGAACAAGTGTCATAACTCCTGGTACGAAATTGGTGGCACCTTTAAGTTCTGGATTGTATAACATTCTAACGCTTGGCTGAATAATTGCTTGTCGATTGTTATTTTGATTTATCTCTGATTGGTAGTCTGCTAAAATTAAATTTATGTATTGAGTTAGAGTCGTTGCTGTATTAGGGTCTGAGGCATCGGCAAGTATTTGTATTTTTCCATGATTAAAATGTTCAAGATTGCTTTCAAATCCATTAGGGAAAACAATAGCTAATTTTATAATTCCTTTTTTAAACTCTGGAAGAATTTCTTTTTCTGATATGATTATTTTATCTAAACTAAAATTTTTAGAAGCGTTTATTTTCTCAATGATAGAATGACTTGCTATGCTTTGATCATAATCACATATAATAATTTCAGCATTTTTAATTTCATTTGTTAATGCAAATCCAAAAAGAAGAATCTGAGCAATAGGAAGTCCGAACAACATAAGCATTGTTTTATTATCACGAAAAACATGTAAGAATTCCTTATGTATAAAAGTTATAAATTGATTCATATTTTAATTTCTTTTTGCTTGGCGAGAAAGTTTATAAAATACATCGTCCATACTTTTTACTTCAAACTCTTGTTGTAATTTGGAGGGTTTATCTAGTGCTACTATTTTTCCATCTACCATCATGGAAACTCTATCGCAGTATTCGGCCTCGTCCATATAATGAGTAGTTACAAATACGGTAATATCTTTTTTGGAAGCATCATAAATTAAGTCCCAAAATTGTCTACGTGTAATTGGATCAACACCTCCGGTAGGTTCGTCTAGAAAAACTATGGAAGGGTTATGAATAATTGCAACAGAAAAAGCTAATTTTTGTTTCCAACCCAAAGGTAGTGATTTAACTAAATGATTGGCTTGGTTTTGCATCGATAGATTTTCAATTAACTGTTCTGATTTACTTTTTATTTCTTTATCATTTAATCCATAAATACCTCCAAAAAACTCAATATTTTCTTCTACGGTTAAATCCTCATATAAGGAAAATTTCTGACTCATGTATCCAATATTTTTTTTAATCACTTCCGTTTCTTCATATAAATCAAAACCTGCAATAGTTGCTTTTCCTGACGTAGGAATAGAAAGTCCACATAACATACGCATGGCCGTAGTTTTACCTGCTCCATTTGCTCCTAAAAAACCGAAAATTTCCCCTTTTTTTACGTTAAATGAAATCTGATCTACTGCAGTAAACGTTCCAAATTTCTTAGTTAAGTTATCTACTTCTATTGTGAGATTAGTATTCATTTCTTTGTTGTTTATTCATTAATTCTATAAAAGAATCTTCAATACTTGCTTTAATCTCATGAATTTCTATATCTTCAAAATTTAGGGAGGAAAGCTTTTGTTTTAAAATTTCGATTTCTTTATGTATATTCTTATTTTCTGCAAAACTAATGTGATGAAATTCGCCAAATGAAAATACCGAGTCAATTTCTGGAATTGTTTTTAATTCATCAAGAAGTCTAATCATTTCACTTGATTTTATTTCAAATAGTGGTTTAGGGTATGATTCTTCTATTTTTTTTGGAGTATCAATTGTTAAAATTTCACCTTTTTGAATCAAAGCGATTCGTTCACAAAGATTAGCTTCATCCATGTAGGGAGTAGATACAAAAATCGTAATTCCTTCTTTTTTTAACTCTTTTAACATTTCCCAAAACTCTTTTCTTGAAACGGTATCTACCCCTGTAGTAGGTTCATCAAGGAATAATATTTTAGGGTGATTAATAAGAGCACAGCAAAGAGCTAATTTTTGTTTCATTCCTCCAGAGAGAGCTCCAGCTTTCCTATTTTTAAAAGGCTCTAGTTGAACATAAATATTTTTTATAAGGTTGTAATTCTGTTTAACAGTTGTGTTAAAAATAGTTGCGAAGAAATTTAAATTTTCTTCAACGCTCAAATCAGGATACAATGAAAATTTTCCAGGCATATAACCAACAGAGCTTCTGATTTTTCTGTAATCTTTAATCACATCAAATCCCAAAACTTTTGCAGTTCCTTTATCAGCCAAAAGTAATGTTGTTAAGATTCTAAAAAGAGTTGTTTTACCTGCACCATCAGATCCAATCAAGCCAAATAACTCTCCTTTTTTTACTGTCAAACTTATATCTTGAAGAGCTTTTATTGTGCCTTTATCAAATGATTTTGATATATCTTTAATTTCTATATCAAACATAAAAACTAAAATTTTATTTGACCGTACATTCCTATTTTATAGAACCCCTCATTCTTTACCTTTACTTTTATTGCATATACTAGATTTGCTCTTTCATCCTTTGTTTGTATTGTTTTTGGAGTAAATTCTGCTTTTTGGCTAATCCATACTATTTTCCCTTTTTGTTTTCGATATCCTCCTTTGCCATCATCAGTCATTATAGTGACAGCATCGTTTAATTTTATTTGAGCTAATTGGTTTCCTGTGATGTATACTTTAAGATATAAGTCGTTCAAATTAGCAATTTTATATAAAGGTTTTCCTATTGTAGCAAATTCACCTTCAAATGCTAGTTTACTAGTTACTGTTCCAGATAAATCAGTGGTTATAGTAGCATCATTGATTTGATTTTTAATAAGGTCTAAATGTTTTTTATTCGGTGGAATTTCACTTGTTATTGAGCGATTACTAATTTGTACATTCTCTCTTGCTGATTTAATCTGGGAGTTTATAACGTTTATTTGTGATTTTGAGGCAATTAATTGTTTTTCCAAAACCTTTTTTTGACCAATTAAATCATCCAGTTGTTTTTGAGGAACAGCATTGGCTTTTACTAAATTTGTAAATCGATGTACTTCTTTATCCAATACTTTGATTTGTTCTTGTAAAGTTGCATGTTGGTTTGTTTGTGTTATAAGCTGAGATCGTAAAATTTGAATTTGAGGTTCTGCATCAAGTTTTTTCTGATTAATAGCATTGATGCTCGCTTCAATTTGTTGTGCTTGGATTTCTAGCTGAGTGGCATCAATATGACCAATAACTTGTCCTGCGGTTAGAGTATCTCCTTCTTCAATAGTTAAATCTAATATTTTACCATTTGTTTCAGCACTTATGATTCGTTCATCTACTTCAAAACTTCCAGAGGCATCAAAATTATCTTCTGTAGTTTCACAAGACCATAAAGAGGAGATAAGTAGAGAGGTGTATAGTATGGTTGCTTTTTTCATAAGTAAAAATTAATTTCCAGTGATTATTGAATTTTTATATTGTAACATAAGGAGTTGAATTTTATGTAACTCTAAAGTTTCTCTTGCGTTGTATTCTGCATTTATATAGTTAATAAAATCTAAGGTAGTTATAATTCCATTTTCCAGTTGAACTTTGGCTGTTTCTTTTATGGATTTTCTTAATTCTAAAATTTTTGAATCATTCAATATATTTACTTCTAATTGTTTGATTTCAGCATTGTTTTGATTCTGTGAGATTTGAGTATTCAGTAAGAATATTCTCTTTTGATTTTCAATTTTAGATTTATTTAATTTAATAATGTCAAGAGTGTTTTTATTAGTGTAAAATTGAGAAATATCCCAACTAAATCTAATTCCTCCTAAGTAATACCATTGAAAATTATTACTCAAAAAATTTAAAGCAGGTCTTCCATATCCGCTTTGTAGAAATAATCCAACGGATGGAATCTTATTTTTATTTATAAGTTTATTTTGAAGGTTTAAAGCTTCTGTTTCAAGGTTGAATTGATTTAGTTCGGGTCTATTAATAGTATCATTTTTTTGAATGGATTTAGGAGTAATAAATACAGCTTCAGAATTAATATTTTTTCCAGTGATAAGAGATAAAGTTTGGATATAAGCTTTTGTATTAATTTGTGTATTCTCTTGTTTTTGTGAGGTATTGATAGATTCAGCCTCTAATAGTGCTAGATTTGCATAAGTTGATGTTCCGTTTTTTATTCCAGCTTTAGTTTTTTCAATGGAAGAATCTAAATCTTTTTTGATTAAGTCAATTTGTTCTGATTGAATTTTTAAAAGTAAAATCCCAAAATATATTTGTTGTATTCTTTCTTTTAAATCTAAAAGCTTAGCTTCTGTTTTTGCTATCTCAATATCCCCTTCTATCTGTAGATTTTCTTTTTGAATTTTGGTTTTACTTCTATCAGTTAGAGGTAAAAATAAATCAGAATAAATTTTATATTGATCTTTAGAAAGAGGAGTTATATTCATGGTAGGTGAAGAAAACGGAAGGCTTGTCACTGCTGATTGGTGAGTAGCTTGTCCGTTTATGGTAAGATGAGGTAAATTAGATTTTATTGCATTTTTAACAGAATATTCAGTTGTTTTTTTAATTAAATCTAAATCTTGTACTAGAGGAAAGTTTTCATCTGCCCAAGTATAACATTGTTCTAAATTTACCTCCATAATTTCTTGTGAGAAAAGAGTTTGGAAAGAGATTATTATAATCAAAAGTTGAAAGTATATAAATTTCATTTTTTAATATTAATGTAAGATTGGTAAATTATATTTTTATAGTTATAAAGGTATTAATCTTTTTGTTTTTTTAGTGAATTTTATAGCTTCTTTGTTAATTTTTAAATATACAGTACCTTTGCGTATTAATTTTAAGAAATCATGAATAAGATACTTAATGTATTAATTTCTACTCGGCTCACGGCAATCTTATTTCTTTCTTATGCAGTTTCTATGGCGTTGGGAACTTTTATAGAAAACGACTATGGAACTCCTGCTGCAAAAGCAGTTATTTACGAAGCTTGGTGGTTTGAGTTAATTATGTTTTTATTGATTCTAAACTTCATAGGAAATATCTCTAGATATAGACTTTATAAAAGAGAAAAAATCCCATTATTAATTTTTCATCTTTCATTTATTTTAATTTTTATAGGAGGTGCAATTAGTAGGTATGTGAGTTACGAAGGAATGATGAAAATTCGTGAAGGAGAAACTAGCAATGAAATCATAACTGATAGAAATTATTTTCAGTTTCAAGTAATGAATTCAGATAATCCGAGAGCGTATCAAGATATTCCATATCAACTATCTCCTCTTAGTAAAAGTTTTGAATCAAGGTACTTTTACGAGGGAAAAACCATTCAATTAAGCGTAGTAGATTTTTATAGACGAGCACAAGACAGCATAGAGCAAACTCCCAAAGGAAAAGAAATATTAGAGCTTGTAACTACCAGTAGTAATGGAAGAAAATCGGTATTTATAGAATCAGGGGAGTCGAAAAATTACGGAAGTATTTCTATAGGATACAATACTGATGTGCAGTCAGGTATTCGGATTTTTAATTCAGAAAATGGTTTGAAAATCAAATCGGATTATGATGGAGATTATATGATAATGGCAAGTCAATCTCAAGGAAAGGTAGTAAAAGATTCTTTAGTTGATTTTAATTTAAGAAGTTTGTATTCTGTTGCAGGAATTCAGTTTGTTGTTCCACAACTTCCTAGAAAAGGAAAAATTATTCATTACGAAGGAGATAAAAATAAAAATGCTTCAGATAAAGATTTGGTAATTATGGAAGTTCGTACGGACAACGTAGTAGATACGATTTCGTTTAAAGGAGGAAAAGGAAATACAGGAGTCCAGTTTATGAAAGAAATTGATGGAATGTTGATGGGAATTGGTTATGGTTCTAAAATAATTCAAACGCCTTTTAGTATTAAGTTACGCGATTTCCAAATGGAACGTTATCCAGGAAGTAACGCACCTTCTTCATATGCAAGTGAAGTAACAGTTTTAGATGGAAAAGAGCAATTTGATTATCGGATTTATATGAATAATATTCTTGATTACAAAGGATATCGTTTTTTTCAAGCAAGTTTCGATAGAGACGAACAAGGAACTGTACTTTCAGTAAATCATGATTTTTGGGGAACTACAATCACGTATATCGGCTACTTTTTATTGTTTTTAGGAATGTTTCTAACTTTATTTTGGAAAGGAACTCGCTTCTGGAAATTATTGGAACAACTAAAACAAATTGCATCTAAAAAGACAGTAGTTATTTTATTCTTTTTGATTTCTTCTTTACTTGGAGCTCAGCATAACCAATCTGCACCTCATTCTCACTCACAATCAGTTGGTAAATCAATTCCTACATTAACTCCCGATGAAGTGTTAAAACAGTACAATATAGATAAAGTTCATGCAGAAAAATTTGGAGGATTATTAGTCCAGAATGTGGAAGGACGAATTATGCCAATCAATACACTTGCGTTGCAACTTTTACGAAAATTATCTAAAAAAGATGATTTTTATGGAATGGATGCCAATTCTTGGTTGTTAGCAGTTTCAACGAATCCTATGGTTTGGACGCAAACTCCAATCATAAAAGTAGGAAGTAAAGGAGGAGATGAGTTAAAAGAAAAAGTACAAGCAGATGAAGATGGTTATACTACGCTTATAAAGTTATTTCCACTCGATTTTAATGGAGAACCAAAGTTTGTATTGGAAGATGATTTTAATAAAGCATTTGCAAAGCGACCAGCAGAACGAACCAATTACGATAAAGAAGTTTTGGAATTAAATGAAAAACTTATCATTCTTCAGAATTTAATTTCTAATCAATACTTAAAAGTAGTTCCTGTAAAAAATGAACCTAATAATACGTGGATTTCTTGGCTCGACGCAGAAGGGAAAATTAATGAAGAAGCAAAATCACTTTTAGGTCCTTATTTAAAATCTATCATCGAAGCAAATAACAATGGAGATTGGCAAAATTGCGATGAAAAACTAAACAAGATTGAAAAATACCAGCAAAAGTGGGGAAAGAATGTATTGCCAGATGCAACTAAAATAAAAGCCGAGCTTTTTTACAATAAGTTTAATCCGTTTTTTAAGTTGATGATTTTTTATGCTCTTATGGGAGCAATGCTTTTATTTTTCGCCTTTGGAAGTTTGTTTTCGCAGGGAAAGAAATTAGAGAAAATATTTAATAAATCTATTTCTATTCTACTTTTGATTACACTTATAGGAATCGTTATACACACTTTTGGATTAGCATTACGTTGGTATATTTCTGGTCACGCACCTTGGAGCAACGGTTACGAAGCAGTTATATTTATTTCGTTAATCGGAGTTTTAGCAGGTTTCTTACTATACAAAAACAGCAATGCATTTATTCCTACGGCAGGTTGTTTAATTGCCGTTATACTTATGGGATTTGCACACGGAGGAGTTGAATTAAATCCACAGATAACGCCTTTGGTTCCTGTGTTGAAATCATATTGGTTGATGATTCATGTGGCAATTATCACGTCAAGCTATGGTTTCTTTGGATTGTCAGCACTTATTGGTTGCATTGTATTACTTTTATTTATTGTTGGTAAGAAAGAGTTGATTTCAGAAAAAGTAAAAGAACTAAGTGTCGTAAATGAATTATCACTAACAGTAGGAATATTTTTACTTACCATAGGTACTTTTTTAGGTGGGATTTGGGCAAATGAAAGTTGGGGAAGGTATTGGAGTTGGGATCCTAAGGAAACGTGGGCATTTATTTCTGTAATGGTATATGCTTTTGTTTTGCATGCACGATTGGTTCCAGGGTTACGAGGATACTTTAGTTTTAACTTTATGAGTTTAATTGCTTTTTCCTCGATTATAATGACGTACTTCGGAGTGAATTATTACCTTTCAGGGTTGCATTCATATGCAACAGGAGATCCAATTCCTATCCCTTTATGGATTTACATCACGATAGCTTTTGTTGGAATTCTATCTTTGATTTCGTATTATTTTTACAGAAGAGAATTTATTAAGAAAGCAGATTAAATTAACTCTTTTTCGAGTATTGTTTCATGTATTTCTTGTCCAGCAATTGGTAAATTGATTTCTTTTACAAAGTTAAATTGATTTTCTAAATAATAGCTTTTTAGCTCTTTTTGGTTGGTGTTTACGTTGAGTCGGATTGATATTTTTTTGTTTTTGACGGCTAAATCTTCTGCTAATCTGATTCCTATTTTTAAAATATCATCATTTATATATTCTTTTAGAATCAAAAACTTACTTATAAAAACCGATTGTTCTTGAAAATAAAGACTCATAAAACCAACTGTTTTATGGGATTCTGTAATTTTAATCCAAAGAATATATTCGTCTTTTTGTTCTTTTTGCAGTTTTTCTAAAGAATAGAATTTTTCGAATAGTATATCGCTTGTTTCTTCTTTATAAATAGTATTGTAGTTTTCGTTCCAAATATTTTTGGCACTTTCTCTAAATAGTTCTAAGTTTTCATCTTCTTCAAAGAATTTAAATTCAATTTTTTCTTTATTCATCTTTGTAGTTTAATTTAAACTTGATGTAAGTAATGTGTTTACCTTCGTTTTTAAATAGATTTTCGTAATGCGTTTGAATTTCTTTTACATACGGTTCTAGATTAACTTCATCTCTGTGATATATGTTATGATTGCTTTGGATTACAGTGTGATTTTCAGCATTTAAAACTCCATGAGTGTATCCGTGTAAGAACTCGCTATCTGTTTTCAGGTGCAGTATTCCATCAGGGTTTAATACTTTATGATATTTTTTCAAGAATTCAGGGTGCGTAAGTCTGTGCTTGGTTCGTCTAAATTTTATTTGAGGATCAGGGAAAGTAATCCAAATTTCGGAAACCTCATTTTGAGCAAAAATGTAATCTATAAGTTCAATTTGTGAACGAACAAAAGCTACATTAGATAAATTTTCTCCTTTTGCTTGTTTTGCTCCCACCCAAAATCGTGCACCTTTTATGTCGATTCCTATAAAGTTTTTTTCTGGAAATCGTTTTGCTAAACCAATTGAGTATTCTCCTTTTCCACAACCGAGTTCCAGTACGATAGGATTGTTGTTTTTAAAGAAAGAATGCCATTTTCCTTTTAGCTCAAATCCATCAAATAATTCTTCTCTAGTTGGTTGAATAACATTATTTAACAATTCATTTTCAGCAAATCGTCGCAATTTGTTTTTTGCCATTATATTTTTGATTATGTTTGCAAAATTAATTTTTTCTGACAATATTACAGATAAAAATTTGGTGTGAAATTTGCTAAGTAAACTGTCATATTGTTAATGTAGAACAAAGAAAATAATAAAAATATGTATTGGACATTAGAACTTGCATCTTATTTAAGTGATGCTCCTTGGCCAGCTACCAAAGATGAATTGATTGATTATGCAATTCGTACGGGAGCTCCACTAGAAGTGGTAGAAAATCTACAATCTATAGAAGATGAGGGAGAAATTTATGAAGGAATAGAGGAAGTATGGTCAGATTATCCTACCGATGACGATTTCCTTTGGAATGAGGACGAATATTAACGCGTTGTAAAAAGTGAAAAAAACCCGATTTAGGGTTTTTTTGTTTATATAATCAAAACTCAAATCTTAAATAAATAGATAGAGTTATAGTAAATTTATGAATCGATAATTAGTTATGAATATATTAAATAAAGTTTTAAAAGTCTTTCTAGGAGATAAAAATGAGAGAGATATAAAAGAAGTACGTCCATACTTAGAAAAAATAAATAAGGTTGCAGAAAATATAAGCCAACTTTCAGATAATCAGCTTAGAGGGAAAACAAAGGAGTTTAAAGACAAGTTAAAAGCAAGCGTAAGTGACATAACGTCAGAAATAGAAAGCTTAAAAGAAAAAACAAATCAAGTAGAGGATATTTTAGAAAGAGATAAAATCTACGAGGAAATAGATGCACTCAATAAAAAATCTTACGAAAAAGAGCAAGAAGTACTAGAGGAAATTCTTCCTGAGGCATTTGCAGTAATAAGAGAAACTGCAAAAAGATTTACAGAAAATGAGGAAATTTCAGTTGTTGCTAATGAATTAGATAGAACCTTAGCAGGAAGTAAAGATTATGTAACTATTCAAGAAGAAAATGCCATTTGGAAGAACTCTTGGAATGCCGCAGGAAAAGAAGTCGTTTGGGATATGATTCACTATGATGTGCAATTCATTGGTGGAGCAGTATTACATTCAGGGAAAATAGCCGAAATGGCAACAGGAGAAGGAAAAACCTTAGTAGCAACACTTCCTGTTTATTTAAATGCACTTACAGGTAGAGGAGTCCACTTGGTTACTGTAAATGACTATTTGGCACGTAGGGATTCCGCTTGGATGGCTCCTGTATTCGAATTTCATGGACTTTCTGTGGATTGTATAGATAATCACCAACCTAATTCACAAGGAAGAAGAAAAGCCTATTTAGCAGATATTACTTACGGAACAAACAACGAATTTGGGTTTGATTATTTGCGTGACAATATGGCGAGTTCGCCAGAAGAATTGGTTCAGAGAGAACTTAATTATGCCATAGTAGATGAGGTGGATAGTGTTCTTATTGATGATGCTAGAACTCCGCTTATTATTTCTGGTCCTGTTCCCAAAGGAGATAGACAAGAGTATGATGTGCTAAAACCTGCTGTGCAAAATATTGTTTCAGCTCAAAAACAAGAGTTGTCTAAAATATTTACAGAAGCTAAAAAACTAATTCAAGAAGGAGATAAAAAAGAGGGAGGATTTAAACTTTTACAAGTACACAGAGGAATTCCTAAGTACAAACCTCTTATAAAATTCTTATCAGAGGAAGGTGTGAGAGCGTTACTTCAGAAAACAGAAGGACACTACATGGCGGATAACAACCGTGAGATGCCAAAAGTGGATAAAGATCTTTACTATGTAATTGAGGAGAAAAATAACTCGATAGAACTTACGGATAAGGGAATTGACTTTTTATCTCAAGGTTCCGAAGATAAAAATTTATTCATTCTCCCTGATCTTGGTGGAGAAATAGCAGAATTAGAAAGAAAAAATTTACCAAAAGAAGAAGAACATACCGCAAAAGAGGAAATTTATCGAGATTTTGCAATTAAATCAGAACGAATTCACACGTTAAATCAGCTGTTAAAAGCATATTCTTTGTTCGAAAAAGATGTGGAATATGTAGTTATGGAAGGTCAAGTAAAAATCGTTGACGAGCAAACTGGTCGTATCATGGACGGAAGAAGATATTCTGACGGTCTACACCAAGCTCTAGAAGCAAAAGAAAACGTAAAAATTGAAGCGGCAACACAAACATTTGCAACAGTTACTTTGCAAAACTATTTCAGAATGTACAATAAGCTTTCTGGAATGACAGGTACTGCAGAAACCGAAGCAGGGGAGTTTTGGGAAATATACAAACTTGATGTGGTGGTAATTCCTACCAATCGACCGATTGCCAGATTAGATGAAAATGATTTGGTATACAAAACCAATAGAGAAAAATACAATGCAGTAATTGAGGAGATTACAAGAATTACACAGGAAGAAAATCGTCCTGTTCTTGTAGGAACAACTTCGGTAGAGGTTTCAGAACTTTTGAGCCGTTCATTAAAAATGAGAAAAATACCTCATAATGTATTGAATGCAAAATTGCATAAAAAAGAAGCAGATATCGTAGCAGAAGCAGGTCGTCCTGGAGTGGTTACCATAGCTACCAATATGGCAGGTCGTGGTACCGATATTAAATTGAGCGATGAAGTAAAGCAAGCAGGAGGATTAGCAATTATTGGTACAGAAAGACATGATTCAAGACGTGTAGATAGACAGCTCAGAGGACGTGCAGGAAGGCAAGGAGATCCTGGTTCTTCTCAGTTTTATGTTTCTTTAGAAGATAATCTAATGAGACTTTTTGGTTCTGAAAGAATTGCTAAAATGATGGATAGAATGGGACATAAAGAAGGAGAAGTAATTCAACATGGAATGATTTCTAAATCCATAGAAAGAGCACAAAAGAAAGTAGAAGAAAACAACTTTGGAATTAGAAAAAGACTTTTGGAATACGATGATGTAATGAATCGTCAAAGAGAAGTAATTTATAAACGTCGTAGAAATGCTCTTTCAGGAGAACGATTAGCTCTTGATATTGCAAATATGATTTATGATACTTCAGATTCTATTGTTGCTTACCACAAAGCAGGTGGAAGTTTCAAGGAGTTTGAATTTGACTTGATTAAATACTTTACAATGGAATCTCCTATTTCGGAATCCGAATTTACAAGTATGTCTAATCAAGATATTTCTGAGAAGGTTTATGTGCAAGCAACAGAGGATTACAAACTAAAATTAGAGCATACAGCTCAGCAAATTTTTCCGTTAATTGAAAATGTATATCTAAATCAAGGGAATAAATACAAAAATATTCTTCTTCCGTTTACCGATGGAATCAAAGAATTGCCAGTAGTTACGGATTTGGCAATTGCTTATGAATCACAAGGAAAATCGTTGATGAAAGAATTCGAAAAAGGAATTACACTTGCTCTTATAGATGAACATTGGAAAGAACATTTAAGAGAAATGGACGAACTGAGAAAATCGGTACAAACCGCATCTTATGAGCAGAAAGATCCGCTTGTGATTTACAAACAAGAATCGTTTAACTTATTTGCTCAAATGATTGATACGGTCAATCGTGAGATTGTGGCGTTCTTGTTCAAAGGAGAATTAAAAACAAATGATAATCAGGAAGTTCGTCAAGCTCCACAACAGAGGAAAGAGAAAATTCAAGAAAGTAGAGGTTATGATTCTCAGCAAACTAATTCGGGAAGCTCTCAACCACAAGAACCTCAAGTTACAGCACCTAGAAGTGTTAAAAAAATAGGAAGAAATGAGGTGGTGGAGATTTTAAATGTACAAACGGGAGAAAAAAAATCATTGAAGTACAAACAAGCAGAAGCATTACTGTTAGGTGGTCTTTGGATTTTAAATGAAAATGAATGAATTCAGACCAAGAAAAGTGGATAAAAATAGAAGATTTCTTTAAACAAAATTTTTCTGATGGAGAAAGCATAGATTTAGATGCTATGCTTTTTCTTATTGGAGTTCAAGAATTAGGAAAAGGAAATCTAAACTTTAAAAAAGACGATAAATTAAACCTAATTCATATTGCGGTATGCAAACTATTAGAACCATTTGGATTTTATCGATTCGATGGATTTACAGAAGATGGTTGGCCAATGTATGAAAACATTAAGAAACTACCAGAATTAAAAGCAAATGAGCAAACAATTCTGATGAAACAAGCGATTATTAATTATTTTGAACAAGAACAATTAATCTAATGAAAACTCCTAAACAATTAGGTTATTACTTTCCTGCCGAGTGGGAAAAACACGATGCAATGTGGCTTTCTTGGATTCATAACGAAGACTCTTTCCCAGGAACTATACACAAAGTATATCCGTATTATTGCGAATTTATAAAAGAAGTTTCTAAAAGTGAAATGGTACGAATCAATGTCGCAGATGAAACAATGAAACAATTTGCAATACGCGAGTTGCAAAAAATAAACACGGATTTACAGAATATTGAATTTTATTTTAATCCTACTAATGATGCGTGGTGCAGAGATCACGGACCTGCATTTCTAGTAAACAAAGAAAAAAATAAAAAAGCGATTGTAAACTGGAATTATAATGCATGGGGAAATAAATATCCTCCGTTTGATTTAGATAATGAAATTCCAACAAGAATAGCACAAGAGTTTGATTTAGAAGTCTTTTCGCCTAACATAATTATGGAAGGAGGAAGTGTAGAGTTTAATGGAAAAGGAACAATTCTTACTTCACGTTCCTGTTTGCTTAATAAAAATAGAAATCCGCATTTAAATCAAGACAAAATAGAAAACTATTTATTGGATTATTACGGACAAGAGCAAGTGGTTTGGGTTAGCGATGGAATTGTAGGAGACGATACCGATGGACATATAGATGACACCGTTCGGTTTGTGAACCATAATACTGTTCTAACAGTAGTTGAAGAAAATAAGTCCGATGAGAATTATGAAATCCTACAACAAAATTTAAGAGAGTTAAAACAAATTAGACTGCTTAATGATGATTATCTGAACATTGTCGAATTACCAATGCCAAAACCAGTAGTTTACGAAGGTCAAAGATTGCCAGCTTCGTATGCTAATTTTTACATTGCAAATCATGCAGTTATAGTTCCTACTTTCAGATGTTCTAATGACGATAAAGCATTACAAATCATTCAAGATTGTTTTAAAAATAGAAAAGTAGTAGGAATCGACTCTACAGAAATTATTTGGGGATTAGGAAGTTTCCACTGTTTGAGTCAACAAGAACCGAGTTTGTAAACATAATTAGTATCTTTGTAAATTGTTTATGAATAATTTACGATTTTTAATTGTACTATTTTCGCTAACTCTCCACGCTCAATTAGAAACTTCTCATTGGTATTTTGGTTTTGGTAGTGGAATTGATTTCTCATCAGGAACTGCGATTGAAGTATCCGATGGATTATTAGAAACATACGAAGGTTGTTCTTCTATTTCTGATGCCAATGGAAATCTTTTGTTTTATACCGATGGAGATGACAGCACATTCAATAGAAATCATCAACCGTTATTAAATGGAAATAATCTTTTTGGAAACAGTTCTAGTTCGCAATCTGCAATTATAGTTCCACAACCAGGGAATAATAGGTTTTATTATATCATTACAGTCGATGCAAATGATGATTACCCAAGTTTGATTCGCGGTTTAAATTACTCTTTGGTAGATATGAATCTTGATGGAGGACTAGGAGGAATTGTTTCAACACAAAAGAATGTAAATTTACTACCATTAAGCTCAGAAAAAGTAACAGCAGTAAAGCATAGCAACTGTATTGATTATTGGATAGTAACTCATTTTTATGACTCTTTCTATGCTTTTTTAGTTACGGCAAGTGGAATTTCTCCTACACCAGTAGTTTCAAAGATAGGAGAAGCAATAGAATATCAAGATTCCACCAACCCTAATTTGTATTATTATCCGTGTAACGCTCGTGGAACTATTAAGTTTTCTCCTAATGGGAAAAAATTAGCAGTAGCTCACCTTTCCAATTTGAAATCATATCCCAATAATTTATTGTTTTCTCCTGAAGTGTATTCAAATAATGGATATAGTTATGGTACCAATGGAATTCTAGCACTGTATGATTTTAATTCTGCTACAGGAGAATTATCCAACGAAGTGGTTTTGAATAATCAAGCGACTTTTTATGGTGTGGAATTTTCTACTGACAGTAAATTATTATATGCAAATGAAGATTATTTTGACCAAAATAACTTACCTATCTCTAACTACGGATATAATGATTTGGATTTATCTTTTGAGAAAGGTGTTGTAGTACAATACAATACAGAAGCAACAAATATTCCTAATTCTCGCTTTGAAATTCCGACTGCAAATTTTGATTTTTCTTTTTCTACTAGAGGAATTTTAGGCTCACGAGGAACTTTACAACTTGCTTTAGATGGTAAAATTTATCATTCTACAGTTAATTATAGAGCTTTACATACCATATCTAATCCCAATGGAGTAGGTGCGAGTTGTGACTTTAAAATGAATTCTTTTCCTATGAATGATTATGTGGCATACGGATTACCTCCATTTTTAACGTCCTATTTTGATGGAACTATTGTTATTGATGCCAATTTAAGTGTTAAAGATTTATGTGTAGGGAAATCGTACACATATTCCATAGAAACAGAGTCAAGTTACAGTGAAATAGAATGGGATTTTGGGAATGGAGATATAATCAGTGGTGTAGATGCTCCCAATTACACCTATAACAATGCAGGAAATTATACGGTTAAAGTGACTTTAAAATGTGGAAGTACAAGCTATAGTTTTACTAAGAATATTACTATTCATGACTTACCAACATTAAGTATAGCTGATTTAACGCAGTGCGATGACTCTTCTTTAGATGGAATTACAACTTTCGATTTGAGCTTAGCGAATTCACAGATAGTGACTAATTCTTCGGATTATACCTTTTCGTATTTTATTGATGAAAATGATGCAATAAATGATGCCAATCCGTTGAATAATAAATTTGAAAATACAATTGCAGGAATACAAACAATTGTAGCTAAAGTAGTAAATAAGAATGGTTGTATCAATTATATAGATATAAATTTGTACGTTAATTCCGATAGGTATGCCGTTTCGGATTTGTATGTATGCGATGATAATCAAGATGGAAAAGGGATTTATGATTTAACAGAAAATCAACAAGAAATAGTTGATATTTTTCCAGCAAGCAGTTACAATTTACTCTATTATTCTTCGGAAGATGATGCAATTAATAAAACTAATGAAATCACAAATTTAACTCAATTTGAAAACACAGAATCCCCACAAACAATATACGTAAAAGCAGAGTCAAATAGTAACTGTTCTGGAATTATTACTTTTGATTTATTATTCTATCCGAATCCTCAAGTTGATTTAGGAGATGATGTATTGAAGTGTTCGGGAGAGCAAACAGAATTAGATGCAGGAAGTGGTTTTACAAGATATTTATGGAGTACAGGAGAAACGGATTCAAAAATTACAGTTTATGATGAAGGAACTTATTCGGTTACGGTTTGGGACGATAATGATTGTTCTGTTTCCGATGAAGTGGTGTTTGAATACAGACCAAATCCTGAAATTCAAAAAATTAACATTATCAATAATAGTATTGCAGAAGTAATAGCAACAGGAGATGCTCCATTTTTGTATAGTTTAGATGGAGAAAATTGGCAGGAATCAAATGTATTTAAAGATTTAACGCGAGGGACTTATGCTGTTTATGTTAAAAGTTCTTTGGGTTGTGTTTCATTGCCAAGTGAATTTGGGATTTTGTATATACCTAATTTTATATCTCCAGAGTATACCAATAACAAGAATGACTTTTGGAATATTATAGGTCTTTCTGCATATCCAAACAGTAGCGTTAGAATTTATGATAGATACGGAAAGTTGATTCATGAAAAAATAATAGATGAATCAGATGATTATTTAAACGATACAACGCCTATTTGGGACGGAACCTATTTAGGAAGAGCAGTTCCTTCAACTACTTATTGGTATATTATAGATATTACAGATGGCAGGACAATATCAGGTTGGTTGGTCGTAAAAAATAGAAATTAATTCTTAGTTTTCTCCTGAAAACTTGATTGAAATATTTACAGGTAAAACTCTTTGTAAACGGTATTTTTTAGTTCATTCCATTCTTCTATGATGATGCTGTAGTAGTGGTCATCTCTGCTTTTTCCTTGCGAGTCAATCCAGTTGTTTCGTAAAAGACCTTCTTGTTTTGCTCCAAGTTTTGTCATGGATTTATGAGATACAAAGTTGTCTACATCTATAGTAAATTGAATTCTTCTCATTTTTAGTGATTCAAAAGAGAAGTTAAAAAGAAGTTGTTTGGCTGCTTTGTTGAATCCTGTTCCTTGAAACTCTTTTCCATACCAAGTTCCTCCAACTTCTAGTTTTTTATTATGAAAATCGATGTGTTTGAGTTGAGTTATTCCTACGGTTTTGTTTACCTTTTTATCGAAACAAACAAAAGTAATAACATCAGTATAATCCGAAGTTTTAATTAAATAATCTATGTATTCGTTGAACAGCTCGTTGTTGGAACTTAATACCAATTCAAAATGTTCTAGTACCTCGTTGTAAAAAATAGTTCTAAGGTTTTCTATTTCCATTACGTTGAATGGTTTTAGAATTGCTCTTTGGTTTTCGAGTATTATTTCGTGTCTATTTATATGCATTATGTTTTGTTATACTTTATGTAAAACGATTTGTTGGTAAGGAATTTCAATATTGTTTTTTCTAAATTCATCTAAAATTTGAAATCGCAAATCACTTTTTACATTTTCTATAAGAAAAAGGTTTTCGCTCCAAAAGTAGAGTTCAAAATCCAAAGAAGAAGCTCCGTATTCTGTAAATCGAATAAAAGGATAAAAGCGATTGGTTTTAATTACATTTTTATTGCCTAAGACAACTTCCATTACAATATCCTTCATTAAGTTGATGTCTGTGTCGTAATGAACAGATAATTTGAGTTTAAAACGAGTAGGTTCTTCATTGTGCGACCAGTTGGTTACTTTTTCTTCTATGAATTTATGATTAGGAACAAGAACTGTATTAAAACTTCGTGTAAAAACTTCTGTGGTTCTAAGTGATATGTATTTAATTCGAACTACTTCGCCATCAATTTCCACTACATCGTTTATTTTTATAGTTCCTTCCACTAAAATTACGATTCCACACATAAAGTCCTTAAAGATATTCTGCAAACCAAGACCAATACCTACCAATAATGCAGCAGAACTGGCAATGATAAAAGTAACATCTATACCAAGAAGATGAACAGAGAAACTAATTCCTAAAACCCAAAGAATGTACTTTGTGAGTTGAATAATAGATTGTGTTCTTCCATCGAGTTTTCCTCTTTTGTTTAATCGGTACTTAATGACGTAGCTTACCAACCGAATCACAAAAAAAGTAACTACAAGAGCAAGAATAAATAGAAGTAAATGAGAAAGATAAATGGGATTATCTTTTCCTAAATCAAACAGTTTATAGTTGAGTATGTTTCGCATTTTTTATTGCTTGTTAACCAAAAGTCTAAAACCTTCTCCGTGAATGTTAATGATTTCCACGTTTTTATCTTGTTTTAGTATTTTACGCAGTTTAGCTATGTATACGTCCATACTTCTAGAAGAAAAATAATTGTCTTTTTTCCATATTTTCCTAAGAGCTTCGTCGCGATACAAAATATCGTCTTTGTTTATGCAAAGCATTTTTAGGAGTTCGTTTTCTTTGGGAGATAGTTTTTCTGATTTGGAGTTAATCGTAAGTATTCTCATTTTAGAATCAAAAGTAAAGTCTGAAATTCGGAAGAGGTATTCTTCATTTTCATCTTCTGATTTAAAATTTCGCTGGATTATGGCTTTTATTTTGTACAGCAAAAGCTCAGAATCAAATGGTTTTGTAATGTAATCATCGGCACCTATTTTATATCCTTTCAAAACATCTTCTCGCATATCTTTTGCAGTAAGAAAAACAATAGGAGTTTTGGAATTTAACTCTTTGATTTCTTTGGCAAGTGTAAAACCATCTTTTTTGGGCATCATCACATCAAGAATGCAAATGTCATACTCTTTTTGTTTAAATTTAGATAATCCATCTTCTCCATTTATGGCGTGAGTTACGTCAAAATCTTTAATCATCAGATAATCTTTGAGAATACTTCCGAAACTCAAATCATCTTCTACAAGCAATATTTTATGTTTTTCCATTTTAATTAGTGTTAAGAAAGAGGAATTTTAACTGTAAAAGTAGAGCCTTCTCCTTTTTTACTTTCAACTTCTATTTTTCCTTTGTGCAAAGTTATGATTTTTTTAACATATGCTAAACCTAATCCATGTCCTTTTACGTTGTGGATATTTCCAGTTTCCTCTCGGTAGAATTTATCAAATATTTTGCCAACCACATCAGGATTCATTCCAATCCCAGAATCTTTTACCTGAAATACATAGAATCCTTTTTCGTTGTAGGTAGAAACAATTATTTCTGGGATTTCTTTGGAGTATTTATTTGCGTTGTCTAGCAGGTTTATGATTGCATTAGAAAAATGAAATTCATCTATATATAAGTTGTGTTTTTCTGCGCTGTAATTTTCGGTAAGAGTTCCTCCTTTACTCAGTACTTGTATTTTTATGGATTGTACGGCAGATTGAATGATATCGCGAACATTGGTTTTTTTGAGTGAAAGGTGTTGCATGCTTTTTTCTAGTTTAGACATTTGTAAAATCATCTCTATTTGCTTAAGCATTCGTTGATTTTCCTTTTTGATTAATTCGGAATAGGTTTTTATTTTTTCTGGATTTTGAATGATTTTTTCATTGGTAAGTGCATCAGTGGCAACGTTTATGGTGGCAATAGGCGTTTTTAGTTCGTGTGACATATTATTGATGAAATCAGTTTTAATTTCAGATATTTTCTTTTGGCGATTCATGTAGTTGAGAGAGGTAATGTATATAGATATAATTATAATAATACTTGCAAGTGTAATGAGGATTGCTCCAAGAACAGAGTTTAATAAAGATATATTTTTATCTGGAAAATAAAGAGAAAGGTAGTATTGAGGATTGTCCTTACTGTCTTTAAACAATATAAAGTTATAGTTTTTTTTGAAGTTCTCTGTTTCTTTATATCCTGAGCTGATGATGGAGGTAGAATTCATAGAAGCGTCGAGTACAGCAAACTCGGGTTTAGAGTCGATATGTCGTATGCGAAGTTCGTTGATTAAGATTGAATCAATTATTGGAATAGAAACTCTTTTTTCTAGTGGTTTTTGAGTAATGTTGAGTCGAGCAAATTCATCTAATGTAAACGTTGAGTTTTTTATGGATTCTTGCATTAGATACGATGTTGTTTTTGGCGAATTGTTGTTTTTTTCTATACGAAGAACTCCCTCGTCCGAATAAATTCGTGTGGTTGAAAGAGAATCTCCTTTAAATTCAGGAATAGGAATTTTCCCTTCTTCTATGATGTATTTTTTGTAGAGAATATGTTGTGTGCTGGCAGAGTCAATTACGGATTGTATAATACTTACTTTAGGTTGATCTTTTTTTTCTTTTACGTTGTCTATAAGAGAGTTAAATTTTGAGTAGTATTCTTTTAATTCGTGTTCGTTTATTTGTTCTGTGGTTTGTTCTAGAACCTTGTATATTTTAGAAGAAAACTCAGTGTTGTTGGCATCCATTGCTTGTTTTAGCCAATATATCTGTAAGCTAATAAAGATGAATAAGGATATCGTCATAAAAATAGAAATGACAGGAATGAATCGTTTTTTCATATCACGTTGGGAAATTTTACGTAAAGATAGAAAAAGAAAGTAGATGTTAGGAAAAAGAGAATAGATAAAAGAGGATAGAAAAAAGAGGATAGAAAAAAGAGAATAGATTTTAGGGGATTACTCTTTTAATAAGTTCAAGATGATTGTATCGCATTTTTTAATGCTGAGTTGGGTCGTCTATGTTGCTTTATTGAGTATCTTAGTCAAGCTATTCTAGGATATATAATTACTTAGAACGATATATTTTGTATATTTGTTTGTTAAACCTAGAGTCATGATTACCAAAGAAGCATTAAAAAATCAACTTCATGATTTTCCGTCTCAATTTACTATTGATGAATTGGTAGAAAGATTAATTTTTATTGAAAAATTAGAGCTTCGTATTGAAGAATCCAAAAAAGGAAAAAAAATAGATGAGAAAGATTTATTAAAAGAAGTGGATAAATGGTCAAAATAAATTGGTTGGAATCCTCAAAACATGATTTAAAAGAAATTTACGAGTACATAGCAAAAGATTCTAAAAAGTATGCAAAATTTCAAGTAAATAAAATCATCAAAAAAGTACAAAAAGTAAAATCTCAAGTTTATATAGGAAAAGTTGTTTTAGAAATGAAAGATGAAACCATTAGAGAGATTGTTGAAGGTAATTATCGTATTGTTTATAGAGTTATTTCAGAATATGAAGTAGATATTTTATTAATTCATCACGGAGCAAGAAGTTTAGAAGATAGATTTTAGGGATTACTCTTTTAATAAGCTCATGATGATTGTATCGCATTTTGTCATGCTGAGCTTGTCGAAGCATTCTTCCTTTAATTCTTTATTACACACACTTTGATGCTAATGGTCAGACGTATGAAGGTGTTTTTACTTTAATTTGGGGAACTGTAGTAATAGGAAGTGTAGATAATATATTTAGGTTTACGTTGTTGGAAAGATTAGATAATATCCATCCTTTAATTACAGTATTCGGAATTATAGTAGGACTTAATTTATTTGGTTTTTTAGGACTTATTTTTGGACCTCTTTTAATTTCGTTGTTGTTTATACTAATAGATATATACAGAGAAGAATAACTCAGATAATGTAAAAATAATTAGAAAATGACTTTAAATCTAGAAACGCCAGCACTTTTATTTTCTCCCACTACCTCTTTAATTTCATTAATTATACCAATCTTTTTTGTTGCCATAGCAATTTGTTTTTCTCTTAAAAAAGCTTCATTATGATGAGGATAATAAAAGAATGATAATTAAACTTGAAAAGTTTAAATTTCAGAATTAAATTAATCCGCTTGATGCAACTTGATTGCGTTCAAGTCTTTTTTTTGTATGTTTTTGTTATGCTGATGTATTTTCTTTGAATTGTTGTCTAGGGATTATTCGAAATATTTTTTCATTGATTTACTTTTGTTGTTGGTATCTCTTCGACAAGCTCTATGTGGGACATAAATATCTCTGTGCAAGGCGTTAAAAAGTCAAATGTTGATGTTGGAAGAAAGCTAAAGAATGCATGAAAGTATATTTAAATAAATCTGTAGAATATATAAAAGGTGTTGGCAAGGAAAAAGTGAAAGTACTTCAATAACTTTTGGAAGTCAAAACGTATTTTGATTTGCTGAAATCATTTTCCGTATAGATATGTAGATAGAAGTATCATTTCTAAAACAGTGGTAGCTCAGTTTAGAACAAACAAGTTCAGTTAAAAGGAGAGATTGTACTAAAGAAGTGCAATATGGAGCAGGTAAAAAACGTTTGGTAGGAGCTTTTAAAGATGAATTTGGAGTTATAGAATTGGTTTGGTTTCGTATTACAAATGGTTGATTACTTCCACTTCGATTAAGCTCAGTCAAAAGGTAATATAATGGAATAACTAACTAAGTCAAAATGTTGTTGAGCATTGCAGCCAGAAAATTGAATTGTATTCTAGTTTTGCTACTAAAAATACAGGTTTTTCTTCACTATATTCTCTCACAAGATAAAACTTCAACAAAAGTAGTTAATAATAACTTGGTATCAAAATGTATACATTAATTTAGCTTGTCGAAGAAATTTATAATTTAATTCCTGAAAATTTAAGTGAACAGTTATAAGAGAAAATCAACTAATTTCTAGGAAAGAAGCATTACAAAGGTATTCATCTTGCTGAATATACTCAAGCATTAAGTCAAAATGTTGCTGTCACGACTAAAGCTTGTCGAAGAGATTTTCTTTTTTCAACACTTCAAAGGGGATTGAAAAGTGGTTTGCAAAACAGAAGTGTGACACAGGTACTCAATGCAATATCCTTTACGTGAATGTAGGATATCATTTTGAGCTTGTCGAAGCATTCTAACTTTTAATTTTTTTACACACTTCGACAAGCCAATGCTCACAAAAGGAGTGGTACGAGAAATTCGAGATTGCTAGTGTGACAAAGGTAAAATAATTCAGATGACTCAGTTTGTTCAATGATGTTGGTCATGAAAAGCTTGGTTGCATTACTTTCTATTTAATGCAATTGATAATGGATCGACAAGCATGCTTGATGGCTCCAACAGAAATATTAGCTCAACAGCATTTTAATTCGATTCAAGAGTTGATTTTGCCTTTAGGGATTCCAGTAGAATTACTAACTGGTTCAACTTCGCAAGCTAAGCGAAATGAAATTCATTCTGGTTTGATGGAAGGAAACTTAAAAATACTGGTAGGAACAATGCTTCATTAGAAAATGTTGTACAGTTTGAAAAATTAGGTTTGGCAATAATTGATGAACAACATCGGTTTGGAGTTGCACAACGAGCCAAATTAGGGAAAAAAACAGTATTCCTTCGATATTTTGGTGATGACAGCAAAATTCCGCGAATAATGCAATGACTTTTATTCCGATTTAGATTTATCCGTAATTGATGAAACTGCCTAAAGGAAGAAAGCAAGTAAAAACAATCCATATTTACGAAGATAAACGTTACGAAATTATTCGATTTATTCGTCAGCAGATAGACAAGGAACGCAGGTGTATATAGTTTATCCACTTATTGAAGAAAGTGAAACCTTGGATTATAAAAATTTAATGGACGGTTTTGAATATATTGCTTCTGAATTCCCTGCTCCAGAATACCAAATTTCTATCGTTCATGGAAAAATGAAACCACGAGAAAAAGAAGCAGAAATGAATAAATTTTCTACAGGAAAATCGCATATAATGGTAGCAACTACATGTTATAGAAGTAGGTGTAAATGTACCTAATGCTTCGATTATGGTAATAGAAAATTCAGAACGATTTGGGCTTTCTCAGCTTCATCAGTTAAGAGGAAGAGTAGGTAGAGGAAGTGAGCAAAGTTATTGTATATTGGTAACTAAAATGGAGCTTTCCAAAGAAGCAAAAAAGAGAATTAAAACCATGTGTGAAACCAATGATGGATTTAAAATATCGGAAGTGACAAAGGTGGAAATTCGCGGACCAGGAAATATTCTCATGAACGCAACAAAGTGGACAAATTGATTTTAAACTTCGACAAGACTTGGTAGAAGACAAACAGTTTTGTATTTAGCAAAAAGAACTATTAATGAATTGCTTTTAGGAGATTCATGCAATTTATACTTCTTTTTTTACACACACACTTTGACTTCGTTTCACTTCGCTCAGTGTGACAAAAAGAGTGATTTATTTATCTTTCAATCAAGATTAAAATTACACAACCGTTTTGTTATGCTGAACAGAGTAGAAGTATTTTAGGTTTAAAAGTTATGCCTATGAATTTTTAATTTTATACTTTAGTTGGTTGATATTCCGACTTTAATGTTTTATTAATTTGAATTAATTATAAGTGTAGGGAAATTGGGCGTAATTTACACATCATTTCCTATGTATGTATACGAATATTAACTTAGTGTTAAATGTACTCTTTGTTGTATTTGCTTGTTTGTTAGTGTTTAAAGAGGTTATTGGTTGATTCATCGATTTTTTTTTTGGTTTTGTTAAATTAGTGTTATATTTGACTACAAACAATTAAATAATATTATATTATGGTTACAAATTTATTTTTTAACAAAAAAAGACCACCTCAGAGTTCTTCTTTGGGTTGGTTGTTTTCGTGCTTACTGCTCGTAATGACGAGTAGTTTTGCATTTGGGCAGAATTCACTGAATTCAGGTGATTTTGTTGGAGGTTCTTGGGGGAGTGGACAGGCAATGTCAGCTAGTGCGGGGTCTTCACTAATTATAACAAAATCTGTATCATCTTCAGGGGATAAGTATTTTAGATTCTTTGGAGATAATACTCCATGTGGAGAGTATCACCCAAATAGTAATGGAGAAAATTTCAACAATGGGCAGACAACTCCAATTGGTAGCAATTGTGGTAATTCTAACAACGCATGGAAAGTATATGTGGCGAACGCGACCGATTATGTTGTTTTTAAAACTGATGGTTCTAATGCTGGAGGAAATGGAGTGGCTTTTGTTGTGCAAGGGAATCCTATTTCTGTAAGTTCAGTATCACAAGCACCAGCAACGCCTTCAAGTTCACAATCTGTTACGGTTACGGCTACTTTAAGTGGTACTAAATTAAATGGGCAAGATATCTATCTAAGATATCATACAGGAGGAGGATTCTCATCTGCTAGTTTTATAAAAATGACAGGTTCAGGAACAACATTTACGGCTACTATTCCTGCTCAGACTGGCGGAACAACAGTATCGTACTATGTATTAACTTCTGGAACAAATACACCTTCAAATACAGAAGCAGATTTTAGAACGATTAATCTAAATAATAATTCAGGGTCTAATTACAGTTATACTGTATCTACCGCTCCTGCTACTCCTGAAATAAAAGGAGCTAAAATCGGAATTGATTTTAACGGTGGGGGAGCTATATTTAGATATACAGGAGCTCAAGATAGTTGTGATCCAGGTTCTGGAGCATTTGACGGAACAAATTTAGGGACTATGCCTCAATCAGGTACCCTAAAAATCAATGGTGCAAACCTAGTAACTAGCAATACTAGTTTTTCTAATGCAAAAATGTACTATAGAGTATACAAACAAGGAAGTCCTGCACCTAGTTTTACAGCTTATAGTAGCTTAGCTACACAAACTTCTTGTGGAGGTGGAGATAAATTTGAAGATTTATCGGTAATTACTATACCACCTTCTAGCTATGCGTCTGATGGTGTCTATAATATTGATGTATATCATCAAGCAGATGAAACGGGAACTACTTATTACATGAACGATGGAGGAAACAATTATACGGCTACGTTTACTATTGCTGCTACCACTACGTTTGATGGGAATTTAGATCCTAATACCAACAGTGGAAATACTTTTGGTATTTTTGAATCATACTATGGACTTATATTAAATAATATTAATAGACAAGTTACAGCTACAGCTACGTCTGATGCAGTAAATTACATCAGTGGTTTACCTACAGGACATGGTTTGCAGATAGGTGACGAAATTAGAGTTGAAGGAGCTACTACAGGTACGTATTTTGTTAATAAAGTATTAGCAAATGGTGTGAATACAGCTCCTACTAGAGCGGCATCAGTAGTACCTACTTATACAAGTTCAATACCTTCAGGTTCAGGGAATGTGAAAATAACATTACTGAGTAGAACAAAAGTGTATAATATGGATGGAGCTAATGGTTCTAATAACGCTACCAACTTTGATTTAGGTACGGTTAACCCTGGAGCTTCAATTGAGTTAGGAACAGAAGCAAAAGTATTTGCTAGTGGTGGTTATAGAGCTTGTGGATGTTCTGCATGGTATTATGATTATAGCGATGGTGTAGATCCTGTGGCTACTGATTTCCCATTACCAGGGGAAGGAAGTAGTTTTGGAGAAGATGAAACAAAGTTAGTAAACGGTAAATTTAAATTATTCCAACATTACAGAGATAATTTTGGAGGTGTAGGAGACGGTATGCAAGTGTTAGGTTTTACAAAGAGCGGATTGACAAATGGTACAGCATATGTGATTAACGAACCTAATAGAATTACCTATAATGGATCAGGATTATTCCAATATTCAGGAGGGTCCAATGTAACTCTTGCAGCTGCTGATGCTACTACAAACGCTTATGGAAGTACTGCTAATACTACGTACAATACTAGTTTGATGGATAATGAAACGGTAAACACTCATTACAGTGTAATGAAATTTAAAGCGTTTGATGACATAGTACCTGGTACTACCAAAGCACAGACCAGTAGTGTTCGTGCAAACAGAGGTATTGTATTACCTACGTGTTTAGGGGAATTTAAAGTAGCATTAGCTATGCTGTCTTGGGCTTCAACAACAGGAGATTGCTCTAATCCTTCTACTTTTGTGTACAATAGAGATATTAACGAGAATAAAACAAGTACAGGAACTCCATCAGGTGTAAGTTTAAATCCTTGGCATCCAGCATTAAAAGGATCAGGTAACGGGAACACATTGGCTGGTACAAACTTGTTTTACGTATTTAAAATGAATAATTCAGGTACAGGTGGAGACAAAACATATAATGGTTCTTGGAGTGCAGCTTCAGGTACAGGTCCTGGAGTTGGTTTAGTTCCAGATAAATCAACAAGAGCGATTATAACAGGAGATTTAAATGTAACTGCAGCAAACTCATTTGAGTGTAACGTGCTTACTATCAACGATGGAGTAACGCTTACTATTGAGCCAGATGCTTGGGTAAGAGTACTTAACAATCCGTACACTGCGGGTAATACTCCGCCAACTTCTCCAGCTCAACCAAACAGTACAACAGGTACTGGTAAGGTAGTGGTACAACATGGAGGTAACTTCGTACAAGACTGTGCTAATTGTGCAGGGCCTAGGGTTCGTTTAGAAACTCAGACGAGAACAGTTAACGATTATACTTGGGTTCATAGAGCTAGACCAATTATACCAGCAGCTGGTGACTCTAGAGGGGTTAATGGATCTACAGCATACTATGGTGATGATTCTGCTCCTGCATTTACAGCTACCAATGATTTTGGTAATAAAGTGTTCAATACATTAACTAATGATCCAACATCAAACAATGTTAATTGGTTAGCACCTGCAAATATAGATGGACCTTCAGCTAATTCTTTACCACAAGGAGGATATTACAGTTCTGTTTCTACAGGAGGTACAGGTACAGGAGTATTTGTGTTAGACGTATCTGGTTGGGTAGCAGCTGACGATACTGCTATAGAGCCAGGTAAAGGATTTATATTAAAAACAGGGGGACAAAGATTTACAAATATCCCAACGGGTCCTGTAGGTAATACTACAAGTTCTAATTCTGCTGTTAGAAATCTAGTTTATAGAGGACAAGCAAACAACGGTACTATTCAAGTTGACTTGAATTCTGACGGTACTTCAGGTATTGATTTTGAAGTTGGAGGAGGAAATCAAACATTATTAGGTAATCCATATCCTTCTGCGATTGATGCTCAAAAATTCCTTTCAGAGCCGAAGAATCAAAACATAGAACAAGCAGTTTATTATTGGACATCTCCTCCGATTACAACAAATGGAAAATATCCACATAGTGGAGGATTCGCGACTTGGAATCTAACAGGAGGTGCTGGTTCTGCTGTATATGGATTTACGCCTACGCAATACATAGGAGTAGGGCAAGCATTTAGTGTGTACTCAACAGGAGAAGGAATTATAGAATTTAATAACACACAGAGAGTTACTACCAACCACGTTACGGCAACCAATGGTTTTGCTAGAGAGTCTTCTGCATCAGAAGAAAAAGATAGACTTTGGATTGACTTAAAAGATAATGTTACAGGTATCGTTAGTAATATCTTAGTAGGTTATGTAGACGGTTCAACTAGAGGTTATGATAGAAGATATGACGCTAGAGCAGTAAATGAGCCATACAAACTATATACAAAATCAGAAGGAAATGAAAATAAACTGGTAATTCAAGGTAGAGGTAAATTTGATTCTAAAGATGCAGTGCCAGTAATTGTTGAAAATGCATATGCAACTGAATCTAATATTTACGAAGTTTCATTAACAAAAGTAGAAGGTGTATTTGCTAAAGGTGTAGATGTACTTCTAAAAGACAAAGAACTTAATACTATCCACAATTTAACTAAAGATGGAGATTATAAGTTTGTTTCAGGAGCTAAAACAATTGCTAATCGATTTGAGTTGGTTTATAACGCAGATAACTTAGCAACTGAGAACGTTATCGAAAACGGAACATTAGTAGCACTTGACGGTGGTATGATTTCTGTGAAGTCAGCAGATGAGATTGCAAATGTAGAAGTATATGACATTACAGGTAGATTGATTAAATCAATCAAAGGAAATGGAACTGAAGTAACAGAATCATTAGACGTTGCAAAAGGAGTTTACATAGTAAAAACAACTTCTGTAAACGGAAATGTAGATACTCAGAAAGTAGGAAACTAATTCTAGTAGTAGTTCATTTATAATAGAAAGAAACCGCCAAATTTGGCGGTTTCTTTTTTTATATCTACTTTTATTTATCTAGCAAATAAAAGTGAAAAAAGATTTAGAATTACAACTTAAAACACTTCCTTCAGAGCCAGGAATTTATCAGTATTATGATAAGAATAATAAGATATTGTATGTAGGAAAAGCAAAAAATATAAAAAAAAGAGTTTTACAATACTTCCAAAAAGACAACTTAAATGGAAAAACAAGAGTACTGGTTTCCAAGATTCATCATATAAAAACAGTAGTTGTAGAATCCGAGTTTGATGCACTTTTACTCGAAAATAACTTAATAAAAGAGAATAAACCCAAGTATAATATTCTTTTAAAAGACGATAAAACATTTCCATGGGTTTGTATAAAGAAAGAAAGGTTTCCGAGAGTTTTTTATACAAGAAGAAAAATTAATGATGGAAGTGAGTATTTTGGACCTTATGTGAACGTAAAAAACATCAAATACGTTCTAGAGATGATACGTTCTTTGTATCCTATACGAACTTGTAGTTTGGATTTATCGCAAGAGAAAATAAAGAGTAAAAACTATAAAGTTTGTTTGGAATATCATATAGGTAATTGCTTAGGAGCTTGTGAGAACTTACAAACAGAACAAGATTATTTGAAAGATATAAGTGAAGTAAGAGAAATTTTAAAAGGAAATTTTCAATTCCCAATAGAGAATTTTACTCAACAAATGAATACGTATGCTCAGCAATTGGAATATGAAAAAGCACAGCAAATAAAAGAAAAACTAAACAGTCTAGAAACCTATCAATCTAAGAGTTTGGTGGTTCATCCTACCATAAATCAAGTAGATGTTTTTTCAATCACTTCCGATGAAACCGCAGGATTTGTTAATTATATGAAAATTAATAAAGGTGCAATTGTGCAATCATTTACTACCGAATACAGAAAAATATTAGATGAATCTGATGATGAAATCCTAAAAAAATCAATAATTGATATACGAACTAATTTTGGTTCTACTAGCAAAGAAATATTTACGTCCATAGAGCTTGATTTAGAAATCCCTAATGTGAATTTGATTTTTCCCAAGATTGGAGATAAGAAAAAAATCGTGGAGCTTTCACTAAAAAATGCCAAACAATACAGAATCGAACAATTAAAACAAGTAAAAATTGTTGATCCTGAAAGGCATACCAATAGAATTATGCAGGAAATGAAAGCAAATCTTCATTTGCCAAAAGAACCAAGATATATAGAATGTTTTGATAATTCAAATATACAAGGAACCAATCCAGCATCTGCTTGTGTAGTATTTAAAAATGGAAAGCCTGCAAAAAAAGAATACCGAATTTTTAACATAAAAACCGTTGAAGGTCCCGATGATTTTGCGTCTATGCAAGAAGTAATTTATAGAAGATATAAACGTTTACAAGAGGAAAAACAGGATTTTCCAGATTTAATTATTATTGATGGAGGGAAAGGTCAACTTTCATCTGCGTATAAAAGCTTAAAAGAATTAAACCTAGAAAATGAAATCTCAATTATAGGAATTGCTAAACGATTAGAAGAAATATATTTTCCGCATGATTCTATTCCTTTATACTTAGATAAAACTTCTGAAACACTCAAGATAATTCAGCAAGCAAGAGATGAAGCTCATCGTTTTGGACTTGCTCATCACAGAAACCGAAGAAGCAAATCTGCTTTTAATTCCGAATTGGAAGATATACCAGGTTTTGGAGAAAAAACAATCGAAAAATTACTTAAAGAATTCAAGTCCTTTAAACGAATCAAAGAAGCTCCAATACTCGAAGTGCAAAAAATAATAGGGAAAAGGAAAACAGATATTTTGATGAATTACCTAAACAAGTAGCATCATTTATGAATCAACTTCCAACCTAAACTTTCTGAAGTTTGCTCTATAAGCTTGATTCCTTCACTTCCTTGCTCTAGTGCCAGTTTTGGTAAATCTGAATCATGAATTTTTTTTACCATAAATTCCCTTGCATCTTCTTTTATTTCATTTAATTCATCTTTCGAAAATCGGTTTAATGTTCCGTTTTTGATGTCGAAATATTCCATTTCTGTGGAAAGATGCAGAATTTCTATTTCAGGTTTTTGATTAATGATTATTTTCTTTTGGATTTCATCAATTGTAAACTTCATTTTGTCTAAGTTGTATCCCATTAGTACTTTAGCTTTTACAATTACAATTGCTTTTTTCTCTGATTTTAAAATCTTAAAGAAATAATCTCCTTTGTGCCTGTGTTGGTATACTTCAGAAAACTCCCCTTCTACCGTAATTAATTTACTTACTCGTTTAATGTTAGTCATTACTATTTCAGCATCATTTCGTATTACTCTTTTCCTTTTAAAAACAAGGAATAAATAAGCAAGGAAAATACCTATAGAAACGCCTAAAAAAGTATAGAATAAATCCATTAATTAAAAGTATTTTCCTCTATTTCTCATATGTGGATTATGCATATTTCTACCAACATTAACTCTTTTCATTTGTTCTTTCATCATTTTTATTTGGTCTCCTAGCATATTCGATTTGTCGTATTTTTTTGCATCTGCTAAGTACTTTTCCGCTTCGTTTTTCTTCCCTTTACTTAGTAGAGAACCTGCTAAATTTAGAGAAGCTAACGCTTTGTCGTGATCAAAAGTTAATCCCAATTCAAGTGATTTTCTCATATAGTTCTCTGCTTTTGCAGGATTATCTTGCGATACACATATTCCATTTAAATAGTTGAAATATCCCATTTGTTGTCTATGAAGTTGCTTGCTAGGATTGCTTATTTTATCTAACCATTTTTTAGCTCCAGCTAAATTTTGTTTTCTAATTTGCCAAAATGCTAGAAGTATAAATTCATTTCTAAAGAATAAAACGATAGGAAAGATAGATAAAATAATTAAAATAACTCCCCATGCAGTTTCTCTATTTACAATTAAAATAATTCCTCCTATAATCATTAAAACAGATAAAACTAACTTTATGTACTTATTCATATTTTTTGTATTAAAGTTTAAAAATTAAATGCAAAATTAATGAATTAATCGGACAATTATAGATTCTATCAGATTCTAATTTTATTTTTCACTAAACTATTTTTTATTCTTTTGATTTTAGAGAATCCTACTTTATTTATTTAACGACTTGTATAATTGAAAATATACAACTATTTTTGCCATTGATTACATAGCTTAGAAGTATTGTGTAATCTTTTCTAAATAAGTCATAATTAAGAAATAAGGTTCCAATGAAAGAATTTACAAAAGAAGTTTATCTGAAATGGTATGAAGATATGAATTTGTGGAGGAGATTTGAAGATAAATGTCGTTCGCTTTATTTAAAACAAAAAATAAGAGGTTTCTTGCATTTGTATAATGGTCAAGAAGCTATTCCTGCTGGGTTTACTCATGTAATGGATATGTCTAAAGACAGTATGATTACAGCATATAGGTGTCATATACATCCTATGGCAATGGGAGTAGATCCAAAGAAAATTATGGCAGAACTTTGTGGGAAAGCTACAGGAACTTCAAAAGGAATGGGAGGTTCTATGCATGTTTTTAGTAAAGAACATAGATTTTATGGAGGACATGGAATAGTAGGAGGTCAGATTCCTCTTGGTGCAGGTATTGCATTTGCAGATAAATACTTCAATAGAGAAGCAGTAACCATATGTCTTATGGGAGACGGAGCTGTTCGTCAAGGGACACTTCACGAAACCTTTAATATGGCAATGAACTGGAAACTTCCTGTGGTATTTGTATGCGAAAACAATCAATATGCAATGGGAACCTCGGTAGAAAGAACAGCAAATCATGAAGATATATACAAATTAGGATTTGGATACGAAATGCCATCGGCTCCTGTTGATGCTATGGATCCTGTGAAAGTTGCAGAAGCTGCACACGAAGCAATAGAGCGAGCAAGACGAGGAGATGGTCCTACATTTTTAGAAGCTAGAACCTATAGGTATAGAGGTCACTCAATGTCTGATGCAGAACCATACAGAACAAAAGAAGAAGTGGCAAGTTACAAAGAAGAAGACCCGATACTTATTGTCGAAAAAGAAATCCTTAAAAATGATTGGGCAACAAAAGATGAATTAGAGGAGTTAGTGAAAAAAACTCGTGATTTAGTAGATGATTGTGTAGAGTTTGCAGAAAAATCACCTAATCCAGACCCAAGTCAGATATATGAATTTATATATTCTGAGCCAAATTATCCATTTATAGATCAATACGAAAATAAAAAATAAACATGGCAGAAATTATAACAATGCCAAGACTAAGCGATACTATGACCGAAGGAAAAGTATCTAAATGGCACAAAAAAGTAGGAGATACCGTAAGTGAAGGAGATATTTTAGCAGAAATTGAAACCGATAAAGCTGTTCAAGATTTTGAAAGCGAGTTTGAAGGAACTTTACTTTATATAGGAACTAATGAAGGAGAAGGTGCTCCTGTGGATTCTATTCTTGCTATAGTTGGAAAAGCAGGAGAAGATGTTTCTTCTTTGATTAGCGGAGGAGGTTCAGCAGAATCTGTTCAAAATGAAAATAATGAATCTTCTAGCGAAGAAGTTGTAGAGTCATCATCAAATGTAGAGATTCCAGATAATGTAGAAGTGATAACCATGCCAAGATTAAGTGATACCATGACGGAAGGAAAGGTTGCTAAATGGCATAAACAAGTTGGGGATTCTGTAAATGAAGGGGATATTTTAGCAGAAATTGAAACCGATAAAGCTGTTCAAGACTTTGAAAGCGAATTTGAAGGAACTTTACTTTATATAGGTACAAAAGAAGATGAGTCTGCTCCTGTAGATTCTATTTTAGCTATTATAGGTGAAGCAGGTACTGATGTTTCTGCAATTGTTGCAGGAGGAGGAAGTAGCACAGTTAGTAATAAGGAAGCTAAGTCAGAATCAGTAAATAAAGAAGAAGTAAAAGAAACTGCTCAAAAACAAGATTCTTCTACAAATTCAGGAGGTAGAGTTTTTATTTCTCCACTAGCGAAAAAATTAGCGGAAGATAAAGGAATAGATATCAACTCTGTTAAAGGTTCAGGAGAGAATGGGAGAATTATAAAAAAGGATATAGAGAGTTATAAGCCGTCTGCAGTAGAGTCTAAAGTGGTTGAAAATAAACCTGTGCAGGTTTTAGCTCCTATCATTCAAGGAGTAGATTCAGAAACGCCTAATTCTCAAATGAGAAATATTATAGCTAAAAGGCTTGCAGAAAGTAAATTTACAGCACCACACTACTATCTGATGATAGAAGTAAATATGGACAATGCAATAGCTTCGAGGAAGCTCATAAATGCAATGCCTGATACCAAAGTGTCGTTTAATGATTTAGTTATCAAAGCTTCTGCGATGGCATTAAGGAAACATAGCCAAATAAATAGCAGTTGGGCAGGAGATAAAATTGTGCATCACGGAAATGTAAACATAGGTGTAGCAGTTGCAATTCCTGATGGTTTAGTAGTTCCTGTGCTGAAAAATACAGATTTTATGTCTTTGACTGAAATATCAGCTAGCGTTAAAGATATGGCAGGAAGAGCTAAAGGAAAAGGATTAAAAGCAGATGAAATGAGCGGTTCTACTTTCTCTATTTCTAACTTAGGTATGTTTGGTATAGAAAGCTTTACTTCAATCATTAATCAACCAAATTCTTGTATTCTATCGGTAGGAGGAATTATAGAAAAACCAATTGTAAAAGATGGGCAAATAGTTGTGGGGAATACCATGAAGCTTTCACTTGCTTGTGATCATAGAGTGGTAGATGGAGCTACTGGAGCACAATTTTTACAAACATTAAAGAATTATATAGAGAATCCAGTAAATATGCTTGCATAATTCTTAGGATTAAGTATGAAAATAAAAAAATCCGTTTCAGATGAAACGGATTTTTTGTTGTTTAGAGGTTCCGAGCGGATTCGAACCGCTGTACAAGGTTTTGCAGACCTCTGCCTAGCCACTCGGCCACGGAACCAATTTGTGACTGCAAAGATATAAACTTTTTTTTATTATACACATTTTATTGTGTAATAAAGTAAAAATGTAAAAAAAATAAGGCTGATAATGTAACTTAATTCTCGTTTATTTTTTTTTTAATATATTTGTATTACACAACACTCAACTTAAACATCTGTATGCAGGTATCTTAACCTGTATATGTTATGCATAAATAGTATTTCTGTTGATGTTGTATTTTAACTTTAATAGATAATAAAAGATTACTTGCTATGTTAGAAAAAAGAAGAAAAAAAGAGAGAATGCCTAGGTTTCAAGGTTACAATCAAGAAGGAAAGTTGGTATCTAATCTTGATTATGTAGGTAAGGCACTGGTTTTGTTTTTTTATCCAAAAAATTTCACCAAAGTTTGTACAAATGAAGTTTGTGCTTTTAGGGATATAAAAAATCAATTCCAAGAATTAAATGCAGATATTGTAGGATTTAATAATTCTAAGTATTTTTCGTCTATTCGAGAATTTCACGAAGAGAATAATCTCAATTATAATTTGGTATGGGATAGAGAAAGCCGAAATGCTAACCGATTTGGTGTGGGGAAAACATTAGGAGTTATACCCAACAGAGTTACTTTTGTTTTTAATGAGAAGCATGAGGCTTTGGGTAGATACGATTCTTTATTTTCTTATGAAGAGCACATACGATTTGCATTAAAGACATTGAGAAGATATAATGAAAGTGTTCCATTGTATAGAAAAGTTCCTGTTACTTCTACTCGTGGAGTGTTAGCTTTTGGTTAGACGACTCAAATAATGTGTAAAGTAGGTAAAGTTAATTAGTCCAGAAAAAAGTAAAGCAATCGCTGTGGCATAGCTTGCACCTATGAGTCCGTATCTTTGTATAAAAAAGTAATTAAGAATAATATCTAATAAAAAAGTAAGTAAAGCAGAGATTAAATTTATATTTGATTTTCCCAAAGCAGAGATGATATTTCCCAAGGGAACTCTAAGCAAGAGAGATAAACAAGACGCAATCATTAATATAAAAAAGATAGAAAATGAATTAGCGTATTGTTTCCCAAACATGGATAGAATTTCTTCTCCAAAAAATGTAGAGATTAAAAGAATTAAAAAGCTTATAATCAGAAATAAATAAAAATAATTTTTATAATAGTTAATCAAAAAACTCCTGTTTATGGAGTTTTTTGCTATTGTAACATAATCAGTTTTCATGAAAACTACAGGTAGAAACAATAAATTTATTGGGATTATCGAAGCAACTCGGTACTCGGCATTTGATTCGCTTCCGAGCATATGGAAAATCATAATGGAATCAGTAATAAAAATTAGTTGAGCAATTAAAGCAGAAAATCCAGATACTAAAGAAAATTTCCAGTAAAATTTAGATGTGAAATTCTGTATTTTCCAAGTAAAATCCCAATTCAAAGACAATTTTTGTTTAAAGAATATAAATACAATTAAAGGAATAAAAATAATAGAAACTATAAATCCATTTTCTTGGTAATTAGGAATTAAAATCAATCCAAATAAAAGTAATCCTATGTTTTTTATCCAATCAAAATTGGAAAGTAGCTTATTTTCTAAATTAGTTTTAAACCAAGCACTTTGCAGTTCTGTAAAATACAACACAATCATGCGAATAGAAAGAGTTGCAAAAAGAAAAAACAGCAAATCAGAAAGGTCTAAAAAATAAATAATTAATATAAAAAGAATCGTAAATAAAACCGTGGATAAAGTTCCATAACTAAAGGAATAGTTCAGTAAATCCTGTCTATTTTTATTTGATTTTAAGTGAGAACCAATAAGTAAAAGTCCTGAATTTGTTCCCAAGCCAAGAAAAGCACTAAAAAAAGCAAGTACAGACTGTACATAACTAAGTTCTCCTAAAACTTCTTTTTCTAAGTATACTATAAGAAGAAAAGAAATTATAAAACCTGATAATTTTTCAAAAATAGCAACAGAAAGAAGTCGTAATCCACTTCTTTTTATGAAATCTTCTATAAATATTGCAAATTGATTCAAAATAACGTGTTTAAGCTTGATAAAACGGTTAAAATCATCGTCTTTTCATAAAAGTTTCCATCATTAAACAAACGCAAAACATCACTTTTTATTTCTTGATTGAAATCAAGTTTATCAATTGAATTTTCAAAATAAGCATTAAAGTGCATTTGTAAGGATTTGTTTTTTTTGAAATAATATTCATAAGGAACCATAGATATTTTATCCGTTCTATTTATAGCAAGCCAAGAATATTTATGAATTCGTTTTAAAATTTGTTCGCCAAAGTGTTTTGTAAATGTGTTTTTGGGAGGAAGAAGTGTAGATTCCCAAATGTACTTTGTTGCTTCAGGTAAATGTTTATTTATCCAATAAAAGTAAAAACGATGATTGAATTTGTACTTTGGAGGAATACTCAAAGCCAGTTTCATTACTTCAGGATGAAAGAAAGGAGAAACCAATGTGGTATTATGACTTTCAGAAATATGTGAACCAGATAGCGTGCGATTAAATGCAAGATTTTTTAATAAAAATAATTCTTCTTTCTCATATTTTTCAGAATAATTTTCTAGGTAATTTTTTACTTTATGTTTTAATTGATGCGAATTAAAAAGTCTTTCTATATTGGGAAGATTTACTTTCTTAGAAGAAACAAAACTTCCTAAAATTCCATCACCAATTTGTCCTGAATGAATAATAGTATAAGAATTAATTTTTTCTACTTGTGAAAGAGCATAATCAAAATGAGATGAACCTAGAAAATTAGATAAAAATTCATTCTCTTTTGATAATTTATCAATATCTTTAACAAAATCTATTGAATCAAAAGGAATAAATAAATATGGAATTTTAAAATCTGAAGCAATTTTTTTAGAAATAGAATGATCAAAATAGTCTTTCTGAGAAAAACACATTGTTTGGTTTATAGTAAAACCTAACTTTCTTGCCATCATTATATTAACTCTAGAATCTAAACCTCCACTCAAAAGGGAAAAAGATTTTTTGTTTTTATCTACATCATAAGAATATTCTTGACTAATAGCATTTTTAAAAACTTCATTAAATTCATCAGTAAAAGTGTCTAAAGTTTTGTTTTCATCATAATTAATTGATGATAAATCAAAATAAGAACGAATAGAGATGTCTTTTTTATATAAATCAATTTCTATGTATTCGCACGAATGTAGTCGTTTAATTTCGTTTACGATTGTATTGTTTTCTAATACATTTCCTACAGAAAGTAGTGAATACAATGAATTTACATCAACAGTTTTTTTTAATTGATTTTCCTCTATTTTAGTTGTGATTTTATGGATAGAATTAGCACAGATAAAAACTCCTTTTTGGTAGGTGTAAAATACTTTTCGTGTCGCTTGATGATTGATAAATATTAGAACCTTCTTTTTTCTAAAATCAATAAAAAAGCCATTAAATTCTCCATAAACTTTATCCAAAAAAGAAAAGTTTTCGCTTAGTTGACTTTTAAAAACTTCGTCAATGTTTTTTTTAGAATAGGAATTTATAAGTTGTTTTTTATTTAAAATAATTCCATCTAAAAAAAGATGATAATCCTCATCTTCTTTACTATTAGGAGAAAAATAAAGATTGTTTTCAATATTGAAGTCGATATGTAAAAGAAAATCTCTCATTTATGTAATTACATTCCTGTATATAGTGTTGAATTGAGTAGCTATTTCTTTAACTGAGAAGTTTTTTTCTACGTAATTATTCATAGTTTCTTTTGAGGTAAAATTCTTGCCTTCAATTACTTTTATCATTGCATTTGTTAGTTCTAAAATATTTCCTTTTTCTATAAGTATGCCAAAATTTTTAGGAAAATATTCATTAATTCCACCAACATCAGTAGAGATTACAGGTGTGCCACAAGAAAATGATTCTACAATTACACAAGGTTGATTCTCATAGTTGCTAAATAAAACAAAACAATCAGCATTTTTCATTTCATTAGAAACTTCTTTATGTGATAATGCGTTCAATACTTCTATATATTCGTTTAGGTAGTTTTTAGTTTTAAAATTTTCTATCATCGTAACATCTCCATTACCACCAATTCTAAATCTAAATTTATAACCTTTTTCTTTTACAGTTTTAATTGCTTCTAAAATTCCTGAAATATTTTTGTGAGAATCTTTAAGCATAGATAGATGTAGAAACGTAGGGATAGAATTTATATTATCTTTAATTTGAAATAGAGAAGTATCTACTACATTAGGAATAATCTGATAATTTTTGATTGGTTTAATGTTTTGAATTCCGTTTAACAGTCTTTTACTAACAGGAAGAACCATTGACGCATATTGCAGAATGATTTTGTAAACAAGTTTTTGAAATAAAGTTATTCTGTGCGAATTTTCTTCCAAAAATAAAGTCGAATGCTCTGTAATAACATATTTCTTTTTGTGAATTATTCTCTGGAAAACCAACCACAACATATGATAGTGAATTACATTTGCATGAATCATCGAGTATGAACCTACTTGTTTTTCCATTTGTGATAATGCTTTCCATTTTTTAAAAAAATTAAGTATAGAAAATTTTGATTTTGGAAAGTAAGTTATAATTTCTGTATAGTTCTTGGATTCTTTTTTTTCAATAGTTTCCCATTTGGTTATATTTTTATCACCAATCGTGAATATAACAGTAACTTTGTTAAGCGTTGAAACTGCTTTTGCGTGACGTTGCACAAAATCACCATTAAATTTATCTAACCGAGAGGGAAACCAACTGGAAACAAAAAGAATATGCATATTTTATTAAAACTCCATTACAATACAAACACTTTCCACATTTCCATTTACAGGAGGATTTATTTTACATATGCGTACTTTTGCAGCGTTTATTTTTGGTAGCTCGGATTTTATACGTGTTAAAATTCTTTGAGCTACGTGTTCTAATAATTTAGAACGGATTGCCATTTCTTCTTTTACAATTGTGTTTAACAATACATAATTCACAGTATCGTCCAGTTTATCAGAGTAGGAAGATTTCTTTAAATCCGTTTGAGCAGTCAAATCGATTCTGTATTCCGAACCTATTTTTAGTTCCTCTTCCATACATCCATGATTCGAAAAGATTCTGATGTTATTTAATTCAATTAAACCCATTTTTTGTACTTTTGAATACAAATTAACCACTTTTTAATCAAATAGTTCAAAATAATATGCTACAAAAACGATTTAAGGATTGCGAATTAGAAGTTGGTTGTGATGAAGTTGGCAGAGGTTGCCTCGCAGGTCCTGTTGTAGCTGCTGTTGTTTTATTTCCAAGTGATTTTTACTCTGATTTAATTATAGATTCCAAGAAATTATCAAAGAAAAAGAGAATTATTGCTGAGCAAATCATTAAAGAAAATGCAATTGATTATTCCGTGCAAGAAGTTTCTCCTAAGAAGATAGATGAAATTAATATACTGAATGCAAGTATATTGGCAATGCATAAGTGCTTAGATAATTTATCTATTTTTCCCGAGCATATTCTTGTTGACGGAAATAAATTTAAACCATACAGGGAAATCCCTTATGAATGTGTGGTAAAAGGAGATTCCAAATTTTTAAGTATTGCCGCAGCGTCAATTTTAGCGAAAAACTATAGAGATGATTTGATGAGCAAACTGAGTAAAGATTTTCCACATTACAACTGGGAAAGCAATGCTGGATATCCTACAAAAAAACACAGAGAAGCATTGGTAAATCATGGTGTGACAATACATCATAGAAAGACTTTTAATTTGGTAAGTAAACAACTGAAATTATCATTCTAATATTTTTTGCAGATAAACATCTTGGTTTAAAATATTTTAGTTATGTTTGTGTATACAACAAACATGTCTTATGCTTCTTCCTACAACATATAGAAAAGTAATACACGTAGTTCTGTTTATTTTAATCATTGCCTTCCAGGTAGGTCTTTACTACTTTTGGAAAGAGCAAAAGGATAATAAAGAAAAACTATCGAGTGCAATAGAAAAGTTGCAAAAACCAAATGATGTAATGAGGTATACCAATCAAGCTACCTCGTATTATTTTGAAGCGGATAACTATTTTGCAAAATACCTTCAGGATTACGATAAGGAAACCTTAGAAGAATACAAGAATTCCCTAAAAAAACTATCTTCTGTTCTTGATACATTACAACAAATAACGGTAAACGAAAGCGACCTTTCTGGAGTTGTAGAATCTAAGGCAGATGTAGCTATGCAAATAGTAAGTATTAAGAAAAAATTGGACTCATTGATTGATGGAGGTTTGAAACCTATAAAAATATACAGTCCAGATGTTAATTCTGCATTAGAAAATTTAAAGACCTACAATGCCTCTAATGCACTTCGGTCGATTACGTACGATACTATAATTACAAAGCCAGAAGAAGTTAAGAAAAAAGGATTATTAAAACGAATCGGTAAAGCAATATCGGGAGATGAAGAAGTAAAAAAGGAAAAAGTAGAAATACGAATTACCATGAAAGTTGGTAAAGAAAATAGTTCAGGTTCTTTTGCAGAGCAGATAGAACGTCTTGCTAGTGATATAAACAAGTATTATAAAAATTCATTTAAAGATGTACAAGATAAATACAAAGAGCAACTTAGAAGTACATACTATAAATTGCAAAATAAAGATAAAGAAGCAATTAAGTTAAATGAAAATATATTAAATGGAAGTAAAAGTATCATTAGTTTTTATTCGTCTGCGGCAAGTGAATTAGATCAAATTCGTCAAAAGAAACTTATAGTTCAGTATAATAAGGATATAGAAAAGCAAGGAGAGATTGTAAAGAAATTATTAGTTGGAATGGGAGTTGCGACATTGATTTTACTTTTTTATACCATAATTGCTCAAGTTTATGAAAATAAATTACAAAAAGCCAAGAAAATAGCGGAGCAGAATGATGAACTGAAAACTCGGGTATTGGGTATGCTTTCCCACGAAATGAGAGCACCGTTGAATATTATTTCTAACAAGTCATTAAAAGTACGAGAGAATGTAAGTTCTCCAACAGCAATTAAGGATATAGATTCCATTCTATTTAGTTCTAATTCTTTAAATCTCACGGTAAATCAGATACTAGAATACATAAAGAAAGAGAATAGTGACTTAACACTCAACAATATAAATTTATTTTTATATGATGAGGTGGAAGCAATAGTAAATTCATTGCAAACGCTTGCAGATATGAAAAAACTGCAATTAAATTTAAATGCAGATGACAGTACAAAGCAAATTGTTTGGGCGGATAGCGTAAAAATCCATCAACTGTTTTATAATTTAGTTGGGAATTCTATCAAGTTTACGGATAAAGGTTCTATTACAATTCATACGAAAGTGGAAGAGCAAGAAGATAATAGACTTAAATTTTTTACTTCTATTGTTGATACAGGAGAAGGTATACCAAAAGATGAAATTCCTTATATTTTCGATCAGTATTTTCAAAGTAAGACTCACAAAGATGCCAAATTAGGAATGGGATTGGGATTGAGTTTGTGTAAAGAAATTATAGAGAGATACGACGGAGAGGTATCTATTGATAGTGAAGTAGGAAAAGGAACTACGATTAGTTTTTATATGTATTTTAACTCTCCACAGCTATCTCAAGCAACAAGTAAAGGAATCCTTAAAGAAGATATATTTACAAATAAAAAAGTAGCTATAGTAGATGATGATGTGTTTATACGCAAGGTTACAAAGAAACTGCTTGAAGATGTAGATTTTGAGGTAATAGAATTTGATTCAGCTCAAAAGATGATTAATTATTTAGGGGAAAATAAAGTAGACTTAATTATAACAGATATACAGCTTCCAGAAATTTCTGGTTTTGATTTGGCGGAAAAAGTAAAAAAATCTAGAAATACACAAAATACAAAAACTCCTATTTTAGCAATTACGGGAGATTATACCATGAATGTAGATAGAGTTCAGAAGCACCAAATTGATGATTTTTTAACCAAACCAATCAATCAAGAAGAGTTTTACACTAAAATTATTAATCTTTTACAAAAGTAACTAATATTGACAGAACTTGTTATTCAAATAGATGGAATAGAATTAAGTGAGTTTTATGGGGAAAATAATGCTCATTTTAAGAAAATTAAAGAACACTTCCCTAAGTTAAAAATAGTAGGAAGAGATAGAAACATAACTGTAAATGGAGAGGAACAAGAATTATTAGAGTTCGAAAAAGCGATAAAAAGCATTATACAGTTTATAGGGGAATATAATCACATTTCAGTGGAAGATTTAGAGAAATTTCTTACTAAAAAGTGGGTTTTAACTCCTTCGGAAGCTTCTGGAGATGATATTTTAGTGCATGGAGTAGGAGGAAAAAAAATTAAGGCAAAGACACCGAATTTAAGAAAGTTAGTACGTCTATCTGAAAGTAACGATATGGTTTTTGCTATAGGTCCTGCGGGGACGGGAAAAACATATACAGGAGTGGCATTGGCAGTTCGGGCATTAAAAAATAGAGAAGTAAAAAGAATTGTTCTTACACGTCCTGCAGTAGAGGCAGGAGAAAGCTTAGGTTTCCTTCCTGGTGATTTAAAGGAGAAATTAGATCCATACTTGCAACCATTGTATGACGCTCTAAAGGATATGATTCCTATGGAAAAACTTTCGGCATACATAGAAAAAGGAATTATTGAAGTTGCACCATTGGCTTTTATGCGAGGACGAACATTAGATGAAGCTTTTGTGATTTTAGATGAGGCTCAGAATACGACGCATTCACAGATGAAAATGTTTCTGACGAGAATGGGAAAGAATGCTAAATTTATAGTTACAGGAGACCCTTCACAGATAGATTTACCAATTAATCAAAAATCAGGACTTAAAACTTCCATGAAAATTCTAAACGATACTCAAGGAATAGGATTTATATACTTAGATGATAGTGATGTTGTTCGTCATCCGCTTGTTAGAAAAATATTGCAAGCATATGCAAAAAATGATGTAGATAAAAGATGATTACAATAATAGTTGCATACTCCGAAAATAGAATTATAGGAAGTAATAACTCTTTACTTTGGAAGATTTCTGATGATTTAAAAAGATTCAAAAAGTTAACATTAAATCATCCAATAATAATGGGACGGAAAACATTTGATTCGTTGCCGAATCCTCTTCCTAAAAGGCAAAATATTGTGATTAGTAGAAATCCAGAGAAATTGCCAGAACAAGTATATGGTGTTGATTCGTTGGAAAAAGCAATAGAAAAAGCAAAAGAATTTGATTCTGATGTATTTATTATAGGAGGAGGAGAGATTTATAAACAAGCACTTCCTTATGCCGATGTGTTAGAAGTTACGCTTGTTCATACAGAAATAGAAGGCGATACTTCATTTCCGTATTTGGATATGAATCAGTGGAGTATTTTGTCAAACGAAACGTTTTTTAAATCAGATAAAAATGAATATGATTTTACTTTTATTACGTATATGAGGAATAAGTAGTTAAGAATTTATTAATTTATAATGATTCTAAATTAGTATTCATTAAATAAGTTCTGATGTAAATCGTTCGACTAATAAAATTTTTGAATTAAATTTGCAAAACCTATGGAGGTATTGTTTTTAATGATATTATGTAGTGTTTCGCTAGCAGGGATATTTCTTGTGGTCTTTATATATAGTGTTAAAAAAGGTCAGTTCGAAGAAGACGAATCTCCTGCAATTCGTATATTAGATAATACAAAAGATATTGAAAATTAAATAATTATATAAGAAATATGGAAGTCCAGAAGTTTTATTATGACAACCGAATAGTTAAAGCGTTTACGTATGCAACTATTTTTTGGGGAGTAATTGGGTTTATTTTAGGATTAACAGTTGCCTCACTTCTTGTTTGGCCAGAGATACCTGAATACTTATTTGGAAGTGAAACGATTTCTGGTCTTTTTGGTTCCGATTTAGAATCTTTGATTAGTAGTCAAGGATATTTTGGGTTTGGTAGATTAAGAATGCTTCATACTTCTGCAGTTATTTTTGCGTTTGTAGGGAATAGTATTTTTGCAGGAGTGTATTACTCACTTCAGCGACTGTTGAAAACTAGAATGTATTCAGATTTGCTAAGTTGGATTAACTTTTGGGGTTGGCAATTGGTAATTGTGTTGGTGGTAATTACGTTCTTTATGGGGATTAATACTTCAAAAGAATATGCAGAACATGAATGGCCGATAGATATACTTACTGCACTTATTTGGGTAATATTTGGAATTAACATGTTTGCTACGATTTCAGTTCGTCGTGTGCGTCACTTGTATGTAGCAATATGGTTTTATATAGCAACTTGGATTGGAATCACAATGTTGCATATATTCAATAACTTAGCAATTCCATTAGACTGGAATGTATTTCACCCGAAAAGTTATTCTGTATATGCAGGTGTTCAAGATGCATTGGTTCAATGGTGGTACGGACATAATGCTGTGGCATTTTTCTTAACAACACCAGTTTTAGGACTTATGTATTATTTTATGCCAAAGGCAGCAAATCGTCCTGTCTTTTCATATAAATTATCTATTATACACTTTTGGTCTTTGATTTTCATATACATTTGGGCGGGACCACACCATTTATTATATACAGCGTTACCAGCGTGGGCACAAGCGTTAGGAACAGCTTTTTCTATAATGCTTATAGCACCATCTTGGGGAGGTATGCTTAATGGATTATTAACTTTGAGAGGAGCTTGGGATAAGGTGCGAGAAGAACCAATTTTAAAATTCTTTGTGGTTGCTGTTACATGTTATGGTATGGCAACATTCGAAGGACCTCTTCTAGCTACAAAAACATTAAATAAAATAGGACACTTTACGGATTGGGTTATTGCTCACGTGCATGTAGGAGCTTTAGGTTGGAATGGATTTATGGCTTTTGGTATTGTATACTATATAATTCCTAAGATATTCAAAACTAAGCTATACTCAAAGTCGATGGCGAATGCTCATTTTTGGCTAGGTACACTAGGTATTATTTTCTATGTGGTTCCTATGTATATAAGTGGAATGACACAAGGATTAATATTAAGACAATTCAATGCTGATGGAACTCTTGCTTGGAAGAACTGGCTTGATATGATTACAGAAATTACGCCATATCTTATATTAAGAGTAGTAGGAGGTACTCTTTATTTGACGGGAGCTATACTAATGGTAGTAAACGTAGTAGCTACAGTTTGGAATAAGAAGTTAGTTTCTAATGAATATGCAGAAGCTCCAGCACTTGCAAAAATATCTAAACAGAGAAAATCATCAGAAGGATTCCATTTATGGTTAGAAAGAATGCCTGTATATCTCTCTATTGGTTCGTTTGCTGTATTGGCAATAGGTGGAATGGTAGAAATACTACCTACATTAATGGTAAAATCCAATATACCAACTATATCATCTGTAAAACCATACACTCCTTTGGAACTTGAAGGAAGAGATTTGTATATAAGAGAAGGTTGTAATGCTTGTCATTCTCAGATGATACGTCCTTTTAGAGACGAAGTAGCTCGATTTACAGGTGGTTGGACGGCTAAAGAATATTCAAAAGCAGGAGAGTTTGTTTATGATAGACCATTTTTATGGGGATCAAAACGAACAGGTCCTGATTTAGCAAGAGAAGGAAGAAAGAATCCTAGCTCTTGGCACTTTAAACATATGCTTGATCCTAGAAGTACTTCGGCAGGTTCTATAATGCCTAGATATCCATGGTTAATTGCAAATAAGTTAGATGATTCTAAGACAGCTGATAAGATAGAATTAATGAAGAATTCTTTTGATGTTCCATATACAGATGAGGATTTAGCGAATGTGATGAAAAATATGGAAGATCAACAGAAGCTTATTGCAGGAGAGATACTTAGTGAAGCAGCAGATATAAAAGCAGAATTTGAAAGAAAAGCGAAAACAGAAGGAGCAGACTTTGTTCCGCTTGAAAAGAGAGAAATCACAGCGTTAATTTCTTATCTACAAAGACTAGGACAGGATATTAAATCAATGGACACAGAAACAGCAAGCAAATAATAGCAATGAAAGAAGAATCTACATACAGAAATACAATTAAAATGGTAACTTCTAGTGTTGAGAATGCTGGAGTGTATCAGTCGATAGCACTTGTATTATTTGTCTTATTCTTTATTTCTGTGGTAATATTGGTACTATCTAGACCAAAAAATTATTATAAACAACAAACAAATCTACCTTTAGAAGATTAAATTAAAAATAAAAATATGAAACCTCGTCAGCCGATTATAATAACTATACTGATTGTTCTAGGACTTATTTCTGGAGCGTTCTTTATGTTTACTCAAAGTTCAGAGTTCTTTTCTTCAGCTATATTCTGGGTAACCTTAGTTTTAGGTGGAGTTGTAGTATTTATAAACAATTCTCTGAATAAGCTAATTGATATTAAAAAATACAATATGCTTACAGAGGAGGAAAAAGAAGAATATAAAAGACTTCTTAAGATTCCTTATTTCCAAAGATTGAAACAAAGTGCTGTGGAAAAACAAGGAGATAAAGATGAAAAAGACATGATTATAGATCATGGATTTGATGGTATATTGGAATTGGATAATGCACTTCCTAAGTGGTGGCTTGGATTATTCTATTTTGGAGTAGCATACTGTATTATATATCTAACTTCTTATGCATTCACGGAGTTTGCACACCCTTATGCAGAATACGATAAGGAAGTTGCACAAGCCAACATAGAAATAGAAGAATATTGGAAAAATGCACCTAAAATAACCATTGATAATGCAGAATATAATCCGGATAATATTGCAGAAGGGAAACAATTATTCGAAACAACCTGTGTTTCTTGTCATAAAGAAGGTGGTGCAGGAGGTATAGGTCCTAATCTTACTGATGATTATTGGATAAACATTAAAGAGAAGGGATTATTTAAAAATGTTTTCTATATGGTTTATAACGGAAGTGAAAATAATCCTGCGATGAGAGCATTTGGTAAAGATGGTGAAATACCAGGTAGAGATATTGAAAAGATTGCGGCTTATGTATATTACATAAATCAAGATATTCCTAATATTGCAGGAGGAGCTGCTCCGCAAGGAGAAAAAGCTACATGGAATGATGCGAGATAATTAAAAATAAAATTAATGACCGAACAAGAATCTTCTTCGGTGCTTCAACCTAAAGGCTTTCGAGATTCCATTGGTACAATGGAGCAAAGTGGAAGCAGAAAGTGGATATTTCCGAAAAAACCAAAAGGGAAATTTACGAACTACAGAACGTATGTAAGTTGGGTCTTACTAGCAATTCTTTTTGTAGTTCCATTTGTAAAAGTGAATAATGGAAATCCTCTTTTTTTATTTAACGTTTTAAATCGGGAGTTTTTTATCTTTGGATTTCCTTTTTACCTTCAAGACTTTTATTTAATAGCAATAGGAATGGTGACTTCTATCGTTTTTATTGTTTTGTTTACCGTTGTATTTGGTAGAATATTTTGTGGTTGGATTTGTCCTCAAACAATTTTTCTTGAGATGGTATTTAGAAAGATTGAATACTTGATAGATGGTGACAGAAACAAACAAATTAGACTTAGTAAACAAAAGTGGGATGCAGAAAAAATTAAAAAAAGAACACTAAAGTGGACTATATTTTTTATTATTTCCTTTGTGATTTCTAATATGTTTCTTGCTTACATTATTGGAATAGATGCTTTAGAAAGATTGATTGTTTCAGGTCCAATTAAACATTACGATACCTTTATAGCCCTGCTTATATTTACAGTATTATTCTTTTTTGTTTTTGCATGGTTTAGAGAACAGGCATGTACTTTGGTGTGCCCATATGGAAGATTGCAAGGAGTTTTAATAGATCAGAAGACCATTAATGTGGCATATGACTTTGTAAGGGGAGAAGGGGAAAATGGTCGGTCAAAATGGAGAAATGGAGAAGATAGGGAAAGTTTAGGTAAAGGAGATTGTATTGATTGTAATCAGTGTGTGGTGGTTTGTCCTACGGGTATAGATATAAGAGACGGATCTCAGCTAGAATGTGTAAACTGTACTGCTTGTATAGATGCTTGTGATGAAGTGATGGAAAAGGTAGGTTTACCCAAAGGATTAATTCGTTATGCGTCTGAAGATGAAATCAAGAAAAAAGAAAAATTTAAGTTCACAGGAAGAATGTATGCGTATACAGCGGTTCTTTTACTTTTGATGGGACTTCTAATTTCATTGTTGTTTATGCGGAGTGATGTAGACGCAAAAATACTTCGTCAACCAGGAAGCAATTACATAGAACAAGATGGAGTTATTTCTAATCAATACCAATATACGCTTATAAATAAAACCAATAAGCCGACCGTTTTACATTTTAGAATGGTAAAACCTAGTGATGCACAAGTTAAAATTATAGGAAGCGAGGATAAAATAACACTGAAACCAAGAGAAACAAAACAAGGGACACTCGTAATTTCTATAGTTTCCGATGAGGTAAATCAGACTAAGGAGAAGATTGAAATCGCTGTATTCGATGAAAATGAAAAAATGATAGATACTTTTGATTCTACCTTTGCAGGACCACTACGATTAAGTTTTTAAAAAGAATATATGTTTAAAAAATTTACTTGGGGACACGGCGTAGTATTAGCATTATTGGCTTTTATTGTGTTTATTTTATCTTTATTATATAAATATCAGTCTCAAGATAATGTTTTCGATTTAGTTACCGATGACTATTACGAAGAAGAATTAGTCTATCAAAACGAAATAGATGCTAAGAATAGAGCTAATAAACTTTCTGAAACGCCTATGGTAACCACAGAGTCAGAGGGATTTAAAATTGAATTTCCAAAAGAGTTTAATCAATCAAATACATCAGGGAAAATACTTTTAAGACACGCCTATATTAAAGATAAAGACGTGAAATCTAAGTTGATTCTGAATAGCGATAACCAAATGTTTATTCCCAGTACAGTATTAGATAAAGCTTCGTATACACTTATTATTTCTTGGGAAAAGGACAGTCTTAATTATCGAAAAGATTACGATATAAAATGGGAATAACACTGATAATTACCGCTTTAGGAATGGGATTCATTACGGGATTCCATTGTCTAGGAATGTGTGGTCCTATTGCTATTTCGTTAGGATTAAGTGCAGAAAATAAATTTAAATTTTACTCTCAAAATTTAATTTATCAGTTAGGAAGGATTGTTACCTATGTGTTTTTAGGTTTTTTAATAGGAATTATAGGAGAAGGAATCAATCTTTCAGGATATCAAGGATTTATTTCTATTATTATAGGGATTATTTTAATTGTGTTTGTTTTACTTCCTCAATTTACTCACCGTTTTACAGGTAGAATAGTTGTTTTAGATAAGTTAATGATAAAACTAAAGATATTTTTAGGTAATTATTTACAAAAAAAATCGTTTGCTTCCCGCTTTACAACAGGAATATTAAATGGTTTCTTGCCATGTGGAGCAGTTTATGTAGCACTTACAGCTTCCATTGCCTACGGAGGAATAGTAGAGAGTATGTACTTTATGCTGTTTTTTGGACTTGGAACAGTTCCTTTTATGTTTTTAGCGGTACTGTTAGGCAATGTAATTGGTGCTGGATTAAGAGAGAAACTAAATAGAGTTTACCCTTATTTAATTGTTGTATTTGGATTGTTATTTATTCTAAGAGGTTTAGAGTTGGGAATTCCTTACCTTTCTCCGAATGAAGCATCTTTACAAATTGAAGCAAAGAAAGATTGTTGTCATTAATTTCGTGGATTAATCTTCATGAAACCGCACATCGCGTATAAGTAAACGATAGTATGATTTTCCTTGCCAAATATTTTCATCTATAGAATAAAGCAGGTCAAAAGTATGGCGTTTAAATTTCTTTACTAAATGTCCTAAATTAAAACCAATAGCTTCATAAACTCTATGTGAACCTCTTTGATAAACAGAAATGGTAATGTGTGCATCGTCTTTTCCCATTAACCTGTGTTTTTCTGCATAGATTACATTTTTGGAAAGAAAAACAGGTGTCATATTTCCTGGTCCAAAAGGAGCAAAACGAGTAATCATTCTAATGAACTTAGGATTTATATCGTCAAAAGAAAGTTCCAAATCTACTTCTGTGCTTGGCTCTTTTTGACTTTCATTAATGGAATTCTTAACAGTAAGCTCAAACTTTTTTCTAAATGCTACAAAATTCTCTTCTTTTACAGAAAGTCCTGCAGCGAATTTATGTCCTCCAAACTTCATGATTAAATCTGAACAAGATTCCAAAGCAGAATAAATGTCGAAATCTTTTATGGAACGAGCAGAAGCAACCCATTCATCTTGTACTTTTGTAAAAACAAGGGTTGGCTTGTAGTATTGTTCAGTGAGTCGAGAAGCTACAATTCCTAAAACACCTTTATGCCAATTTTCATTGTAGACGATAGTAGAACTGTTTTCTTCTTGATTCGTTTCGCGTATCTGATTTAATGCTTCCTCTGTAATGTTTGTGTCTAATTCCTTTCTATGTGTGTTTAATTCATTTATAGAGGAAACAATGATGCGTGCAGCAGTTTCATTGTCAGAAATTAAAAGTCTTACTGCTTGAGAAGCGTGATCTATTCGTCCTGCAGCATTTATTTTTGGAGCTATAGAAAAAACAATATTACTTACGTTGAGTCTAGAGTAATTTTCTTTAAGAATAAGAACCTTAAGTCCTATCCTTGGATTTTTAATTAATTTTTCGATTCCAAACTTTGTTAGAATTCTATTTTCTCCTTTTAAGGAAACAATATCGGCAGCTACACTTACTGCAACCAAATCAAGATATTCGTAAACTTTTTCTTTAGGATACGATATTTTTAATGCAATTGCTTGAACGAGTTTAAAACCAACACCACAACCACTCAAAAATTTAAATGGATAATCACAATCCGAACGTAAAGGATCCAAAACTGCAACAGCATCAGGAATTACATCTCCAGGAAGATGGTGGTCGCAGATTACAAAATCAATACCTTTTTCTTTTGCCAGTTTTACTTTGTCAACTGCTTTTATTCCGCAATCCAAAGAAATAATTAAACTGAAATTATTTTCATGGGCATAGTTTATTCCTTTTTCAGAAATTCCATATCCTTCTCCATACCTGTCGGGAATGTAAAAATCGACATCGTTACAGTGCTCTTTCAAAAAAGAGTACATCAGTGTAACAGAGGTAGTTCCATCTACATCATAATCCCCATAAACAAGAATTTTTTCTTTATTGTTTATCGCCTTAATGATTCGCTCTACTGCAACATCCATATCTTTCATTAGGAAAGGATCGTGTAAGTCGTCTAATGTGGATTTAAAAAAGAGTTTAGATTTATCGTAAGTATCTATTCCTCTTTGAAAAAGAAGTTGCATTAATGGATTACTAAGTTTTAATTTTTCTTGTAATTCACTGTATTTTTCTTTAGGAAAAGTTGGTTTTAGAATCCATCTGCTTTGCATAACGCAAAACTACTTTATTATGCACAAATATTCAACATTTATATTCATTTTTTATTTGTGCATAATGAGTTGATTTTATTTGTTTATTATCTTTGTCGTTAGTTATGATTGATGAAAAAAAATACAAGAAAATAGAAGAGGGAGATATACTCTTTTTTAAGTCATTTTTAGAAGAAAATCAAGTTGATACTTCAGATTTTGGAATAACAACCTATTCCTCTGATGCTACAGAAAAATTGAGTTTTCCTCCTGCCGTGATTGTTTTTCCTAGAACTTCGGAAGAAGTATCAAAAATTGTGAGATATTGTAATGAAAATAAAATTCCAATTACACCTCGTGCAGGCGGAACAGGATTGGTAGGTGGAGCACTAAGTATTTACAAAGGCGTTTTATTGTCAGTAAAAAATCTTAATAAAATAATTAATATAGATGTCGATAATTTTCAAGCAACTGTAGAGTCGGGAGTTATCAACTATGATTTACAGCAAGAATTGGCAAAAAACAATCTTTTTTATCCGCCAGACCCTTCAAGTTGGCAGAGTAGTTTTATAGGAGGAAATATAGCGACCAATGCTGGTGGAACGAAAGCCGTTAAATACGGAGTTACTTCTGCTTATGTTATGAATTTGGAAGTAGTTCTTCCCAATGGTGAAATTATTTGGACAGGATTCAATACGCTTAAAAACTCTACAGGAATCAATCTTACTCAGTTATTTGTGGGAAGCGAAGGCACTTTAGGGATTATTACAAAAGCAGTTTTAAAAGTGCAAACCAAACCCAAAGAAGAGGTTTCTGTTTTAATTCCATTTCATTCTGTTGCTGATTGTGCAAAAGCGGTTTCTGAAATTTTTCATCACAATTTAAATCCATGTGTATTAGAATTAATGGAGAGAAATGCTTTAGAGCAAACCATTAAGCATACAAATGAAAATAATATTCCATTAAATGATAAAACACAAGCTCATTTATTGGTCATGTTCGATGGAGAAAATCAAGAGGAATTAATGATAAGTGTAGAAAAATTGATGTTAGTATTAGATAAATATTCTACTGATGAAGTATTTTTTGCTGATAATGATACAGATAAAAATCGCATTTGGAATCTAAGAAGAAGAGTAGCAGAAGTTGTAAAGGTAAATGGATATACAATAGAGGAAGATACTGTGGTTCCTAGAGCTAAATTACCAGAGCTTATTCATTTTGCACATCAGTTGGCAAAAAAGTATAGCTTTGATGTAGTCTGTTATGGTCATGCAGGAGATGGAAATTTACATGTTCGTATCAATCATCCAAAGTACAAAAACTCATATAACGAACCAGAAGTGAAGAATATACTTGTAGAGTTATTTACATATATCAAATCCATAGGGGGGACTATATCAGGGGAGCACGGTATAGGTCTTATTCAGAAAGAATTTTTACCGATTGTTTTTTCAGAAGAAAATTTACGTTTGCAGAACGTAATTAAAGAAAGTATAGATAGAAATAATATAATGAATCCAGGTAAGTCGTATTTAGTATGAAAAAAAATTACTTTTTTTTTGGTGCAAATCGAAAAAAGTGTAACTTTGCAGTCCGAATAGGAGAGTTGCCGGAGTGGTTAACGGAGCAGTTTGCTAAACTGTCGACCTGAAAGGGTCGCGTGGGTTCGAATCCCACACTCTCCGCAACAAATTCGGGGTGTAGCGTAGCCCGGTCATCGCGCCTGCTTTGGGAGCAGGAGGTCGCAGGTTCGAATCCTGCCACCCCGACAAAATTTAGAGGTCGCGTAGCTCAGCTGGATAGAGCATCTGCCTTCTAAGCAGACGGTCAAAGGTTCGAATCCTTTCGCGATCACAATAGGAATATAAAGACTCTCATATTCAATGAGAGTCTTTGTTTTTTCAACACATTCCTTAATAAAAAGGGATTAAGTCGAAAACCTATGGACTTGATAAATTTACGCATATAAATTAGTTAGTCTAAAAAGGAAGAATTCGATACATCTAACTCCTCTAAGTTGGAGTCTGAAGTTTTTTACATAGCATGTTAATGCAATTATAACTTTGCGGTAATAAAGAAAGCAAGTGTTATTTCTTTTTAACTTAATTCTCTATGAATGGTTTCTAAAAGAGTTTCGTCGTTGGTTATATTTCCTTGAGAAAAAAGAATCGCAGTTTCTATGATAGAAAGATGAGAATACGCTTGAGGAAAATTACCTAGCAATCTTTTGGTTTTAAAATCAATATCTTCACTGAATAATCCTAAATGATTGGAATGTGATAGCAAGTCTTCAAACATTTTTTGTGCTTTTTCTTTTTCTCCAATTGCGTACAAGCTATTAATCATCCAGAATGTACAGATGGTAAAAGAAGAACTAGGAATGCCAAAATCATCTTGGTTTATATAACGATACATCAATCCATCTTTACACAATTCGTTGTAAGTAGCGTATACTGTTTTTTTAAATTTTTTGTCATCGGCAGAAATAAAACCATAGGATTGCATTAGTAGGTTAGACGCATCTTGATTAGACGCACCGTAAAATTGAGTGAAAGATTGCACCTTTTCGTTCCAAGCATTTTGATGAATATCATCTTTAATTCTCTGAGCTAATGGTTTCCATAAATCAACATATTTTTTTTTGTGGATTAGTTGAGCAACTTTGATTGCACGATCAATTGCAACCCAGCACAATACTTTTGAGAACGTAAAATGCTTTTCTTCATTTCTAATTTCCCAAATTCCTTTATCAGGTTTTTCCCAATTTTGCTCTACTATCTTCACTATACTTCGCGTGATTGTCCAGAGGTTTTCGCTATTTTCTAAGGAATTATCAAAGAGTTTAAAGTCTTGGTAAATTACATCCATTAGAACACCATAAATGTCGTTTTGTTTTTGGGTATATGCGGCATTTCCAATTCGTACAGGATAGGAATTTTCATAACCTGAGAAATGTTCTAGTATCTGCTCTGTAAGTTTCTTTTCATAGTTGATTCCATACATAATTTGTATTTTCTCATCTTTATTGGGAATGATATTGATAATGAAATCAATAAACCTTTTTGCGATTTCGGATTTTCCAATTTGATACATTACTCGCACTACCATAGATGCATCTCGAATCCAGCAAAAACGATAATCCCAATTTCTCTCTTCACCAATGCTTTCAGGTAGCGAAGTGGTAGCAGCAGCTAGTACAGCACCTGTTTTTAGGTAGGTTAGTAACTTGAGCGTTAATGCACTACGAATAATTTCTTTGTTATATAATGAGAAAGATTTTATATGATAAGACCAATCAAGCCAATAAGTATTGGTTTTTTGAAGAATTAAGAATTGCCTTTTTATATCTTGATTGAGCAATTTTTGATGGTAACTAACCGTAATGAAAGCATCTTCTGAAAGTTCTAATACTTCTGAGTTGAGTACCTTTGTTTTATTGAAATTGGTGTATAAATAAAGTGAATCGTACTCGTGTTGTGTAGTGTAACTTTTTATATAATCTTCTGTAACAATGTTTTGGGTTTCTTGTTTTGCGTATTCTAGTTTTGGCTGATAATTAATTTGGAATGAAGGTTTACCTGATAGATATTTAAAATAACGGATAATATCAGGTGGATTATAAATTCCTTCGTGTTCTCTTTTGTATATAGGCATAAAGTCGAGGACTTCAAAAGCGTCTGTTCCGTTATTAAATTTAGTAGAAAGTACATTAGAGTTTTCTACATATTGTTGAGTAATCGTATATGAATCATCTACTATTATTTCAAACGTTCCTCCTTTCTTATTGTCTAGGATTTTCGCAAATACCGAAGGTGAATCAAAATGAGGAAGACAACACCAATCTATTGCTCCTGTTTTTGATATTAGAGCAGAACTTTTACAGTTACCAATTATTCCGTAGTCTAAATTTTTCATAAGGTAAGATTTTTAAGTAACTCACGAACTTGTATGTAATCGTTTATATAGTATTTTGCATGGGATTTATCCGTTCCTACTTTGATTGTTATGCTATCATTAGGAAGTTCTTTAAAAGTATATTCATCTGTCCAATCATCTCCAATTGCAAGTATAAAGTCATACGAATTGTTTTTTAGGTATTCTAAAGCAGCATATCCTTTGTTGATTCCTGAGACTTTAATTTCAATTACCTTACTTCCTTCTAGTATTTCTAATTTTTGATTAGCAATAAGATTTGCAACATCTGTTCTGAGCTCTCTTGCACGTAAGTTCCCAAGCTCTATATCAGCTTTTCTATAATGCCAAGTAAGAGAGTGTGTTTTATCTTCAATAAGACTACCTGGCGTTCTATCGACATAAGATTCTAGAATTGGCTTTATATTTTTTTTCCAATCGGTATTTGAGTGAGCTTTTTCAATCCAATTTTCATTTCTAGGCTTAATCCAAGCTCCATGCTCGGCTATTAAGGTGTATCCTTGGTTACCTAACCAGTCACCTAAGGTTTGTTTATCTCTACCGCTGATAATTACAATTTCTGTATTTTCAGGTTCATTTAATTTTTTTAATAAGTCAAGCAGTTCTTCATCGGGTTTAGCATTCTGAGGAACTTTAAAGAAACGTTGTAATGTTCCATCGTAGTCTAAAAACAGTATGCTTTTTGATGATTTCTTGTAATTTGCAATTAGTTCTTGCTTCGTTACATCATTAATTTTTCCTGCTAGATGTTCCTCTTGTTTTTTTGCAATTATATTGAGTGCAGAAACAAAATCATTTGCCCATCTAAAAACATCGTATCGTGAAATTCGATCTTGCATTGTTATTATGTCTTCCTCTTGTTTTTGTTCGTCCATGTTTAATGCTTTTACAATTGCATTAGATACACTACGAAGACTGTATGGGTTTACGGTGGTTGCTTGTCCTAGTTCTTTAGATGCACCTGCCATTTCACTTAAAATTAAAACTCCTTTCTTATTTATTTTTGAAGCGATAAACTCTTTGGCAACTAGATTCATTCCATCACGCAGAGGTGTAAGCAATGCAATATCAGAAGAACTGTATAATTCAATAAGATTGTCAAAAGGAAGAGATCGGTAGAAATAAATAATAGGATTCCAACTTATTGTTCCAAATTCTCCATTGATTTGACCTACTAATTCGTCCACTTCTTTTTTTAGATTTTGATATTGTTCTACATCTACACGAGAAGGAACTGTAAGCATAATTAAAGAAACTTTTTCCTTGTACTCTGGGTGGTTTTTAATGAAGAAGCGAAATGCTTTTAATCTTTGTGGAATTCCTTTTGTGTAGTCAAGTCTATCGATTGAAAGCATTAGCTTTCTCTCAGGGTCTTGCATAAAGAATTTATCTATTTGTTGTTGGATTTCTGAGCGTTCTCTTACTGATTTATGACTAACTTTTAAGCTGGTATCATTGAATTTTTTGTAGTCAATTCCCATTGGGAAAACGTCTACATATACTTTTCTACTTTCTGTAGATATTGTATTAAACTCTACATCGTATCCTAATAATCGTTTTACAGAACTTATAAAGTGACGAGCATAATCATAAGTGTGGAATCCAATTAAATCACAACCTAATAATCCTTTAATGATATCATTCCTTTTAGGAAGTATTCTAAATACTTCGTAAGATGGAAAAGGAATATGAAGAAAAAAACCAATCTTTAAGTCAGGACGTTTTTCTCTTAGCATATTAGGTACAAGCATAAGTTGGTAATCATGAATCCAAACGGTATCATTTTTTTGTGCTTGACTGATAATGGTTTCTGTAAAAATTTTATTTACCTCATAATAGCTTTCCCAATATGAGTTCTTAAATTCTGTGAATTCTGTAAAATAATGGAATAAAGGCCAAAGTGTTCCGTTGCTATAACCGTCGTAATATTTTTTTATTAAATTTTTGTCTAAAAAAATAGGAGAGCAGTTTTCTTTTTCCAGCAAATTGGATATTTTATTTTGTTCTTTTTTATCGTTAGAGATAATTCCACTCCAACCAATCCATGTGCTATTTCCGTTTTTGTGAAATGATTTTAAACCAGTTGCTAAACCTCCAGCAGATGCTTGTATGGTATATTCTTCTTTATTTTCTTTTATGGTAACAGGAAGTCGATTAGAAACTATTATAATTCGTTGCATTTTATTGCGTTTTTTTGATAGGTATAGCAACAAATATATAAATTAACAGTACATATTCTAATAATTTAGAGGAAAACTACAAGGAAAATAAAGATTTATAAATTATAATGCGTCTGTATTATGGTATAAATAAAGAAAAAATATTATTTGTACGAGATTGATATTTTGTTTTATATTTAGAGGAAATACTACTATATGAAGTTATATTCCATTGAAACAGGTAATTTTAAACTTGATGGAGGTGCGATGTTTGGAGTTGTTCCAAAATCTATTTGGGAAAAAACCAATCCTGCAGATGAGAATAATATGATAGAAATTGCTTCTCGTTCACTGTTGATTAAAAATAAGAAGAATAAATTAATTTTAATTGATTGTGGATTAGGAGAAAAACAGAGTGATAAATTCTTTAAGCATTATTATCGTTTTGGGGACGATACATTAGAAAAATCATTAAAAAAGTATGGCTTTTCTACTGATGATGTAACAGATGTTTTCCTTACGCATTTGCATTTTGACCATGTAGGAGGAGCTACCAAAATAGAAAAAAACAAAATTATTCCCACGTTTAAAAATGCTACGTATTGGAGCAATAAAGAACATTGGAAATATGCAGTAAAACCTAACGAAAGAGAAAAAGCATCTTTCTTGAAAGAGAATTTACTTCCTATAGAGGAAAGTGGTCAGTTAAAATTTATAAAAGTACCTAAGGATAATTACTTGTTTGAATGTCCTTTAGGTTTTGATGTTTTATTTGTTGATGGACATACAGAAAAGCAGATGATTCCGATTGTAAAATACGGTAAGAAAACAATTGTATTTGTTGCAGATTTACTACCAACTGCAGGCCATCTACCGTTACCTTATGTGATGTCTTATGATGTTCGTCCACTTAGAACACTGAAAGAAAAAAAGAAGTTTTTGGAAGTTGCCGTAGAGAATAATTTTTTCTTTTTCTTTCAACATGATGTAACAACTGTTATAGCAACTGTAAAAAATACAGAAAAAGGAGTCCGAATTAATAAAACGTATTCTTTTCAAGAGTTTTTGGATAGTTGATTTATACTTATTTCTGTAATTAAATCTATTAGTTTAGCTTATATAAAAGAACCGCTTCACGAGTTGTTGTGAAACGGTTCTTTTGATTTTTTATATAGAAACTTTAATCTATAAGAAAAATTCTATCTATTATATTTGTCTGCCAATTCCAAAGCTACCTTTTTAAGAGTATCTGTAATTTCGTTATCGATTTTACCAGACCTTAGAACACCTAATACATCAGCATGTTTATTCTTTAAAAAATCTATGAACTCTACTTGGAATTCTTTTACTTTATTTACAGGTACACTTTTTAGTAAGTTGTTTGTTCCTGCGTAGATTATAGCAACTTGCTCTTCTACAGGTATAGGCGAGTTTACGGATTGCTTTAGGATTTCTACGTTACGTTCTCCTTTTTGGATTACAGACATGGTTGCTGCATCTAAATCAGAACCAAATTTAGCAAATGCTTCTAGCTCTCTAAATTGTGCTTGGTCTAATTTTAACGTACCAGAAACTTTCTTCATCGATTTAATCTGAGCAGAACCTCCAACACGAGATACCGAAATACCTACGTTGATTGCAGGACGAACACCAGAGTTAAATAAATCAGATTCTAGGAAAATCTGTCCGTCTGTAATTGAAATTACATTGGTAGGAATATATGCAGATACGTCTCCTGCTTGAGTTTCAATAATCGGAAGTGCTGTAAGAGAACCTCCTCCTTTTACAACTCCTCTTAATGATTCTGGTAAGTCGTTCATCTGTGAAGCAACTTTATCATCAGAAATAACCTTTGCAGCACGCTCTAATAATCTAGAGTGTAAGTAAAATACGTCCCCAGGATACGCCTCACGTCCTGGAGGTCTTCTTAAAAGTAATGATACTTCACGGTAAGCAACTGCTTGTTTAGATAAATCATCATATATAATTAACGCAGGTCTTCCTGTATCTCTAAAATACTCTCCAATTGCAGCACCAGCAAACGGAGCATATACTTGCATAGGAGAAGGGTCAGAAGCATTAGCAGCTACCACAACAGTATAAGGAAGTGCTCCTTTGTCTTCTAATGTTTTAACTATTTGTGCTACTGTAGAACCTTTTTGTCCTACTGCAACATAAATACAGTATACTGGTTCTCCTTTGTCGTAATATTCTTTTTGATTTAATATAGTATCAATTGCAACCGTCGATTTTCCAGTTTGTCTATCCCCAATGATAAGCTCACGTTGTCCTCTACCAATAGGAATCATAGAGTCTATAGAAATAACTCCTGTTTGTAACGGTTCGTTTACAGGTTGTCTATAGATAACTCCTGGAGCTTTTCTTTCAAGTGGCATTTCATATAATTCTCCTTCAATCTTTCCTTTTCCATCAATTGGTTTACCTAACGTATCTACTACACGTCCAAGCATTCCTTCTCCTACATTTATAGAAGAAATTCTACCTGTTCTTTTTACGGTATCTCCTTCTTTTACTAATGTAGATTCTCCTAAAAGAACAACACCTACATTATCTTCTTCTAAGTTTAATACAATACCTTCTAAACCTCCACTGAATTTTACAAGCTCTCCATATTGCACATTTTCTAGTCCGTAAACACGTGCAATTCCATCTCCTATTTGTAATACTGTTCCTACTTCATCTAAAGAGGTTTCGTTATTAAAATTTCCTAATTGTTGTTTTAGAATCGCAGATACTTCTGCTGGATTTATTTCTGCCATTGTATGGTTATTTTATAAGTTTATAACTTTGAAATATAATGATTAACGTTAAAGTTTTTTCGCATCGCATCTAATTTGGTTTTAATGCTTGCATCTATTTGTTTATCTCCTACTCTAAGTATATATCCTCCAATCAAGGATTCATCAACGGTATTGATTATAGTTACCTTTGCATTATTAGGTACAATTCCTGACTTTTCAGATATAGAATTTAGCGTTTGCTTGTCTAATTCTACTGCTGAGGTTATGTAAACTTTTATCATACCATTGTTATTCTCGTATATGGTCTGATAATACTTTGAAATTTCAAGTAAATGAGATTCTCTTTTATGACGTACCACTAGAATGATGAAATTCTTGGTAATAGCATCGTATTTTGAGAAGATTTCTTTTACTATCTTTGTTTTCTTTGAAACATCAAGAATAGGAGAAGAAAAGAAATTTCTTAGTTCCTTAGAATTTTCTATAAGATTCTGTAGGGATTTCATCTCTTCGTACACCAAAGAATCTTTGGCAGACTCTTTAGCAAAATCGTATAATCCTTTTGAGTATCTTTTAGCAACTTTTAAGTTAATCGACATCTTAGTTTAAATTCGTTTGTTTTACTAATTTTTCCACCAATTCTTGTTGCGATTTTTTATTTGAAAGTTCTTGATTAAGTACTTTCTCAGCAATATCTATAGAAACAGAAGCAACTTGGTTTTTTAGTTCTGTAATAGCACTCATTTTTTCGTTGTTGATGCTAACTTTAGCAGCAGCTATTATTTTATCTGCTTCTTCTCTTGCTACCTCTTTAGATTCTGCAATTACTTTTTCTTTTAACTCACGAGCATCTCTTAGAATCGCATCTCTTTCCATTTTTGCTTCCTTAATGATTTTATCATTTTTAATGGTAAGATTTTTTAATTCTTCTCTTGCTAATTTAGCTTCTTCCAAAGAACCTTTTATGGTTTCTTCTCTCTTGTTAACGGCATCAAGTATTGGTTTCCATGCATACTTTTTTAGTATAATAAGTAAAGCGATGAAAATAAGCGTTTGCCAAAAAAATAATCCTAACGAAAATTGTTCTAATAACTTATCCATAATAGATTTATAGTGTTATATTAAATTTTTAAATCAAAAAATTACAGTTCGCAACCAACCGTTACGAACTGTAAAATCAAAAATTATTGTACTGCAAATAATGCTGCAAAAGCAACTCCTTCTACTAATGCCGCAATAATAATCATTGCAGTTTGAATTTTTCCTGCAGCTTCTGGTTGTCTAGCGATAGCTTCCATTGCAGATCCTCCGATTTTACCTAATCCAAGACCTACACCTATAACAACTAAACCTGCACCTACTAAATTTGGAATTCCCATAATAATAAATTTATAATTAATGATTAATGATGTTCATGCTCTTCTACCGCTGCTCCTATAAATAAAGACGATAGCATGGTAAATATATATGCTTGCAAAAATGCAACTAATAATTCTAGTACGTAAATAAATAAAGTGAGTAATGAAAAAGATACGCTTGCCATTACAGTAACTTTAAATACATAAATAAGACCAATCAAAGTCATGATAACGATGTGTCCTGCTGTCATGTTTGCATACAAACGAATCATAAGAGCAAAAGGTTTTGTTAATGTACCTAGTATCTCAATTGGCATTAGAATAATCTTCATTAGAACAGGTACGTTGGGCATCCAAAAGATATGTTTCCAATAATCTTTATTTCCAGAAAATTGTGTAATCAGATACGTAACTATTGCCAAAAAGAATGTAATCGTAATATTTCCTGTTGCATTGATTCCAAAAGGAGTCATTCCTAATAAGTTAAGTATCAGAATAAAGAAGAAAACCGTTAATAGGTATCCTGAAAATTTTCTGTACTTTTTATCTCCTATATTTGCTTTTGCAATATCATCTCTTACATAAAGAACCAGTGGTTCAAGAAATCTTCCAAAACCAGTAGGAACTTCTTTTTTTGTATACGAACGTGCTAATCCTATAAAAAATAAACACATTAAAACCGCAGTAAGTAATAAAGAAAACACTGTTTTTGTAATTGATAAATCAAGTACTTGTGGAACCTGTGGATGATGGTCATGATTTAATTTTAAATCCCCCGAAGCATCTGTTTTATATACATCTCCGTGAAATAGTTTGTAATACGTTCCATTTTTCTCTACCACAGATTCTCCATGATGAAACTCAGAAGACATAAAGAAAACAAAACCATTATCCCATAAAATTACAGGAAGGGGAAATCCGTAATGTTTGCCAGCTTCTTCATCTGTGATAATTGTAAAATCGTGCGAATCTACATCTACGTGATGAGCGATAAATTTTCGGTTTTGAGTTGCAATATCAGTAGTTTCTTCCTGATGATTTGCTGAAACTTCTCCTTTTTCTGCATCTGATGCACTCATAAACAGTGCTGAAATAAAGAATACTATCGTAAAAACTCCCTTTAATTTGAGATTCATAATACTGGTAGATTTTCGTGGTGCAAAATTAGTACTTTTTATTTTAATTTTCGCAAACTTTTAACTTTTTATCTCTATTTTTTATTCAAAAACGTAATGGATAAAGAAACTATTAAGAAAACACTTACTAAATAAGGTGCTATAAAATGGATTTTGTAATTAGGTAAATTTTCCATGCTTAGTGAATCAAAATAAAATTTTACAAGTGGAAGTTTTACAAAAATTATTCCCAAGAAAATATATCCTAAATACTCTTTAAAATGTTTAAATGAAATATTTAGGAGGTAAAAAACAATGATTAGAATTAAAAATAAAAATCCATAAATACGGAAAAATAATTCATCTGAGTATTCCCAAAAAACAAAATAATGAACTCCAGCGACTGCTAAAAAAACAGCAAGTAATTTTATAATATTTTTCATTTAACTATTGATTTTTTTCAATGTTACGTAAAGTGCAATTCCCATTCCTATTAGACCTATAATTAAGGTAAAAATCCGTTTATCATTTTCTAAAAATTCATCAAGCTTGTATCCTGCATAAAAAAATACAGCAGTAGTAATTACCAACTGAAATCCGATAGAAGAATATTTAACGTAATTTTTCCATGCACTATTTTTAGACATAATTTCCTTAGATTAATCTTTTTTTTCTGTGCAAAAGTAACTCAATTTTAATTATAAACTTTACATTTGCTTTCAAAATAAAAACCAAAATGCAATCAATAAACATTACTGAAATACATTCAAAATCAGAACTAAAAAAGTTTATTTCTTTCGCAATTAATTTATATAAAGGCAATGCATATTATGTTCCTCCGATTGTAAGTGATGAATTAAAGAGTTTTGATTCGGAAGAAAATCCTGCATTTGAATTTTGTAAAGTGAATTATTTTTTAGCATACAAAAACAATAAAGTTGTAGGGAGAATTGCAACAATCATAAATAAAAAAGACGAGGAGTTATTAAATGATAAAAAGCTTAGATTTGCTTGGTTTGATTTTATAGAAGATATAGAGGTCTGTTCTGCATTATTAAATAAAGCAGAGCAAGTAGCATTAGAAAATGGAATTCATAAAATAGAAGGTCCACTAGGATTTACCAATTTAGACAAAGCAGGAATGTTAACAGTTGGTTTTGATCAAGTAGCGACACTCATCGGGTTGTATAACCATAAATACTATGCTGAATTTCTAGAGAAATTAAATTTCAAACCTAATCATCATTGGATAGAATTCAAGCTGAATTTCAACGGACATCTTCCTGATAAAGTATATCGTTTTGCTGATATTGTAAAACAAAAATTTAATCTAAAAGTCATTAATTTTTTAGATAAAAAGAAATCGGATTTATTGAATTATGCAGATCAGATTTTGGAATTAGTAGAAGAAACCTACAAAGCATTACCTACATTTGTTCCTTTTACAGAGAAACAGAAAGAGTATTATAAACAAAAATATTTTTCGGTGCTTTCCAAAGATTTAATCGTGTGTATTGCTGATGAAAATAATAAACTCATCGCTTTTTCAATTGTGATGTATGATTACTCAAAAGCGTTTCAAAAAGCAAAAGGAAAAATTTTCCCATTTGGTTGGTATCATTTGCTTCAAGCTAGTAAAAACAATGATTCTGTGCATTTTTATCTGATAGGAGTTCTTCCTGAATACCAAAGAAAAGGTGTTACCTCTTTGATTTGGTTAGAAACCTACAAGATTTTTATGACTAAAGGAATTAAACATATGGAAACCAATCCTCAGTTAATAGAAAATAAACCGATACAACAGCTTTTTAAAGACTATGATTATAATATTCATAAAGAAAGGAAAACATTTGTAAAAACATTCTAATTACAGAAATAAATAGCTGTTTTTAAATTTAGATTTGCAACAAAATTATAGTACATTTGCACTAGAGATAAGTAAATTCTTTTTCAGTTTGATATGTCAAGAGTAGATAATAAAATAAATTCAAATCGCTTACGTTCATCTAACATTACGGTAGTTATAAGTATTTCATTGGTTCTTTTTTTAATAGGACTTTTTGGAATTATTATACTTAATGCTCAGAAATATTCTGAGTACATAAAAGAGCAGTTGGTAATGGAAATCTACATGAAGAAAGCGTATGATAAAAGAGATATAAAAACGGAAGAAGAACGTCACTTAAAATTACTCGATAGTATTCGGCAGTTACCTTATGTTGCAAAAGCAAAATACATAGATAAAGAAACCGCTACGGAAATAGCAAAAAAAGATTTAGGAGTCGACACTAAAAATGGATTATTCGAAGAAGATATTTTCCCGCCATCAATAGAAATATCGCTGAAATCAGATTATGTAATTCCAGCGAAAGTGGATACTATAGCTCAGGAACTTTCGACGATAAAGTTGGTTGACGAAGTTAAAAATGACCAAGAGTTGATGATAGAGGTTTACGAAAATATCAGTAAAATTACACTTTGGATTATTGGATTTGCAGTTCTATTTACTATCATTGCGGTTATATTAATTAATAATTCCATTCGTTTGAAGATTTACGCAAAACGCTTTATTATAAAGACAATGCAGTTGGTAGGAGCAAAGCGAAGATTTATTTTAATGCCTTTTATAAAGGAAGCTTTTGTGTTAGGTTTAATTGGTTGTATTCTTTCACTTTCGGTACTTTTTGGATTGTGGTATTATTTATCGATTAAAATCCATCAACCAATTGATGTGGATCAGTTACTGATTGTTGCTGGAGTTGTTTTTACTATCGGAATTTTAATTACAGTAGGAAGTACATTGGTAGCTACTTGGAAATTCCTGCAATTAAGACGAGATGAGTTATACTACAGCTAAATAATTATTTTGAAGCGGAAAGAGTTTATACAGCTTGGAGGTTTAGCTACAGGTAATATAGCTTTTTCGTGTCCTAATTTAAAAGTAGTAAAAGAAACTACCATTACCGTTTTACATACCAACGATCAACATTCCCAAATAGAACCTTTTGAGCCTTCTCATAAAAAATATGGAAACAAAGGAGGTTTTTCGCAAAGAGCTTTGTTGATTGATAGCATTAGAAAAAAACAAAACAATGTGCTTTTGCTTGATGCAGGAGATATTTTTCAAGGAACTCCGTATTTTAATTATTTTGGAGGAGAATTGGAATTTAAACTGATGTCCAAAATGAAGTATGATGCTTCTACAATGGGAAACCATGATTTTGATAATGGCTTAGAAGGATTTAAAAAACAGCTACCACATGCGAAGTTTGACTTTATTTGTTCTAATTACGATTTTTCAAATACAATACTAGAAGGGAAAACTAAACCGTATAAAATAATTAGAAAAGATGGAATTAAAATTGGAATATTTGGCTTGGGAGTAGAGTTGAATGGCTTGGTTTCACTAAATAATTACTTAGAAACACAATATTTAAATCCAGTAGAAATTGCAACCGATTTATCAAATTTACTTAAAAAGGATAAAAAATGTGATCTAGTGATTGCTCTTTCTCATCTTGGATACAAATATGAAAATAATCCCGATAAGATATGTGATTTAAAACTTGCAAAGCAAACAAGAAACATTGATTTAATAATAGGAGGACATACACATACTTTTTTAGATAAACCTACATCGGTTAAAAATCTTGATGACAAAATTACCTTAGTAACACAAGCTGGTTGGGCAGGAATCGTACTTGGTAAGATTGACTTTCATTTCACTAACCAAAATCTATCTTCTATTTCTTGGGGTCAAATTCCTGTTAACCAATATGTGTAATGAATCTTAGACGATAATTGAGCATAAAAAAATCTCACTTTTGGGTGAGATTTTTTATTGATAACGATTGATTTTATTTATTTTACTTTTTCAACTACAGATTTAAACTCTTCTGGGTGATTCATTGCTAAGTCTGCTAATACTTTTCTGTTTAATTCGATATTAGACTTTTTAAGACCTCCCATTAATTTTGAGTATGACATTCCGTGTAGACGAGCACCTGCATTGATTCTCTGAATCCATAATGCTCTAAAGTTTCTTTTCTTTTGTTTACGGCCAACGTATGCATATTGCATTGCTTTTTCAACAGCATTTTTTGCAACTGTCCATACGTTTTTTCTTCTACCGAAAAATCCTTTTGCTTGTTTTAATACTTTTTTTCTACGTCTCCTAGACGCTACTGAATTTACTGAACGTGGCATAATTTTTTACTTTTTTTGATACAAGCGATTATTTGTTATAATTCTTAAAACTTGCATCATGGTTAAACATTAATTTTATAAACCTAATTTTTACTTTTTATTTAAGTGCAAGTTGTTTCAATACACTTTTTGTGTCTGCGTCGCTTACCAAACCTGCTTGAGTAAGGTTTCTCTTTTGTTTGGTTTCTTTTTTAGTAAGGATATGACTTTTGAAAGCATGCTTTCTTTTTATCTTTCCTGTACCTGTAAGCTTAAAACGCTTTTTTGCTCCTGATTTTGTTTTTAATTTTGGCATCTTTGTGCTTTTTTATGTCGTTATCAATTAATTTATTTTATTTTTTTAGGACTCAGCATCATAATCATTCTTTTTCCTTCTAATTTAGGTAAACCTTCAGGTTTTCCTACTTCTTCTAAATCTTGTGCTAACTTTAGAAGTAATATTTCTCCTTGATCTTTAAATATGATAGAGCGTCCCTTAAAGAATACATATGCTTTTACTTTAGAACCATCGTCTAAGAATTTATAAGCATGTTTCTTTTTAAACTCATAATCGTGTTCGTCGGTTTGTGGACCAAAACGAATTTCCTTCACTACAACTTTTACCTGTTTTGCTTTGAGTTCTTTTTGTTTTTTCTTTTGGTTATACAAAAACTTTTTATACTCCAATACTCTACAGATAGGTGGGTCTGCTTTATCTGAAATAACCACCAAGTCTAATTCTAAATCTTCTGCAATTTTTAATGCTTCTGATGAAGAATATATACCTTGCTCTACATTGTCCCCAACTAAACGAACTTTAGGGAAACGAATTTTGTCATTAATCAGATGTTCCTCTTCTTTTTTTTGAGGAAGACGATTATTCCTTTTGTTTAATTTTTTTTTAAGTGCTATGTTATTTAATTTTTAAAGTTTAACTCTTTTATTTAAAATAAGAAACGAAATTTTCTATTGATACTTCTCCTATGTCTCCTTCACCTCTTTTTCTCAGCGAAATTGTTTCATTTTCTTCTTCTTTCTCTCCAACAATCAACATAAAAGGATACTTATTTACTTCTGCATCTCGAATCTTTTTACCTGTTTTTTCGCTTCTATTATCAATCGAACCGCAAATATCGTATTTTTCCAACTGTTGTGCAACTTTTTTTGCATAGTCAGCATATTTTTCACTTATAGGAAGTAATATGTACTGTTCGGGAGCTAACCACAACGGTAAATCCCCAGCAGTATGCTCTAGAAGTATTGCAATAAAACGTTCCATAGAGCCAAAAGGAGCTCTGTGAATCATTACAGGGCGATGTTTTTCGTTGTCAGCACCAACGTAAGATAATTCAAATCTTTCTGGTAGATTATAATCTACTTGTATGGTTCCTAATTGCCAGCTTCTACCTAAAGCATCTTTTACCATAAAGTCAAGCTTTGGTCCGTAAAAAGCAGCTTCTCCGTATTCAACCACAGTAGTTAGATTCTTATTTTTAGATGCTATTATAATTGCTTGCTCTGCTTTTTCCCAGTTTTCATCGGAACCGATATATTTTTCCTTATTGTCTTTATCTCTTAACGAAATTTGAGCGGTAAAATCATCGAATCCTAATTTTTTAAATACGAAAAGTACTAGGTCAATTACATTTTCAAATTCAGAAAGTAATTGGTCTGGAGTACAGAAAATATGTGCATCATCTTGAGTGAAACCTCTTACACGAGTAAGTCCGTGTAATTCTCCACTTTGTTCGTATCTATAAACGGTGCCAAACTCTGCTAAACGCTTAGGTAAGTCTTTATAAGACCAAGGCGATGATTTATAGATTTCGCAATGATGAGGGCAGTTCATGGGTTTTAATAGGAATTCTTCTCCTTCATTAGGAGTCTTTATTGGCTGAAAACTATCTTCTCCATATTTTTCGTAGTGACCAGAAGTTACATAGAGTTCTTTGTGTCCTATATGAGGAGTAATTACCATTTCGTAACCTGCTTTTTTCTGAGCATCAGACAAGAAGTTTTCTAATTTTTTTCTGAGCGTTGCTCCTTTTGGTAGCCAAAGAGGTAGACCCTGACCTACTTTTTCAGAAAAAGTATATATTCCTAGTTCTTTTCCTAGTTTTCTATGGTCTCGTTTTTTAGCTTCTTCTAGTAATTCTAAGTATTCATTAAGTTCTTTTTGTTTAGGGAAAGAAATTCCATAAACACGAGTAAGTTGTTTGTTTTTTTCGTCTCCTCTCCAGTAAGCTCCTCCTGCACTAAGTACTTTTACTGCTTTTATGATTCCTGTTGATGGGATATGTCCTCCTCTACACAAATCTGTAAAATCATCATGAGTGCAGAAAGAAATGGTGCCATCTTCTAGATTCTCAATTAGTTCTGTTTTGTATTCGTTGTTTTTGTATTCCTCTAAAGCTTTTTCTTTAGAGATAGGATAGAGATTAAATTCAGAATTTTTCTTGGCATTTTCTAGCATTTTATCTTGAATTTTTTCAAAATCTTTTTCTTGGAAAGATTCATCTCCAAAATCTACATCGTAGTAGAATCCTTTTTCTATAGCAGGACCTATGGTTAGTTTGGCATTAGGATAATAAAAAAGAATTGCTTGAGCCAACAAGTGTGCTGAAGAATGCCAAAATGCTTTTTTACCTAAGTCATCTTTCCAAGTAAGCAATTGTAAATTGGAATCAGAGGTTATAGGAGTTGTAACTTCTACTTGATTGTTGTCTACTAACGCAGAAATAACATTTCTAGCTAATCCTTCACTTATATCTTTAGCTACTTCTATGGGAGTTATATGTTGTTGATTATACGAACGTACACTTCCATCTGGCAATGTAATATTAATCATTTTTGAGTTGAATTAATTCGATGCAAAAGTATTACTTATTTCAGTAATATTAAAATCATTTTTTTTTCTGTATTGTTTATGCTAAATTTTTCTACTAATTTTGTTGAAAATTTATGTATATGAATCCCAAGGAAATTGTTTTACAAAAAATAAAAGAAAAAGGCGGTTGGGTAAATACTCACGCACATCTAGATAGAGCATATTCATTAGATGAAAAAACTTTTTCGTACACTAATTCTTATCTTAAAGAAAAATGGCATTTGGTAGATGAAATGAAACGTGCTTCAAGTGTAGATACAATATACGGAAGAATGGAGCGAGCAGTAAATTTATTTTTAGAACAGGGAACTCAAGCGATAGGGACTTTTATAGATGTAGACGAAGTAATAGAAGATAGAAGTATAATAGCTGCACAAAAATTAAAAGATAATTACGGTAAAGATATTGAGATACGATTTGCAAATCAGGTGTTGAAAGGAGTTATAGATCCTGTGGCTAAGGAATGGTTTGACAGGTCATCTGACTTTGTTGATATAATAGGAGGGCTTCCTGCAAAGGATTTTGGTAGGGAAGAAGAGCATTTAGATATACTTCTTTCTACGGCAAAAGAAAAAGGAAAATTAGTTCATGTTCACGTTGATCAGTTTAATACTGATGAGGAAAAAGAAACGGAACTTTTGGCTAGAAAAACCATAGAGCATGGAATGCAAGGGAAAGTAACTGCAGTACATTCTATATCGGTAGCAGCACACCCAAAAAAATACAGACATGAGTTGTATAAACTTATGAAAGAAGCTGATTTAATGGTAATTTCGTGTCCTACAGCTTGGATAGATCATAACAGAACAGAGCGTTTGGCTCCAAGTCATAATTCTATGACTCCTGTAGATGAAATGATTCCAGCTGGGATTAATGTTGCTTTTGGAACCGATAATATTAACGATATCTACAAGCCATTTTCTGATGGAGATTTGTGGACGGAGCTAAGAGTAATGCTTGAATCTTGTCATTTTTATGATGTAGAATTACTTGCGGAGATTGCAACAACTAATGGTTTAAAAGTTTTAGGACTTGATAAATAATCAAATTGATATACTTGCTTTTGGTGCACATCCTGATGATGTAGAATTGGGTTGTGCAGGAACTCTTGCTAAATCAATTTCTGAAGGGAAAAGCGTAGTAATTGTAGATTTGACTCAAGGAGAGCTGGGGTCAAGAGGAACTGTGGAAACAAGGTATAATGAAGCTGAAAAGGCAGGAGAAATTTTAGGAATTCAAGAAAGAATTAATCTCAAGCTAGAAGATGGTTTTTTTGAGAACAATAGAGAAAATCAGTTGAAGATTATCCAACTAATAAGGAGATATCAACCAAGAATTATTATTACTAATCCTCCTACAGATAGGCACCCAGATCATGGGAAAGCATGCGAATTAGTTTGTATTTCTGTTTTTTTATCAGGACTGCTAAAAGTAAAAACTGAATTTGAGGGAGTTTTGCAAAAAGAATGGAGGCCTTTTCAAGTTTATCATTACATACAATGGGATAATTTAGAACCAGACTTTGTTGTAGATATTTCTGGTTTTGAAAGCATAAAGCTGGATTCTTGTATGGCTTATGAAACTCAATTTTATAAAAAAGACTTTAAAGAAGGTAAAATTACACCTATTTCAACTAAAAATTTTAAAGAAAGCATTCTTTATAGAATGAAAGATCTCGGTAGAATTACAGGTGTAGATTACGCAGAAGGCTTTTTAGCACAAAGAAAAATATCAGTTAAAAATATTTTTGATTTACATTAGGAAATACAAAAAAAATACATAAATTTGCGTCCACTAAAATGGTGGTTGTAGCTCAGTTGGTTAGAGCGTCGGATTGTGGTTCCGAAGGTCGCCGGTTCGAGACCGGTCTTCCACCCAAAGTGTAAATCCTAGTCTTTTTTAGATTAGGATTTTTTTGTTATTGTCTTATTTGAGAATTATAACCAAAGAATTACTTTTGTAGAATGATAAAAATTGGAAATATAGAGCTTCCAGGTTTTCCTTTGCTACTTGCACCTATGGAAGATGTAAGTGATCCTCCGTTTCGGAAATTATGCAAACTGCATGGAGCAGATATGATGTATTCGGAGTTTATTTCTTCTGAAGGTTTAATTCGTGATGCAATAAAAAGTGTGAAAAAATTAGACATTTTTGACTATGAACGTCCTGTAGGAATTCAAATTTTTGGAGGAGATGAAGAGGCAATGTCTATGTCTGCAAAGATAGTAGAAACGGTAAATCCTGATTTAGTAGATATTAATTTTGGTTGTCCTGTTAAAAAAGTAGTATGTAGAGGAGCAGGAGCAGGAGTATTAAAAGATATTGATTTAATGGTACGTCTTACCAAAGCGGTTGTGAAATCTACAAATCTTCCTGTAACAGTAAAAACACGTTTAGGTTGGGACGAAGGAACTATAAATATAGATGAGGTTGCCGAACGATTACAAGACGTAGGAATTCAAGCATTGAGTATTCATGCACGTACGCGTTCACAAATGTATAAAGGTCATTCTGATTGGTCTCATATAGCACGAATTAAAAATAACCCAAGAATAACAATCCCAATTTTTGGAAATGGAGATATAGATTCGCCAGAAAAAGCAAAAGAGTATAAAGAAAAATATGGCATAGACGGCATAATGATTGGTAGAGCTTCTATAGGATATCCATGGATTTTCAAAGAAATAAAACATTTTTTAGAAACAGGAGAAAAATTAGAATCTCCTTCAATTACTCAAAGATTAGAAGCAATTAAAATGCATGCTGATTTTTCAGTTGAGTGGAAAGGAGAAAAATTAGGGATATTAGAAATGCGTAGGCACTATACCAATTACCTAAAAGGAATCAGAGGGATAAAATCATACAGAAACGAATTTGTTCAAGCAAATACATTAGAAGAAATTTATGCTCTGATTGAAGAAGCGAATAACTTCTATTCCTCAGAGAATAATATGTGACATTATTGCCAAAAGAACCAATCAGTACCGTTATAAACGCATAAAAGCTTTGTAGAGGTGTCATAACAAATCATTCCAGGATAAGGATTTACAACATTAGAAACGGGGTCGTTTATTTTAGGTAAAATTAAAGCTTTTTCCTGTGACTCCAGAACTAAAGCTCCTTCGGCAGAAGAGGTATTTGCTCCAATAATTACACCATCTCCTATATCGGTATTGGTATTTGTGGAAACATTAGCTCCAGAATCATCTGAGAGTTCTTTCCATATACCATTATAAAGTTTTACTTTCATGGAAGTTTTATCAAAAACTAGTGTTCCAGGAGTAAGATTGGTCATAGCTGTATTATTGTCCACATTAGGGAGGATAATTCCTTTAGTAGTTCCTGATGCAAAGTCTAACAAAGCATCTCCATCTACAGTATCTTTTCCTATTGCTACTTGAGAGAATAAATAACAAGAGAAAAACATAAATAACACAAAAGATAGTTTAGTTTTCATAGTTTAGTTTTTTATTCATTACAGGTTTGTTCAAGACAATCACTCCAAGAAGTTCCGTCATAAATTTTCAAACAACTTTCTGTAGTGTCAAAAATCAACATTCCTTCTTGAGCATCGTTAATTTCAGTATCAGGATTTGAATGTCTAGTAATTACAAAACCTTTATTTTGCGAGTCAATCGTTAAAAAGCTATTTGGTATATTTTTAGGCCAATTACTTGATTGTTCTCTTGTGGAAATAGCTACATCTGTAAACTCAGTAGGAGTTCCTAGTAAACCTGATTTTTTACAAGGACATTTTATACTTGTTACAAAGTTAGAACTGACTTCACATCCACCGGGGAAAGTAAGAATCACATTGTAAGTTCCTGAATTAGGTTCGCTTGAAATATCATACGAGTTGGAGTTAGCTCCAGTTATAGCAATGTCATCTTTATACCATTGGTATGATGCGCCAGTAACAGGGTCTACAGATAGAATTGATTCGCCAATACATACCAATCCATGAGTATTGATAGGGACAACTGTTATCACAGGGACTTCCCCAAATCCTGAATAATATCCCCCATAACCAGCAAAACCACTAGCTCCCATCAAGGTTACTTGTACGGCACCAGTAGAAGTAATTTCTGTATTACCAGAAATACTTTGTCTATAAGAAACCCAGTTGGTATTTCCTGTTACAGGTAAGGGATTAGCGAGAGTAGTCCCATTGACAGAAACCGATTCGCTACTAGGTGCAAGAATAGCTACTTCACTATTATTGTAGGTTGCATTTCCAATTTTATTTCCCTCAGGAATAAAATCTACTTCTGTTGTTCCAAAGCATGATAATGGAGGTACAAACATTAAGCTATTGGTTGCTGCGGATCCAGAACCAAAAATTTTATGAAAAGTATAGAACGGACGCGTAGATTTTAGGTACATATTTCCATCTGCATTAAAATAGGAATTAGGAATGAGTACATAATCTCCAGCATTTGCTAATGTATAAACTCCAGCAGTTCCATTTACGTCTATTACAGTATTTGCAACTGTTGCAACTACGATTACTTTTTCTCTATTACCTCCATTACCTTCCATTACTACATATTCTCGTCCTACTTGCTCTGTAGGTACAAGTTGATCGAATCCCAAATCTCTACTATTTCCACCACCTTGTTGCATAAGACCTCCTACAGCAACTGTTACGTTTTTTGTTGATTGAATTCTAGCACCTAGCCAACCGTAATCTTGTACACTTAGTTGATTTATTTTTACAGGAGCGTATAAAATAAAGGATTCGCCTTTTTGTAATGTTCTAACTATAGTTGTTCCAGTAATTGGCGTTCCGCTAGTTCCATTGTCAAACTCCATGCCTGGTTTCAGATTTGAAATGGTTATGTCTGTATTATCCTCTGTTGCCATAATAGAGAGCATATTTCCAACAGCAGATATGTTTGTAGTGTCTTCCGTGGGACTTCCTCCCCATCTAAAATCTTTACCTAAAGCTACATTCCCTTTTGTAGAGGACGAACAAGCTTGTGCACCAGCTCTTGCTCTGTAGTTTACGAAGAAATCTCCAGTAGAGGAAAATATAACTCCTTCTCCATTTCCGTCCATTATTTTTCCTACTTGAGCTTTGGCTACTGTCATAGGTCCTACGCCTAGTGTTCCTATTTCAAGTCGTAATGGATTGGCGTTATTTAGAGTTAATGGACTTGTTACAGTAGAAGTCGAGTTTGTATTTAAGTTTAAAACTGTTGCGGTAAGAGGATTTCCTGCAGCATCAGTAAAAGTTATAGATATGTTTGATGTGGAAGGTGTTGATAGGTAAAAAAACTCTTGAGTAATTGTGGCGGTTGTGTACTCTCCCACATGAATAGGATTAAAATAATGAATATTATCCAATTGTCCATAAGAGAATTTATAAGTGTTTAGAAGAAGTATTAGTATTATATAAATTCTATTTTTCATAATAATAATATAATTTCAACAAATAATTATTTATGTCAAAATTAGAAAAATATATTTGATTACCTAAATAAATTAGATGAATTGTTGTTTTTGATAGATGAGTTATAGTAATATAATTTTTTCTTATATTGTTGAACCTAACTTTATGTCAAGTACTTTATCGTTTTTGAGATTTATAGATTTAGATAATTGTTTATGTATGTAAATAAGAACGTGCGAAATATGAATTTCGCACGTTCAAATACAATATTATTGTAGTGTTAAAAAGAATCTCCGTCGAAATCGCTTACATCATCAATATCTAAATCTGGGTCTAGAGTTGAAATATCTTCGTCTACTTCGTAGTCTATATCTTCTCCTAGCTCATTATGGAATTCATCTTTTATAGGATTTGACTTAAAATCAGCTTTCGGAGATTTTAAAGGAACGGTTCCAAATCTAAAAATAGTAAGAGGATAGTGGATAGAAGCAGGTGCTTTTTCTTTGATTTCTATAGCTTCTATATAAAAAGACCACATATCCATAAAGTCATATACGTAAAGAAGTCTTGAATTTAATTCAGGAAGAGCTTGTTTTATATAAATATCAGACATGGTTTCTCCCGAATGATCATCGGTCATGTCTTCTAAAGGGATTTCACCTTGCTGTTCCCAAGTTTCGTCACAGTAGTAAAAGGAAGCCATTTCTTCCGTTTTAAAATTAAAAGCAGAGCGAATTCCTTGGTGTAAATTCCAAAGCGTTTGATTTCCACGTATTTGAATGTCTCTAAATACATTCTTTTCCTCATCAGTATTGAGTATTACTCTAATTTTATATAGCATAGAACCTATTTTTTCGGCGACAAATTTAATTGTTTTCCCAAATCTAACATAAATTTTTTTGCACTTTCTTTTTCATTAGGAATTATTCCGTCTAAAATAGCATTTTTTATGGAATCTTTTATTTTTCCCACGGTTTTCCCAGGAGTTAAATTAAAGGTATTCATTACTTCTTCTCCTGTGATGGGAGGTTTGAAATTTCTAATTCTATCACGCTCTTCTAACTCTTTGATTTTCAGTTCTACTTTTTCAAAATTTTGTTTAAACTTCTTTTGCTTAGTTGTATTTTTGGTTGTAATGTCCGCTTTGCATAATGTGATTAAATCGTCTAAATCATTGCCAGCTTCAAACAATAAACGCCTTAAAGCAGAGTCAGAAACATTTTCAGTAATCAAACTAATAGGACGAGAGCTTAATCGGACAATTTTTTGAACGTATTTTAAATCATTCCCTAGAGGAAGACGCAGTCGTTTAAAAATGGTTTTTGCCATTTTGGAACCTACATATTCATGGGTGTGAAAAGTCCAACCGATATTTTTTACGAATTTTTTAGTAGGAGCTTTCCCTATGTCGTGTAATAATGCTGACCAGCGTAACCATAAATTATCTGTGTGTGCAGAAATGTTGTCCACTACTTCAAGAGTATGATAGAAATTATCTTTATGTGACTGACCTTCCAATTCCTCAACGCCTTTTAGTTTTACCAATTCGGGAATGATGTATTTCATTAAACCTACGTCATCGAGTAATTTTAATCCAATGCTTGGTTTTTTGGAAAGAAGGATTTTATTTAATTCTGTAGTTATGCGTTCTTTAGATACAATTTGTATACGTTCTTTTTGACTACTGATCGCGTCGAGGGAACTTTGTTCAATTGTAAAATTAAGCTGTGATGCAAAACGAATAGCACGCATCATTCGTAAAGGATCGTCGGAATAAGTAATTTCTGGCTCTAATGGTGTTTTTAGGATTTTATTTTCTAAATCATTAATTCCATTAAAAGGATCAACAAGTTCTCCGTAATTATCAGGATTTAAACTAATAGCAAGAGCATTTATAGTGAAATCTCTGCGTTTTTGATCATCTTCTATTGTTCCCGATTCTACGAATGGTTTTCTACTGTCTTCTGAATAGCTTTCTTTGCGAGCACCTACAAATTCAAGCTCAATATCTTCGTGGCGAATCATTGCGGTTCCGAAGCGTTTGAATACAGATATTTTAGATTTAGTATTTAGATTTTTATGAACTGTTTCAGCAAGTTTAATTCCACTTCCTTCTGTTACGAAGTCTATGTCTTTTGGCGAATTTATTCCTAATAATAAATCTCTCACAAATCCGCCAACTATGTATACAGATTGATTTATTTCTTGAGCAGATTCGCTTATGATTTTAAATATAGATTGGTTTATGTTAGATTTTAAGTTCACTTTTTTGGTGTTTATTCTCGAATGATTTTTACAACGCCATTATGGTTTATTTTTATAATAGAGGACGCGTTTTGTTCAGATGTTTCGTTTTGTCTTAGAGGAACAATATAATCCATTTGATTTTTTATTTCTTCACTTATTTGGCTGTAATTTTTGGCTGTTTCTGCTCCATGAATATTTGCAGAAGTAGATATTAGAGGTGCGTTAAGTTTAGAAATTAATTTTTTACAAAATACATCCTTGGTAAGTCGTATAGCGATAGTATTATCTTCTGCGATGATTGATTTGGGGAGTTTTTTTGGATTCTCATAGATTATAGTTACAGGTTTTTCGCTTAAATCAATAATATCCCAAGCAAGATTAGGAACGTCTACCAAGTCTTGTAATCGTTTTTCTGATTCAACAAGTATAATCAATGATTTAGAAATAGGTCTTTGTTTTATAGAGTAAATTTTCTGTATTGCATTTTCGTCGAGAGCATTGCAACCAATTCCCCAAATGGTATCGGTAGGATAGAGAATGACTCCAGAATTATTTAAAATATCAACGCAATTATCAATTATTTGATTCATCGAATAAAAATGTGACGACAAAATTAAGGAAATAAAATCAAAAGAGTTAATACTCTAGAAATAAACCTTTTGCTTTTCCTCTGTTTATAATGGTTTCTATAAAATAATCTTGCCTGGATTCTAGAGGATTAAAACCTTCATCTAAATCAATTTCAAAAACTCCTGCTTTTACGTTCCACCAAAAAGCACTCCAACCTCCGCGAAGTTCTTTGATTATTTGGTAGGTTGTTTTTCCTGTTCTCCTGTGCATTAGTTTAGCAAATATTTTACCTTCTGTTTTGGTGAGTTTTTTTAATCTATTTTCGTATTGTTCTGCCAATTCTTTTTGTCTTTTTTTTACAATCTTTTTAATTTCTCTGTTGTTTTTTGATTTTTGTATAGAGTCAGAAATATTTTCATATTCCTGTATTGCTTTTAGGTAGTAGGGATAAGCATTTTTTACTTTACGTTCCAACCAAAAATAGTAATTTTTGTCCGCTTCGTTATTAAAGTTAGGAAGAGAGGTGTAGTTTACTTCGCTTAATAGAATCTTTCCATCTACCATCGGAATCTCTTCGGAAAATAGATTTGAAATTTGGATTGTATCTAAATCGTCTTTATCTACCATCATATCGTCGTTTTGCTGAGCAGAAACAAAACAATTTATGCCAATAAAAAAGTGTAGAATTATAATATTTTTTATAGCTTTACATTTCAAATTACAGAACATAGTCAAAATTAATTAAAATTAAATTATACAATGCAAATAATAAACCAAAATTCATTAAATTTTTTAGAGAATTATTTAAATGAGGCAGCACCTACAGGAAATGAAGTGGCAGGACAAAAAATATGGATTGATTATATAAAGAAGTATGTAGATGAGGTTCAGTTGGATACTTATGGTACAGCTTACGGAGTTATTAATCCTGAGGCGAAATACAAAGTAGTTATAGAGGCACATGCAGATGAAATTTCATGGTTTGTGAATTATATAGATGACAATGGATTGATATATGTTGTTAGAAATGGAGGTTCAGACCATATGATAGCTCCGTCTAAAAGAGTAAATATTCATACTAAAAAAGGAATTGTTAAAGGTGTTTTTGGTTGGCCAGCAATTCATGTAAGAAAAAATGGAGATGAAAAAGTTCCTAAAATAGAAGATTTATGGATTGATTGTGGTTGCGATTCAAAAGAAGAAGTAGAAAAATTAGGCATTCATGTAGGTTGCATAATTACGTATCCAGATCCTTTTATGCAATTAAATGATTATTTTGTTTGTAGAGCATTAGATAACAGAATGGGAGGATTTATGATTGCAGAAGTAGCTCGATTATTAAAAGAAAATAATCAAAATATAGACTTTGGTTTGTATATAGTGAATTCTGTTCAAGAAGAAGTAGGATTGCATGGTGCAGAAATGATTACACAACGGATAAAGCCTGATGTAGCTATAGTTACAGATGTTACACACGATACTACAACTCCTATGATGGAAAAGAAAAAAGATGGTGATGCTAGATGTGGTAAAGGACCTGTAGTTGCTTATGCTCCTGCGGTACAAAATAATTTAAGAGATTTAATAATTGAGACAGCAGAAGATAAGAAAATTCCTTTCCAAAGAGCGGCAAATAGTAGATTTACAGGTACGGATACCGATGCATTTGCGTATTCCAATGGGGGAGTTGCTTCGGCATTAATATCTTTACCACTTAGGTATATGCATACTACAGTAGAGATGGTTCATAGAGATGATGTAGAAAATGTGATTCGTTTGATTTATGAATCGGTATTGAAAATTAAAAACAATCAAGATTTTAAGTATTTTAAAGTATAACTTAGTTATAGATTCCTTATAATATGAGTCTATTTAATGACTTAGATTTTTTGCAAAAAATATATTGGAGTATAGCACTAGTTTCAACAGCTTTTTTTGCTATTTATTTTTTTGTAGTTGGTGTAAGGCGTTTTTTTAATAATACTTCATCATCGGTTTGGATTAGCAGAGTATTATTGTTTTGCTTTGGATTTGGTTGGTTTGGAGTGTGTTATTATTATAGTGTGAAAGGAATATATCTAGTTGGGATTTCAGTTTTAGTTGGAATTTTAATGCTTTATTTAGGGCGTAGAATCATTAATAATAGTTAGTTATGGAGAATTTAAAGATAAGAACACTTGCAGAGTTTGTTGAGGAAGGGACATTTCCCGAAGTTTTGTTTTGGGTTGGGTGTGCAGGTAGTTTTGATGATAGAGCAAAAAAAATAACCAAAGCTTTTGCGAAAATATTGCAAAAGTCAGAAGTGGAATTTGCGATATTGGGAAGTGAAGAAGGTTGTACAGGCGATCCTGCAAAGCGTGCAGGTAATGAGTTTTTGTTTCAGATGCAGGCAATGACTAATATTGAAGTTTTAAATTCTTATGAGGTAAAGAAGATTGTAACTACTTGTCCTCATTGCTTTAATACATTAAAGAACGAATATCCAGCATTGGGAGGAAACTACATAGTATATCATCACACTCAGTTTATTCAAGGTTTGATTGATGAAGGTAGATTAAAAGTGGAAGGAGGAACTTTTAAAGGTAAGAAAATAACGTATCACGATCCATGTTACTTAGGGCGAGCAAACGGAGAATATGAAGCGTCTAGAAATCTAATTCAAAAGTTAGATGCAGAGCTTTCCGAAATGAGGAATTGCAAATCCAAAGGTTTGTGTTGTGGTGCAGGTGGAGGACAGATGTTTAAAGAAGCAGAAAAAGGTAAAAAGGAAATTAATGTAGAGAGAGCAGAACAGGCATTGGAAGTTAATCCAGATATTATAGCTACGGGGTGTCCATTTTGCAATACCATGATGACAGATGGAATAAAAAATAAAGGAAAAGAAAAAGCAATATCTATAAAAGATATTGCCGAACTTATTGTTGAATCAGAAGATTTATAGTTTTTTTAAATATCGATTTCGTCTAAATTTTGCTTAAATGAATAGAGTTGAGCAGGTTTGTGGAATACATTTTTCTGTTTCTCATTTAAGGAAATTAGCTCTTCCAATCTTTTTATGGATTTTCTAAAATTTCTTCTATCTAGTTCTTTGTTGAGGATAATCTCATATAGATTTTGTAATTGAGCTAATGTGAACTTTTTAGGTAGTAGTTCAAAACTGATGTTGTTGTGTAACGTATCTCTGCGTAGAGTTTTTAATGCTTTTTTTACAATTCTGTTGTGGTCGAATGCAAGTGTAGGAATTTCATTTATATCTATCCATTCTGTTTTTTGAGCAAATGATGCTGGCTGAGCTCTGTAGTCTTCCATACGAACTAAAGAATAGTATCCAATGGTAATTACGCGATTATGAGGATTTTTTCGATTTTTTAATAACCACTTTTGGTCTTTTTCTTCTTTTATACGGTTTGGGTCTCCAAATACATGAAACTGTTTAAGGAATACACCTGAAAGGTTTGTAAGTTCCATTAAAACCCTTTTAGCAGAATCATCTAAATCTTCATCTTCCAAAACAAAATCTCCAGGAAGAGCACTAAGAGGAGGTATATTTTCTAATTTTTCTTGTTCGATTAATAAAACTTGTAATGAATTGCTGTTTTCATTGAATCCAAATATTACGCAGTCTACGGATATGTCCATGTTGTTAAATATGTGTGTTAAATTTAAGTCAAATAATGTTAATTATGCAAATCTAATAAATAAAAGTTATTTAACGGTAAATCTTTTTGATTTATGAAATTCTTCGATATATTTGCAAAAAAAAATAATGACAGACGCCATAAAAAGAGTTGGAGTGATGACTTCAGGTGGAGATGCTCCGGGAATGAACGCAGCATTAAGAGCTGTAGTTAGGTCATGTGAATATTACGGTATAGAATGTGTTGCCATCAGAGGAGGATATCAAGGACTTATAGAGGAGGACTTGATAACAATGGGAGCAAGATCAGTAAAGAACATCATCAATAGAGGAGGTACAGTAATAAAAACAGCTAGATCAAAAGAATTTAGAACAGAGGAAGGAAGAGTAAAGGCTGCAAAAGTTCTAGAAAAGAATAAAATTGACGCTTTGGTGGTAATTGGAGGAGATGGTTCTTTTACAGGAGGTTTAAAGTTGTATGAAGAGCACAACATTCCATTTATAGGTGTTCCAGGAACTATAGATAATGATATATTCGGAACTGATTTTACAATTGGTTACGATACAGCTCTAAATACTGCTTTGCAATGTATAGATAAAATTAGAGATACAGCAACTTCTCATAATCGAGTATTTTTTGTTGAAGTAATGGGAAGAGATGCAGGTTTCATAGCATTAAATACAGGTATTGCTTCTGGAGCTCAAGATATATTGATTCCTGAACAGAAAGACTCTTTGGAAAGTCTTTTTAAATCATTAGAAGTATCTCATAAAAGTGGAAAAACTTCGAGTATAGTTGTAGTTTCAGAAGGAGAGGAGTTAGGTGGAGTATACGACTTAGCAAAAGCTACTCAAGAAAAATTTATTGATTACGATATACGAGTTACTGTTTTAGGTCACGTGCAACGAGGAGGAGATCCTTCTTGTGCAGATAGAGTATTAGCAAGTAGACTCGGTGTCGCAGCAGTGGAAGGATTAAGAGAAGGAAGGAATGCAGTAATGGCAGGAATTCGCTCAGGGAAGGTAGTATATACGCCAATTGCGGAGGCAATTAAAAAACACAACGAAATCGATCTTGAGCTTATCAAGATAGCGGAAATATTAGCAATTTAGTCACTTTATCACAATATTATAAAAAAGTAAAGATTATGTCAAAAATTAAATTAGGAATTAACGGATTCGGTAGAATAGGTAGCTTGGTATTTACTGCTGCTGTGCAGAGAGATAATGTAGAAATTGTTGGAATCAATGATTTAGTAAATGTAGAATACTTGGCTTATATGCTTAAATACGACTCTGTACATGGAAAATTTAATGGAGAGGTTTCTGTAGAGAATGGAAATTTAGTAGTAAATGGAAAAACCATCAGAGTTTCTGCTGAAAGAAATCCTGCTGATTTAAAATGGAATGAAGTAGGAGCTGATTATGTAGTTGAGTCTACAGGTATCTTCTTAACAAAAGATACAGCAAATGCACACTTAAATGCAGGAGCTAAAAAAGTAGTAATGTCTGCTCCATCTAAAGACGATACGCCAATGTTTGTAATGGGAGTTAATCATAAAACATTAAAAGCATCTGACGATATAGTTTCAAATGCATCTTGTACAACAAACTGTTTAGCACCTTTAGCAAAAGTTATCAACGATAACTTTGGGATTGTTGAAGGATTAATGACTACAGTTCACGCTACAACGGCTACTCAAAAAACAGTTGACGGACCTTCTATGAAAGATTGGAGAGGAGGAAGATCTGCATTATTAAACATTATACCTTCTTCTACAGGTGCGGCAAAAGCAGTAGGTGTAGTGATTCCTGAATTAAATGGAAAATTAACTGGTATGGCATTTAGAGTTCCAACTGCTGATGTTTCTGTAGTAGATTTAACAGTACGTCTAGAAAAAGGAGCTTCTTACGATGAAATTAAAGCTGCAGTTAAGTCTGCTTCAGAAGGAGAATTAAACGGAATTTTAGGATATACAGAAGATGCTGTAGTATCTCAAGATTTTGTAGGAGATAAGAGAACATCTATCTTTGATGCAGAAGCTGGTATCGCTCTTTCTAACAACTTTGTAAAATTAGTTTCTTGGTATGACAACGAAACAGGATATTCAAATAAAGTAGTTGACTTAGTATCTCATATGTCTACTTTATAAGAAATAGTAAATAAATTATAATTATAAAAGCAAAGGAATGCAATGTTTCTTTGCTTTTTTTTATTTTAGCAAAATTAAAATAAGTAAATTATGAATAAATCTGTTTTTATTGTAGCTGTTTTTTTTGCATTTAGTATTGCTGTGAAATCACAGTCTATAGGAGTTCGAGCAGGGATTATGTTGCCAGAATTAAGTAATTTTTTAGGTAGTGATTTCAAAAAAACAACAAACATATCTCCCAAAGTAGGAGCTTTTGTAAACGTTAAACTATCAGAAAAAATATCGATACAACCAGAGGTAGTTTATGAACTTTATGATTTTAATGTTGAAGGAACTGATAATGTTGAATATAATTCTAATACATATCCTACAAACTTTAAAACCTCTTTTAAGATTGATTATATAGCTATTCCAGTATTAATTAGATATCAAATTCTGAAAGCAGTAAACTTAGAGTTAGGTCCAAAGTTTAATTTTCTATTATCTAAAAAAGGTGAAGGAGAGGTAGATAACAATTTAGGTTCAGCTACTATTGAGAGTCAAGATTTAGATGATTTAATTCAGAAATTTAATGTTTTTGGTGTAGATAAAATTAGTGGAGATACTTCAAAAATGGATGTAGGGATTGTAGGAGGTGTAAATGTAGATTTACCAAAATCTTTTGGTGTAAATGCGAGGTATTATGTTGGGTTTATAGATTTATTTGATGTGAATTCTACAAATGAAAACTTAAAAGCGAGAAATGTATCTCTTTCGCTTACCTTGTCTTACACTTTTTAATTAGGAATGCAAATAGTATATTTAGTATTAATAGTGTTGTGGAAAGTGTGGTTTTATGTTTTAGCAATACTATTTGCTTTATTGCTGTCACCTTTTGTTTGGTTGTTTGTTCATAAAAGTTCGCATTATCCTATTGCATACAAGATTATAAGAGTTTGGGCTTATATTGTATTTTACGGAAGTGGGTTTCGTTATAAACTAAATAGTGATGATAAACTAAATAATAATTATGTATACATAATTATAAGTAATCATACTTCCATTGTAGATATAATTTTGATGTATATCTTGCATCCATATAATTTGATTTCTTTTGTAGGAAAAGAAGAGTTAAAAAAAATACCAATTTTAGGTTCTATATTCAAGAGAACTTGTATTATGGTGGATAGAAATTCCATGAAAAGTAGAGGAGAAGTGTATAAATCTACTAAAAAGAAATTAAAAGAACAAAGGAGTGTAGTTATTTTTCCAGAAGGAGGAGTTTCTGATGATGAGAGTTTGGTGTTGGGCGAATTTAAAGATGGAGCATTTAAAATTTCAAAGTCAGAAGGAATTCCAATGGTGGTTTATTCTATAAAAGGATTAAAAAAGAGTTTTCCATTTGATTTTTTTAAGGGATATCCAGCTAAAATAGAAGTGAATCGTTTGCATGTGTTTTCAAAAGAAGAGGTAGATAATAAATCTGTAGACGAGGTAAAAGAGAGTGCATTTAGAATGATATATAAAAGTTTATTTTAAGTATTTAATTAGATATAAATTTTGTAATTTTGCAACTGAAAAAAATATAAGATTTGGAAAATTCTCAATGTAGTTTTTGTGGTAAATCAAAAAAGCAGGTAAAGTTGCTTATATCAGGTGTAGATAGTTATATATGTGATGAATGCGTAGAGCAGGCAAACCACATTATAGAACAAGAGTTGAGTTTTTATAATGAGGAAGAAAATAAGAAAAGTGGATTAAATTTCTCAAAAAAATATCCGAGTGAGATAAAAGAATTTTTGGATCAGTATGTGATAGGTCAAGACGAAGCTAAAAAACAGTTGTCTGTAGCAGTTTATAATCATTATAAAAGATTAGAGCATGCCACAATAGAAGATAAAGAAGTAGAAATTGAGAAATCAAATATTCTTATAGTAGGAGAAACAGGGACAGGAAAGACTTTACTTGCAAAAACGGTAGCCAAATTATTAGAAGTTCCTTTCAGTATTGTTGATGCTACGATTCTTACAGAGGCGGGATACGTAGGGGAAGATGTAGAAAGTATTTTAACTAGACTCTTACAAGCATCTGATTATGATGTAAAAAAAGCGGAAAGAGGTATTATTTTTATAGACGAAATAGATAAAATCGCTAGAAAAGGAGATAATCCAAGTATTACTAGAGATGTTTCGGGAGAAGGAGTTCAGCAGGCATTACTTAAGTTATTGGAAGGGAGTATCGTAAATGTTCCGCCACAAGGAGGGAGAAAGCATCCAGATCAAAAATATATTCAAGTAGATACTAAAAATATACTTTTTATAGCGGGAGGAGCTTTTTCTGGGATAGAAAAGAAAATAGCAGAAAGATTGAATGCTAATGTAATTGGTTTTGCAAAAGAGGTGGAAAAAAAGATAGATGAAGAGGATTTATTGAGTAATATAAATGCAGTAGATTTAAGGAATTTTGGTCTGATACCAGAGCTTTTAGGGAGGTTTCCAGTCATAACTCATTTAAATAAACTTGATAAAGAAGCGATGATTAGAATTCTTACAGAGCCAAAAAATGCAATAATTAAGCAGTATACAGAGCTTTTTCGTTTAGATGAGGTGGATTTATCAGTTGAAGAGAAAGCATTACATCAAATTGTAGAACGAACAATTGAGCTAGGTTTAGGTGCGAGAGGTTTACGTACGATTACGGAAAATGTGTTGAGTGATTATATGTATAATATAGATAAAAATAGAGGTAATAAACTGATTGTTTCATCGATAGAATAAGTAAATTAAACGATTTTATTTCTTTTTTACTAAAAAAAAGAATACATTTGCAAGATAAAGAGGTGTAGTTTTTAAGTTCATAAAAAATATAAAAATGAGATATATGAAAAGAGGTCTACTAATTATAGCGGTGTTTTCAGCTGTTTTCGTTACAGCTCAAGACACATGGATTACAGGAGATGTTCCTGTGAATGTGAAGAAAAATACCATGTTTTACCATGGTGGAGATTTTAATATAAAATCTGATGCCACAGCGGTGGTTACTAATAGTGGTTGGGTGTATATTAAGAGTGGTCAATATAAAAATAATCAAGGTGATGCGGCACGATTTATTAACACCCATACCGATGATGCTACTAATGATTATGGTCAGTTGATTACTTACACTAGTCTTAATACAGGGAAAATGAGTATTGAAAAAACGGTTCCTAATCAAGGTGGGTCGACTCAGACAGGATTTCCTTTTGTAGCGAATGGAGGTGTTAATGGGCAGTATAGGTTAAGTGATTGGGCGACAGACACAGGAATAGATATCACAGGTAAGACACCTTGTGGAGTAGGTGTTTTTTGTACGGGTAGGAAAAATCACCCTATTTTTGTTTGGTCAAATAATAATTTAAGATGGGATCCTGTAGGTGCTTCTGATCCTTTGAATGCTTCATTTTATTATGTAGTAAGTAGTTATGGAGCTTCTCCAGCAAATGCAACCAATTATTTCGGACAGAAAAAAACATTTACTGGAGTTCCTATGAATACGGCTAATTCGATTTTTACTCCAAATACTTCATCGATTGATTTTGGAACAAATGGAGTAAATGTCAATGTATATTCTATTCGTTATTACACCTATATAGATGATTACATAGATACAGGTTGGGCAAATCCAAATTTTGGGAGATATCAAGTCCAAACATCAAATCCAGGGCAAAGTAATTTAGATTTGTCGTATATGGGGATAGCAGAGTCAGGAGCTCTTAGTGATGGTTTGGCTATATCTGGTTTAAAAGGAGTTTGGTCGTATACTACTTCTAGAGTTCCAGGAGGGACATATTCTGCAGATACAGGAGTGGTTAAGAAAATGGCGGAAACCAATGCTTCTGGAGAATTTGTAACTGGAGATTTTAGTACTTTAATTGTTAGACCTTTTGGAGCTTATGTGGTAAAAGGGAATTCTAGTATGTTGAATCAACAAATTACTCAAACTCTAGGAATGAAAACGTTTAAAAATACACCAAAGGTAACTGAGTATGGAGCTTCAGGTCCTGCTGGAACGTATACAGTTTGGAGCGAAGGAGGAAGTGCTGTTCCTACTACTCAACAGATAGAGCTAGTGTTAGAAGATGCAAATGGAGAAACAGGAAATAAAAACTATGTAGCCGTAAGTGAAAGTTTTGAGAGTGGAAATGCCAATGATACCATGAATGATTGGACAACGGAAGTAGGAGGTTTTTATGGCGTTCCTGAAAGTTTATCGGGTGGTATCAACGAAGCTCAAGTAGCGGAAGGACGAAAATTTTATATCAATAAAATTGCTCCAAATTTTGTAGGGAAAGCAATTCCATTAGGTTTTGTAGCAAAAGGAGATACAGAGAATCTTAAACTGAAAGTAAATCTGTATGACAACGGAAGAAAATTAAAACCAAGTGAGATTAACTTTGCAGATGCTAATGTTAGATTTATTTTCCATGACAAACAATTAGGAGTATACAAAGATGTTACCACTGATTTTGAGTATGAATTTACTCAAACAACAAATACAGAAAATAGATTTGAACTATTCTTTGGAGATGTAGAGCAGTTAAGTACAGATGGTATAGAAACTTCAGCTTCATCAACAGTAGTATACAAAAACCCTACTGATACAGAATACTATGTGAGATTTGCTAATGAATGGAATAATGCAACGGTAACGGTACATTCTTTATCAGGGCAGTTGATTAGTTCAGAGTCGTCTATAGATACTTCAGATGATTATCATTTGAGTGTTCCTAATGGAGTATATATTGTAACAGCTCAAGACGAAAGTGGAGAAAAAACAGTTGAAAAAATAGTAAAATAAAATAGCATTAAATAAAAGGAATAGGGATATGAAAAAAGTTTTTAGTCTAGCAATGCTTGTGGGAATAATGAGTTCAGTGTTTGCAGGTACTTTGTTACAAGCACCTCCAGTGCCACCAGTAGATCCTTTCTCGAGTCAAGAAGGAGATCCTACAGTGCCGATTGATATGGCAATTTTTCCACTAGTGATTGTAGCGGTACTATTGATGACAGCATACATATACGTTAAAAAATCTGCTAATAGATCATTAACGACGAATCATAAAAAATAACAGTTGTAATCCTCGTAAATCGTTGTTTTACGAGGATTTTTTTATAGTTTTACATCCGCATTATAAATAAATGGTGCGGTTTTTGTATTTACCAAAAAAAAATATTTATGTATAAATTACTAGCTTTAATTTTTCCGTATATACTTTATTCTCAGTTTACAATAGATGCAGAAATTTTCGGTTATGAAGGAGAAGTATCGTTAAGAACATACGACGGTTTAGAAAAATTATACGAAACTAAAAAAGTTGATAAAAACAAAGTTCAATTTGCTGTAAAAGAATTTTACGAAGGTCGAGTGTATTTAGAGTTCTATTCGGGAAAGGAAAGTGTAGAAATTTTTTCAGAAAACGAAGATGTATCGCTTAAAGTTAATTTTAAAGATAATGAAATAGAAAAAGTAACGTACTTAAATTCTCCTATAAATAATGCAAATGAGAAGATAAAAGAGTATTTATTTAAACAAGATTCTATTTACAGAGTTGTAAATGAGCTAGATAATTTTAGTGATGCAAAACAACGACAAGAAAAGTTAAATCAAGAACTCTTAAAATTAAGTTCTGATATCGACTTAACAAGTAGTTTTAACTTTCCTATTCTGAACGATTATTACCTTGTACAAGATAAATTTATTAATCAACTTCCTGGAGATAACATAATAGCTATAGAAAAGTACCTGCAAGATGTTAGAAGTTATTTTGCCAATACAGGAGCTCGTGTGGAAACTTTTGGATTGATGAGGAAAATTTTAACGAACTACCTTAAAATTTCAGGATTTGGAGCGAATTCCAGAGAGCAAGCAATGCAGAAAATGAAACAAAGTGTAGATTTACTTTTAGAAGATGTAGGGAAAGAAACCGAGAGAGGACAACTTATTCAGCTTGCAATTATTAACATAGCAAATACTTATGGTGTAAATGAGATTGCGGATTATTATTACAATGACGCTAGTTCTATGAAGTGTGATGTGATTTCTCCACTAAAAGAAAAATTAGATATACTTGAAAGTCTAAAAATAGGAAAAGTATTCCCTGATACTCAGTTTACAAAGCATGTGATTAACACAAATAAAAAATCAATACACAAAGTTGATAGTGAAAATAAACTTATACTAATTTGGTCTTCTGAATGTCCTCATTGCAGAAAAGAAATTGATTACATAAAAGCCAATTATGACAAATTTAAAAGTAAAAACATACAGATAATAGGTCTTTCGCTAGATACGGATATAGATAAGTTTAAATCGGTAGCAGATAACGTTCCTTGGATAAATGATACAGAGTTAAAATATTGGGATTCTAGTTATATAACTAAATACAACGTACAGTCAACTCCTACAACATATCTTTTAGACAAGGATAATAAAATTAGTATGATAAATGTCAAGATGACGGAACTTTTTAATGCTCTAAAGTAATTTTCACGATATAAAGCGTACATTTGTGTATGCAATTTGAACTAAGTTCTGAATTTAAACCAACGGGAGATCAACCTGAGGCAATAAGTCAGTTGGTAAGAGGATTAGAAAGTGAAGAAAAACACCAAACACTTCTTGGTGTTACTGGTTCTGGAAAAACATTTACAATAGCTAATGTAATTCAAGAGGTACAAAAACCAACGTTAATTTTAGCTCACAATAAAACGCTTGCAGCTCAGCTGTTTATGGAATTCAAAGAATTCTTTCCTAACAATGCTGTGGAATATTTTGTATCTTATTATGATTATTACCAACCAGAAGCATTTATTCCAACCAGTAATACCTACATAGAAAAAGATTTATCTATAAATGAAGAAATAGAAAAAATGCGACTTTCTACCACATCTTCTCTTCTTTCAGGAAGACGAGATGTTCTTGTAATTTCTTCAGTATCTTGTATATATGGAATAGGAAATCCAAGTGAATTTTCCAACAATTTAATTGCACTTGAGCAAGGACAGAAAATAACTCGAACAAAATTTTTACAACTTCTAGTAAATGCTCTTTATTCACGAAGTATAAATGAATTAAATCGTGGGAATTTTCGAGTAAAAGGAGATGTAGTAGACATTTTTCCTGCGTATGCAGACTATGCTCTTAGAATCAGTTTTTTTGGAGATGAAGTAGAAAAAATAGATGCTATTGATGTTGAAACAGGAAATACACTTCTTAATTACGAGAAAATAAACATATATCCTGCCAACTTATTTGTCACTTCTCCTGAAACATTAAATTCTGCAATAAAAGATATTCAAGATGACTTGCTGATTCAATATAATTACTTTCTAGAAATAGGGAAAAATTTAGAAGCAAAACGATTAAAAGAGCGTACCGAATTCGATTTAGAAATGATTAAAGAATTAGGATACTGTTCGGGAATAGAGAATTATTCAAGGTATTTAGATGGAAGAGAAGCAGGAACTCGTCCGTTTTGTTTGTTGGATTATTTTCCGAATGATTTTTTAATGGTGGTAGATGAATCTCATGTTACCTTGTCGCAAGTTCATGCAATGTATGGTGGAGATAGAAGTAGAAAACAAAATTTAGTAGAATATGGATTTCGTCTTCCTGCAGCATTAGATAATCGTCCGTTGAAATTTGACGAGTTTGAATCTTTACTTAATCAAGTAATTTACGTAAGTGCTACTCCTGCGGATTATGAATTAGAGAAATCAGGAGGAGTTGTAGTAGAACAAATTATTCGTCCAACAGGTCTTTTAGATCCAATAATAGAAATAAAACCAACGAAAAATCAAATTGATGATTTACTGGAGGAAATCCAAAAAAGAACAGAATTAGATGAACGAATTTTAGTTACTACGCTTACCAAACGAATGGCAGAGGAATTAACAAAATACCTTTCTAAAGTTGGGATTCGAGTGCAGTATATTCATTCTGATGTAGATACATTGGAACGTGTGGAGATAATGAAAGGTCTTAGAGAAGGATTGTTTGATGTTTTGGTAGGAGTTAATTTGCTTAGAGAAGGATTGGATTTGCCTGAAGTTTCTCTAGTTGCAATTATAGATGCAGACAAAGAAGGTTTTCTGCGTTCGCATCGTTCGCTTACTCAAACTGCTGGTAGAGCAGCAAGAAACGTAAATGGAAAAGTGATTATGTATGCAGATACCATTACTAAAAGTATGCAAAAAACTATAGATGAAACCGAGAGAAGAAGAAAAATACAAGAAGAATACAATACAAAACACAATAAAAAACCAACTCCATTAAATAAGAAAATTACAACACTTAGTTTGACTAATGAAATTCCTCAACATAAGGTTTTACCAGAAGTTTTAAAAGAAAAGAAAAAGTTTAACGAGAATGTGATGTATTCAAAAGAAACCGTTCTGCAGAAAATTGATGAATATCAAAAGTTGATGGAGCAATCAGCTAAAAATTTAGATTTTATAGAAGCTGCAAAATACAGAGATATGATTACAGAACTAAAAGACTTGATGTGATGAAAAAATACATTTTTTTTACATTTGTTACGTATTGGATTTTGGCAATTGGTTTTGCAGTAGGAGAAAATACCATAAAAAAAACTCCATTTTCATTTTTGCTAGGAACTTTTTTTCCAAGAAATTACAATATGTTTGTTGAGTTTCCTACAAGGAAAGGAGAAATAGTATATACTTTTTATAACGACAAAGATACACTTATAGTAAATGGTACAGAATCGCTACAGAATCAGTTAAAAAATAATTTCCCGAATGTAGGTTCCGAATATTTGCCACTTAGCTCTATGGATTATGATATTCGGGTAATTGATCATTCTTACCTACGTTTTCATTGGAAGTTGATGTACGGAAAAGAAAAATTTCGAAAAAAAGAAGCAGATTCTATAGCACTTCAATTAAATAATCAAAAACAAAATAAGTTAGTTTGTCTTTTTGATAATTATAAAAAATTAATCATTAAAAATGAAAAAATAGATACCACAAAATACAATAAGTGCTATTTTGAAGTGTGGACAGAGCCGATTTTAGGGATAGGAGGTATGAAAAATACCTATTTTCAAGAGTTAGGTAAGCAAAAGGTATTAACGTCAAAATAGAGAAGTATGCAAAGTTGGATTGACAAACTATCGAGTGATTTTAATTATAAAATATACAGTTCAATATTTCGAGTTTTGCTGTATTCCGCATTGTTTATAGAGTTGATTTTTAATCGAAGTTATTTGTTTTTTTATCTTCAAGAATTGGATTGTAACTCTACTTCCATAGGAATAATTGAGTTAATTAAATCAAATTATTCGGTGTACTATGCAGTTTATTTATTCTTTTTAGTATTGGGGATTTTAGGAATAGGAAAGCATATAACGGCAGTTGTAATTTGGGTTTTATTTTATCTTCAAAATGTTATTTTTCCTTATGGAATTTGGGTAGAAAATATACTTACAGTTACACTTCTATTTATGTGTTTTATAGATAGTTATTCCTTTCTTTCGTTGAGTAAAAGTAAAGGAAGTACGCAGTTGAGTAATTTGGTATCCAATTTAGCAGTTTATAGCATACTGATTCATTTGTGTTTTATATATGCAAATAATGCTATTCATAAATTAGGCGGAGAGTTTTGGCTGTCGGGTCAGGCGGTATATTTTGCAACGCAGGAATACCATGCTACCATTTTTGATTTTCAGAAAAAATTATTTTCTAATCTTTTTATAAGTCAAATCTTTACTTATGTGGTTTTAGGTCAACAGTTCTTATTTGTCCCTCTAGTATTATTTAAAAAGACAAGACCTTTTATTTTGGCGGTTACATTTTTAATTCATTTTACTATGGGAATTTTGTTGCTTTTATTTAAGTTTCAGTTTATTATGATAATTACATTGGGATTCTTTTTTACAGATACTAACTTTTCTTGGTTTGTTGATAAAAAAAGAAGCGTATAAATAACACCTAAAAGTACATGATATGTTTACAAAACGTTAAAAAAAAGTTGTTATTATTAAAATATTGTACTTAATTTGTGCTAGAATTAAAATTTAATTTAAAAATGAAAATAGTTAATAGTCTATTAGTGAGTGTAGCAGTACTAATTTCGAGTATTGCTTTTGCACAGAATTCGGATAATCCTTGGTATATTGGAGTGGGAGCACACGCTACTGACCATACAGCTAAGAATTTAAAAGGTTTTGGAGATACAGATGATATGAGTTTTACTCCTCCGCTTTCGAAAATAACTGTAGCAAGAAGTATAAATAGATCTTTTGCAGTAGATATCCAAGCTTCTGTAGGTGAAGTTGATGATAAGTATTTACAAATCAAAGATGAGTTATTTGTTCTTGCTGGTGCAGGTGTTCGTTATAAATTTGCAAACGGATATTTAATCGGAGAGAATTCTTGGTTTGATCCATACTTAAGAGTAGGAGGGAATTACCATAAATATGCTTATAGTGGTCTTAAAATTGTAGAAGGTGTAAATACACTTACAGCATATGACGAAGATGGGACAAAATCAGAGCTTTTAACAAAAGATTTTGAAGGACAAGATGACAGCTTTGTAGTAAACGGAGGATTAGGTATCAACTTTTGGATTGCTCCAACTTTTGGTATCAACCTAGAATCTCAATACAACATGAATTTGAGTGATGATCAGAACTATACAGACTTTTTACAGCATTCTGTTTCTTTTGTGTTTAGATTCGGAAATACAGATAAAGATAAAGATGGTATAAAAGATAAAGATGATGAGTGTCCAGAAATTCCAGGTATAGCAGAGTTTAATGGTTGTCCTGATACTGACGGTGATGGAATCAAAGATTCTGAAGATGAGTGTCCTACAGAAGCTGGACCAAAAGAAAATAACGGTTGTCCTTGGGGAGATGAAGATGGAGATGGAGTTACAGATAATTTAGATGATTGTGTAGACGAAGCAGGTCCTGCGGAAAATAATGGTTGTCCTTGGCCAGATACCGATGGTGATGGAATATTAGATAAAGATGATAAATGTCCTAACGAAGCTTGTCCAGCAGGAGATTCTAGATGTACTAACGATGGTTGTAAAAGAGATATCGTAAAAGAAGCAACTAAACAGTTAGAAGGTCTTTTATTTGATTCTGCTAAAGCGACAATTAGACCAGAAGGAAAAGAAAAGTTAGATACAGCAGCACAGATAATTAAAGATGCTCAAGGAGAAAAGTTTTATGTAGACGGACATACTGATAACACAGGAAGCTTAAGTTTCAATAGAAAGTTATCTGTAAAAAGAGCTCAAGCTGTAGTTAAAGCATTAGAAGAAAGAGGTGTTTCTGCTGGAACTTTAGAAGCAAGAGGATTTGGTCCTGATCAACCAATCGCAGATAATGATACACCAGAAGGAAGACAGCAAAACAGAAGAGTTGTAATCACGGCTAGTGATAAAGTAGAAGAGTAAGAAGAAAACAATCAATATTATATAAAAAGATCGATTTTTAAATCGGTCTTTTTTTTGGTTAAATTTAAAGTCTATTATTTTGGTAGAATTATAATAATTGCATAATTTTGCTCTTCTATTTTGTACAATATTTTATACATATTAATCAACGGATAATGGAACAAGAGATTGCTTGGTGGATATTTACTCTATCAGGTTTTTTAGTAGGGAGTGTAGTAGGAATGACAGGTGTAGGAGGAGGTTCCTTAATGACTCCGATTTTGTTATATCTTGGAATTCCAGCAATAAAAGCGGTTACAACAGATTTGTTATATGCAGGTTTAACTAAGGCAGGAGGTGTTTTTGCACACTTTAAACAAAAAACTATAAATTGGAAAATTACCTTATGGATGTCTTTAGGAAGCATTACAGCAAGTCTTCTTACCATTGCAGTCTTAGTTAAGTATGACTTGCATGGAATGAATGAAGAAACAGAAGAATTGATTCGTTACTCTCTTGCTTTTGCGTTGCTACTTACATCTATTACAATGATGGTAAAACACAAGTTAAAACTTAGAAAAATTAATAAAAAGAAGAAAAAGATAAGTTCAAAGAAAAAACTTATACTTACTGTCGTTACAGGGTTTCTAATTGGAGTTTTAGTTACAATTTCTTCTATAGGTGCAGGAGCAATAGGTACAGTTATTCTATTTTCTTTATACCCAACGTTGTCAACCAAAAGAATTGTAGGTACAGATATAGCACATGCTGTTCCATTAACCTTGATCGCAGGGATTTCTCATATGATGCTAGATGAAAATCCTGTAAAATGGGATATGTTATTCTTTCTATTATTAGGTTCATTACCAGGAATATACATAGGTAGTTTTTTTGCAGGAAGAATTTCAGATAAGTTTTTAAAGCCATTTCTAGCAGTTATGTTGTTTATTATAGCTATATCGATGATATTCAAATAAAGATTTATACCTTTGTTCATATTAAAAGAAAAGTAATATGAAAAAAGAATTTATTGTTTTTAGTTTTTTAATGATTGTAACTTTTGTACAAGCTCAAAAGTTTAATAAAGAAGAATTAACTAAAATAGAGAGAGAAGTTTACAAAAACGCACTTAAGTACTCAGATATTCAAACTGCTATCAAAAGTATTCATTCTATAATTGCTTTGGAAGGAGAGAACAGTACCTATAAAGATACTTTAATGTATGCATATACTCGTTCACAAAATTATTTTGGAAGTCATAAGTTAGCAGAAGAACTTTTAAAGAAAAGACCTAACGATGAAAAATTATTAGAAGTAGATGCTGTAAGTTTAAAGCAATTAGGAGCAGTGAAGGAAGCTATTGTTGCATATGAGAAATTATTTAATAAGACTCAGAATATGTATTACGGATATGAACTAGCAAGTCTTCAGAATGGAATAAAAAGGTTAGTAGAAGCAGAGTTAACTATTGATAACGCATTAAAATCTGAAGAAATTAAAGATGCGTATATAGTATTCCCCGTAGATAAAAATAACCAACAGAAAGTTCCTTTAAAAGCTGCTTTGTATAATTTGAAAGGAATTGTAGCATTTGAACAAAAAAATAAAGATGCTGCAAATATAGCATTTCAAGAAGCATTAAAAATAATGCCAGAATTTGCTCTTGCAACACAGAATTTAAATACACTTGTTGTAGAAACTCAGAATGAAAAAAGTAATAAAGAGGAATAATTAAACCTCAAAATAGAACTGAAATATTTAAAAGAAATACTATTAAATGGTGTTTCTTTTTTTTATAGGTAATGTGGCAATGTGGTCAAATAATGCAAAAAAAAAGAAGGTCAGGAAGCTACCTCGTAACCACCTGACCAATAGATTTTAAAAACTATATAGTGTTTTTTTAAGATTTTTCTGGTTTAGGAAGAAGAACCTTTCTAGATAATTTCATTTTATTTTTATTATCATAACCAAGGTGCTTAACTTCTATTTCATCTCCAAGTTTTAAAGCATCTTCTACTTTTTCTAATCTTCTATGCTCTATCTCAGAAATATGAACTAAACCTTCCACGCCTTTAGCTATCTCAACAAATGCACCAAATGGTTTTATTGATTTAACTATAGCTTTATAGGTTTCGCCTACTTCAGGAACAAAACAAATTTGTTTTATTGCTTCAAGTGCTTTTTTCATTCCATCGGGATCTACTCCAGAAATTTCAACACGTCCTACGTCTCCTTTCTCTTCTATTGTTATAGTTGTTCCAGTATCTTTTTGAAGCTGTTGGATATTTTTACCTCCAGGTCCAATCACAGCACCTATAAAGTCTTTGTTGATTTCTACAACTTCTATTTTTGGAGCATTAGCTTTTAATTCCGCTCTAGGAGCATCTAATGTTTTAAGTATTTCATTTAGAATGTGTAATCTGCCTTCACGAGCTTGCTCAAGAGCTTGTTTCATGATGTCGAAGCTTAATCCTTGAATTTTAATATCCATTTGACAAGCTGTAATACCATCTTTAGAACCTGTCACTTTAAAGTCCATGTCTCCTAAGTGGTCTTCATCTCCTAAAATATCAGAAAGAACCGTCCATTTTCCAGATTCTTTATCTGTGATAAGTCCCATGGCAATACCAGAAACAGGTTTCTTCATTTTAATTCCTGCATCCATAATTGCAAGTGTTCCTGCACAGACAGTTGCCATAGAAGAAGACCCATTAGATTCTAGAATGTCAGATACTACACGTATAGTGTAAGGACAATCACTAGGAATCATATTTTTTAATGCTCTTTGAGCTAGATTTCCATGTCCGATTTCTCGCCTAGAAGTTCCTCGTATTGGTCTTGCTTCTCCTGTAGAAAAAGGAGGGAAATTATAATGTAAGAAGAATTTTTCTTCGTGCGAGCTTATAATATTATCCACTCGGTTTGCATCTAAAGCAGAACCTAAGGTAAGAGCAGTTAACGATTGAGTTTCTCCTCGCGTAAATACAGCAGAACCATGAGTTCCAGGTAGATAATCTACCTCACACCAAATAGGACGAATTACAGTATTTGTTCTACCGTCTAATCGTATGTTTTCATTGAGGATTAACTGGCGAACGGCTTCTTTTTTTACTTCTCCAAAATACTTAGAAGCAAGCTCTTTTTTCTCATCTAACTCTTCTTCCGAAAAACGCTCACAAAACTCACTAAAAAGTGCATTGAATTTTTCACTTCGTTCTGATTTTTCAGAAGGTGTTTTTGCTATTTCATAGCATTTCTCATAAGAGAAAGATTTTATTTCTTCTTTTAGTTGCTCGTCATGAGTTTCATGTTCATAAACTCTTTTTGTTAATGATGCAGGTATTTTCTCAGCAAGTCTTCCTTGAGCATCTACTTGTTTTTTGATTTCTTCATGTGCGTGAGCAATAGCATCTACCATTTCTTCTTCAGAAATTTCGTCCATTTCTCCTTCTATCATCACTATGGAGTCTTTGCTTCCTCCTACCATCATATCTAGTTCTACACCATCTTGAAGTTCTTTCCACGAAGGATTTATTTTGAATTCTCCATTTTTTCGTATAATTCTAACTTCTGATATAGGTCCGTTAAAAGGAATGTCCGTAATTGCAAGAGCAGCAGAAGCTGCAAGTCCTGCAAGAGAATCAGGCATTACGCCTCCATCATAGGAAATCACAGAAATCATAATCTGAACTTCTGCATGAAAATCATCAGGAAATAAAGGCCTAAGTACTCTATCTACCAATCTCATTGTTAAAATTTCCTCATCACTAGGACGACCTTCTCTTTTCAAAAATCCACCAGGAACTTTTCCTGCAGATGTAAACTTCTCTCTATAGTCAACAGTAAGTGGTAAAAAATCAACACCTGGATTTGCTTCTTTATTTGCAACAACTGTAGCTAAAAGCATAGTGCCTCCAAGTTTTACTACAACTGCTCCATCAGCTTGTTTTGCTAGTTTTCCTGTTTCTAAAATGATTTCACGTCCGTCTTCTAACGTGATTTTCTCTGTGATTGCTTGTGGAATCATATATTCTAATTATTCTTCTTAATTCGATACAATATTACGAATTAATTAGAGATTTATACTTTTTTATTTCGTAAACTGTTAGAATTACACATTTTGAAAGTAACTCAATATAAGACTTAGTTTGGTTCTAAGTTCTTTTCTATGTACTATAAAGTCAATGAATCCTTTTTCTAGTAAGAATTCAGAAGTTTGGAACCCTTCAGGTAAATCTTTACCTATGGTTTCTTTAATAACTCTAGGTCCTGCAAAACCAATTAATGCTTTGGGTTCTGCCATAATAATATCTGCGGTCATAGCAAAAGAAGCGGTAACTCCACCAAATGTTGGGTCAGTAAGTAGAGTAATATAAGGTAATTTATTATCAGAAAGCTGTACTAGTTTCGCTTGAACTTTTGCCATTTGCATCAAGGATAAGGCTGCCTCCATCATACGAGCTCCGCCAGATTGGCATATCATCATAAAAGGAATTTTATTTTTAATGGCAAAATCAATAGCTCTAGTTATCTTTTCTCCCATGGCAGAACCAAGAGATCCTCCAATAAAAGAAAAATCCATACAAGATACAACTATTTCTTTTCCTTCAATTTTGCCCACAGCATTTCGTATAGCATCTTTTAACCCTGTTTTCTTTTGAGCATCTTTTATTCTTGTAGGATATGGCTTAGTATCAATAAATTTTAATGGGTCTAAACTTTCTATATTATTATCTAACTCTTTGTATTTTTTATCATCAAAAAGTATGGAAAAATATTCATTACTGCCAATTCTAACGTGAAAATCATCTTCAGGACTCACGTATAAATTATTTTGAAGCTCCTCTGTATCAATTATTTTTCCAGTAGGAGTTTTATACCATAAACCAACTGGAGAATCTTTTTTTTCCTCCGTTGTGGTAATTATATTTTTTTTACTTCTTCTGAACCACGCCATATATTAAAATTTTGTTTTATACTGATTGAGAGTTTCTGCAAAAACAGAAACTCTCAAAAGTATGATTTTTAAATGATATTTTTTAAAGAGTGTTGATGTTATTTAAATCTTCAAAAGCACTTTTTAAACGAGCTTTAAATGTTTCTTCTCCTTTACGAACCCAAACTCTAGGGTCGTACTTTTTCTTGTTTGGAATGTCTGCACCTTCAGGGTTTCCAATTTGAGCTTTTAGATAGTCAATATTTCCTACCATATAATCTCTAATTCCTTCCATGTAAGCATATTGTAAGTCGGTATCGATGTTCATTTTTATAACACCATATCCTATAGCTTCTCTTATTTCTTCTAAAGTAGAACCAGAACCTCCGTGAAATACAAAATTGATAGGTTTTTTAGCTGTTCCATAGTTTTCTTCGATGAATCTTTGAGAATTATCTAAGATTTTAGGTGTTAACTTAACGTTTCCAGGTTTATAAACTCCATGTACATTTCCAAAAGCAGCAGCAACCGTAAAGTTTTTGCTAATTGCGTTTAATATTTCATATGTTCTAGCAACCTCTTCAGGTTGAGTATATAACTTTGAACTATCTACATCACTATTGTCTACTCCATCTTCTTCTCCTCCAGTTACACCTAATTCAACTTCAATTGTCATGTCCATTTTTGCCATTCTTTCAAAGTATTTAGCAGATATTTCTAGGTTTTCTTCTAGAGGTTCTTCTGATAAATCTAGCATATGAGAACTAAATAATGTTTTACCTGTTTGTTTTAAGTGAACTTCACTAGCATCTAAAAGACCATCAATCCATGGAAGTAGTTTTTTTGCACAATGGTCTGTGTGCACTATTACAGTAGCACCATATGCTTCTGCTAGCTCGTGAATGTGTTTTGCTCCTGCTATAGCTCCTAAAATAGCAGATTTTTGTCCGTCGTTAGATAATCCTTTTCCTGCATTGTATTGTGCACCTCCATTAGAGAATTGGATAATAACTGGCGAGTTTAATTCTGCAGCAGTTTCAATGGTAGCATTTATGTTGCTAGAACCAATTACATTTACTGCAGGTAATGCAAACTGCTTTTCTTTTGCGTAATCAAATATTTCTGTAACTAATGAACCTGTTGCTACTCCCGCTGGGAACTTTCTACTCATAATACTTTAATTTTATATTTTAATGAATTAAAAAAAACACCACATAAAAGAGGTGTTTGTTGTTTTTTTGTTACTTTAGTTTTGTGCTTCTTTTCTGAAAATCACTTGTATATTCTCTTGTTCGTATAACTTTTTTCTACGCACAGTTTCTGGGTCTACGTCGGCGTTTATTTTGCCATTATTTTCTGCAATTCCATACGTTAACCAATAAGGTAAAACAAAAATGAGGTATTTTAGACACCAAAATCCAGTAAGTGCAGTTATCAAGAAATATACAAATCCTAAGAATTTCTCTATAGGCCAATTAAATGTTGTATATAAAAGTAATTCCATGACTAATACAAATTTTAATTTAGCAAAATTAGTACAAATTAATTAAAATATCTATATTTTTTTTATTTTTTTGTGCGTGAGTCGGTTTGTCTTTTTTTGTTTCTCTAATATGTTTTGTATATTTGTTAGAGTTGGTAATAATTTAGTATGCATCATATTGTAGATACGCATTGTCATCTTTATGTTGAAGAGTTTGACGGTGATTTAGATGAGGTAATTGATAAGAGTGGAAGGAAAGGTGTTAAGGAATTTTGGCTTCCTGCTGTAGACTCTAGTTATCATTTAAAAATGAATGAGATTAAAGAGAAGTATTTTCCTAAAATTAAATTGATGGTGGGATTGCATCCTACTTATGTAAAAGAAGAAACTTATCAAAAAGAACTTGATTTAGTAGAGAGAGAGCTAGAAAAGAATGATTATATAGCTATTGGGGAAATAGGAATTGATTTATATTGGGATAAAACCACATTGGAAATTCAGAAAAAAGCTTTTGTGCATCAAATACGATTAGCTAAAAGGAAAAAACTCCCAATAGTAATTCACGCTCGCGAAAGTTATGATGAGATTTTCGAAGTTTTAGAGAAAGAGAATTCAGAAGAATTAAAAGGGATATTTCATTGTTTTACAGGTACGTATGAGCAGGCATTAAAAATTATTGATTTTGGGTTTTTATTGGGAATAGGAGGTGTAGTAACGTTCAAAAATGGTAAGATAGATCAATTTTTGCATAAAATACCTCTTGAGAAAATAGTATTAGAAACGGATTCGCCATATTTGGCTCCAGTTCCTTTTAGAGGAAAGAGGAATTCTCCTGAGTATTTAGAGTTTGTAGTAGGTAAACTATCTGATTTATATGGAGTTTCACGGGAATTTATAATTGAGGTTACACATAATAACGCTCAAAAATTAATATGAAAGTGTTATGTATGCATATTTTTGTATCTTTGCGACATAAACACTATTTAATATAAAATCTATGAAAAAAAACTATTCTTTTAAGAAAGAAAGGACGCTTCTTGGTGTTTTATTTTCTTTCTTTTCTTACGTTGTATTGGCACAAGTGACTATTAGTCCTGCAAGTTTTGATGCTGATACTGAAATTACTATTACTTTTGATGCTACGGGAACTTCTTTAAATGGATATACAGGAGAAGTGTATATGTATTCAGGTATACATACACTGATTAGTACTTGGCAATATGTAAAGCCATGTAATTGGGGGGATATAAATGAAAGGGAAAAAATGACAAGGACAGGGACTAATACGTACGAGATTACGATTACACCTCGTTCGTATTATAGAATACCTGTAGGAGAAACTATAGATAAATTGGCTTTTGTTTTTAGGGATAATAAACCAGCTTTACAAAGTGCAGATATAATCTACGATTTAACTCCAAATGCATTGGTAAATACTCTATCTGTTAGTGTAACAAAACAAGCTGATGAAAGTTTACAGGTCATATTTCCAGACGGAGGAAAAGTAAGGTATATTCCATACAGTTCAGAACTGTTAAAAGTGGAATATGCTCCGCGAGGAGAAGAAAGTTATACTTCTATGTCTGTAGATATAATTCCAGGAGCAATGTCTGCAACACTAGATTCTTCAAATCCTACGGATTACATATATTCTTTTGCTAACAAAGAGGTAAGAATTAATAAAAGCAACTTTAATACTTCTTATTATGAAGATGGAATACTTGTAACAAAAGAAATAGGAGGTTTTAATCTTAATTGTGCGGAAAGAACATCTTCCTTACAGTTGGTTACAGGAGAACAGATTTACGGGTTAGGGAGTAAAGGTGTTTTAAATCAAAATAGAAGAGGTAAAACATATGATATGTATAATAAGCAAACCTTTGGCTATCCTCAAGGAGCTTTAGAAACAAATGATTTAAATATATCTATTCCTTTTGTAGTATCTAATAAAAACTATGGTATTTATTATGACCATGAATATGGTGGAACGGCTGATATTGGGAGTTCAATTTCAAATGAACTTATATATAAAACAAGTGATGGTACATTGAGTTATTTTTTGGTGTTCGGAAGTAATTACGATGAAATAATAGAAAATTATACAACATTGACAGGGAAACAACCATTACCTCCTCGTTGGGCATTAGGATATATACAATCAAGATATGGATATGAAAATGAAACCCAATCAAGACAAATAGTCAATGATATTAAAGCACAAGGTTTCCCAATGGACGGATTGGTATTGGATTTATTTTGGTTTGGAGGAACAACGCAAATGGGAAAATTAGATTGGGATTATAGTAGGTTTCCAACTCCCTCTGGTATGATGTCAGACTTTAAAAATTTGGGAGTTAAAACTATAGTAATTACAGAACCTTATATTACTGATGCTACAAGTAATTGGAACTTTCTTAATACCAACAAATACATGGCGTTGGATAAAGATGGAAATACTAAAAATGTTACGCCCCTAAACATGAAATGGTTAAGTGAAAATGGGGATGATTGTGAACTCTATGGAACATGTTTGGATGTAGGTGTTTTAGATGTTACAAAACAAACGGCGTTGGATTGGATGTGGAATTTCTACGATGGAAGAATAGGAGAAGGAGTAGAGGGTTTTTGGTGTGATTTGGGAGAGCCTGAGCATAATCATGGAGTTTCAATCGAAGAAGCTAGTGAAACCATGTTTCAAGGAGAATCACTTTCTAAAATCCATAATAGATATGCTCTTCGTTGGGAAAAAATGCTTTATGATAAATATCAAGCTAATTATCCGACTAAACGAGTATTTAATTTAAATCGTTCAGGTAACGCAGGAATGCAGCGATATGGAGCGATACCTTGGTCTGGAGATGTACAAGGAAGTGAAAAAGCATTTAAATTGCAGATACCTATTATGTTGGGTATGGGATTAAGTGGTGTAGGTTATATGCATACCGATGCAGGTGGATTTCAAGGGCATTATGAAACAGCTTACGGGTATAATTATTCTTATAATCAAGTAGAGGACTTGTATACAAGATGGGCACAATATGCGTGTTTTACTCCTGTTGTTCGTTTTCATGCAAATAATACAGGCTTTGGTTTTGAGCCAGAACCTATATACCATAGAGATGTTAATATAATAAAAGACTTTATTAAAATTAGATATGATTTACTTCCATACAACTACACCCTAGCTTTTGAAAATAGTTTATTTGGAGTGCCTCTTGCTCGTCCTATGAATTACTACGAAAATACAACAGCATTGTCTAATGTTAATGATCAGTATTTTTGGGGAGAAAACTTTATTATTGCACCTATTTTAAATTTGAGTGCTACCTCAAGGAATGTGAAAACTCCTTCAGGTACTTGGTATGATTACTGGGATAATTCGGTTACATATCCTGCTAATAGCACAGTAAGCATTAATGCTCCTATGAGTAAAATGCCAATACTGATAAAAGAAGGAAGTTTTATTACTAAATCTTTAGGGTTAGATTCAACTGATGATTATGATTCTTCGGAATTAGATATAACTTATTTCCCAAGTACTTCTGCTTCTACCTATACCATGTACAATGATGATGGAGCAGATGCGACTTCGATTTCTAGCGGGAATTATGAAACCATTACTATGAATGCGAATCCTGATGGATTAAAATCAGTATTTACTTTTAATTCAAGTGGAGATTACACAGGAGGTAAACCAATGACGAGAGGTATTATTTTCCATACATTTGATTTAGGACAACCAGTTTATGTTTTATCAAATAATTCAAGATTAACATCAGTAGCGAGTTATGCTTTAATGGAAACAACGCTAGAAAGTTATTATTACGACTCGACAAACAATACGTTAGATGTAAATACAGCTTGGACAACTTCTGGAGAATTGAAAATTGAGTTTAAAACATGTAATTCATCATCAACATGGAATGGTTCTTGGTCAAACGGAATTCCAGATGCATCTACCTATGCAGTTATTTCGGGAACGTATGATTTCTCAGCGTCATCGCCTCAAGGAGACTTAAATGCATGTGCATGTACAATAGATAATCAAAATATAGTTGTTTCAGATGGTAAGTACATGAAAGTAGATTCTGATATTAATTTGATTAATGGTGCTACAATTACGGTAGAGCATGGTGGAAATTTAGTTCAAGTAGATGATAATGCGGTTGTGCCTTCTGCTCTTATAAAAACACAAACACGAGCAATAAATAATCACACTTGGGTGCATAGATCTTCACCAATAAATAATTCAGTAGCTGACGTTTTAGCTCTTATTCCTTTTGGCTCATATGTATACGATTCTGCAGGACAACCTCAGAATGAATATAGAGCAGGTCAAGTATATGTATTGAATCAAACAGGATGGCAAACAGTAAATGATGATACTGAAATGATTCCTGGTAGAGGATTTATACTAAGAACAACAGGTCAGAGATTTTCAAGTACTTTCCCTGTAAATCTAAATAATTTATCATTGCAAAGTCGTTTAATGGATTTTGGTGGAGAAGTAAACAATGGTACGTATGAAGTCCCTCTTCATTCCGATGGAAATGCAGGTGCTAATATTGATTATAATACTGCCGGACAAGATCAAAATTTAGTAGGAAATCCATATCCTTCTGCTATAGATGCTGATTTATTCTTAAATGAAAATACAGATATAGATGGTTATGTAAGATTCTGGACAAGTCCGATGATAGGAATAAATGGAAATTATCCTCACAGTACAGGATTTGCAACTTATAATGGTACAATGGCAGTTCCAAGTGGAACAGACCCTTTATATACTCCTTCAAAATACATAGCTCCAGGGCAAGGATTTAGCGTTTATTCAACGTGTGCGGATTGTACAGGTAAAAATATTACATTCACTAATGCAATGAGAGTAACTACGGAAACAGGAGGAAGAACTTTTGCACGTCAAGAAGATGATAATAAACCTAAAGTTTGGTTATCTATGAAAGATGGTAATACAGATTTAGTATCTAGAATAGGAGTAGGGTATGTGGAGAAATCTACTAAAGGATTTGATAGAATTTACGATGCAAATGCTCTAGTTACTGATGTTTATAAGTTCTATTCATTTGTAGAAGATCAGAAAATGACGATTAATGGTAACGGTACTTTCTCAAAAGATGATAAAATTGAATTAGGATTTGATTTAGATAATAATAACGAAAGAATGTTGGAGATTAATTTAGATAATCTTCAAGGATTCGAAGAAAATCAAGATATTATTCTTCATGATAAATTACTTGGAGTATATCAGAAATTAAACCAAAGTAGTTATCGTTTTGTATTTAATGAAGAGTCGAGTAAAGATAGATTTGAGCTTGTGTATCAAGAACAAGAACAAGAACCAAAAATTTATACAAAAACTCTGGTAGCAATACAAGATGCTATTCTGAAAGTAGAAGCAGATAAGCAGATAAGTAAAGTAAAAGTACACGATGTTGTAGGTAGATTTATCACTTCTATTGATGCTAATGATGAATATGAAATTTCAAGTAGGTTCGAAAGAAGAAAAGATATATACCTTGTTCAAGTATTGTTTACAGATGGTACACAACAAGTAGTAAAGGTTTATAACTGATTTTAATTAAGAATTATTTTTATAGAATTAGAGCGGATTCATTTGATGAATCCGCTCTTTTTTATATTTATAAAGGGCTTTAAGTGATTGCTTATTTTATACACTTCTTTCCAACATACCAAGTAGCAATACTTGTAAAAGAAACTACAGAAATAGAACTAATCGGCATAAGTATAGCAGCAACAAGCGGAGATAAATATCCTGAAACGGCAAAGCTCAAACCAACGATATTATACATGAAACTAATAGTAAAACTGAGCTTAATTATGGTAATGGATTTTTTTGAAAGTTCTATAAAGTTAGGTAAAAGAGAAAAATTACTTCCGTCTAGAATTGCATCAGAAGAAGGTGTAAAGCTATTGATGTCGTCTGCAATGGCAATTCCTATATCGCTTTGTTTTAAAGCACCTGCGTCATTTAAACCATCGCCAAGCATTATTATTTTTTCATGATTCTGAATTTGGTTTTGCTCTATAAAGTCTAACTTTTCTTTTGGAGATTGGTTGAATAAAAGATTTGATTTTTTAGGGAAGATAGTTGTTAAATACTCTTTTTCATTTGAGTTATCACCACTGATTAAAGAAAGTTTAAACTCAGAAAGTTGTTCCAGTATATTTTTTAAATCTTTTCTATATTCATTTTTAAATATAAATTTTCCTTTTGTCTCGTTATTTATAGAAACATAAACTTCCGTTTGTTGTGTTTCAGATTTTGTATTCCGAACAAATATAGACGAACCAATTTTTATTATAGTATTCTGAATTATTCCGCTAATTCCTTTGCCTGTTTGTTCTTCATAATTTTCAACTTCTTCAAAAGAGTTTTCAGTAGATAAATATTCGAATAAACTTCTGCTTAGTGGATGATTGGAATTCTGTAAAAGACACGAAAGTAAATAAGATTCTTTTTCATTTAGTTCTTCTCCTTCGTACCTAATATTCATTTTGTTACCTAATGAAATTGTTCCTGTTTTGTCAAATACGATATGATTGATTTTTGCAATTTTTTCGATGGTAAAGGTATCTTTTACATAAAATTTAAGTTTTCCAAAAATCCGCATCATATTTCCTAATGTGAAAGGAGCTGATAAAGCTAATGCGCAAGGACAAGCAACAATTAAAATTGCAGTGATTACCTGAAACATTTTGGAAATATCAATGAAATACCAATAAACACCAGCTAATAATGTAATCAGTAAAATAATTATCGTAAAGTATTTACTTACAAAGTTTGTGAGATTATTAATGGAAGATTCTCCTTTTGTAAAAGCGGAGTTATTCCACAGTTGTGTAAGGTAACTTTGATTTACATTTTTAATTACTTCACATTCTATTAGCGAACCTTTTTGTTTTCCTCCTGCAAATATTTTATCGCCTATTTCTTTTTCTATTGGTTTAGATTCTCCAGTAATAAAGCTATTGTCTATTTGTGCATTTCCTTTAATTAAAATTACATCAGCGGGAATAATTTCTTCATTCCTAATAATAATTCGGTCGCCAACTTTAAGTTCAGAAAGCAAAATATTTTTGTGTTCTTCAAAATCCACGCGTGTTATTGCAATAGGATAGAAGGATTTATAATCTCTGTCAAATGAAAGTGATTGATAGGTGCGTTGTTGAAAATATTTTCCAATTAACATAAAAAATAATAATCCACATAGAGAATCAAAATATCCTGAGGAAATATCATAATATGCTTCGTAGCAACTTCTTAAAAATAAAACTAAAATTCCGATAGAAATGGGAATATCGATATTGATGATTTTATTTTTTAGTCCAGAAAAAGCTGATTTAAAGTAATCCGACGCACAATAAAACACCACAGGAAGACTCAAAAGAAACATCATAAACCTAAAAAAAGTTTTGTAATGTTCTAACCAAAAATCATTTTGCTCTATATATTCAGGTAAAGCAAGAAGCATTACGTTTCCAAAACAAAATCCAGCAACGGCAAGTTTTATAATTAAATCATTGTTTTCTGATGTAGATTTTTCGTTATTCTCAGAATTTATTATTGGTTTATAACCAAGTTGTGTTAGATATTTAGCAAGTTCGGAGAGTTTTAATTCATTATGTTTAAACGTAATTTGAACTGTTTTTCTTGTAAAGTTTACATTAGAACTTATAATGTTTGGATTTAATTCGTGTAATGATTCCAAAACCCAAACGCAAGAACTACAATGGATAACAGGGATTTTAAATGTGACCAAGGTATGTTCTCCTTCGGAAAAATCAACTACTTCGTCAAAAATTTCAGGAGTATCAAGTAAATCAAATTGAGAAGTGTTTTTACTATCAGGACGGATACCAGGTGTTGAGTTAAATTCGTAATAATTTCCTAATTTATTTGTATTTAGGATTTCATAAACTGTCTTGCATCCGTTGCAACAAAAATCTTTATCATCAAAATGAATGGTTGCGTTTTTTGGATTCTTTTGGCCACAGTGGTAACAATTTTCAGACACTTTTTTTTGCAAATTTATTTAAGTTTTTTGGATTTAAATCTATGTTCTGTATGATTTTGCTACCATAGTTTATATTTATTGTGACATTTTGTCAATTATTATGACATATTTTAATGAAAAACTAAATAATAAGTGAATGGTATGAGTATTGCGTTAACGAATATCGTAATAAAAAGTACAGATAAATAAGTAGTAAATTAAAATAAAAAAATTATAATTATGAGTAAAATTATTGGTATTGACTTAGGAACCACCAACTCGTGTGTAGCTGTAATGGAAGGTAACGATCCAACAGTAATTCCTAACTCAGAAGGAAAAAGAACAACACCATCTATCATCGGTTTTGTAGAAGATGGCGAAAGGAAAATAGGAGATCCTGCAAAACGTCAGGCAGTAACAAATCCTAATAACACTATCTATTCTATCAAAAGATTTATGGGAAGTAAATTCTCTGAATCTCAAAAAGAAATTAGTAGAGTTCCTTACAAAGTAGTAAAAGGAGATAACGATACTCCAAAAGTAGATATCAACGGAAGAACGTATTCTCCACAGGAACTTTCTGCTATGATTCTGCAAAAAATGAAAAAGACAGCAGAAGATTACCTTGGACAAGAAGTAACTCGTGCAGTAGTTACAGTTCCTGCATATTTTAACGATGCTCAACGTCAAGCAACAAAAGAAGCAGGAGAAATTGCAGGATTAAAAGTAGAAAGAATCATCAACGAACCAACTGCAGCAGCTCTAGCTTACGGGTTAGATAAATCTGCTCAAGATAAGAAAGTTGCGGTTTATGATTTAGGAGGAGGGACATTCGATATTTCAATCCTTGAATTAGGAGATGGAGTTTTTGAAGTACTTTCAACTAATGGGGATACACACTTAGGAGGAGACGATTTTGATGATGTAATCATTGACTGGATGGCAGATGAGTTTGAAAAAGAGGAAGGAATTGATTTAAGAAAAGATGCAATTGCTCTTCAACGTTTAAAAGAAGCTGCAGAAAAAGCAAAAATTGAATTATCTTCTGGAACGCAAACAGAAATCAACTTACCATATATTACAGCAACAGCTTCAGGACCAAAACACTTAGTAAAAACATTAACAAGAGCTAAGTTTGAGCAAATTTCTGATGAATTAGTAAGAAGATCTATGAATCCATGCCAAAAAGCATTAGATGATGCAGGTCTTTCAGCAAGCGATGTAGATGAAGTAATTTTAGTAGGAGGTTCTACTCGTATTCCTAAAATTCAAGAAGAAGTTGAAAAATTCTTTGGTAAAAAACCTTCTAAAGGTGTAAATCCTGATGAGGTAGTTGCAATTGGTGCGGCGATTCAAGGAGGAGTTCTTACAGGAGATGTAAAAGATGTATTACTTCTTGATGTAACTCCACTTTCATTAGGAATTGAAACTATGGGAAGTGTATTTACTAAATTAATCGAAGCAAATACTACGATTCCAACTAAAAAATCAGAAGTGTTCTCTACTGCAGCAGATAATCAACCAGCAGTAACCATTAGAGTTGCACAAGGTGAACGACCAATGTTCAATGACAACAAAGAAATTGGAAGATTTGACTTAACAGACATTCCTCCTGCACCTCGTGGAGTTCCTCAAATTGAAGTAACTTTTGATATCGATGCAAACGGAATCCTTCACGTATCTGCAAAAGATAAAGGAACAGGAAAAGAACAAAAAATCAAAATTGAAGCATCTTCTGGTTTATCTGAACAAGAAATCGAAAGAATGAAGCGTGAAGCTCAAGAAAATGAAGAAGCAGATAAAAAGAAAAAAGAAGAAATGGAAACGCTTAACAAAGCAGATTCTATGATTTTCCAAACAGAAAAACAGTTGAAAGAATACGGAGAAAAACTTTCTGAAGGAAACAAAAAGAACATAGAAGATTCTTTAGCAGAATTAAAAACTGCATACGAAAGCAAGAACGTTTCTGCAATAAATCCAGCATTAGAAAAAATAAACAATGCATGGCAAGCAGCTTCTTCTGAAATGTATCAGCAAGATCCTAGTGCACAAGCACAAGGAAATCCACAAGCTGAGCAACCAACAGGAGGAAACGATAAAAGCTCCGCAGATGATGTAGAAGATGTAGATTACGAAGAAGTAAAATAATTCGTAACAATATTAAAGTAAAAAAGGAAAGTGTTAGTTCGCTTTCCTTTTTTTTGTTACATTCGTCGAATATTTTTTAACTAAATGAAACGTTTTTGGATAATTGTTTTTTTTGTATACTGGTTTTTTACGTTTAGTTTGTCGTTACTTCCAAATAAAAATAAGATACATACTTACGTAAAACCACTTCGTGCAAAAATTATCCCTAATGATTACAAAATGTTCGTGGGGTTTAAAAATAGAAAATCTATTTTGATGTATACATTTTATAATTTAAATGAAGAAGTAAGTATAGATGTTATTAAACTTTGTCAGAGCCAAATAAACTCCAATTATCCATTTATTTCAAACTATTATAAACCTTTTTCTTCGTTTTACAAACAAGCATCATATTTGATGGATGATTATTTTAAAATTAGGTATTCATTAATGAAGACAAAAGAATACGGTAATTTAGATTCTAATCAATTAAATAAAGAAATCACGAAAAGATTAAACAAAAAAAATATTGCAATAATTTCTTATTTAAAAGATTTAAAGATGGAGTTGGTTAAAAATGCTTCCATAGATACCATAAAATATCCTTTTTATAAATTTGAATTCATCAATTACGAATTAGAGAAAAGCGATTTATTGAATGAACAAATTAAACGAATGCGATACATCGAACCAAAAGTTATTTTTCTGAGTTATGATTCAAAAACTAAATAGTATATATTCAGATATAATGAAAAGAAACCTTTTTTCATTATACGGAGCTTTTTTTCGTGTGACTGTTTTATTGGTTCTTTTATTTGATTTTATTTACAATATTGACTTTTTTATAACCTTTATGGAGACTTTCTCTCCTGATTACTATAATGTTGTTTCTTTAAAAAGTGATTTTTTGTATTTAATAAAAAGAAATTACCAATTATTTTATTTGTTTTATTTGATACTATTATTTTTTGGGATTTTAGGTATTGGGAGAAATGTTACAATTTTTTTATTTTTTATTTTATTTAAAATTCATTTGTTTACTTTTCCTTTTCATTCTTGGGGAGATATTCTTACTGCTACGAACTTATTTTTTCTATCCTTTGCCGATTCCTTTGATTATTTTTCCATTCATAAATCAAAAAAACAAGAGAATTATGTAGTAAGTAATCTCGCTTTTTTTTCCATAGCGATTCATACGTGTTTTATTTACTTTAATAATTCTATTCATAAATTAGAAAGTGACTCATGGAGAAGAGGTTATGCTTTTTATTGTTTACTTCAAGAATACGACTATTTTATGTTTAAGTTTAGAATTAAAAGTATTTTTGATGTTTATTTGGTAAAAATTATGACTTATATAGTTTTGCTCCAACAACTGCTGTTTATTCCACTTGTTATCTGGAAAAAAACTCGAAAATGGATTATTATTTTATCAATAGCTATTCATTCATTTATGGGGATTTCTATGTATTTAGTGAAATTTCAAATTCTATTTATATCAACCTATGGATTCTTTTTTCCAAATCATGATTTTAAGTTTATTTCTTTTGTTAAGAATATTTTTTATAAATGCAGAAATCTATAGAAAAAATAATAATTTCATCAAACTGTCAATCCAAAATCTACAATTTTTTATTTATCCATTTCATCATATCGGAGTAGTTTTCGGGATTTAATCCGTGTCCGCAAAGGTATTCGTGGTATTCGTTTTTAATTTTTAAATCATTTAAATAAATAGGAGAATTTCTTGCCCAATCAATCGGAATAACGGTATCTTCGATTCCGTGAGAAATAAAAATGGATAAATCGTTGTGTGTTTCATTTTTTTCTTGATTTCCTACAATATTTTTATCATAATATCCGCTCAAACAAATTCCTTTTTTGAACTTTTCGGCATGATTTAGTAGTAAAGAGTAGGAGAGAATCGCACCTTGACTGAATCCGCATAACCAAATGTCTTTAGAATCAAAAGAATACGTTTTTGAAAGTTCGTTTATAAAATTGATAATTAATTCTTGTGAATTTTGTGCTTGTTCTACGTTGTTGAACTTTTCGGTATCGTTAAAATTGATTTCGTACCACGCAAATCCTCCAAAAGAAAGAGAAATAGGAGCTTGTAAACTTACCAATAAAAATTGTGAAGGAATATCAGGAGAAAAGCTAAATAAATCTTGTTCATTGCTTCCGTATCCGTGCAAAAGAATCATTAATTTTGGATTGGAAACAGACTTGTCTGCTTCTCGAATTAAGTAGTTTAATTTCATCGTATTTTTAAATCTAAATTGAGTTGAGAGTTCATAAAAGCTTCTAAATAATCGTTTTCATTTGCTTTAAATCTTTCAAGTAGCAAATTTCCTAAAAATATACAATCTCCTTTTTTTAGCATAAAGTATTTAGAAACGTAGGCAATCGTTTTGTTGATATTGTTTTTTAAGCTGGTAAATTCAGAAGCAAATTGTTCTTTTTCGTTTATAGAGAATGATGCAGATAATGATTCAAAGAAGTTTTCTTTAGGTGAGAAAGTTCCTATTTTTGTAGAAAAATCAAAACCTTTTGCGATTTCCCAAGGGAGTTGTTTTTCTTTTAATTTTTCTAGTAAATCCATTGCAGTAAAGTCAATTCCTAAGGTAATTTCGTTGTAGTAATTATTTGCAAATTCTTCTGAGATGTGTTTTCCTACTTTATCTATTTTTACTACAAATTCAAGTTCTCCAAAAATTAGATTACTGAACTCAGGAAGATACATATCTATTCCGTTTTTAATGACAGCAGAATCGGGTTTTGTAGCAAGAATGTATTCTTTATTAGAATGAATTGAGTTATAATCTCCTTCTAAACAAATGATTTTCATTTACTGTTTCCATTTAATGTTACAACCAAGACTTGGTTTTTGAACTTCTGATTGCGGTTTGTTATCAATTAGGTTTTGCATGGCATTACGCAAATCTTCTCCAGTTACAGGGATTTCGTTTCCAGGACGAGAAGAATCCATTTGTCCGCGATATACAAGTTTTAGTTCCGAATCGAAAAGATAGAAATCTGGAGTACAAGCAGCATCGTAGCTTTTGGCAACTTCTTGTGTTTCATCGTATAAATACGGAAAAGGATAATTTAAATTTTTAGCAACTTCGGTCATTTTTTCGGGAGCATCATCAGGATAGTTTTCTACATCGTTGGAACTGATTGCAATAAATTGAATTCCTTGTTTTTGGAAGTCATTTGCCATTTTTACCAATTCTTCGTTTACATGATGCACAAAAGGACAATGATTACAGATAAAGAAAACTAAGGTTCCTTTTTCTCCTTTGGATTTAATTATATTTTTTTCTCCACCAAAATTAGTATCAGGTAATGTGAAATCAGGAGCAACTGTTCCGAGTTCGAGCATATTGGATGGTGTTCTTGCCATAAATTATAATTTTAATCAAAGGTACGTTTTTTACCTAAAATTTAAAATACACAATAAAATAAGTTAGATTATTTTTTGTATCTTCGTGCAAATTTTATTTAAATGGATAATCTTAAAACTTCCAGTTATCAAAGTATTAAAAATGTTTGTCAATCATATAAACATTGGAGTTCTTATTTTCTTCCTATCGTGGTTATATTTATTACGCTAATATTAGTTTTATCATTCAATAAATTAATTTTTTGGGGTAGTGTTTTAATATTTTTTAGTTTAACTAAAATTTTATCCAACCGAACAACTAAATGGATTTTAACAAAAAATGAGTTGATTATAAAGTCAGGTTTTTTACCATGGAAAAAGACTTATTTTGAAGTGCCAGTTGATGATATTTTTGAAGCATACTATAATCAAGGTTTTTTCGGAACTATATTAGGATATGGTAACCTTGCAATTAGAAGAAAAGATGGGACAACAACGGGTTTTAGTACTTCTAAAATGGTCAATTACAAACAGATGACTCAAGAGTTAAATTCTAGAGTTAAATTGATTAAAAAGGAAACTGCTTCAAAACAAACTATTTTTGTTTCAAATAATAATAACTCTGTATCTGATGAGATTTACAAGTTAAAAGAATTATTAGATAAAAATATAATAACTGATCACGAATTTAATTCACAAAAAGAAAAATTGTTACAAAGTAATCATACTTTATCTTAATAAGTAAGAGTGAAATTCTAATACGTAAATCCGCTTATAAATAAGGCGGATTTTTTTGTATCTTGTTGGTATGAAAGTAGAAACTCGGTTAACGAAACTATTAGGAATTGATTTTCCTGTTATTCTGGCTCCTATGTTTTTAGTTAGCAATGAAAAAATGTGCATAGAAGCTTTACGATGTGGTATTACGTGTTGTATTCCAGCACTTAATTGGAGGACTACTGAGCAGATGAAACAAGGAATTACTGAAATTAGAAAAGAAGTGCCAAATGGAGTTTTCGGAATTAATCTGATTGTAAATAAATCCAATATTCATTATAAAAAACAATTGGAAGTATGTTTAGAGGAAAAAGTTCCTTATATTATCACTTCATTAGGTTCTCCTGAGGAGGTGATAAAAAAGTGTAAACCATTAGGAATAAAAGTTTTATGTGATGTGGTAGATGTATTCTACGCCAAAAAAGTAGAAAAACTTGGAGCAGATGCTATCATTGCGGTAAACAAAGAAGCAGGAGGACATTCAGGGAATTTAGTAGCAAAAGAATTCATTCCACAACTAAAGAAAGAATGTTCAATTCCTATAATTTCTGCAGGTGGAATAGGGGACGGACAAGGAATTTGGAAAAGAATACACGAAGATGGAGCAGATGGAGTTTCTATGGGAACTATTTTTATAGCAAGCGAAGAGTCTTCGGTATCTAACGAATACAAACAAGCATGCGTAGATTATGGAGCAAATGACATTGTGATGAGTACTAAAATATCGGGAACGCCTTGCACAGTTATCAATACGCCTTATGTACAAAAAGTAGGAACCAAACAAAATTGGATTGAAAAGCTTTTGAGTAAAAATAAAACCTTAAAAAAGTATATAAAGATGCTGACGTATTACAAAGGAATGAAAGCAATTAAAAATTCAGCATTTAGTAGTACCTATCAAACGGTTTGGTGTGCAGGACCTACCATAGAATATGTTCATAAAATTCGTTCTGTAAAACAAATTGTGGAAGAATTAAAAAATGAATATTACGAATTAGAATAAGGTTTGGTATAGAAATTGAATTGTGAATAGTAAAGCAATTTAAGCGATATGAAAAAGCTGTATATTTTATTGGTATTATTGGTATTTGTTCAGTGTAATTCCTATAAACAGGCGGAGAAAAATCTAAATTCAGGAAACTTTGATTCGGCACTCGATATCATGTTGAATAAAAAAGTAAAAGGCATAAAAGAAAAGCATGAATCAAAATGGATTTCTTTGCTTCAGAAGTCGTACTTAAAAGCAAATGAACAAGATAAGATTTTTATTAGTAGACAAAATCAAACGGAAAATAATTCCGAAAAATATAAAAATCTATACTATACTTATCTTAAACTGCAAGAACGACAAGATAAAGTTCAAAAATTACTACCTATTTATCATAACAGCAAGCAAGTTTCTTTTCCTACGGAAGAGTATACTACAGCAATCCAAAACAACAAGAAAAAGTATGCGGACAATTTATACCAAGAGGCAGAAAATTTACTTATTTATAATGATGTTCAAAAAGCTAGAGATGCGTATTATAAACTTGTAGAACTAGAAAAGTTATATCCTACGTATTCTAATTTGTATTTCATTAAAAATAAAGCGTACGAAAAAGGAATAAGTCATGTTTTGGTAACGATTAAAAATACATCAAATACAATTTTACCAGTTCGGCTAGAACAAGAATTAATTGATTTTTCTACTCTTTCACAAGATAAATTTTGGTATCGTTTTCATACACGAAAATCGATTACTATCAACTTTCAATACGATGTGCAGTTGAATCTGAATCGAATTTTTGTAAGTCCAGAACAGATTACGTATAATAATTTTTCCAAGGAAAAAGAGATTATTGACGGTTGGGAATATGCAAAAGACAGAAACGGAAAACCGATAGTAGATAGTTTAGGAAATAAAATTAAAGTTGACAAATACCGAACGATTTATGCCGAAGTAAAAGAAATGCATCAGTTTAAAGAAGCTTTTATAGATGCAGAAATCATAGTTGTAGATTCCAAAACAAAAGCGATTTACAATAGAAATAGAATAGATAGTCATTTTGTTTTTGAAGATGTTTCGGCGATTTCTAGAGGAGATAAACGGGCATTAGATGATGATTATTTTAGACGAGTAAAGTCACAACCGATTCCAATTCCACCAAGTGAACAAATGATTTACGATTGCGGACAAGACTTAAAGTACAAATTCAAAGATTTTATTGCTCGAAGTTTTGATTAGAAAAAATCCACTTTATTTCTAAGTAAAGTGGATTGATATAAATTTGAGTTTTACAGTTAAGTTTATGCTAATTTTCTTGAAATCTCAGAACTTACGATTTCTTTAATTTCTTCGATTTCTACAGTTTCTAGTACATCGGAGCAAAAGGCTTCGGTAAGGATAGATTGTGCTTTTTTAAGTGGAATACCACGAGAACGCAAATAAAACATAGCATCTTCATCTAACTGACCAACAGTACAACCATGAGAACATTTTACGTCATCGGCGAAAATTTCAAGTTGAGGTTTCGTGTTAATGCTAGCATCATCAGAAAGTAATAAATTATTATTTTGCTGGAATGCATTGGTTTTTTGAGCTTCTTTATCAACAATGATTTTTCCATTGAAAACGCCTTGTGAATTTCCATCAAAAATACCTTTATACAACTCATGTGATTCGCAATTCGGAACAAAATGATCTACCAAAGTATGATGGTCTACCAATTGATTGTTAGAAATTAAAGTAATTCCTTTTAAGATAGAATTTGTGTTTTCTCCTTTTTGGTAAAAGTTTAAATTATTTCGTGTGAACTTTCCTCCAAATGAAAATGTATGAACTTTTGCAACAGAATCTCTTTTTTGAGTTATAGAAGTGGTATCAATTAAATTGGTATTTAATGAGTCATTTTGGATTTTATAATAATCTACGATTGAATTTTGTCCTAAAAATACTTCACTAACCGAATTAATTAGATTGGAAGTAGAACCGATATTTTTATTTTCTTCTATAATTTTTACCTGAGCATTATCTTCAATTACGATTAGATTTCTTGGTTGTGTAATCGGAGCTACATTTTCAGAATTTGAAATATTTATAATCTCTATTGGTTTAGAAATTGCAGAATTTTTCTTCACATGAACAAATGCTCCATCAGTAAACAAAGAAGTATTTAGTGAAAAGAAATGCTCTTGATTATTTTGTGATTTATTTAAGAATTGTTCTATTTTTTCTGAGTATGTATTATTTTTAATAGCTTCAGAAAGAGTAGAAATATCTAATTCGTTGGTTTCTATTTTAGAAAGAGTTGAGTTAAAAATCCCATTTATAAAAACGAATTTATAGGAATCCAAGTTTCTATTTATGATGGAATTTAAGTTCTCAATCTTTTTTGACTCAGAAGAAAAAGTATATTCACTATTTACAATTGGTTGAACGTTGCTAAATCTCCATTCTTCGTGTTTTTTGTTTGGAAAACCAATGGTTTCAAAGTTTTCAAACGCTTGATTTTTAATTTTAGTAATCTCAGAATTAGAAAAAATATCTTTGATTTTATGGTATTGTGTTGGTATTTGTTGTTGTAGCATTTTTAATTAATTTGTAAAACTTCTATTTCTTTTAGTTGAGCAAAGTGATTGTCATTAGAAACTAGTATTGTATTTTCATTTAGGCAAGTTGATGCAGCAATCCAAATATCATTTTCAGGAATTGGATTTCCTTTTGACTTTAAAATGGATTTTAATCTTCCATACTCATTTGATATAACGGTATTAATCTCTAGAATAGTAAAATATTGAATGAATTTATTAATAATCGTTAAATGTTTATTTGGTTCACTAGAATTGTATGCTCCATATAATAATTCTCCGATTACAATTGCGGGAATAGCTATTAACTTTTCATTTTTTTCTATGAATGTAACTGCTTTTTGATTTCCTCTAAGATATTCAATTACAATATTTGTATCTAGGATATAAGTTTTACCATTCATTATTATCTATCTTTTCACAACCATTTTTAATGATTTTAGATAACTCATCTGCTTCTTTATTGGAAAGAATTCCAGCAAAAGAAGAAATATCGTTTGAAATTGCTCTTTGATTGTTCTTTTTTTCTGTTTTTTGTTTCAAAAAATCAATAAAATCATTTACCTCAGATTTTAGATAATCAGGTAGAGATTCAAATTTTTTATTTAAAACAACAGAAGAATTCATATCGTTAATAGTTATATCAAATATACAAAAAAGTTCTATTTAATCCAGTCGTATCCTTTTTCTTCTAGTTCAAGAGCTAGGTCTTTATCTCCTGATTTTAGTATTTCTCCGTCTGCCATTACATGAATGAAATCAGGAACAATATAATCTAGCAATCTTTGATAATGTGTAATAATTAGAACAGCATTGTTTTCATTTTTTAATGCGTTTACGCCATTGGCAACAGTTCTAAGTGCATCTATGTCTAGTCCAGAATCGGTTTCGTCTAGAATTGCAAGTTTAGGTTCTAGCATTGCCATCTGAAAGATTTCATTTTTCTTTTTTTCTCCACCAGAAAACCCTTCATTAAGCGAACGAGAAAGAAAATCTTTTTTAATTCCTAAAAGTTCTGCTTTTTCTCGGATAGTTTTTAGTAATTCTCCTGCCGATAATTCTTCTTGTCCACGTGCTTTACGAGTTTCGTTTACCATTGTTTTTACAAAGTTTGTCACCGAAACACCTGGTATTTCTACAGGATACTGGAATGATAAGAAAACTCCTTTGTGAGCTCTCTCGTCAGGAGATAATTCTATGATGTTTTCTCCTTCAAAAATAATTTCTCCATTTGTAACTTCATAATCCTCTTTCCCTGCGATTACATTGGAAAGTGTACTTTTTCCAGAACCGTTAGGTCCCATTATAGCATGAACTTCTCCTGCTTTTATTTCTAAGTTGATTCCTTTTAAAATCTGTTTATCTTCTATTCCTGCTTGTAAATTATGTATTTGTAACATTTTTTATTTATTAATTGAATACTATTTTCTAAAATCCCACATCTAAAACCATCAATCTGATTATCCTACACTACCTTCTAGTGAAATTTCGAGTAGTTTCTGAGCTTCTACGGCAAATTCCATAGGAAGTTTGTTGAGTACTTCTTTAGAAAAACCATTTACGATTAGTGCAATTGCTTTTTCGGTATCAATTCCTCTTTGGTTGCAATAAAAAATTTGATCTTCTCCTATTTTTGAAGTAGTAGCTTCGTGTTCTAGTTTTGCGGTTTTATTTTTAATGTCGATATACGGAAAAGTATGAGCACCACACTCATTCCCCATAAGTAAGGAGTCACATTGAGAGAAATTACGAGCGTTTTCTGCATTTTTACTCATTTTCACTAAACCTCTATAGCTGTTTTGTGATTTTCCTGCTGAAATTCCTTTTGAAATTATGGTAGAGCGAGTATTTTTTCCTAGATGAATCATTTTTGTTCCTGTGTCTGCTTGCTGAAAATGATTGGTAACTGCAATGGAATAAAATTCACCAATTGAATTATCTCCCTTTAAAATACAACTTGGGTATTTCCATGTAACCGCCGAACCTGTTTCTACTTGTGTCCACGATATTTTTGAATTGTGACCACATATTCCTCTTTTAGTTACAAAGTTAAAAACACCACCTTTTCCTTGTTTATCTCCAGGGAACCAATTTTGTACAGTAGAATATTTAATTTCTGCACCATCTAATGCAATTAGTTCTACCACAGCAGCATGAAGCTGATTTTCATCTCTTTGAGGAGCTGTACATCCTTCTAAATAAGATACGTAGGAATCTTCATCAGCTACAACAAGAGTTCTTTCAAACTGTCCTGTTCCACTTTGGTTGATTCTGAAGTAAGTTGATAATTCCATAGGACATCTTACACCTTTGGGAATGTAACAAAAACTTCCGTCAGAGAATACAGCAGAATTAAGTGCTGCATAAAAATTATCTGTTTTTGGAACTACTTTTCCTATATGTTTTCTTACTAGTTCTGGGTGTTTTTGGATTGCTTCGCTCATAGAACAGAAAATAATCCCTTTTTCAGCTAAGGTAGATTGAAAAGTTGTTTTTACTGATACCGAGTCAATTACAGCATCCATAGCAACATTAGAGAGTCGTTTTTGTTCGTCTAATGAAATTCCTAAACGTTCAAAAGTTCGTAACAATTCAGGGTCAACATCATCTAGGCTATCAAGTTGTTTTTGAGGTTTTGGAGCAGCGTAATAGCGAATGTTCTGAAAATTAGGTTTTTCGTAATTTACATTTGCCCAATTAGGTTCTTCCATTTCTTTCCAAACCTTGAAAGCATCTAACCTCCACTGAGTCATCCATTCTGGTTCGTTCTTCTTTTTAGAAATTTGAACAACGATGTCTTCGTTGAGTCCAATGGGGAATTCTTCATATTCTATTTCTGTTTCCCAACCAAATTCGTATTCTTTATCTTCTAATTCAACTCTTAAGTCGTCTTCGGTGTAATTTTTTTTACTCATTAATTACTGCTATTAAAATTATAGTGAAAAACTTTCTCCACAACCACAAGTTCTTTGTGCATTGGGATTATTAAAGACAAATCCTTTTCCGTTTAAACCTCCTGAATATTCAAGTGTGGTACCAACCAAATAGAGAAATGATTTTTTATTTACAATCAGTTGAACATCATTGTCTTTAAATAACTTATCTTCTTCTAGTTTCTCTTTTTCAAAAGTTAATTTATAGGAAAGACCAGAACAACCTCCACTTTCAACACCTACTCGAACATAATGCTCTTTAGGATTAAGGTTTTCCTCTTTCATAAGCTGTGTAATCTTATCTTTTGCTTGTTGAGAAATGCTAATCATACAAAATAAATAAAGTTCTACGCAAAGGTACAACTTATTTCTATTTATTCTAAATAGGAGATAAAGTATAATTTTATCGGATATAAAATAAAATTATAATTCAAAAAAAAAGAGCTATCTGTAAGGATAACTCTTTTGTATTATGTATCTACTAAGTGTTTTTAGTAAATTTTAGTATAATATTCATCTGCCATTCTATCTGAATCAAAGAAAGGAACAACTTTTTCCATAGAATACATTACCATTTCGTACCATTTTTTAGATTTTTTGTAGTATAATGGTAATACTTCTCTGTCAAGAATTTCATAAAGATTATCTAAATCTAATTTATCTTGTTCGTATTTAGGTAAAGTATGGTCGATAATAGGAAGAACAAAACATGTTTTTCCATGGTCTTCAAACTCACGAATCCAACCGTCATTGGTAGATAAGTTGATAGCTCCGTTCATTGAGGCTGTCATACCACTAGTTCCAGAAGCTTCACGTGTTACACGTGGATTATTTAACCAAATATCAGCTCCTTCTTTTAATTGTCTTGAAAGTCTTAACTCGTATCCAGCTAATACTGCCATATTTGGTATATCTTTACTCATGTGAAGAAGGTTATCCCACACGTGAATTGCTCCGTAATCCATAGGGTAAGGTTTACCAGCAAATATGATTTGTACAGGCATTTTAGGATTATTCAACAAAGCATTAAAACGCTCTAAATCTCTAGTGATTAAATCAGCTCTTTTGTACTCAGCAAATCTTCTTGCCCAAACTATAGTAATTACATCAGGGTTAAATATTTTCCCTGTTTGGTCAGCTACAACATCAAATAATTTCTTTTTTAGACGTTTTTTTCTAGCAATAACAGCATCTACATCTTTTTTCTGAGCTGCTTCATCTAACCATAAATCTGCCCAATATTTTTTGTTTTGAGCGTTAGTTACATGATCTATGTAGCAAATGTTATCATAATCTTTCCACATATCTCTAGAAACTTCTCCGTGTAATTTAGAAACTCCATTTGCTTTGTGGCTCATTCTTAGTGCTGCTAGAGAATGATTGAATACATCTCCTTCTATACCTGTAATTTGTCTTACTTCATTTACTGATAACTCTCCAAAGAAATTTAATTCCTCAAGTATTTTTATATCATGTTTCTCGTTTCCAGCTTCCTCAGGTGTGTGAGTTGTAAATACTAATTTTTCTTTTACTTTATCTAAAGAACCGAATTTTTTATACAAGTGGAAAGCTGCTGAAAGCCCGTGAGCTTCATTTAAATGATAAACATCTGGTTCGAAACCTAGTTCATCTAATAATCTAGCTCCTCCTAAACCTAAAATCATACTCTGAGCAATTTTACCACTAGGGTCTGAATCATACAATCTAAAAGTTGTAGATCTTGCTAAGTAATCATTCTCAGGTAAATCTGTAGATAAGAAGAACATAGGAGCACACCCAAAAGTTTCAGGATTTAGGTACATTGCTTTTACCCAAACAGGGTGGTTGTGTATGTTTATTGTAAAACGAACTCCTGTATCTTCCAAGAAATGATATATTTTTTCTTGAAATAAAACTCCCATAGTACGATCTTCTTTTTTGTATTGATCGTAATATCCTTGTTTCCATAGTATTCCAATACCAATAAGGTTTTGTTTTAGTTCATATGCACTTCGCATGTGAGAACCAGCTAAAAAACCTAAACCACCAGAATATATCTTCAAGGCTTGGTCTATACCGAATTCCATAGAAAAGTATGCTACTGACTTCTTGTACTTTTTATTAAACTCAAAAGGATGTTGAAACTGTGTTGGTAAACTATTACTCATAATTTAGCTTTAAAAAATATTTAGTTCGCAAATTTAGAGCTTTTTATGTTAAATGCAAGTTTTTGGACAAATTTATAAGGATTAACCTCTTTGGTAAGGTGTTGTTAATGCTAGTTTTAAGTGAAAAAATGATTTATATCAACTACTTGCTAGAAAAAAATATGGTATAACACCAAATTGTTTTATATTTGCAGGCTAAAATGAATCTTAACTAAAATTATAAACCAATGTTTAGAAAAGAACTTGTTGCAATATTTGCTATAATACTTTCTTTGGTGTGTTTTTATGAATTATCACCGACCTTGTACTCTTCATGGATAGAGTATAGAGCATCTAAAGACTCTGATGGTACTCAAGAAGATTACGATACAAAATTAGACTCGTTAGCTAATGATACGCTAAGTATATTAGGTAAAAAATACAATTATTATGATGCTCAAAAGCATAAATTGAATTTAGGTCTTGATTTGAAAGGAGGTATTAACGTAATGCTAGAGGTTTCACAGAAAGATTTAATTAAGGAGTTATCAAATGACAGTCAGAATGAATTTTTTAATAAGGTTCTTAAACTGACAGACGAGGCACAAAAGCAGTCTAATGATTCTTATGTAGACAACTTTTTTGATATATTCTATAAAGAAAGAAAGAAGGAAGGATTAAATCTTCCTCTTGCTTCAGCAGAAATTTTTGGTACTAAAAAATTAATGCAAGATGTGAAGTTTAATTCTAAAGATGAAGATGTAGAAAGTGTAATCAGAGAGAAGATAGAAAGCTCTATGAATACTGCTTATGAAGTTATACGTACTCGTATAGATAGATTTGGAGCGACTCAACCAAATGTACAAAGAGTTCCTGGTTCGGGAAGAATTTTAGTGGAATTGCCGGGTGCTACGGAAACAGAAAGAATAAAGAAAATTTTACAAACATCGGCTCGTCTTGAGTTTTGGGAAGTGCATAGTGTGACTGAATTTAGCTCAGAATCTTTTGCAGATATGCTTCCTTATTTATCTAAAAATCAATATCCTACTTCTGGCTTGTTTGCTGTAAATACAAAAGATACCGCGGAAGTAAGTAAAATAATTAAATCGCCTAAATTTATATCTTCTTTGAGTTCAAACCTTAAAAGAGCTAAGTTTTTATGGGGAGCTAAGACTGAGAAGAATTCTGATGATTTAATACTGTATGCAATAAAAACTCCTAGAAATGGTAAAGCTCCTTTAGAGGGAGGTGTAGATGATGCAAGAGTTGGCGTTTCTGAATTTGGTAGAATTGTGGTAAATATGCAGATGGACGCTCCAAGTACTGCTGAGTGGGCGACTTTAACAAAGAAAAATATAAATAAACCTATTGCAGTAGTATTAGACAATTTAGTATATACGGCACCTAACGTAAATGATCAAATTACGACAGGTAATTCTCAAATATCAGGTAATTTCACACAGCAAGAAGCTCAAGATTTAGTTGATGCATTAAAGTCTGGGAAACTGCCAGCAACTGCTAAGATTGTTCAAGCAGAAGTGATAGGAGCGTCATTAGGAGATGAAGCAGTAAACAATGGATTTAAATCCTTTGCGGTTGCGTTTTGTTTAGTACTTGTATGGATGTTTTTCTACTATGGAAGAGCTGGTTTGTATGCGAATATTGCCTTAATAGCTAATTTATTCTTTATCATTGGAATCATGGCTTCTATGCAGTTTACGTTAACACTTCCAGGTATTGCAGGTATTGTGCTTACGTTGGGAATGGCGGTAGATGCGAATATCATTATATTCGAGAGGATAAAAGAGGAAATTAGAAATGGAAAATCATTAAAACAATCAGTTAACGAAGGTGTTGGTCATGCATTGTCTGCGGTTATTGATGGGAACTTAACTACTTTGATAACGGCTATTATTTTAGTACTATTTGGTAGTGGACCAATAGAAGGTTTTGCTATTACGTTGATTATAGGAATTATTTGTACGCTGTTTACCGCGATTTTACTTACAAGATATTTTATACAAAATAGATTGGATTCAGGGAAAGATGTTAGTTTCTGGACTTCTGTTTCTAAAAACTGGTTTAACAATGTGAATTGGAATTGGATGAGTAAGAGAAAAATTGCTTATTTAATTTCATCGATACTGGTAATCATAAGTCTTATTTCACTATTTACTCAAGGTCTGAACTTAGGTGTAGATTACAAGGGAGGAAGAACCTATGTGATTAAATTTAGTGATAATGTAAATCCTACAGAGGTATCAAATAAATTAAATCCACTGTTTGATGATGGTGTAAATTCAAAGGTTGATGTAAAAACATTTGGAGATGATAATCAGATAAAAATAACAACCAAGTACAAAATTGATGATGATGGTGCTTATGTAGATTCAGAAATAGAATCTAAACTTTATGAAGGATTAAAGACATATTTAAGTAAAGACGTTTCTAAAGAAGATTTTGTTAATGGAAGTTTAAAGAATCAAGGGATTTTATCTTCTACAAAAGTAGGACCTACTATAGCAGATGACATTCAAATGAAAGGATATTATGCGGTAAGTTTTGCGTTATTAGGAATATTCTTATACATACTAATACGATTCAGAAAATGGGAATTTTCGTTAGGTGCAGTTGTTGCGTTATTCCATGACGCCTTATTGGTGCTTGGTGCATTCTCATTATTGTATAAGTTTGCTCCGTTTTCTCTAGAGATAGATCAGGCTTTTATAGCTGCGATATTGACAGTAATTGGTTATTCGATAAACGATTCAGTAATTGTATTTGATAGAATTAGAGAAAATTTAAGTAAATACTTAAAAGAACCTTTAAAGAATATTTTTAACGATTCGATTAATCAAACCTTAGGAAGAACTTTTAATACTTCATTCACAACGTTATTGGTAATTTTGATTATATTTATATTCGGAGGAGAAGGAATTAGAGGATTTATGTTTGCACTTCTTATAGGAATCGGAGTAGGAACCTATTCGTCTACTTATGTGGCAGCTGCAATTACGTATGATTTATTAAAGAAAAAAGTAAAAAATAGAGATGCTTAAATAAAAAAAAGCATTTAATTGATATATAAAAGCAAAGTTAAAGTTAATTCTTTATCTTTGCTTTTACATTTTATAGCAATGGTATGAATCATCTTTTATTTTTAGAAGGTTTGGCTTTTTCTGAAGTAATATGGATTATTTTGATTGCATTGATATTGTTTGGTCCTAAAAAACTCCCTGAGATTGCACGAGGTTTGGGAGAAGGAGTTAGAAAAATGAAAGAAGCAACAGAAAGTATCAAGCAAGAAATTATTAAGCAGACAGAAGATTCTTCAGTAAAAGAAATCAAGGAGGATATAGATAAGGCGAAAGAAACAATACAAGAAATTGAAGGAACAGTAAAAAGAAAAAAATAACGATTATGATTTCTAATCCACCAAGTTTTGAAATCGATTTATTTCTACTTTTAAACAATTATGGTTCGAGTGACTATGATGCATTTTGGTTGTATCTGTCTAATCCGTATGCTTGGATTCCTGTTTATTTAATGCTTTTAATTATTATTTACCATTTATTTGGTTGGAAAAAAACCATACTTTTTTTAGCAATTCTTGGTATTTTTATTGGTATTTCTGATTCTCTGAGCTCTTTTATGAAAGAACTTACCCAGCGTTTTCGTCCGTGTTATACAGAAAGTATTATCGAAAAAGTTCGATTGGTAAAAGACGGTTGTGGAGGTAAATATTCATTTTATTCAGCACATGCATCTAATCACTCTTTGCTTGCAATTGTTTTCTTTTATGTTTTTAAACAATACAAAATAAGTAGGTATTTATTTATCATTTGGGCGTTGTTGATAGCATACAGCAGAATTTATTTAGGCGTGCATTTTCCTTCTGATGTGATTGTAGGATTATTGGTAGGATACATTTTAGGGAGAATAATGATATTTATTCTAGATAAGGTTATAAATTTCCATTCTAAGTTTTAACATTAAAATAACACTAGAAAGTTATTTTTCGCAAACAAGTATCGTAATATTGCAATATACAATTATATATGGGGATTACAAAAACAGATTTATATTTAGAAAAGCATAATAAAATTGCTAAAACTCTGAAAGCAATAGCTCATCCTGCACGCATTGCGATTCTTGAGTATCTATTAAAGCAGAATACCTGTATATGTGGGGATTTGGTAAAAGAATTTCCTATTGCACAAGCAACTATTTCCCAGCATCTCAAAGAACTTAAAAACGAAGGATTTATAAAAGGGAATATTGAAGGAAATTCTGTGTGTTATTGTATAGATAAAGAGAAAATAGAGGAAGTTAAATTGTATTTTGAAGTGTTTTTAAATCAGCTAAAATCAGGTTCTACTTGTTGTTAAAAAATATATCATATGAAATTAAGTCAATTTAAAAGTGTATTAAAAAAAGTAAGTGAAATTAATTTTGAACTCGAAGATGGAACAAGAATTCCTCAGCATTTTCACATTACAGAAGTAGGCGAAATAAATAAAAAGTTTGTTGATTGTGGCGGAGTTGTAAGAGAAGAAAAGGTAATCAATTTTCAGCTTTGGCATGCAAATGATTTTGAGCATAGGTTAAACCCAGAAAAGACACTTCAGATTATAGAACTTTCCGAAGAAATACTTAAAATATCAGATGCAGAGATAGAGGTAGAATACCAGTCAAAAACAATCGGTAAGTATAAGTTAGATTTTAATGGACGAAGCTTTGTATTACTTTCTACTCAAACGGAATGTTTAGCAGAAGATGCATGTGGGATTCCTCAAAATCAGCTTCCTAAACAAGAGTCAAAATGCACTCCAGGCAGTGGTTGTTGTTAAATGTCGAGAAAAAAAAGTCATTTAATTTTTTTTAAAACGTAATAAATTATAAAAAATGAACAGTTCAATAAAAGCACATTGTGAATCGTTGATTCAGAACTTTAATGAAATTCCAGTAGAACGCAAGCTAATATTAGAAAAGATAGCAGATTTTATTCAAAAGAAAAAAGATAAAAATGAAAAAATCCAACTGATATACGTTTGTACTCATAATTCTAGAAGAAGTCATTTTGGGCAAGTGTGGGGAAAAGTAGCTGCAGAATTTTATGGAATTTCTAATGTTGAAACGTTTTCGGGTGGAACAGAAGCAACTGCTTTTAATCCTAATGCGATTAATGCTCTAAAAAAAGTAAACTTCATTATTTCATCGAAAAATTCAGATGCAAAAAATCCTATCTATGAAGTGGTATACGACGAGAATAAAGAACCAATTATTTGTTTTTCTAAAAAATACTCAGACAAAGCAAATCCAGAAGATAATTTTGTAGCAATTATGACGTGTTCCGATGCTGACGAAAACTGTCCGTTTATTCCCAATTGTGAGCTGAGAATTGCTACCACTTACGAAGATCCTAAAAAGTTTGACAACACCGAATTGCAAGATGAAAAGTATTTAGAGAGATGCAATCAAATTGCAACGGAATGCCTTTATATGTTTTCTAAAGTAAAGTAAAATGGCGAAAAAAAAATTAAGTTTTCTCGATAAAAATTTAACCTTATGGATTTTCGTTGCGATGCTTCTAGGTATAGGAATCGGTTACTTTATCCCTACTTTTCCGAATATTGTAAATTCAATGAGTAGCGGAACAACAAATATTCCAATTGCGATAGGTTTAATTTTAATGATGTATCCGCCACTTGCAAAAGTAAATTATTCATTATTACCTAAAGTTTTTAGCAATACAAAAATTCTTTCTATTTCTCTACTTCTTAACTGGATTGTAGGTCCTGTTTTAATGTTCTTTTTAGCAATTATATTCTTACGTGACTATCCTGAATATATGGTTGGTGTTATCTTAATTGGTTTAGCAAGATGTATCGCAATGGTTCTGGTTTGGAATGATTTAGCGGAAGGAAGTAGTGAATATGGTGCTGGTTTAGTAGCTTTAAATAGTGTTTTTCAGGTATTTGCGTATAGTTTTTATGCGTGGATTTTTATAACTGTGATTCCTCCTTATTTTGGATTTGAAGGAGCTATAGTAGATATATCCATTGGAACGATTGCAGAAAGTGTAGCAATATATTTAGGTATTCCATTTGCTCTAGGAATTTTGAGTAGATTGGTTTTAGTTAAAATAAAAGGAGAACAGTGGTATATGCAAAAATTCATTCCATCAATCTCGCCTATAACTTTAATTGCATTATTATTTACAATAGTAATTATGTTTTCGCTTAAAGGAGAACTTATAGTTGAAATACCTATGGATGTAGTAACGATTGCAATTCCGTTGCTTATATACTTTACTTTGATGTTTATAATTGGTTTCTTTGTTACTAAGGCTACAGGAGCAGAATACGACAAAACTACTTCAGTAGCTTTTACAGCAGCGGGAAATAATTTTGAATTGGCGATTGCAGTTGCAATTGCAGTTTTTGGTTTGAATTCAGGACAAGCATTTGCAGGTGTAATAGGTCCTTTAGTTGAGGTTCCAGCACTTATTTTATTAGTTAGACTGTCATTTTGGTTAAGAAAAAAATATTATGGATAAAAAAAGAAATGTTGCAATATTAATTTTTGATGATGCTGAAGTTTTGGACTTTGCAGGACCATATGAAGTGTTTGCAGTTACTTCAGAGTTGAATAATCATAAATTATTCAATGTTTTTACAGTAGGGGAAAATCTTAAGCCAATTTTAGCAGTTAATGGATTGTCTGTCAACCCAAAGTATGATTTTTCTAACTGTCCTCATATCGATATTTTAATTATTCCAGGAGGTTTTGGAACTCGGAAGCAAATGAATAATATAGAAACTTTAAATTGGATAAGTCAGGTATACCTAGAAACAGAGTATACTTTGAGTATTTGTTCAGGTTCGCGACTATTAGGACTATTAGGTTTTTTAGATAATAGACCATACTGTACTCACCATGAAGTATACGAACATATGATTGAAATTGTACCTACAGGTAAACCTCAGAAGGATAAAAGATATATAAATTTTGGTACAACATATACTTCAGCAGGAATTTCAGCAGGAATTGATCTTTCACTTCACGTTGTTGAAATGCTACATGGTAAACAAGTTGCAGAAAAAACAGCTAATTACATGGAGTATAACAAAATGAATTGAAAAAAAATAATTGAGTTTATATAAGTTTTGTACTTTTGAGTTTATGTTTTCAAAAAATATATATGGAAGTTCAAATAGAATCATCTTGGAAAGAAGTTTTAGAAGATGAATTCAAAAAAGAGTATTTTACTTCTCTTACTGATTTTGTGAAAAAAGAATACAAACAATATACGTGTTATCCAAAAGGGAGTCAGGTTTTTTCTGCATTTGATTTAACACCTTTTGATGATACAAAAGTTGTAATTCTAGGTCAAGATCCATACCATGGAGAACATCAAGCACACGGTTTGTGCTTTTCTGTTAACGAAGGAATTCCTTTCCCTCCATCACTTAAAAATATTTTTAAGGAATTGGAATCCGATTTAGGAATTAAAAAAACAAGTGGGAATTTAGAATCTTGGTCAAAGCAAGGTGTTTTGCTTTTAAATGCAACACTTACGGTGCGAGCAAATCAAGCAGGTTCACATCAGAATCAAGGTTGGGAGACGTTTACAGATAAGGTAATTCAAACAATTTCAGAGAAAAAAGAAAATGTAGTATTTATCCTTTGGGGAAGTTATGCACAACGGAAAATCTCTTTGATTGATACTTCTAAACATCATATCATTAAATCGGCTCATCCATCTCCACTTTCGGTATACCGTGGTTTTTGGAATTCAAAACCATTTAGTAAAACCAATGATTTTTTAGCATCTAAAAACAAAAAAACGATTGAGTGGTAGGTGGAAACTTATAAATTTCCTAATCCCAACGGTTTTTTAGTTAACCAACCAGTTAAACTAATTCTAGTTTTATTAGATGGTAGTACTTCATGCCAAATTATATCACTTCGCATTAAAACAAGGCGTCCTGCCAAAGGAAGAATATCTTCAATTGAATTGTCTTTTTTATAAACACGCAAAGCACCTCCATTTTCTTCTTTCCAGTTGGAGTTTAGGTATAAAATAGCAGAAAGAATACGATTTGAACGAGAGCTAAACTGATCTAAATGCTTTTTGTAAAAGTGACCTGCATCGTATCTAGCTAAGTGAAATTCGTAATCACTCAATGAAACTCTAAAGTATTGAGTAAAATTGTCTTTTAGCTCATCTATTTTTGTAAAGAAAGGAGAAAAAATGTCATTTTTCTGCTCATTTTTTTCTATCCAGCGAATGGAATCATTTCTAATTTCAGTATCTAGTTTTTGGTTGATATCTGCACCAATTCCCGCACTATGGAAGTTTCCTAAATTCCATTCTTGTTCAAAAAAAGAAACAATTTTTTGAATTTCTTGTTCTTCTATAAAATCATTAATAATGGAAAAGTCTTGAATCTCTAAAGTTTCCAAAGCCGAGGAAATCTTTTGAGTAAATGATTCGTTTGTCAAATAACTACATCTAAAAAAGTGAACAAATGTAATTAAAAATAGAATTCAAAAAATAAAAAATCACCAGTTATTTATAACCAATGATTTTCTAAGTTTTAGAGTAAAAAAAATTATTTATTCTTTACCGAATAGGTTTTTACTTTCATGTTTTCGTCTTGGTAGTTAGGTTCTTTTCCTGTAAGTAGAGAGATAAAGTCTAAACCTGAGTATTTTACAATTGCGTGTCCTCCTGCTAAATCCCAAAAGTTAACATAGCTAAGACGAGAATATTCATTGGCATATCCTTCACAAACCAAACCAAGTTTTATGGCACTTCCCATTTTCTTGACGATAAGGTTCTTGTGTTTTTTTTCTAATTCGTTTAAATAGTTTTCGTCATTTTCATTTCTGTGTGTTCTGCTAGTAAGAAAAGTATATTCCTCGTTTTGGCATTTTATTGGTAAAGCAACAGAATCGTTTATAATTTGTTCTAAATTAAATTCAGCATTAAATAATTCGGTAATGTCTTTATTGTATTTAAAACTTCCTATTCCTTCGCAAGCAAAATAAAGAAGATTTAAAGAAGGTGCAGATAAAACTCCTAGATAAGAGGTGTTTTTATCTGTTAATCCTATAGAAAGGCAATATTCATCGGTTTTTTCTACAAATTCACGAGTTCCATCAATAGGATCTATCGACCAAAACTTATCCCAACTGTTACGAGTTTCTGTGTCATAGTGGTTTCCTTCTTCCGATAAAATAGGGAATTCAGAATCAGATAAATATTTCATGTAGATTTCGTGAGCAGATTTATCTGCAGAAGTCACAGGAGATTTGTCTTCTTTTATGAAAACATCAAAACCGTTTATGTACTGTTTTAAAACTTCTTCTGATGCTTCTATAGTTGCTTGAAGAGCAGTTTCTAGCAGTTGTTTCATTGTTTAATAGTTGTCAGTTTTCTCAGATTTTCCTAGAATTTTCAATGCATTTGAAGTTCCAATTCTTTTTACGCCAAGTGCAATGTATTTTTCTGCATCTTCTTTTGTTTTAATTCCGCCAGAAGCTTTTACAGGAAGCGGACTTCCGTGTTTTATCATAAGCTCGATATTTTCTTTTGATGCTCCATTTGGAACCGCATCGTAGTATCCTGTAGATGATTTTAGAAAAATAGAGTTCAGTTGTTCTTGTGAGAATTCTTCTTGAGCGGTTCTAGAAAGTAATTCGCAAATAGAAATAATTTCTTCTTCTGTTAAAGCAGCAGTTTCTATAATCCATTTAACGACTTTACCTTTTTCTAAACAAAATCTTGTACAGTTTATAAATTCTTCTAGGATTAATTTATGATTTCCTTTTTTAAATTCATTATAATTAATTACAAAATCAAGTTCATCGGCACCACGATTAATTGCTATTTCTGCTTCGCTTAGTTTTTCTGTAGAACAGTGGTTTCCATCAGGGAAAGAGATTACAGTTACTACTTTTGATTTAGAATCAATATGTTTATAGAAAGATTTCGCTAATGAAACATTTTCAGGACGAACAACTACTGCAAAAATAGTATTTTCGTGAGCGTCTAAGATGCATTGGTACACTTCTCTAAGATGTTTTACCGGTTGTAAACCTGTTTCTTGTTCTGTTTTTAAGAATGTAGATTCGATGTATTTGTTTATTTCCATAAAGTATCTAGTTTGATTTGAAATCATTAAATAATGATGTTGCAAATCTAAAAAAAATACTTGATTGAGCTAATGTTTGTTACGGAATTTTCTGTTGAGATTTATTAGTAGAAAAAATAGAAAAAAGGAAATTATTGTTCATAGTATTTTTTAGGAATTATAGCAGGAACTAAAACTCTTTCTTGATGCATTACTACATCGTTGGTATCTTCTATAACGTGTCCATCTTCATAGCCAACACTTACATATACACTTAAACTTTGATTAGCAATACCTTTAAAAGTTCCTTTCATAGGACTACAGTCTTTGAAGTTTCTCCCAGAAGAAAGTTTAATATGCGTATCTAAAACCCACATATTATTAGTAGGGTCTATCCCAAACCAACCGTACTCGTCTAGCCAAACTTCTACCCAAGCATGTGTTGCTCCTTGTCCTCGCATTCCATTTTTGTTTGGACAAATATATCCGCTAACATATCTGCATGTAATTCCTAATGTTCTAAGCATCTGAATAAGAACATGAGCTAAATCTTGACAAACACCTTTTCCTAGTTTTAAAATGTCGTCTAACGTTGTATATGCATCAGTAATTCCTTTTTCGTATTTAAAATTATGATACACGTATTGATTGCACCATTCTACAATGACTCTTTTGTGTTCTTTTAGTGGAGCATCTTGTATAATCTTTAGGATAATTTCTTGCGATTCTATAACTTCGGGTAAAGTATAGTCCAATTTTATGATTTTAGGAATAGCTTTCATTAGTTTTATAGAGGGAGCTTCTTTGTGAATTTTTATGCGACTATCAATTTTTATGGTTTGGTGAGGCTCCGTAATGCTAAATACGCCTACTCGATTTCCCCAATAATCTATAAAAAAGCTAATAATTGGATCGTGACTAATAAAAACCTCTTGATTTATAACATTTTGGTCATCACTTTGGTAAGGATAGACTTTAATCATATTAACGCTATCAATGATTGGTGCGTCATAATTATATTCTGTGATATGTTGTATGGTATATGTTGGCATTTTTGTTTTTTTTAATAATAGGAGAAGAATACCTCTCCAATAGTTTTTGTTAGTTTATATAAGCTCGCTTTGATGTCTTCAAAAAAGTTAATAACTCCATTTTCTTTTACATTTTCTAAATCAGAGTAGTTGATTTTTGCGTTGAGCCGTCCTATTTCTTTTATTAACTTATTTGTGTTTGGATTGGGAGTTTCTTGAATGATTCTAGAAATATATCTTTTTATTTCTAGAAGAGTGAAACTCAAACTTTTATTGAATTCTTTATTAAAGATGACTAAGTCTAAAACTTGGTCGGCATTTTTATCGAGTCTATAGTTTTTTAGGTAATATTCAAAACCACTTAAGTTTAGTAGGAATATTTTCCAATAAAGAATATTGTTGCTTTCATTTCCATTAATATCTATATCTCTGAATTTCTCTTCACTGATGCTTAGAGTTAAAGAACTCCTTTCGCATAATCTTCCGAGTGTCATAAAATCCCATCCTTCGCCTCTATGGATTGTATTTTGGACTATTCCCATATATTTCATATTATCATCAAAAAGATTAAAGAGAAACTCTGTTTGATTTCCCTTTTTTATAATATTTTCAGGATTTATATTGATGATTTGGTGGTATTTTTTGTTGATGTTTTCCCAAACTTCTTTTGTAATATGTTCTTGAATTCCTCTAGCATTTTCTCTAGCTTTTGAAATTAAGTCTTTCAAAGAATTATTGTCATCTTTGATGGTTAACATTCTAAAAACATCATTAGCTATATTTTTAGATTCTGAATTGAAATCTTCAAAATTAGAATACAGCATTTTTGCCAAACATCTCCAATTATCTTTACTTGAGGATTGAGTTCCATAATCAATATTTGAAGAGAATCCAACGAGTAATGTTTTAGTTACAAAATCTATCCTTTCCATATATCTGGACATCCAAAATAAATTATCTGCGGTTCTAGCTAACATAGTGTATATTTTTTAATCATTCATTATCCAAGTATCCTTACTTCCTCCTCCTTGTGAGGAATTTACTACTTTGCTTCCTTCCACTAGAGCTACTCTAGTTAAACCTCCGGGGACAATGTTGATTCCTTGTGGTCCGTACAAAGCAAATGGACGAAGGTCAACATGTCTTGGTTCTAAATTATTATCTATAAAACAAGGAGCTGAACTTAATTGTATTATAGGCTGAGAGATATAAGATCTTGGGTCTTTTTTCATTTCTTCTATAGTTTTCATAATTGTTTTATCATCAGCTTTATCTCCCATCACTAATCCATATCCGCCACTTTCATTGGTTTTCTTTACTACCATTTTATTGAAATTCTTAATTGTATATTCCATCTCATCTTTATTTTCCATTCTATAGGTAGGAATATTGTTGAGAATAGGTTCTTCGTTCAAGTAGTACTTTATCATATCAGGGACATATACATAGATAGCTTTATCGTCAGCAACACCGTTTCCTACAGCATTTACAATGCTTACATTTCCTTTTCTATAAGCACTCATAATTCCTGCAACACCTAAGTTGCTATCCGATCTAAAGAAAATAGGGTCTAAAAAATCATCGTCTACTCTTCTGTAAATAACATCTACCTGCTCTAAACCTCTTGTTGTTTTCATATAAACTTTATGGTTTTCAACAACTAAATCTCTTCCTTCTACCAATTCTACTCCCATATATTTTGCGAGATAAGTATGTTCAAAGTATGCACTATTATAAATTCCAGGAGTTAAAAGAACTATTTTAGGTTTATATTTTCCTTTTTGAGCAGAATTCATTAATACTTTATGGAGGAGGTTTGGATAATCAGAAATATCCTGTACATTGCTTTCACTTATGAAATCAGGGAAAATTCTTTTGGTAATTTCTCTATTTTCTATCATATAACTTACGCCACTAGGTACTCTAAGGTTATCTTCCAAGACATAAAATTTCCCATCAGAATCTCGAATTAAATCAATTCCAGAAATATGTGTATAAATATCATTAACTACTTTTATTCCCACTACATCTCTATTGAAAAAAGGGCAAGTTGCAATGAGTTTTGCTGGGATAATTTCATCTTTAATGATTTGTTGTTCCCCATAAATATCTTTCAAAAAAAGATTTAATGCCTTTAATCTTTGTTTTATTCCGCTTTCAACATTTTCCCATTCTTGCTTAGTGATGATTCGTGGAATAATATCAAAAGGAAATATTTTTTCGATACCTTCTTTCTCGCTATAAACCGTGAAAGTTATACCTCTATTAAGAAAAAGCTCGTTTGCGATTTTTTCTTTTTCTTTAAAGTTAGATGTAGAGTAGGTTTTTAGGTAATCCTGTAAAGCGTGATACTGAATCCGAGTTCCGTCCGCACTTTTCATCTCATCAAAAATCAATGAGTTTAATTTATATTTTTCGCTCCAATACATATTATTTCGTATATTTCTAAGTAATATTATGAAATAGTTGCATTTTAACCCTATTAAAAGTAAGTGTATTTTGTTATTTTTATACAATATTTAAATTGATGCCCTTGTTTTTGTTTATTTGGAATATTGCTAAGGTGTTTTTTTTGATTTTGAAATTGTATGCCTTTTGAATTAAATCATGGCATATAAAAAGTTAATCTATCTTGTAGTTGGCGTAATTTTTGAGACAAGATAAAAAAAATACCATTATGGAATTTATAAACCAAAGTTGGGACTCTATACTTAGTATATTTTTAGGAATAGGATTGGCTGCTGCTGCTGGATTTAGGGTTTTTGTTCCTCTTTTTATAGTAAGTTTGGCAACTCATTTTGGGTTTGGTAATTATTTAGACGAATCGCCTACGTGGAGTTGGTTGGGTAATACGCCTACTTTGATTGCTTTGGGAATGGCAATGTTTCTTGAAATAACTGCTTATTTTATTCCTTATGTAGATAATTTATTAGATACGATTGCAATTCCACTAGCAGGAATCGCAGGAACTTTTCTTATGGCAAGTCAAATGATGGAGTTTTCCCCATTATTTACTTGGGGATTAGCTATAATTGCAGGAGGAGGAACCGCCATGGGAATTAAGTCAACAATTTCTGCTGGAAGAGTCGCATCTACTGCTACTACCGTAGGAACAGGTAATTTTATTGTAGCTTCCACCGAAACAGCTACAGCTTCATTTTTAGGTGTTTTGTCAATTTTTTTACCAGTTATTGCTTTTGCTTTTGCTGTTTTTATAGCTGTATATGTATGCAAATTTCGAAAAAAGTTAAAAAGAATATTTAGATAATTTGATAAAAAAACTGTACTTTTCCTTAAATTTTTCAATCATGAAAATAATAATTGCAGGAGGTAGTGGGTTTATAGGAGAAAGTTTAATTCAACATTTTAAAAAACAGGAAAACTCAATATACGTTCTTACTCGAGGAAAAACTCAATGTAAAAATTCGATTAATTATGTTAATTGGGACGGAATTTCTGTTTCCTCTTGGAAAGATTGCCTTGAACATTCTGATATTTTGATTAATCTTAGTGGGAAAAGCATTAATTGTAGATTCACAGAGCAAAATAAACAAGATTTAATTGAAAGTAGAATTAATCCTGTAAATGCACTAAATAAAGCAATTAAAACAATAGAGAATCCACCTAAAGTTTTTATACAAGCATCTGCAATAGGATTTTATGGCGAAGCAAGAGAAAAAACAGATGAGAGCTCTCCTGTAGGAACAGGTTTTTTAGCAGAGCTTTCTCAGAAATGGGAACATGCATTTCTTTCTAAGTCAACACCTAATACCAGAAAAATTGTATTGCGTTTTGGTCTTGCGTTAGGTAATGGAGGAGCTTTGAAACCATTAATTAAAATTACAAAGTTATATCTTGGAGGAAGAATAGGAAACGGACAAACAATTATGAGTTGGTTTCATGTAGATGAACTGGGATTAATCATTGAATACTTGTATGAAAGTGAAAATTTATCAGGGATTTTTAATATTTGTTCTCCTAATTCTGTAACAAATAAAGACTTTATGCAGAGTCTTCGAAAAGTGTTAAATAAACCGTGGTCGCCACCTGTGCCAAAATTTATATTTAAATTGGTTTCTAAATACATAATGCAAGCAGAACCAGAACTTGTACTTACCAATCAGAATATTTATCCCAAAAAACTCATTGGTGCAGGATATTTATTTAAATATAAAAAGTTGAATGATGCTTTAAATTCAATTATACATAAAAGATAAATATGATTGATTCCGCTTTTATGTAAAGAATTTAATTGTTTCTTTTTCAGTGAAATACTATATGTGACTTTGATTACATTGAGTGTTGTGTAACTAGATTACATTTGCTGAAAAAGGAACAGTACTATGCGAATAAAATTTTTCTTTCTACTGAATATTTTTTCTTTAAGTCTTTTTTCTCAAGAAAAAATTTCATTACAAGAGGTGTTAAATGAGGTAAAATTAAACAGTAGAGCTATTGCTAAAAACTCATTAGAGATAGTTTCTGTAGAAAAAGACTTACAAAAGTTTAAATCTACATACCTTCCAAATGTAAATATTTCGTACTCAGGTGTTAGTACAAATAATCCTCTTAATGTTTTTGGTTCCAAATTGCAACAATCCGTAGTGACTATGGAGGATTTTAATCCTACTATTCTTAATAATCCCGACAACTATTTTAATTTTAATACCAAAATATCGGTACAACAACCAATTATTAATTTAGATGTAATAGCTTCAAAAAAAGGTGTTTTATCGCAAATAAATGCTCTAACTTTAAAAGGAAATCGTATCCAAAGTACACTGGATTATGAAGTTAAAAAAGTATATGCGGATTTAGTTTTTATTTATGAAGCAATTGATGTAAATAGCAAAGCATTAGAAACATACAAAGAGAACGAACGTGTCGTTCAAAATAACTTACAAGAAGGATTTATTGATAAAACAGAGCTATTAGGGATTCAAATTGAAGTTAAAAATATAGAATATCAGAATTTAGATTTAAAGCAGAATATTGCTAACCTTTCCGATTATCTTTCTTATTTAATGGGGAAACCTTTAGGAACTGTATATAAACCTACTCCAGATGATATAGCATTTGTAGGTAATGAAAACTCATCAATAATAAACCGTTCTGATTTTCAATCTATGAAGAAAATGATTGAAAGTCAACAAACCATGTTAGATGTTCAGAATAAAAAATCCCTACCTAGACTTAATGGATTTGGTGAATTTAATTTTAATGACGAAAAACCTCTAGGATTTAATGCTAATTCGTATATGGTTGGTTTGCAACTTTCTTGGGAATTATTTGATGGTAATAAAAGAAAGTATGAGAAAGAGAAAATTCAGTCACAAATTGCGGTTATACAATCTGAGTTAGATAATCAAATGGCACAATCAGAGATGGAACTCAGTAAAGAAATTCGAGAAGTAGAAAAGCTGAAATTTCAAATTAACTTAGAACAAAGTAATGTAGAAAAAGCAAAAGAAAATTTAAGAATCAAAAAAGATAGATTTACTTCTGGTTTACTTAAAACCAGTGATTTAATGGTTGCAGAAACTCAATTACTCGAAAAGCAACTAAACTTACTCAAAGTGAAAAATGAGCTTCTAAAAAAACAATTTAAAATCGAATACCTAACGGAATCAAACATTAACAAAGAAATACAATAAAAGATGAAAATAATAAATATTACTACTGCTTTAGTTACACTCTTACTACTATCTTGTGGCAAAAATCAAGAAAAAGAGAATACTCAAAAAGATACTGAAAAAGCTATTTTGGTGGAAGTTTCACAGAAAGAATATCCACAAGAAGTAGATGAAAACACATTTAGAATAAATGGAAAAATAGAATCTTCTCGAACTTCGAATCTAAGTCCTAAAATAATGGGAAGAATTATAAAAATGAATATAAAGGAAGGAGAAAAAGTAAAAGCAGGACAAGTAATTGCGATTATTAATTCAGATGATTTACAAGCTCAAAAATCCCAAGCTAATGCTGGAATATCAGAAGCACAATCTGCGTATGATAACGCTTTAATTAATTTTAATCGGTTTAAAAAATTATACGAGCAACAAAGTGCTACAAAATTTGAATACGACAATGCAAAAATGCAATTAGACATGGCGAAAAGTAAGGTGGAACAAGCTCAATCTAACAAAAGACAAATCAATACAATGATTAGAGAAGCATCTATTACGGCACCTTTTAGTGGAGTTATTACAAAAAAATATACAGAAGAAGGAGGTTTAGCTTCTCCGGGAATGCCTGTTGTAACTATTGAATCAACAGGAGATTTAGTTATTCGTGCGATGGTTCCAGAAAATGAAATTTCAAATATCAAACAAGGACAAGAAGTAAGCGTTTTGCTAAATTCATTAAGTAAAACCATTACAGGTAAAATTGCGTTAATTAATTCGTCTTCACAATTTACAGGAAGTCAATACGAAGTAGAAATAAAATTAGATGTTTCTCCTGAAGTTCGCAGTTTGTTGAAATCGGGAATGTATGCAGATATTTTGGTGAAGCGATTATTTCCTTCAGAAAAAAAATCCAATACAACTAATGTTCGTGTCCTTAAAAAGTTTATAGTAGAAAAAGGTCAATTAAAAGGAATTTATACTGTTTCAGATGATAACCATGCGATTTTACGTTGGATTCAAGTAGGAAAAGACTATGGCGATTCGTATGAAGTGATTTCAGGACTCAATCCTAATGAAAAATACATTACGACAGCTGACGGGAAATTATACAACCGAGCTAAAGTTAAGATTAAGTAAATAATATTTGATAAAAGAAAACTCTATGAACAGTCAAGATATAAATAATGGAATTTCTGGGAAAATAGCTAATGCTTTCCTAAAGTCTAAACTTACGGTTTTATTGATAGGTGTATTTATGGCAATAGGTATTTATAGTGTAATGCTTATTCCTAGTGAAGAAGAACCTCAAATTCAGATTCCTATTGCAGATGTTTATGTGCAGTATCCTGGTGCGAATCCTAAAGAGGTAGAAAATAGAGTAGCAGTTCCATTAGAAAAGATGATTTCTAACATCAAAGGTGTGGAATATGTTTATTCTACTTCTATGAACGGACAAGTAGCAGTGATAGTTCAGTTTTATGTAGGAGAAGATATTGAACGTTCCATTGTAAAGTTATATGATGAAATCAATAAGAATATGGATAAATTGCCACAAGGTGTTTCCATGCCTTTGGTAAAAACTCGTAGTATAGACGATGTTCCTATGATGTCTTTAACCTTGTGGAGCGACACTCGCGATGATTATATGCTTAAACAAATAGGAGAGGAGCTTGCTTCTGAAATAAAAAAAGTTCCTGATGTTGCAAATATTAACACAATAGGAGGGAGAAATCGTCAGATTCAAATTGAGGTAGATAAGTCAAAATTGGCTTCAAATAATGTAGATTTATTGAGTATTTCTAAAATGTTTCCTGCGAATAATGTTCAATTACAAACAGGTAATTTGATTTCTAATGATTCGGTATATGCAGTTCAAACAGGTGTCTTTTTAAACAGCAAAGAAGATGTTGCAGGTATCATTATAGGAAATAATGGAAACAATCCTGTATACTTAGATCAAGTAGCAACCGTTTACGATGGAGCTCAAAAACCTTCTGAATATGTGAGTTTTGGTTATGGGAAATCATCTAATGAAAATCAATATTCTTCTAATTATCCTGCAGTAACTTTAGCAATAAATAAAAAGAAAGGAGCTGATGCAAAGAAAATTGCAACTCAAATAGAAGAGCAAATAAAAAGCTTACATTCTTCGCTTATCACAGATGATATTCATATTTCTATAACTCGTAATTATGGAGAAACGGCTTCTGCAAAAGTAGATGAATTATTAATGCACTTGGGAATTGCTATTTTTGCTGTAACTATTTTAGTTATGTTAGCAATGGGATGGCGAGGAGGATTGGTGGTATTTCTTTCTGTTCCAACAACTTTTGCATTGACTCTATTTGCATATTATGTAATGGGATATACTCTTAATCGTATTACTTTATTTGCATTGGTTTTTGTGGTGGGAATTGTGGTAGATGATAGTATAATTATTGCGGAAAATATGCATAGACATTTCCATGATCGTAAATTACCTTTCCATAAGGCAGCTATTTTTGCTATAAATGAAGTTGGTAATCCTACTATTTTAGCTACGTTTACTGTAATTGCTGCAATTCTTCCTATGGCTTTTGTTAGCGGTATGATGGGGCCTTATATGAGTCCGATGCCAATAGGAGCAAGTATTGCGATGTTGTTTTCTCTTATTATTGCTCTTACCATAACGCCATACCTTGGTTATAAATTTTTGCTTTCAAAGTCGGATAGAGAAAATGCTGATAAAATGAGTCACAAAGAAGATAATATTCATTCGTCGTTGGTTGATTTTGAATACCATGGAGATGAAAATTATGAAGTAGATGTAGATGAGGTAAATAAGGATTTAAAATCAGATATGAAAAAAAATAAAATCTATCAATTTTACAATAGATTTTTGCTTCCTCTACTTAATAGTAAAAAAAGAAGATATACGGTTCTAGGATTAACTTTTGGTGTTTTAATGGTTTCTATGTTAGCGTTTTATTTTAAATGGGTCGCTGTAAAAATGCTTCCTTTTGATAATAAAAATGAGTTTCAAGTAGTTGTTGATATGCCCGAAGGTACTAGCTTGGAACGAACCAATGCCATAACTCAAGAACTAGCAAATTATTTATCTCAACAAGACAATGTAGTTTCGTATCAAACGTATGTAGGAACTTCTTCTCCTATTACGTTTAACGGATTGGTACGTCATTATGACATCAGAAGACTTCCTAATCAGGCAGATATTCAAGTAAATCTAACGGATAAACACAATCGTTCTGAGCAAAGCCATGATATTGCTAAATTGGTTCGTCCGCAACTTCAAAAAATTGCTCAAAAATACAACGCAAATGTAAAAGTGGTAGAAGTTCCACCTGGACCTCCTGTTTTGAGTACTATTGTAGCAGAAATCTATGGTCCTGATTATAATGAGCAGGTAAAAATAGCAGATCAAATAAAATCCATATTATCAAAAACGCCAGATGTTGTAGATGTGGATTGGTATGTAGAAAAAGAGCAACCGAAGTTTATATTTGATATAGATAAAACCAAATCCATGTCTTATGGAATTGCTCCTGCTCAAATTGCACAAACGATGAATTTAGCTTTGGGGAACCAACCTATAGGAGCTTTATACTCTCCAAGTTCCGCAAATCCTATAAATGTTGTAATTGATATTCCCAATAAAGATAAAACAACAATAAGTGACATAGGAGGAATCAATATTACTTCTCAGAGAGGAGAGTCAATACCTTTGAGTGATTTGGTAAACATAAAAGAAACAACTCAGAATCGTAGTATCTACAGAAAAAATCAAAGAGAGGTAGTATACGTAACTGCAGATATGGCGGGAGAATTAGAAAGTCCTGTATATGCGATTATGGATATGGAAAATAAATTAAAACAAATAAAACTCCCTAAAGGATATTCTCTTGAAGAAAAGTACATGGAAACCCCTGATAGTGAAACAAATTATGGAGTGAAGTGGGACGGAGAATGGCAAATTACCTTAGAAGTTTTTCGTGATTTAGGAATTGCCTTTGCCATAGTAATTTTAATAATTTATATTTTGATTGTTGGTTGGTTCCAAAACTTTAAAACACCAGTAATAATGATGATAGCAATACCTTTATCTTTGATAGGAATTGTAGTTGGGCATATGCTTTTAGGTGCGTATTTTACAGCTACTTCCATGATTGGTTTTATTGCTTTGGCGGGAGTCATGGTTCGGAATTCTGTGCTATTGATAGACTTTATTAATATTCGATTGGAAGAAAAGATACCATTAAAAGAAGCTATTTTGGAAGCAGGAGCTGTGCGTACCATACCTATATTACTCACAGCAGGAGCTGTTGCGATAGGAGCACTTATTATTCTTTTTGATCCTATTTTTCAAGGTTTGGCAATTTCTCTTATAGGAGGAACTATAGCTTCTACTTTACTTACATTAATTGTTGTTCCCACTGTATTTTATATGGTAGAAAAAAATAAATACGAAAAATAATCATTAAAAAAAACGTCTATGAATAGAACACAAATTATAAGAATGGTAGCAGGGATTTTAGTTCTTACTTCTATAGCATTAGGGAAATACGTAAATGTCAATTGGTTTTGGCTTGGGATATTTGTAGGAGCTAATCTTTTACAATCCTCCTTTACAAAATGGTGTTTGCTAGAAGAAATTCTAAAAAAACGAAATATTCCAAGTGAATGTGATAAACCTTAATTTAAAAGGTATAATTATTGATTGATAAACCAAAAATAAAAGTATGGACAAATTAAAGCAAACTTTTCCAAACTTTGAAGAAGAACTTTTACAGGAAATAGAACAAGTAGGAATTCATAAATCTTTTCCAAAAGGAGAGTTGATATTAAATCAAAATCAATACATTCGGAGTATTCCCTTAATTTTAAAAGGACATATAAAAATAACTCGACATGGAGAAAATTCAAGCGAAATTATTCTATATCATCTAAGTCCAGGAGAAACTTGTGCTACTACATTGCAGTGTTGTGAACGACATTCCAAATCAAAAATTACTGCAATATCCGAAAGTGAAGTAGATTTAATTTTGATTCCTGTGGAGTATTTTGAAAAATGGACAAAAAAATATCCTACATGGCAATTTTTTATACTGATGAACTACAAAGAAAAGTTCAACAACATGATGCAAATCATAGATAAAATATCTTTTGGGAATTTAAACGAGCGAATCGAAGAATACCTTACAGAAAAAATGCATACCATAAAATCAAATACGATTGAAATTACACATCAACAAATAGCATACGATTTAAACTCTTCTCGGGAAGTAATTTCCAAATACCTGAAGAAATTAGAAAATAAAAAGAAACTAGAATTAAAACGCGGTAAAATTATACTAAATCAACATTATTTTTAATTCGTTCTATGCACCAAGCAATTAGCTTTTTTTCTGTTTCCTTAGGATTCGAACTAAAACTTTCTAGTTTTCGATTTGCTAAAATTGCATTTACAGTTACAGCTTTGTGTCCTAGAAGTGAGGAAAATGCGTAAATCATAGAAGTTTCCATTTCAAAATTAGAAATTCCTAGTTGGTTTAATTTTTCGAGCATATTCTCATCTATGGTGGAAAGTCGCAATTTTCTTCCTTGTGGAGCATAAAAACCAAGCAATGTGCCTGTGATTTTTATGTGTTTGGCATCTGAAAAATAAGAAACTAATTTTTCATCTGCTTCTGAATAATATAAAAATGGACGAATAATATCATACGGAAAATTATGTTTAAAATCATCGAACCATTTATTTTCTATTTTGTATTCAGGATAGAAATGCATCAATCCATCAAAGCCAACTGCGGATTTTGAAACTACAAATTCGTCTGCCAAAATTGATTCATCAAGAGAACCTGAAGTACCTATCCGTATAAAGTTAAGTTGTGTTTTGTCTTTTTTGGGAGAATTGGTTTCAAAATCTAAATTGAAAAGAGCGTCGGCTTCGTTCATTACAATATCTATATTTCCAACGCCAATTCCAGTGGAAATTACGCTTATTTTTTTTTCATTTAGCATTCCTGTATGCGTTATGAATTCCCGTTTTTGTTTCTTTAGAATTATTTCATCGAAATGTGTGGAAACTTTAGGTACTCGGTCGGGATCTCCTACCAAAATTATAGTTTTAGCTAAATCTCCAGGAAGTAAATTTAGATGATAAATACTTCCATTTTCATTAAGGATTAGTTCAGAAACATTCATACCTATCCTCCAATCCTTTTGGTTTTGAATCCTTTTTCTTTTAGAATATCCATAATTTTATCTCTATGATTCCCTTGAATAATGATTTGGTTATCTTTTACAGAACCACCAACACCAAGCTTAGATTTTATGTGTTTTGCTAATTCTTTTAACTGCTCATCATCTCCCAAAAAATTATCGATAATGGTAACAGGTTTTCCCGCTCGTCCTTTTTTTTCGTATTTACAAAATATAGGTTCTTTTTGAGTGTGTTTTTCTTTTGATTCTTCTACTGAAAAGTCTGACTCTTCGTGTCCAGGAAATAAATTTTTAAGTTGATCTCGTAAATCCATTGTATTATTCTTGAGTTGCTACTTCATTACTAATTTCGCCTTGAGATTCAGCTTGAGGGATTTCTTGTTCTTTTTTTATCTCGGAAGGTTTTGATTTCATCGTTCCAAATAACATTAATAAAATAGAACCTAAAATAACGATTAATAGTACGTTTTGATTTACAATATCCGATTTAAATTTAGCAGGAATCTGTAAGAATAGTAAAATACTAATTAATCCTCTAGGAGAAATATATAAAGTAGAAGAAATTCCTCTTCGGTTAAAAATTAAAAAGTATACAAGACGAATAGCAAACATACAGATAAGAATACTAAAACCAATGATGTAATCATCTACATTCTGAAAACTTGCTAGTGTAATTGTAAATCCAAAGAATAAGAAAAAGAATGTTCTAATTAAAAAAGTGAACTCAGCTGTAATCAAATGAAATTCATGTAATCCTTCTTCTGCTTTGTTCATAGAAATGAATTTTCGTAAAAAAGGAGGTAATAATGTTCTGCTATTACTCAAAAATAACCCAAATACAAATATAATTACCAGTGTAGAAAGATGGTATATTTTCCCTATGGTAAATACCAAAATAAGGATTGCTAAGATTAAAAAGAATTTTACCTTGTGTGAAATCTTCTCCATTAGTTCAAAAATGATAAAGGATATAATAATAGAAGCTACAATTACGATTAAAATTTGCAGAAATAAAAACATATAATCTTCGCCTACTATTGAGCGTTCTGCCTCAAATTTTGGTAACACAAAATTAAATAAGATAATTCCTAATATATCCGAAAAAGAAGATTCATAAACAATAAATTCCTTATCTAGTTTTAGTAAAGAAGAGGCACTTGGTATAGCAACAGCACTACTGATTATGGAAAGAGGAATTGCATTGATAGTTGCCATTCTTTTAGGAATATCGAGCATATTTTCCAAGATATAACTTATCGCAAAAACGTTTAGAAGTAAGATAATCAACGCGGCAGCAAACCCTTTGAGAATCAATCCCATTTTGTCTTTACTGATTTCTAATTCTAATGCACCTTCTAATACAATTAGAATTAAACCAATTGTTCCTAAAGCAGGAACGATTTCATTGAGGTAAGGTATTTCATAATTGTAAAAATCGGCAATAAATCGAGCAATTATTCCCGAAGCAATCAAAAAAATAACCGATGGAAATTTAGTTTTTCTTGCTATTGCATCAAATAAATAGGAAAGAATGATTAGAACAGCAATCAATATCAAAATATAGTAGTTCATCTAAAAACAATGTTTAAGGTATTAGCAAATGTACTAAAAAAAATAACGAAACGTTTTAATTTAAAATCTCAGCGTAGTTTATTAATTCTGCTTTTAAATCATTTAAACTTTTTATTTCTTCTTTTCTAAAAACTAAAAACTTTCCTTCTTTTGTGGTTTTCTCTTTTAAAATTCCAAGCTCTGGGTGTTTTTGAATAAACATCAAAAAAGAAGTGAATTTTTCAGACTCAAAAAACTTTGAACTGCTTTCAGGGAAGTAAGCTAAAAGCGTATTTTTCTTAATTATTAATCGTTCAAATCCTATTTTCTTGCAAACCCATTTTATTTCTACCGAAGTGAATAAGTCGGTACATTCTTTGGGGAAATCGCCAAATCTATCTTTTAATTCTTGCTTTATTTCCGTAAGTTCTTTTTCGTTTTCAACTTTAGAAAGACGTTGATAGAAAGAAAATCGTTCTTCTACTTTGTTTATGTAGGTATCAGGAATCAATACATTTAAATCGGTATCTATTTGAACATCTTTTACGTATTCTGTTTCTTCTTCTTCAAATAAATCGGAGAAATCATTTTGTTTTAATTCTTCTATTGCTTCATTTAGGATTTTCTGATACGTATCAAATCCTATATCGCTTATAAATCCGCTTTGTTCTGCTCCAAGTAAATCTCCTGCACCGCGAATTTCTAAATCTTTCATTGCAATTTGAAAACCAGAACCTAAATCTGAGAAAATTTCTAACGCTTGCAAACGCTTCTGAGCTTCTTGTGTAAGTGTATCGAAAGGAGGAGAAAGAAGATAACAGAATGCCTTTCTGTTGGAACGTCCTACTCTTCCTCGCATTTGATGTAAATCCGCCATTCCAAATCGTTGAGCATCATTTATAAGGATTGTATTTGCATTAGGAACATCAAGACCACTTTCTACAATGGTAGTTGAAATTAAAACATCATAATTTCCTTCCATGAAATTCAGGAGAATATCTTCTATTTTTTTTCCTTCCATTTGTCCGTGTCCTATTGCTATTTTTGCCTCAGGAACCAAGCGTTGTATTAAGTTTGCGATTTGTGGTAAATTTTCAATTCTATTGTTTATGAAAAATACTTGTCCATCTCTTGCCATTTCATAAGAGATTGCATCACGAATTGTTTCTTCGTTAAAAGTAGAAAGAATGGTGTCTACAGGTTGTCTATTTGGCGGTGGAGTTTTAATGATGGATAAATCGCGTGCAGACATTAGTGAAAACTGCAAAGTTCTAGGTATTGGAGTCGCTGTAAGTGTGAGTGTATCTAGATTTGCTCGTAATGTTTTTAATTTATCTTTTACGGAAACACCAAACTTATGCTCTTCATCTACAATTAAAAGTCCTAAATCTTTGAATTTAATTTTTTGAGAAATGAGTTGATGTGTCCCAATGATGATGTCAATTTTTCCTTCGGAAAGTTCTTGTATAATCTGTGATTTTTGTTTAGCAGATCTAAAACGATTTAGATAATCAATTTTTACAGGAAAATCGTTCAATCGTTTAGAAAACGTTTTATAATGCTGGAAAGCAAGTATCGTTGTGGGAACGAGTATTGCTACTTGCTTTGAATCTCCAACTGCCTTGAAAGCTGCCCGAATTGCAATTTCTGTTTTTCCAAAACCAACATCTCCACAAACAAGTCGATCCATAGGAATATTGCTTTCCATATCTTTTTTGAAATCTATTGTTGCCTTTTCTTGGTCGGGAGTATCTTCATATTGGAATGATGCTTCTAATTCGGTTTGTAAATAAGAATCTTCCGAAAAAGAATATCCTTGTATCGATTTTCTTTTGGCATATAGTTTAATTAAATCAAAGGCAACCTCTTTAACCCTCTTTTTGGTTTTATTTTTTAAGTTTTTCCAAGCAGGAGAGCCTAATTTATTTAGTTTAGGAGCAGTTCCGTCTTTTGAGGTGTATCTGGAAATTTTATGCAACGAATGAACACTTACATACAGTATATCGTCATTTAAAAATGACATCTTGATTGCTTCTTGTGGTTTTCCGTTTACATCTATCTTTTTTAATCCTAAAAATTTCCCAATTCCATAATCTATATGCGTTACAAAATCGCCAACTTTTAAATCAGTAAGTTCTTTTATTACTAATTGTTGAGATTTAGAAAAAGAAGTTCTGTCATTAAATTTTAAATATCTTTCAAAAATATGATGGTCGGTATAAACAGCACAGTTTGATTCCGTATCTATAAAGCCTTCATATAATTTTGCTTGAATAGAAGTAAATAAGTTTTCTGAACTTAAATCTTGGATAATTTCACATAATCGCTCTTCTTGTTTTTTTGTTTGAAAAACGATGTAGTTTTTTATTCCTTTTTCTCGATTTTCTTTTAAGTTTTCTGTTAGTACTTCAAAGTTTTTAGCAAAATTGGGTTGTTGTTTTAATGATAATTCAAATTCCAAATCTGGAGTTTGGTAACTTATTTTGGAATCATCTACAATTAAAAATGAATTTTTTAATTCCTGAAAATCGTCTTTGGTAAGATACAAGTCTTTAGGTAGATTTCGTTTAATCGTAGAGTTTAATTCTTGAAATATACGTTCTGCTAAATAGTAATTTTCCTCTATTTTTCTTGAAATATTTGTAGAATCATTAAGCACAACAAGTGAATCCTCTTTTAAATACGAAAAAATAGATTCTTTGTTAGAAGAAGTGTTAGTTCCTATATCTAAATTAGGAAGGATTACAACTTTTTTTTCCTTCTTTTCAGATAATTGAGTTTCAATATCAAACTCTTTTATTTCCTCTACTTCATTTCCAAAGAATACCAAACGGTATGGTTTTTCATTCGAAAAAGAAAAAACATCAACAATTCCTCCTCTCAAAGAAAATTCTCCTGGTTGGGTTACAAAATCTGTTCGATGAAAACCAAAAGAAAATAATAATTCATTTAGAAACTCGGTATCAATTTCTTCTCCTACAGAAATGGTATGCAGGTGAGATTTTAATTCTTTTTTAGTAGTTACTTTTCCTACAATTGCATCTGAATACGATACTACAAAGTATTTTTTCTTTCCGTTTCGTAGTTTATTTAAAACTTCTGAACGCAGAACAACATTTGCATTTTTAACTTCTTCTACTTCGTATGGCTTTAAGTATGAGTGAGGGAAAAACAATACAGATTCTTTTCCAAAAATTTCTTCTACTTCGTTGAGTGCATAAAGAGCTTTTTCTTTATCGTCAAAAACTTGAAAAATTGATGTTTCTCCTTTTGAAAATAAATCCATTAATTGGAGTTGCAAAAAAGAACCTACGTTATTTTTTACGTGAACTATTCCTTGTTTTAAATCAAATTTACGATTAAGTTCTATGGAAAATTCATTTGTAGCAAAATTGTTGGTAATCTGTTGAAGTATATGTTTTTCCAAAACCAAAATGTGAAGTTACAGTACTATTTCATAAAATAAAGAAGTGGAGTTGGCGGGAGTCGAACCCGCGTCCAAACAAGCAATTCATAAGCTTTCTACACGTTTAGTTTATTCTTAATTTTCGATGAAAAGCCGATAATAAACCACCTACTTTTCACTTAGTTTGGTAAATTTCAAATTAAATCACAAACATATTTAATTCTATCTCTATATTCCTGTGCCTCTGAATCAAACGTTATAGAGCAAAACTTTTGAGAGACATTTAGCTTTCTTACCTTGTAAGAAAACGCCAAGACGTACTAAGCTTCGGTCGATTAGGCAGCTAAAGCGTAATTGTTATTGCCAGTTATAGTTTACCACAGCAGATTTACGAGATAATGTAGCGTTGCTCGACGTGCTTACTCATCAACTGATCTTGCTGTCAAAACCAGTCAACCCCAAGTGAGGCAAAGATACGAAATTATTTGAACATATCTAAATTTTAAAATTTCTATGCATCTCTTTTGCGAAAAACTAGGTTTGGAATTTTTTAGTAACTTGCACAACTATTTTTTTATTGCAAATGAGTCCCCTAAATCGAATTATTAAAATCGCGAACAAATATAAAACGTATTACTATATTGGAATTTTTTTTAATACGTTATACTCTCTTTTTTCTATATTTTCTATAGCATCTATGATTCCTCTTTTGAGTATACTTTTTGGAACTGTAGACGGAACTACGAAAAAAAATATATTAGAACCCAGCAATTCTCTATTTAATTCTTTTGATTATTATAAAAAGTATTTGGAAAATTATTTAATAGATTTAATTAATGAACAAGGAGCAGAAGCGACACTTACTTATCTTTGTGTTTTTGTGTGTATTACATTTTTTGTTCGAAATTTATTTAGGTATTTTGCACAATTTTTTATCGTAAACTTTAAAACAAGCATCAATTTAGAATTACGAAATAATTTATTTGATAAAATTCTTTCTCTTCCTGTTCGATTTTTTACAGAAAAAAGAAAAGGAGATACAATGCAACGTATGTTTGACGATATAAGAGAAATCGGTAATAATATTTTGAATCCCTTTATTGATTTGGCTCGTGCACCTTTTATGCTTGTTTTTACGCTTATTTTTCTTTTTTATATGCAACCAAAGTTGACTTTGTTTGCTCTTGTGGTTTTACCAATTATGGGATTTATTATTTCTACAATCGGGAAAAGTTTAAAAACAAAAGTGCGTACTGCTCAAGAGCAAACAGGATTGCTTTATTCGTTGGTTGACGAAACCACAACAGCTCCCAAAATCATTAAAATATTTAATGCTGAGTCAATTATAGGAAAAAAATTCCATGATTTAGCTAAAAAGATTCAAGGTTTAGAACTTAAAATTGCAAGAAGATACGAATTAGCTTCTCCTACAAGTGAATTTCTTGGTTCTATAACAATGGTATTGATTGTTTGGTTTGGGGGGAATATTATATTGTCTAATCAAGCTGGAATGAAAGCACCTGATTTTTTAGCTTTTATAGGTTTGTTCTTTCAAATGATAGAGCCTGCAAAAACAATCAGTGTAGCATTTGCTAATTTATCTAAAGGGAAAATATCAGCAGAACGTTATTTTGAGATTATAGATACTGATTTACATGTAGAAGAATCCAAAAATGCTATATCTATTTCGGAGCTAAAAGAAGGAATTACCTTTGAAAATGTCACCTTTCAGTACGAAGAAAATCAACCAATTATAAAAAACTTTTCATTTTTTATTCCAAAAGGGAAATCCATAGCATTGGTAGGACAAAGTGGAAGTGGAAAAACAACTCTTGCTAATTTAATAGCTCGCTTTTATGATGTGACTTCGGGGAGAATATTAATCGATGGAAAAGACATCAAAGAACTTAAAATTGCGGATTATAGAAAATTATTGGGAATGGTAACGCAAGAATCGGTTTTGTTTAATGATACAATTAAAAATAATATTTTACTTGGGAAAAGTAATGCAACAGATCAAGAAGTAATTAATGCATCTAAAATTTCTAATTCGCTAGAATTTATAGAAAAATTACCACATAAGTTTGATACAGGAATCGGCGAATTAGGAGGAATGGTTTCTGGTGGGCAAAAACAACGGATTTCCATAGCACGAGCTGTTCTTAAAAATCCACCAATTATGATTCTTGATGAAGCGACATCTGCACTCGATACAGAAAGTGAACGTTTGGTGCAAGAGGCATTAGAAAACATGATGCAAAACAGAACTTCCATAGTTATTGCACATAGACTTTCTACCATTCAGAATTGTGATATTATAGTAGTAATGAATCAAGGAGAAATTGTGGAGCAAGGAAGTCATGATGAATTAATGCAAAAGAAAGGGAAATATTATCAATTAGTAGAGTTGCAAAATTTTGCTTAAACTTAGTTAGATTATGATTTTTGAACTGGGAAACACATTGGTTTCGGAAGATATTTTAAAGGAGGAGTTTGTATGCAATATTTCTAAATGCAAAGGACAATGTTGTGTAGATGGAGATGCAGGAGCACCATTAGAAGAAGAAGAAATAAATATACTTAAAAATATTTACTCTGAAGTAAAACCATATTTAAGAAAGGAAGGAATAGATGCTATAGAAAAACAAGGCGAGTATGTTGTTGATTACGATGGAGAATACGTGACGCCTTTAGTAAAAGGAAAGGAATGTGCATATGTGATATTCGATGAAAATGGAATAACAAAGTGCGGAATAGAAAAAGCATTCGAAGAAAAAAAAGTTGATTTTCAAAAGCCGATTTCATGCCATCTTTATCCGATAAGAGTAAAAAAATACAAAGATTTTGAAGGGATTAATTACGACGTTTGGGATATTTGCTCTGATGCATGCACATTAGGACAAGAGTTAAAAGTTCCTGTTTATAAGTTTACAAAAAATGCTTTAATTAGAAAGTATGGAGAGAATTGGTATAAAGAGCTGGAGCAGGTAGCAAGGTTGTACAAGGAGGATAAAAATTAATTTTTTCACATATCTATTTTTCTTAAAATACTATTTTGTTTTTTATTTCGTTATATATCCACTAATTTTATACTTTTGTTAGTATATATTTACTCAAGTACAACAACTTAAAATTATATTTATGCCAGACTCATTAGCTGTTGCTCAAAATCTAGTTTCAAATGCAAACGAAGAGATTCAGTCAACTTCAATTTTAGAATTAATTACAAGCGGAGGTATTGTAGGTACTTCTATCATGATTTTATTACTTATAGCACTTATAATAGCTATTTATATATTCTTTGAAAGGTATTTTACTATAGAAAAGTCTTCGCATTCCAATTCTGATTTAATGAATCACATTCGGGATTTTGTGTATGACGGAAAAATAGAAAGTGCAATAGATTTATGTAAAAGAACACATACACCAGAAGCAAGAATGATTCAGAAAGGACTTTTAAGAATTGGTCGTCCTATAAAAGACATCAGCGATTCTATAGAACAAACAGGACAGTTAGAAGTGTATAAGCTTGAAAAAAATATAAATATTTTAGCAACCATTTCAGGAGCAGCACCTATGGTAGGTTTTTTAGGAACTGTAATTGGAATGATAACAGCTTTTTATGATTTAGCTAATTCTACTGGTCAGGTAAATGCAAAGCTTCTTTCTTCTGGAATCTATACTGCAATGGGAACAACAGCAGCAGGATTGGTAGTTGGTATTTTTGCGTATATTTTTTATAACTTACTGGTAGTAAAAGTAGGGAAAACAGTTTACCGTTTACAGTCTTCGGTTACGGATTTCTTAGATTTAATTAACAAGCCTATAAAATGATTCTAAAAAGTAAAAATAAAATAAGTACTGAGTTTTCAATGGCATCGATGACGGATATCGTTTTTCTTTTGCTTATATTCTTTATGCTTACATCGTCTGTTATTTCGGAGTCGGCATTAGATGTTACGCTACCTAAATCAGAAGGAAAACAAACTGAAAATGAGTCTACCATTGTAGAAATAGCATCAAATGGAACATACGCAGTAGACGGTATAATTATGCCAAAGGAAGAAATAGAAAATACATTAAAGCAAAAATTTACTCAAGTAGAAAAACCTTCTTTTATTATAAAGGCAGATCAAGATTCTAAAAACAAAGAGCTTATTTATATAATGTCTATAGCTCATAAAAATAGATATAAAGTAGTTGTAGCTACTCAACCAGCAAATTAATTTATGAATAAAAATACAACATACAAGTCCGATACCGATAATGAATCCAAAGTAAAAAGTGGTATAATTACTGCTACATTCACTTTGATTCTACTTCTTATGTTGTATTTTTTTAAACTTTATACTACGCCAACATATCCGCCTTATGAGGAAATTGCAATTGATTTTGGATATAGTAATCTTGGAGATGGTTTTGAAGAACCCATGGAAACAGTAGAAGAATATTCCGAACCACAACCTCAGAATAACAACACTTCTGATAATACTTCATCAGAACAAAGCCAGAAAATACTTACAGAAGAAAATACAACAGATAATATTCCTACCGTAGCAAAAGTAGAAAAGCCAAATCAATCTAAAAAGATAGTTCAAAAAGATAACTCAAAGAGCGTAAAAAAAGAAACTACTAAAACTTCCGAATCAAATGAGAAAAAACAAGAAAGTCAGTCTGATGGAAAAGGAAAGTCGATTGCTGATTTACTTGTAAAAGGAAAAGGGAAATCCAATTCTACCAGTCAAGGAAGTAGTGGAGAAGCAGGTAACGCAGGGAGCTTAGACGGAGAAGGAGAGTTTATAGGAAATGGAAAAGGTGGACGAAGTTTGACTCATTTTATTCCTGGAACAGAAGGAAGAAGCAATGAACCTACTCCTGCTCATAATTGCGGAAACGAAAAAGGAACTATTGTAATCGCCTATACCGTAGACAAAAGCGGAAATGTAATATCTGCGTACAGAAAAAGTGGAAATGCTTCGCCTTGTATTAAAAATACAGCAATAGCTTGGGTATACAAATACGTGAAAGCAGAACCAGGAAAAACACAAGTAAGTTCTACCTACAAAATTGATTTCTAACTATAAAAAACATACATTATGAAAAAACTATTTATACTTGCATTGTCAGCTGTGCTTTTTTGGAATTGTAATTCTGAAGATGACTCTTCTAATAGTGATAACAATGAACCAGAAAAAACAATGGTTATTCAGCAAATAACTCATACCAAAGAAGATGTGTCTATTACTTACGCATTTGAATATAATGAAGATGATACAATATCCAAGATTATAGAAAAACAAGGAGAAGACGTTTTAAATACGTATGAAATGGATTATAGCGGAGAAGAAATAAATGGAGTCTTTATTAATAAAGATTCAGACGACCCCAAGCTAATAAACCTAACTTATGAAGATAATAAGATCAGTTTTAATTTGGGAGATTCTTTTGTCCAAAACACCTATACAAATTCATTGTTAAGAGAGAGTTTTTATTATGAAAGTTATAATTCTGAAAAGAAGGAAAAGGAAGTATATTACAATATTTCAGATGAATCTATTTCATCTATGATTGTAAAAGAAGAAGTAATTGTAAATGGAAAACCTGTGCAGAAAGCAATTACATATTCGTATACTTTAGACGATAAATATTCTCCTTATGCAAATTTAAGTCCTGAGGTTAAATTCTTGTTATTTATTCTTTTTGATGATATTAATGCTTTAAATAAATACAATATAACCGAAGAAAAATTAGGTGGAACTATCACAAGAACAAGAGCTTCTTTGTACGGTTCAGATAATTATCCTATTCAGACGGTAATTACTGAAATTGGAGGTGGAGAAGAGTCATTCTTATATGTTTATAAAGAAATTTAATTTTCCTCTTAAATGAACTACCAAGAATCGTTGCAATGGTTATATAGCCAAGTTCCTAACTATCAAAAACAAGGAAACGAAGCGTACAAACCTGGATTGCGAAACATTCATAAACTCATGGATTTTTATGGAAATCCTCACAAGAAAATAAAAACAATACACATTGCAGGAACAAACGGAAAGGGAAGTACTTCTCATTCCGTTTGTTCTATTTTGCAAGAAGCTGGTTACAAAGTTGGTTTATTTACTTCTCCTCATCTCATTAATTTTACAGAACGAATTCGAATCAATGGAAAAGAATGTGGTCAAGAGTTTATACATAGAGAAATTTTAAAATTAAAAAATACTCAATTTGACTTTATTCCTTCTTTTTTTGAATTGACTACTGCTTTTGCATTTACGTATTTTGCAGAACAAAAGGTAGACGTTGCTGTTATAGAAGTAGGTCTTGGAGGAAGATTAGATGCTACTAATATCATCATTCCAGAAATTACTGCGATTACTTCCATTTCCTACGATCATAAAGAACTTTTAGGTGATACTTTAGAACAAATTGCTAAGGAAAAAGCAGGAATTATAAAACAAAATATTCCTGTGGTAATAGGAGAAAAAAATCCTCAACTTGTAGAGGTTATTTCTACTGTTGCTAAAGAAAAGGAGGCGAAAATCATAATCCCTAATTATACTTTTAGAGAATCCGACTTAAAAGGAAACTACCAAAATCAAAATCAAAATACAACATTAGGAGTCATCTACGAACTCAAAAATCTTGGTTGGGAAATCAGTGAGCAAGAAATTAATAACGGATTAAAAAATGTTATTAAAAATACCAATTTGCGTGGTAGGTGGGAAATCTTACAAGAAAATCCAATAGTAATTTGCGATACAGGACATAATGAGTCTGCATTTCAATTTATTGTAAGGCAACTTATTGAATATAAAAAAAATCTTCACTTTCTACTTGGTTTTGTAAAAGGAAAAGACGTAAATGAAATAATTTCTCTACTTCCTAAAAATGCAAACTATACGTTTACACAACCAACAATTCCTAGAGCTTTAAACCCAAATGAATACGAAGATATAATTAAAAAATATTCATCAAAGTATACCATAAATACAGGTATAATTGATGCGTATAAAACTGCATTAAAAAATACTCAACAAGACGAAATCTTATTTGTAGGTGGAAGCTCTTTTGTGGTTGCGGATATCTTAGAATTTTTAGAAAATAATCAGTAAGTATAAAAAAATAACTTCAACTGCATTTTTTCTTACAAAAAGTTAAATTTCTTTTGGATATTTGTTGAAATATTTTTTTTAGAAGATGAAGATACGTTACTATGATTTGATTCAACAAACTTTTGATTTTCCACAAGACGAGTTTTCTGTAAGTAGAGGGAATTTAAAGTTTCATGATATTCCACTTACGGAGTTAATTAGAAAATACGGAACACCACTTCGTTTTAACTACTTACCTAAAATAACACAAAACATAGAGCTTGCTAGAACATGGTTTGGTAATGCATTCAAAAAACACAATTACGATAAAAAATACACCTATTGTTATTGTACAAAAAGTTCGCATTTTTCTTTTACAGTAGAACAAGCACTTAAAAGCAATGTCAGTATAGAAACTTCGCTTTCTAATGATATGGATATTATTGAAATCCTTTACCAAAAAGGGAAGATAGATAAAGATATAGAAGTGATTTGTAATGGATTCAAAACGGAAGATTACCTAAAGAAAATTTCACACGCTATCAACAACGGTTTCGATAAAATAATTCCTGTGTTAGATAATGAAAGAGAATTAGATCGACTCTCAGAAAATATTCAAACAAATTTTAATGTTGGAATCCGTATCGCTTCGGAGGAAGAACCTAAATTTGAGTTTTATACGTCTAGACTAGGAATAGGATATAAGGATATTGTTCCTTATTACAATCAAAAAATACACAATCATCCGTATGCAAAGCTAAAAATGTTGCATTTTTTCATTAATACGGGAATAAAAGATACTGCTTATTATTGGAGTGAATTATTCAAATGTTTGCGTGTGTATGCTCAACTTAAAAAAGTTGCTCCTGATGTAGATTCGTTGAATATCGGAGGAGGTTTTCCTATAAAAACATCTCTTACTTTTGATTACGATTACGAATACATGGCAGATGAAATTGTATATCAAATTAAAAAGTTTTGCGAAGATGAAAATGTAGAATTACCTAATCTTTATACCGAGTTCGGAAGTTTTACAGTAGGAGAGAGTGGAGGAATGATTTATAAAATTCTTTCTCAGAAAAATCAAAACGATAGAGAAAAATGGAACATGATTGATTCCTCTTTTATGACTACTTTGCCTGATACTTGGGCAATTTCTAGACGTTTTATAATGCTTCCGATTAACCGTTGGAATGAACCTTATGAACGTGTTTTTCTTGGCGGATTAACTTGTGATTCCGACGATTATTACAATTCCGAACAGCACACCAATGCCATTTATCTTCCTAGATATTCTAAAACCAAGCCAATGTATATCGGATTCTTTAATACAGGAGCATACCAAGAAATGATTTCAGGATACGGAGGAGTTCATCATTGTTTGGTTCCACAACCCAAACACATCTTGATTGATAAAAATGAAAAAGGAGAATTTACCTACAAAGTATTCAGAAAAGAACAAACACCTAGCTCTATTTTAAAGATATTGGGATATTAATTACTTAGAATAATCCCTAATTAAAAAGCACGTACAAATAAATTATTTATACGTGCTTTTTGTATATTAAAAGTATAATTAAATCCTTCCAATACGAATCACATCAGCAAAGATACCCGAAGCAGTAACGTCTGCACCTGCACCTGCACCTTTTATAATAAGCGGTTGCTGAGAATACCTTTCGGTATAGAAAAGTACAATATTATCGCTTCCTTCTAAGTTATAAAACGGATGATTCGACGGTATTTCTTGTAATCCTACTTGTGCTTTTCCATCTTTAAAAGAAGCAACGTATTTTAGTCTACAATCTTTGTCATTGGCATTCTTAAATATTTCTTGGAAATGATTTTCATACTTATCTAATGATTGAATAAAGTCATCAACAGAAGTTGTGTTTAAACATTCTTCGGGTAAGAAAGAGTTATTTTTAATGTCTTCCAGTTCCATTTTGTATCCACTTTCACGAGCAAGAATGAGTATTTTTCTCATTACATCAACTCCACTTAAATCAATTTTAGGGTCTGGTTCTGTATATCCTTGTTCTTTTGCTTGCAATACCACTTCTTTAAACGTAGTAGAAGCATTAAAGTTATTAAATACGAAATTTAAACTTCCCGAAAGAACTGCTTGGATTTCTGTAACAGAATCTCCCGAAGCGATTAAATTTTTAAGAGTGTCTATAATTGGTAATCCTGCACCTACATTGGTTTCAAATAAGAATGGAACTAAGTATTCTTGTGAAATTCCTTTTAGCTTTGAGTAGTTTTGGTAGCTAGAAGAACACGCAATTTTATTACATGTAACCACCGCAATATTATTATTTAAATAATCTTCATAAATAGTGGAAATCTCCGCATTTGCAGTATTATCTACAAAAATACTATTTCTTAGGTTTAAGGATTTTGCTTTTTCAAAAAAGGTTTTGTAATCAGCGGTTTCTCCTTTGTTAAGTTTATCTTGGTAAGTAGATAAATCAATTCCATTTTCCTCAAAAATCATATTTCTAGAATTGGAAATTCCAATTACACGAACATTAAGTTTTAAGTTTTTACGTAAATATTCGGTTTGATTGTTAATTTGTTCTAAAAATTTTCCACCAACATTTCCTATACCTGTAATGAATAAGTTTAATTGTTTTGCATTGTCCTCAAAGAATCTTTCGTGTAAAGAGTTAATTGCTTTGGTTACGTCATTGGTTTTTATAACCGCAGATATGTTTTTCTCTGAAGCTCCTTGTGCAATTGCTCTAATGTTTACATTGTTTTGTCCTAATGTGCTGAACATTTTCCCACTTAAACCTTGGTGGTTTTTCATATTATCTCCAACAAGAGCAATTATCGACATTTCTTTTTCTATTTGCACAGCATTGATTTTTCCTTCCGAAATTTCTCTACTAAAGTAAGTGTCGATAGCTTGTTTTGCTTTCTCCGCTTGATTGGCTTGAATCCCAATGCAGATAGAATGTTCTGATGATGCTTGCGTAATTAGGATTACATTGATCTCGTTTTGAGATAAAACTTCAAAAACGCTCTTAGAAACTCCCGAAACTCCTATCATTCCACCACCTTCTACTAAAAGTAATGCTATATTGTCTATATTAGAAATTCCTGTAACGACATCATCTTTATCTTTGGGATTATCTACAATTAACGTTCCTTTATCTTCTGGTGAAAAGGTGTTTTTAATTACAATTGGTATTTTCTTATTGAGGACAGGAAGAATTGTTGGAGGATACAAAACTTTTGCTCCAAAGTGAGAAAGTTCCATTGCTTCTTCATAGGATATTTCCTCTATTACTTTTGCTTCCGAAACAATTCTAGGATTAGAAGTGTACATTCCGCTTACGTCTGTCCATATTTCTAAAATATCTGCATCTACAGCAGAAGCATAAATAGATGCTGTGAAGTCAGAACCTCCGCGACCTAAAGTTGTTCCTGTTCCGTTTTCTGAACTAGCAACAAAACCTGGTAACAAAGTCACATCGTGTTTGTTTGAGCCGAAATAGGATTTACAGTTGGTATACGTTACTTCATAATTTACCGAAGCGTTGGTGTAATTTGAATTGGTTTTTATTAGTTCTCTAGAATCTTTATATTCACAATCGATACCTTGAGATTTTAGGTATTCAGAAATAATATAAGAAGAAAGGAGTTCTCCGTAACTTACAACTTTGTCGGAAGTTTTAGGGGAAATTTCTCCTAGCAGGAAAATTCCTTCCATCAATGTTTCCAATTGATTTATTTTTTGTTTTACGTTGCTTAGAATTCCACTTTGATTTTGAGTAGGAATCAATTGTTCTACTACTTCAAAATGACGTTTTTCTATTTCTTTAAACGATTCCGTATATGAAGTATCTTGTAATTTAGCTAGATTTGCCGTTCGCAATAAAACATCCGTTATTCCACCAAATGCAGAAACGACAACGATTTGTTTGGTCTGCTTTTCTGATTCAATAATTGCTTTTACTTTTTGGATATTTTCTGAGTTTGCTACCGAAGTTCCGCCAAATTTTAATACTTTCATTTTTCTTATTATTTTTAATTGTTTTTTACTTCAAAGAAGAAATCTATTTTAATTACTTTTTTGATAGTTCAAAACAATTCTGCAAATTTACGATTTATATACTCAATACAAAGAAATATTGGCATAAAACAGCACAAGGTAAATTCAACATGAAAAGACTCATTTATTTGCTTATTTTTAGCATCTCTATTTTATCTTTTTCCCAAGAGAAAAGAAGTCTTTTTTATTACAATAATTCCAAATTGTATAGATCAAAAACAAAAACATATGATTCCGTAAGTAAAACGTTGGATTCATTAGTTAATTCAGGATATTTTACGTTAAAAAAAGATTCAATAATTCGTAAAGAAAACGATGTATTTATTTATGTGAAAACAGGAAGAAATTATGAAAAAACACATTTAATTTTAGATTCCATATCTCAAAAAGTGTTTGAAAAAAAAGAGATTTATACGCACAATTCCGATTCTGTATTAGAAAAAATAAAACAATTTTATGTAGAAAAGGGATTTCCATTTGTTTCGGTACATCAAGAAAAAGATGAGAACGGAGACATTAAAGTAATTACAAAACTTAGAAATAAAAGAACCATAGATGCTTTTGTGTTTGATTCAAAAGAGAAACTTCCAAAATCATACGTTAAACAACTAAATTCTAGATATTTAAATAGGATATTTAATTTAGGAGAAGTGAAAAAAATCTATGATGATTTAAATACGAATCCACACATTAATCAAACGAAAAAACCGCAAATTCTTTATACGGAAGATAGTACAAAAATTTATTTATATCCTAAATCTAAAAAGAACAGTAGTTTTAATGGCATTTTGGGTATTAATTCAGATGAGCAAGAAAAAACAAAACTTACGGGGAATGTATCTTTGAATTTAGTGAATTTATTCAAAAGTTTTGAACAAATCTCTATTGCTTGGCGTTCTACGCCTTTGGAATCCAGTGAATTGAATACGTATGTTTCCATTCCGTATCTTTATAAAAATTATCTTTCGGGAGAATCTAACATTAACTTGTATCGGCAGGATTCTACGTATGCAAACATTAAACTAAGTCAAAAGTTATATCATCAAATCAATGAAAAACAATCACTAGGAATTAGCTTTTTGTATGAAAGTTCAAATTATATTCCTATAGCTTCTTCAGATTTTGAAGATTACCAAAAAACAGGAATAGGATTGCATTATAATTACAAAAAAAGAAGAAATTCAAGACTTATTCCTTTTTCTGATTACTTGGGTTTAAGTTTATATTCATTAAAGAATAAAAGAGAAATTTCTTCTAATATTACTCAATATCAGATAGATTTAAAAGGAGAGAAATTGATACCTATTTATAAAAAGAATCATTTGAATTTGAGCTTTGATGGATTTACACTTTTATCTGATGAGTTTCAACAAAACGAACTCAGACGAGTAGGCGGATTTAATTCCATTTTGGGTTTCAATGAAGATGTATTCTTTGTTTCATCTTATGCAATAGGTTCTTTGGAGTACAGGTATTTGAGCAGTGATGAATTGTATCTTTCTGTTTTTACGAATTATGCGTGGATAGAAAATAAATTAAATACTATTCAAGACCGACTTTTTTCCACTGGTTTTGGTTTTGGATTTCTTACTAAATTCGGCGTGTTTTCTCTTCATTATGCACTTGGAAAAACCAGTGAAAGTAGTTTTGATTTTCAGCAATCCAAAATACATATAGGTATACAATCTTTTTTCTAATAAAAATTTCTCTAGTGAAAAAAAACTTTTATATTTGGGGAAAATTTTCTTTATGAAAAATAAGTATCTAAACATTATTTTAGTAGTTGTAGCATTTATCTTGTCCTTTATAGTATATCGCCTTATTGTAGGACCTGTAGAGTTTCAAAAACAAAGAGATGAGAAGTATATAATTGCAATTAAACGACTGATGAAAATCAGAGATGCTCAGAATGCATACAAAGAAGCTACAGGGAAATTTACAGGAAGTTATGATACTTTGGTAAGTTTTATAGATACAGGAGATATTGTACAAATAGAGCGTAAAGATACTACTGTAATGGTGATGGATAGAAGGCTTGGCTTTGAAGTTCCTGAAGATAAACAAATTGTGCGAGAAGTTTCTCGAGTAAAAGTGAAAGATAGTTTATTTGGAGGAGATGATTACAAGAATCTTATGTATTATCCTATAGGGTCTACTAGTGAGAAAATTCCAATGGAAGCGATATATATAAGAGCAGAAGATTCTACCAAAAAAGGAGATTGGTTGTTCTTTGCAGAAATGACAAAAAGAAATATCCTAAAAGGTGAAGATGAAAACGATATAATCGTAGAAGAAAATCAAGAAAAAGGAATTATAGGGAAAAGCATAACTGTAGGGAATAAAATGATTCTTTCTACTGAAGGTAACTGGACAAAAGATTTGGAAACTGAAATAACAAAGAGAGAAAAAAGAAATGCTGCAAAAGAGCAAGTAGCACAAGCAAAGAACTCTAAGACTGAACAGTAACATTTGAAGAATAAAAAACTAAATACAACTAATAAATTATCCATTCTTTTTACGAAGAATGGATTTTCTTATATCTCTACTATTCAAGGTAAGCAACGTTTTGATTCTATACAGGTAAATACAAATGCAGAACATAAATATATTCATTTTGTAAAAAGTTATTTTAGTTCATCAGAACTACTTTCAGAAAAGTATCAGGAAGTGAATGTGTACTTTAATAGTAATAAGTTTACGTTGGTTCCTAATGACTTATTTGACGAAGAACTTGCAGGAAATTATCTACAACTCAATACTCAGGTTTCATACAATGATTCGATTCGTTACAACGTCAATTTGGATTATAAATTTGTGCTTGTATTTTCTTATATAGAAAAACTGGAACGATTTGTTGAAGCAAAATATTCAAATATTACTTACTTTCATTCAATTTTCTCATTTATAGAAAAAATAAAACCTAAAAAAAACACAGTAGAGTTTCATCTGAATTTTTATAAGAATTCGTTTGATTTGGTTGCTTTTAAAGGTGGAAGATTGATTGTTGCAACTAATTATGAATTTAATTCCAATGAAGATGTATTGTATCATGTGCTTAATTACGCTAAACAGCAGGAAATGATTTCTGAAAAAACAAAAGTGTATTTCTATGGAAGTATATTAGAAAATGACAATAAAATTAAATTACTTTCTGAGTATTTTTTAGTTATGCCAAATGAAAAAACTACTTTTGAAAGAAATTACATCTGCTTGATATAAAAAATACTATGTTTAGAATCATTTCGGGAATTCACAAAGGAAAAAAATTACTTGCACATAAAAATACAACAGCTCGTCCTACAACTGATTTTGCAAAGGAAGGTTTGTTTGGGATTTTATCTCATAAAGTTAGTTTTCATTCAGTAACAGTTCTTGATTTATTTGCTGGATTAGGTTCTATTTCACTTGAATTTGCTTCACGAGAAGCTCCAAAAATTTACACGATAGAAAACAATAAAGTCAATGTGAAGTTCATACACGAATCCATTAAGAAACTACAATTAGAGAATCAAATACAGGTGTTTTGTCAGAATGTATTTTCTTGGATTCCTAAAAATAGAGAATCCTTTGATGTGGTATTTGCGGATCCTCCTTATGATATGTCGTTGCAAGAATATCAAAAGCTGATTGATTTAATTTTCTCTAACAATACGATTTCGCAAAACGGAATCTTTATACTAGAACATTCTTCTCGTCAGAAACCAATAGAGAACCAGTACTATGATTTTACTCGAAAGTACGGGAACGTTTCGTTTTCTTTTTACGTGAACAAGTCGCAGTCGCCTGAGGAGGAATAAACTTCTACTTAGAGCGAGATTTAAGGATTTTTTCTACATCTTCTAGTGTAAATCCTTTTTGATGCAAAAGAATCAAATAATGATAAAGTAAATCTGCAGATTCGTTAAGGAAAAGTTCATCGTTGTTATCTTTGGCTTCTATTACAACTTCTACTGCTTCTTCTCCTACTTTCTGTGCAACTTTATTGATTCCTTTTTGAGTTAGTTTGTATGTATAAGAGTTACTTTCCTTATTTTCTATTCGTTGTTTAATTGTTTCTTGTAAGGTATATACAAAACCTTTTGCTTCTTCGCTTTCAAATTTATCGAAACAACTAACCGTTCCTCTATGGCAAGTAGGACCTTTCGGGTCTACTTTTATAAGTAAGGTGTCTAAATCGCAATCGAGTGCAATTTCTTTAACGTATAAGAAATTTCCAGAAGATTCTCCTTTTGTCCAAAGTCTATTTTTGGAACGAGAATAAAAAGTAACTACTTTTTCATTTTTGGTTTTGTCTAATGCTTCTTGATTCATAAAACCAAGCATAAGCACTTGTAATGAAAGTCTATCTTGTATAATTACTGGAATTAATCCGTCGAGTTTTCCGAAGTTTATTTGCATACTATTATTTTTTTAATTCCTTACAGGAATATTATTTTCTACTAAATATTTTTTTAATTCTACCACAGGGATCTCATTAAAATGAAAAATACTTGCAGCCAAAGCTGCGGTAACACCTGTTTGCGTGAAAACATCTAGAAAATGTTCTTTTTTTCCTGCTCCGCCAGAAGCAATAACAGGAATATTTACTGTTTCGGTTAGTCTTTTAAGCACATCAATAGAGAAACCAGATTTAGTTCCGTCGTGCACCATAGATGTAAGTAGTATTTCTCCTGCACCTAGATTTTCTGCTTGTTTTGCCCAATCAAACGTATGTATTTCTGTTTCATTTCTTCCTCCGTGTGTGTATACTTTCCATTGATTGTTTACGTAATTGGTATCTATGGCAACAACCACACATTGCGTCCCAAATTCTTTTGCTATTTCTCCTATTAGGTTAGGATTTCTAATTGCAGATGAATTTATGCTTACTTTGTCTGCACCTGAATTTACCAATGCTTTTACGTCTTCTACCGACGAAATTCCTCCGCCTACAGTAAAAGGAATATTTATCTTTTTTGCAATTTCATCTACTAATTTTACGAATGTTTTTCTTTCTTCTACTGTAGCTGTAATATCTAGAAAAACCAATTCATCTGCTTTTTGGTCTGCATAGATTTCTGCAAGTTCTATTGGATTACCTGCATCACGAATATTTTCAAAATTGATTCCCTTTACAGTTCTACCGTTTCTAATATCTAAACAAGGAATAATTCTTTTTTTTAGCATACTATAAATTATCTATAATTTCTGAATTTTTTAGCTTAACGGCTTTTGATTTCTTTTTTAATTTTAAGTTTAAATATTCTACGAATAATGCGAAGAAAATCGCAAAATACAAATATCCTTTGGGTATGCTGTGCAGTTCATTTCCAAATAGATTAAAATGTGCTAAGTGAGAACCTTCAGCCAAAAGCATTACGCCAATAAGAATTAAAAAAGAAAGACCTAATATCTGAATGGTTGGATGTGCATTAACAAACTTGCTTACAGGTCCTGCAAAAAGCATCATTATAGAAACCGAAATAACAATAGCTACAACAATAACTCCCATACCTATTCCATAACCAAATCCTACAGGTGGATTTTCCATACTTACCATACCTACCGCAGTAAGAATGCTATCAAAGGAGAAAACCATATCGAGCAGTGTAATTTGCATAATTACAGAAGTTAAACTTTGTGATGATTTTTTAGTAGAAATATGTTCCTCTTCTCCTTCTAATTTATGATGAATTTCTGTAACAGATTTGTAGAGAAGAAAAAAACCACCTGCAAACATGATAATGCTTTGTCCTGTAATTCCTGCATCTAGAAAATTGGTATGAATACTAAATAGTACTTCTTTTAAGGTTAAAACCCAAGAGATTCCAAAAAGGAGAGCTATCCTAAAAAACATGGCAAGAATAAGTCCTATATTTCGAGCTTTAGGACGTTCGTGTTCAGGTAGCTTATTAGAAACAATAGAAATAAAAACAATATTATCTATTCCTAATACTATCTCTAAGAAAACCAAAGTAAGCAATGCCATCCACACCGCAGGATTTGCCAGCAAAGAAAAATCCATATATAAATTTTAGGCAAAAGTACAATATTTAGTCGACTTACTCATAAAAAAAGGACTCTGAAAAACAGAATCCTTTATGATTTATTTTTGAATTAATATTACGAACCTAAAGCTTCTGCTCCACCTACGATTTCTAAAATTTCTTTGGTAATTGAAGCTTGTCGAGCTTTGTTATAAGTAATTAATAAGTCGTTTCTTAGTTCGTTTGCATTATCGGTTGCCTTGTGCATTGCGGTCATTCTTGCTCCGTGTTCACTTGCGTAAGATTCCAATACAGCTTTAAAGAATTGAGTACGCAACGATTTAGGAATTAAATCTTCCATGATTTCTTTTTTACTTGGTTCAAAAAGATAATCAGAATTTAATTTTTCTCCTTTTGGTAATTCGATAGGAAGAAAACGCTCGGTTTGAACGATTTGCGTTGCTGCATTTTTAAATTGATTGTATACTAAATACACTTCTGAAAACTCATTATTTAAAAATGATTTTATTATTTTATTTACAACATTAGATGCATTAGAAAAACTAATATCGTCCCAAATGGAATCATTATTGCTATAAACTTCGTTGGTTTTCTTTAATATATCTCCTGCTTTTTTTCCTACAGAAAGTATACAAACTTCTTTTTGATTTTTTGATTTTTGGTTTTTGACTTCTTTTATAATAGAAGAATTAAATCCTCCACAAAGTCCGCGGTTAGAAGAGAAAACTACATACAATACTTTATTTGATTTTCCTGTCTTAGTTAAGTTTCCTCCTGCATCTTCTCCTTCTAAAGTAGAGCTTATGTTTTGCATAAGTTCTTGCATTTTAATGGAGTAAGGTCGCATTTGAGTAATTGCGTCTTGTGCTTTTTTTAGTTTAGCAGCAGAAACCATTTTCATGGCACTGGTAATCTGCATAGTAGAACCAATTGAGGTAATTCTGTTTCGTATTTCTTTTAAATTTGGCATTTTTCCTTACACTTTATTTAAGTTTCTGAAAACATCACAAAAACATATATCTTTCAGTCGGCAAATTTACATCTTTTTTGGGATTTTTTACAAAATAATCTTTGATTATTCTTCTAGAGCTTGTAAAACGTCTCTGAATCCCATTCCGTTGTGTAAATCCTCTAAACCTTCACTTTCTAGAAAGTCAATCGCTTTTCCTGAACGGTTTCCGCTTCTACAAAACAGTACAATAGGTTTTTGCATCTGCTCAATTTCTTCTACCTTGTATTCTATATCTCCTAGTGGAATGTGAATTGCATTAGGAACGCGACCTTCGTTTATAAGTTCACTTTCTTCTCTTACATCTATAAGAGTTGCTTTTCCGCTTTTGATTATTTCTTGTACAGACATCTGAATTTATTTTTTACAAAAGTAGTTAAATTTAATTATGAATTATAAGTTATGATTTTTTTATTCTCTCTCCAAAGGAAAGGAGGTTTACACTTCGACTTCGTTTCACTCCGCTCAGTGTGACAAAATAGTGTTGTCAAACTGAGCGAAGTCGAAGTTTCTTATCTTTTATCTGACTTCTTTCTTCTCAAGTCTAATAACTAACGTCTCAAATCTCATTCTAATTCTTAATTAATTTCTCTATTGCAATTCCTTTTTTGGTGGTAATTTTTAAGATGTAATTTCCAGCTTTAAGTTCAGAAATATTGAGTTCAGTTCCGTTTACAATTGAGGTTTGAAGTAATTGTCCGCTTAGGTTAAAAATTTGAACGCTTTGCACTTCTTCGTTAAACGTAACTTTTTCACTTGCAGGATTTGGGAAGAAACTAACGTCATTCTGAGCTTGTCGAAGAATCTCTTCACTTGAAAGCGTTTCTACTGTGGTAACATATTCGTTGGTTTCGATTGGGAAGTTAAAATCGAAGTAAATATCTGCTTTGTTTTTAAGTTCATCTCCAAGTGTTACGGTTGGTAAGGTTTTTATTTTAAAAGCAACGTATCCATCGTTATTGGCATCATCAAAAGGAAGATTGATTCCTTCAAAAATAAATTCTACTTTGTTTCCATCAATTCTAAGTTCGTAATCGTGAGAAGAATCCGTTGGAATTAACGTACTAACATCAAACATAGAAGTATCAATTATGTCTTTTACTACAATGTTAATTGCTTCTGCTGAACCTGTGTTTTCAAAACGGATTAAATAATCCACATATTCTCCTATTAAATTAGGAGTAATGGAAGTTCCTTGCAGACAGGTTTTATCGTTAGGGTCGTAGGAGTTTACTACAGTTTGCTTTAATTCAAATGTATTGTCATTAGGAGTTTCGTCGTTAGTTGTTGGATTAATGATTGTATTGTACGTTAAAATATCGCCTCCGTTTACAGGTATTTCTATGGTTTCGGTTGGTGGATTGATGTTAAGTGTAACTAAAATAGTTCTGCTTTCGAATGGTTTTAAATCGGTGTAATCAAAAGTGAGTTTTCCATTTTCTTGGAAAGGAGTTACAGCAGGATTAGGTATATAATCAGATAAATTGTCATTGAAGTAGAATTCTAGGTTTCCATTTAAGGTAGTTGTTCCTTTGTTTTTGTAAACGATTTTGTATTCTGCATCAAAACCGGGTCTTGCTCCACGAACTGGAATTATTTTTACCTCCAAATCGTTTTTGTTTGCAATGGGTTGTATGCAAAAATCTACGATTTCGGTGTTTCCTAAATCGGTAAAGGTAATTTCTTTATATGTTGGAGAAATGGTATAATACGGATGTTCAAAGATTGGAGTTAAAGTGTAGGTTCTAGTTCCTCCATAGGTTTTATATTCTCCGTTTTCATTGGAAAATAAATATCCTGTACCTGTTCCGTCTTCTTTTTTAATTTTTATGGAATGTCTTTGTTCTGCTTCACAGTTAATTGCTGTTTTTCCTAAAATAGTGTTTTTTTCTCCTGCAGGTTCAAAAGAACAGTAGGAGTTTATCTCAGCATCGATTCCTGCTCGTAGGCATTGTTGTGAAACATATTCAAACTCTTCTTCATCTACACAGATATATTTGATACTTGGAGATAATCCTCCAGCAGAATAAAGATTTACAATTTGAACTTTATTATTTTTTAGAATAAGATTACGAAAATTTTTAAACCCTATATTTACAGACTCTAAAAACTTAAGGTTACTCAAGTTTATAGTTTCTATGAATAAATTATTCCAAAATACTAATTCTTTTAGTTTTGTAAATTGTGAAAAGTTAAATTCGCTTAATTCCGAATATTCAATATCTAACTTTTCTATATTATTAGAACCGCTAAAATTTATCTTCTTAACTCCATCTCCACCTTGAAAGTGTTTTAACATAGGTAGGTTGTTAATATTTAATTCTTCAAAATTATTAGCATAAATTATAATGTATTCCAATTTAGGGTTGTTAACAAAATTTATTAAAAAAAGATTATTTCTAAAACAAACTAAAGTAACTAAATTAATATTTTTAGAAATATTTAAGGAAGTTAAGTTATTAGAACTACAATCTAAAGTAACTAAATTGATGAAAAATTCAATACCTACTAAGTCAGATATAGAACTACCACTAACATTAAGAATTTCAATATTCTCTGCTTCATCTTCTTGTATTTCTCCATCATTATTTGTGTCAATTTTTAGGTTATTTCCATCAGCGTCTTTTGCAATAGTGTTAGTAACATCAGCTTCTAGAAGTTTTGCTTTAAAATTAGCATCAGGGATATTTACAATTTGTGAAAACAAAAAAGAAGTAAATAAAAAACTAAAAATTAATACAACTGATTTCATAACTCAAGGATTTACTGCAATGTAATGAAAATATATTAACTATACACATTAAATTGATATGTATTTTCCTCTCCTCAATCCTCTCCAAAGGAGAGGAGGTTTGCACTTCGTTCAGTATTACAGAGGTGATTGGTTTGTTCTTTGCTCATTGTGAGAATGTTGGTGTACAAAAGTTATTTGAGTTTACTCCACAAGATGTTTTTGAGTTCGTTGATTCCTTCTCCTGTAACGCTAGAGAAGAAATGTATGTTGAAATCGCTAGGGAATTGTTCTTTGACTTCTTGTTTAAGTTCGTCGTCTAATAAATCTGATTTAGATATAGATACTACAATGTCTTTATCTAAAAGTTCTTGGTTGTAATCTCTTAGTTCTCCTAATAATATGTTGTATTCCTTTAGATAATCTTCTGCATCAGCAGGAATTAAAAATAATAATATTGAGTTTCGTTCTATGTGTCTTAGGAATCTATGTCCTAAACCTTTTCCTTGAGATGCACCTTCTATAATACCTGGAATATCGGCGATTACAAAAGATTTAAAACCATGGTATTGTACGATTCCAAGGTTAGGAGTTAAGGTAGTAAAAGGATAGTTTGCAATTTTTGGTTTTGCAGAAGAAACAACAGAAAGTAAAGTGGATTTTCCTGCATTTGGGAATCCAACAAGTCCAACATCTGCAAGTACTTTTAACTCTAAAATGACAAAACCTTCTTTTCCGGGCAAACCTGGCTGAGCATAACGAGGAGTTTGATTGGTAGGAGATTTAAAATTCCAGTTACCTAAACCACCTTTTCCTCCTTGCATTAGGATTTCTTGCTGACCATCTTGTGTGATTTCAAAAAGAAATTCTCCGTTTTCATCTTTTATAACAGAGCCAACAGGTACATCTATGGTAATATCTTTTCCGTCGGCTCCTGTGGATCTTGATTTTCCTCCATTTCCTCCATTTTCTGCTTTCAGATGTCGAGTATATCTAAGGTGAAGTAATGTCCACATTTGAGCATTCCCTCTTACAATGATATGTCCACCTCTACCTCCGTCGCCTCCGTCGGGTCCACCTTTAGGGACAAATTTCTCTCTGTGTAGGTTTGCCGAACCAGCACCACCATGTCCGCTAGTGCAATGAATTTTTACGTAGTCAACGAAGTTTGAAGTCATAATGAAAGTTAAAATTAAAGGAAAATCAAGATTTTATTTAGGATTATAATTATAATTTAGAATCGATTTCAGAAGCTAGGTTATCGTTTATTTCTTGAATAGTTCCAACACCTTTTACCTCTATCCATTTATTTTGGTTTTTATAGAAGTCTGCTACGGGAGCTGTTTTTTCATAGTATTCTTTGATTCTGTTTTCAATGATTTCTTGATTTGAATCGTCTGCTCTTCCGCTTGTTTTTCCTCGTTCTAGTAATCTTTCTACCAAAACTTTATCTTCCACATCTAGAGAAAGAGTCATGAGTACCGAAGTGTTGATTTCTGTAAGGAATTCATCTAAAAATTGAGCTTGAGCAGTTGTTCTAGGGAATCCATCAAAAATAAAACCTTTTGCATCTTTGTTTTTTAATACTTCTGCTTTTAGCATAGATGAGGTTACTTCGTCGGGAACTAAGTTTCCTTTATCCATGTATGATTTTGCGAGTTTTCCTAGTTCTGTTTCATTTTTTAGGTTGTATCTAAAAAGATCTCCTGTAGAGATGTGTTTTAGGTTGAATCTTTCAGTTAATTTTTCTGCTTGGGTTCCTTTTCCACTTCCTGGAGGACCAAATAAAACAATGTTTACCATGATTAATCTTCTTTGAGTTGATATAAATTTGTATAATTTCTTCCTAATCCGTTGTAATCTAATCCGTAACCAACTACGAATTTATTGGGTATGCATATGCCTACATAGTCAATTTGAAAATCTTTTTTGAAAACATCAGGTTTTAAAAAAAGTGAAGCTACTTTGAGGGATTTTACGGGTTTATTTTTTAGTAGTTGATAAAGTTTTTCGAGTGTGTTTCCTGTGTCTACTATGTCTTCTAGAATTATAACGTGTCTGTTGGTAATGTCTGTAGAAATATCTAATTCGGTAGTTACGTTTCCTGTAGATTGAGTTCCGTCATAGGAACTAAGTTTTAGGAATGATACTTCGCATTTTCCTGGGTAATTTTTTAAGAAGTCAGAAAAAAACATAAAAACACCACTGAGAACTCCTACAAAGATAGGAGTTTCGTTTTTGTATTGTTCATTTATGGTAAGAGCAATTTTGCTAACTGCTTTTTGTATTTCTTCGTTTTTGATTAGAGGTATAAACGTTTTGTCGTGAATGACGATTTGGCTCATTTTAGTTTTTTGCGAAGATACGATAAAAAATTGTTTTCGTTATCACTCACATCCGTTGATTTGAATTAATGTTTTTGCTGATTTATCGCCTAATTCTTGTGCTGTATTCCAATTTTGGCAAGCTTCTTCGGCTTTGCCTAATCTACTTTTGATGATACCTTTATTTGTGTATAATTTACTATCGTTAGGATTTATATCTATGGCTTGATTTAGTAATGTTATAGCATCTTCCCAGTTAGCTCTTCTCATTTGTAGGATTGCTTTTTGGTATAATTCAGATGTGTCTACTACTGGTTTTGTTTCTATTGGTGGAGTAGGAGTATTGTCTTCTATTGTTTCCGTTTCTTTTACAATAAGCTGAGGTTCTTCATTTACTTTGTTCTCTTTTTGCTTAGTAAGTAGTTTTTGTTGTTTTTCTTCTCGTTTTTGTTGCTCTGCTAGTTCCTTTAAATGCAATTTTTCTTCTTTCTCTTGTTGCTTAGCAAGTAGTTTTTGTTGTTTTTCTTCTTGTTTTTGTTTGATTTTTTCTTCTCTTTGCTGTTGTTTAGCAAGTAGTTTTTGTTGTTTGTTTTCTTGTTTTTGTTGCTCTGCTAGTTCCTTTAAGTGCAATTTTTCTTCTTTTTCTTCTTCTTTGGTGATTTGATTTAGACTTACTTCATTTTCTTCTTCGTTGATGTTTTTTTCTGTTCGTTGGTTTCGTAAAGCATTATTTTTTTCTCGTTGTTCTTGTTCTTGTTTTAATCTTTGAGCAACTATTAGTTTATGTTCTTGTTCAATTTCGGCACTTAGATGTTTGTTTTCAATTTCAAGTTGACGTCGCTGTTCGGCTAGTTTTTCAAGTTGACTTATTCTAAACTGTTCTATAGCTTTTCTTTCTTGTTCTATTTCATAAACTATTTGTTTTCTTTGAACTTCTATTTTCTCCATTTCTACTCTTCTAAGCTCTTCTAACTTTCTTTTTTCCTCTTCAATTTCAGCTAAGACTTGTTCTTTCTTTAGTTTTATTTTTTCGGTTTCTATGGTATGGATTTCTTCTAGTTTTCTTTGGTCTTGCTTGAATTCTTCAGAAGTTTGAGCTTTTTGTTTTTCGAGAGTTTGTTGAGCTTCTTGTTTAATGGATTCCAATTGTCTTTTGTTTTGCTCTAGCTTTGCATAGGTTTGTTCTTTTTGTTCTTGTAGTTTTCTTTTATTTTCCTCTTTAATAGCGGCAATACGATTTAATTGTTCTTGGTATGAAATGGTTTTAGTTTGTGTGAGAGCTGGTTTAGGTTCTGCAATCTCTTTTTTTTCTTCTTCTACGATTGAGGTATTGGTTGAATTTTTAGCAACAGTTGAATTATCTCTATTAGTATTGTTACAGTCGGCAAATGAAGGTGTTACATCTTTTCCTTTTATACTGCTTGCTTGTTTCCAGTCTTGGCATGCACCGTATTCATCTTCTAGTTTAAATTTAACGATGGCTCTGTTGAAGTATGCATTTTCATGATTGTTGTCTAGTAATATGGCTTGGTTGTAATCTTCTAATGCAGATTCTTTTTTGTTGAGTTTGTGTTTTACATTTCCTCTTTGGTAGAATGCTTCCGCGTATTTTGGATAAAGGTTTATTGCAGTAGTGAAATCTTCTTCAGCACCTAAAAAATCAGTGAATTTATCGCGGACAATTCCTCTCTGTAGATAGTATTTTGGATTGTTAGGTACTTTTTCTATGAGTTTATTGTAGATGAAAAATGCAGGTTTATATTGTCCTGAAAGGTATTTATTTTGTGCATCTCTTTCTAGCATTTCAGTCGATTGACTGTTAGAAATAAGGAAAGAAAAAAATAGAAACCAAGAGAAAAGGAATCGATAGGTCATAATCGATAGATTTTATTAGTAATAAAACAAATATAGAAAATATAGTTTAAAATGAGTTATTTTTTTCTATATAGTCAATAATTAGGTCGATTGTTTGTTGTTTGTTTAATGAGCTGTTGTCAATTAATATTGCATCATCAGCTTTTTTTAAAGGAGAATCTTCGCGTTCAACATCATGTTTATCACGTTGTCTTAAATTTTCCTTTATTTGTTCTCTAGTAAGGTTTGTAGGACTAATTTCCAAGTATCTTCTATTGACTCTTTCTTGTTCAGATGCTGTAATAAAAAACTTAAATGTTGCATTTGGGAAGACAACAGTTCCAATATCTCTTCCGTCCATTATTACATCTCCTGTCTTTCCAAGCATTTGTTGTTGTTTGACTAGATAATTTCGTACTTCTGGAAGCTGAGCAATTACACTTACATTTTGACTAACAATGTGAGTTCGAATTTCTTTTTCTACATTTTCTTCGCCTATAAAAATTTCATTTGTTGAGGTGTTGGGATTATATTCAAATTTTAAGATAATTTGATTTAGGTTTTGTATTAATTGTTTTGTGTTGATTGTTTTAGATATTGGGTCGTAAAAATTTCTAATTCCATAAAGAGTAATTGCACGGTACATTGCACCAGAATCTATATGTGTGATGTTAAAATGTTTTGCAAGTTCTCTTGCTACAGAACTTTTTCCTGTTGAGGAAAAACCATCGATTGCTATTATCATATTTCTTGTTTTAAGTACTCTTAATTACAAAAGTAGGTTATAAGTGTCAAAAATCAATTAAAACTGCGTTCACTTTCTAAAAAGTATAAACCTTTTATGGTGTGAAGTTGGTCGTAAATACCTATTAAAGTTGTAAGAGGATAAAAAATCCCGCCTAATCCTCCTGTAGCTATAACAAAAGCAGATTCATCATTGATTTCTTTTTTAATTCTTTGAATCATTCCTTCTACCATAGACAAAAAACCATAAACGACTCCACTTTGCATGCAATGTTCTGTATTTAATCCAAGAATGGTATTTGTTTGTTTTAATTCTATGCTCGATAGTTGTGCTGTATTTCTTATTAAGGCATCTAAAGAGGTTTGTATTCCTGGAGCTATAGAAACACCAATCATTTCTCCTTTTTCTGAAATTGCGGTAAAAGTAAGAGCAGTTCCAAAATCGATAATGATTTTATTACCTTTATACAATCTATGACCAGCTACACAATTTGCATATAAATCTGTTCCTAGTTGATTTGATTTGTGTTTAATTTGAGAAACGGTATTTCTATCTACTAAAATAGGCGTTATGTTGTGGAGGTTGCTCAATGCTGTAACTACATCTTGAGTGAGAGGCGGTACCACAGAGCCAATTACTATTTTGTGTATATCTTTAGGATTAATTCCATAATGATGATAGGTACTGTTAAAATTAATATAGAGTTCATCACTTGTTTTGTATGGTTTTGTATTAACTATCCATGAATTGATGCATTCATTTTGAGTGTTAAAGATTCCAAATCTAATGTTTGTATTTCCTATATTAACTACGAGTACCATAATGCAAAAATAGTTTTTTAAAATTATTTATGAACTAAGTATTCCTATATATTAGATATAAACTGTATTTTTGTTGTCCTAAAATTAAAATAAAATGACAGAAGGAATTATAATACTTGATTTTGGTTCGCAATACAATCAGCTTATCGGTAGACGTGTACGAGAAATGGGAGTTTATTCGGAGATTTTACCATACAATACCTCTATAGAAGAAATAAAAACGCATAAACCAAAAGGAATAATTCTTTCGGGAGGACCATCTTCTGTTAATTCTGAAAATGCTCATATTGTAGATTCCGAAATTTACGATTTGGGTATTCCTGTGTTAGGGATTTGCTATGGTATGCAACTTACAGCTCATTTGTTGGGTGGAAAAATTCGTAAAGGTATAAAAGGAGAGTATGGTAAATCTGAGTTTACTGTTTTAGGTAATTCGCCTCTTTTTGAAAATGTAAGCGAAACTTCGGTTGTTTGGATGAGTCATTTTGATGAAGTTGAAGAGGTGCCTAATGGGTTTGAAATAATTGGAAACTCAACCAATTCTATTTCTGCAATTGCCGACGAAAAGAGAAATGTATATGCTGTTCAGTTTCATCCTGAAGTATCCCATACTGAGTATGGAGGTTTAATTTTAGAGAATTTTGTACAAAAAATATGTAAAGCTCCTAAAAATTGGGTGTTGAAAGATTTTATTACGCATACGGTAGAAGAAATTAGAGAAAAAGTAGGAGATGAAAAAGTGATTTTAGGTTTGTCGGGAGGAGTTGATTCTTCGGTAGCAGCAATGCTTATTCATAAAGCCATAGGAGATCAATTAAATTGTATATTTGTAGATACAGGACTTCTTAGAAAAGAAGAAGGAAAGAAAGTGATGGAAATGTATGGAGAACATTTTCATATGAATATAAAAATGGTAGATGCATCAGAACGATTTTTAGGAAACTTAAAAGGTGTAGATGATCCTGAAGCAAAAAGAAAATCCATAGGAAATGATTTTGTAGAAGTTTTTAAAGAAGAAGCAGCAAAGTTTAGTGATGCAAAATTTTTAGCACAAGGAACTATATATCCTGATGTAATTGAGTCCCAATCGGTAAAAGGACCTTCTGCGGTAATTAAATCACATCATAATGTAGGAGGTTTGCCCGAAAAGTTAGGTTTTGAACTTGTAGAACCGTTAAGGGAGCTGTTTAAAGATGAGGTTAGGAAAGTGGGATTGGAGCTAGGTATTCCTTATGACTTGGTGTATAGACATCCTTTCCCAGGTCCTGGTTTGGGGATTAGAATTTTAGGAGAGGTGTCCGAAGAAAAAGTAAAAATACTGCAAGAAGCCGATGATATTTTTATAGAGGAATTGTATAAGAATAATTTATACCACGAAGTAAATCAAGCGTTTGTGGTTCTTCTTCCTGTGAAATCAGTTGGAGTAATGGGGGACGAAAGAACCTATGAATATACTGCTGTAATTCGTTCTGCAAACACGATTGATTTTATGACTGCTACTTGGAGTAAACTTCCGTATGAGTTTTTGGAAAAAGTATCCAATCGAATTATAAATGAAGTTCGCGGGATTAATCGTGTTGCTTATGACATTAGTTCAAAACCACCTGCAACCATTGAGTGGGAATAAGTGTTTCTAAAACATTTCCCTTTTTGTGTAAGTGTTCTTGTTTAGGAGTGCTTTTTTATTCCTTGTCTTGGGTGTTTTGATGTTTGTTGAAAGTTTAAATTTTTGTACAAAAAACGCTAAGGTGGTGTAGTGGTTACACCAAAATTTTGTTATATTTGTAACTTAAATGTTTCTGAAATGAATAACAAAATTTTGACCTATACCAATTATCTATCATTATTTTTAGTCATAGTTTCATTTGGATTTTTGAATGCCCAACAAAACTTATTAAATGCAAACAATCCCAGTTTTGAAGATGGAAATACAGGATTTCAGACTAATGGAGGCTATGCATTGTATGCAGGCTCGAGTAGTGACGGTTCGGATTATGCAATAATCTCCAATCCAAACACCATGAATCCAGAATATAGTTCTTCTATTACTCCTTTTGATGGTACAAAAATGATGGTGGTTGATGCAGATCCTAATAACGAAATCTTTTGGAAGCAGTCACCTAATGTTCAGTTGGAGGGAGGTGTGACATATACTTTTTCGTATTATGTAGTTAATGTTCAGACTGTAGCGGGGAAACCTGCTCCAACTATTGTTTTTAGTGCAGAAGATCAATGTTCTTGTACGCCTACATTAATATCAGGGAGTGCACAGGTAAATAATACAACTTGGCAAAAAGTAACCTATGAGTTTACTCCAGCAGGAACAGGACAAAAATGGGTTAGAATAGAGTTGAAAACACAAGGAGCTGACCAAAATGGAAATGATTTTGCTATTGATGCAATGACTCTCACGCCTCCTCCGTTACCATTGAGTATCAGTGCTTCTCATACCAAAGTATCTTGTCCAGGTGCAGGAGATGCCTCTATTTCTGCATATGGTTTTGGCGGGACAATTCCTTATTCGTATACAATATCAGGTGCAAATTTGCCCGCAGGATATACAATAACTAATTCTACAGGGATATTTCAAAACCTAGAAGCAGGAACGTATTCTGTAAGTGTTACCGATGGAAATGAAACAAAATCAACTTCCATTACCATTGACCCAGTAACGGATATGACCATAGAAGCGAGTACAACAGCTAATGCTAATTTACTTACTCCAACAAGCAGTCAAAACCCCATACCCGAGGTGACAATATGTAACGGAGAGTCGATAACTATAAAAGCAACCAACTTAACTAATCATAGATGGACAGCAAATCCTACTGACACAACTTTAACCTCTCCCAATAATTCAACAATTACAGTAACTCCTACTCAAGATACGGAATACACCGTAACGGCAGATGGTCCCACAGGAGCATTGAGCAACCTTGTGTATAACGGAGATTTTGAATCGGATACCGCAGGTTTTTCATCAGATTACAGATATTTTTCAAATAATTCAAGCTATCAGCAAAATGCCTATGGAGTGGATACGAATCCTAATACATGGGGGAGTGTTTATGATGTGGCAACTGATCATACGACTGGAAGTGGGAATATGTTTATTACCGATGGAGCGACTGTAGCAAACACCAAAGTTTGGGTACAAAATATTGCAGTAGTACCAGGTATTACGTACGAATTTAAATACTTTATTCGTTCCATTACTACAGGGAAAGGAAATCCAGCAAGGATGCAGATAAAAATCAATGGCGTTGTTGTTAATAATAGTAACGGAAGTGCAGAAGATCAAGCTTTTCCAAATACAGCAGATGGTTGGAAAGAATTTACTCGTTCTTGGACTGCTCCTGTAGGAGTAACTATTGCTACTATACAAATGATTGATGTGGAAACCGCATCAGCAGGTAATGATTTTGCCTTAGATGATATTACATTTATTCCTACTTCAGCAAATGTATGTACTCCTCAAAAAAAGATAAAAGTAAAAGTAAGCACAGGTACATTAGATGGTAAGTTTTCTTACCCAACACCAGTTTGTAAAAATACCGACTCCAACCCAACTCCATCTCCAGATAATCAAAGTACTTTTACTACAGGAGGAACTTATTCAGTTTCTTCTTCCAATTCAGCAGATATAACCATAGATTCTACCTCAGGAGAAATTGATTTATCAACTACCAAGGCAGGAACCTATACTATAAAGTATACTAAAGCAGTCAGTGGATGTTCGCCAGCTATAGATGAGTCGTTTACTATAGAAATTAATGAAACTCAAGCTTTACCATCGATGCCACCGTTTAATGTTTGTAGTGGTACTGATATAGATATACCAAATTTACTTACACTTGCAGGTGTAACCATTCCAGCAGGAATGACTTTTGCGTGGGAAAATAAAGGCGATGACATAGGAATGGTTGATGGTTTAGGTGCATCAGCTATGAGTGGAACAGGAATTCCTCCAAAGTTCACAGCTACAAATACAGGAGCAACTACCTTAACTGCAACAATAGAAATTACCCCAACACTAAATTCTTGTGTAGGAAGTACCACTACGTACACAGTTAATGTAAATCCTTCAACTACTCCTGATACCTCATTTACATATTCGCAAAGATATTATTGTGAAAGTGATGCTAATCCAATACCAATGTTAGCTGTTGGAGCAAAAACAGGAGGAACGTATTCATGCGAGGATGGAAGTTTGGTATTTGTATCTACAAATACTGGCGAAATAAATATTGCTAGTACTCCTCATGGTACGTATGAAATCAAATACAAAGTAGCACAAGATGCAGCGAGTTGTCAAAGCGAAGCAGAAAGTACGTATGTTATTTCTATCATAAAAATAGCAGACCCTATTACGGCTACAACGCACCCAACGTGTACAACAAAAGGAAGTATAACAGTTCAAAAAGTGTCGGGTAATGGTTCTAGTTTATTTATATCGGAAGTTACCGATGCAGATACAGGTTCATTAACTTATGTTGAATTATATAACGGAACAAGTTTTCCTATCGATATGACGCAGTATAAACTAAAAGTTCATCAAGATGGGCATGCAACTCCTGATTGTACTAAAAGTTTAACAGGAACTTTAGCAGTGGGAGATGCCTATGTAATTGCGATAGGAGCTGATACCGAAATTAATAATGAAGGGATTGCTTATGATATTAAAATGGGAGCAACGTGTGGAATCAATACCAACGATTACTTGGTTCTATCCAATATAGATGATAATGTAGTAGATGTTTGGGGAGATTCTTCTGGTGCTGATTTTACACCTAATGCCGGAGGATATGTATACCGAAGAAAACTTACCGCTACTGTTCCATCTACTGCTTGGAATGAAAACGATTGGTACATAATAGACAATCAAGACTTTTCTGATGTCGGAAATTATATGTTTAACTCAATCGAATATAGCTATTGTATAGATGGTGCGTGTCAAGTGAGTAATGAGTTTACTAATTTAGATTCTGGAAATTATGATATTACCATAAAAGAAGTAAACTCTAGTTGTGAGTCTAAGGTAAAATCAGTAACCATAAAACCTGTACCAAATAAACCAGTTATTGGTGCAGTGAGTAATATTACTTTGTGTGAAGGAGAAATTCAACCAAAAATTGATTTTACTACCGACCAAGATGACTCTGCAAAACCTAACTTAATAACGTACAGTTGGACAAATGACAATACAGCTATTGGATTAGTTGCTAATGGAAGTACTAACAATATTCCACAGTTTACAGCAGCGAATACTACAGGAAGTATAGTGGCAAACATAAGTGTTACTGCAACTAATACTGACACAGGTTGTGTAAGTGACCCTATGACTTTTACCATTACGGTAAATCCGAAACTGCAACCTACCTTAAGTTGTGGAACGGCAACACAGACCTCAGTTACGTTTACATGGGCAGCAGTTGCAGGAGCGACAGGATATGACATTACCTATTTCGATAAAGATGGAACAGTAGGGACAGCAAATGGAACGTTAGATATGACCACAGACCCTGCTAATCCTACTTATTTAGTAAGTGGTTTATCTCCCAATGAAACAATAAACATTAAGGTTACGCCAACGGGTGCTGTAGGAACGTGTTTCAAAGAATCTATGCCTTTAGGGTGTACAGCACAAGATTGTCCTAGCATTACAGCAATTAACCCAGCTACCATTACAAGATGTCAAGGAGATACGACTACAACTAATGCTATTACATTGACTACTGAATTTACAGGAACAGACGCAATTAAATTTGTATACTTTGACACTCAGCAAACAGGAGGTGCCATGTACACAGGAGGAATAGAATTAGCAAAAGCGACACCTGATGCAAGTAAGACTGTATCTTATACGTTGCCTGTATTAGGTGCTGGTTCAATTCCAGATACTGCAGGAACATACTATATTTATGCAATAGCAGATAGTACCCCAGCGAGTCCAAGTTGTCGTCCTTTCCAAGAGATTGCAGTTACCGTGAATGCCAAACCAACAGTTGATAATATTACCGATATTGAAAAATGTAATGGAGAAACGATTAGTGAAATTCAATTTTCTGATGGTTTAACAGGAAGTACATTTAATTGGAAAAATAATAATACAGATATAGGCTTAGTTGCTAATGGAACAGGGAATATAGCACAGTTTACCGCAACCAATACCACAACTGGAAATATAGAAGCTATTATAGAGGTTACATCAACAAATAATGGCTGTGTAAGTGATGCAAAAACATTTAAAATTACCGTTAAGCCAACGGTAGATCCAGACATAGAATTTACGTATGATACTACTTGTATTAGTGCAACAACTAATCCAACTCCAAAACCTGTAGACTCTAGTACCTTTGTGATAGGAGGAACCTATTCGGTTACTTCATCAAATGCATCAGATATAACTATAGATGCAAATTCAGGAGAAATTAATTTATCTTCTACTCTTGCAGGAACCTATGAGATTACGTATGAATTACCTGCTGATGCCTCAATTTGTAGAGCTTTAAAAACACATAAAGCAAATATAGTAATCACTAATTCGATTACACCTAATGTAATTTTTACGCTTCCTGCAAATGTATGTCTGAGTGATACTACAAATCCAATACCTACAGAAGACACAAACTTTACAGCAGGAGGAACATATTCTGTTTCGTCTTCTAATTCAGCAGACATAACTATAGATGCAAATTCAGGAGAAATTGATTTATCTTCTACTAAAGCAGGAACGTATGAAGTAATATATACCGTAAGTGCAAGCGGATGTAATCCTCAAGAGATTTCAAGTCCGATACAAATCATTATAGAAGAAGACCAAGAAGTGCAAAATACCAATGGAGATAAAGAACCAATTATTTGTATAAATACTGCAATTACTGATATTGAGTTTACCATTTCAAAAGGTGCCACAAGCTTAGCATTGAAATCAGGAAGTACCTTGCCTAATGGTGTTACTTTTAATCAAGTAGGAACTTCTAATGTTTATACCATTTCGGGAACACCAACCGAAGTAGGAACATTTAATTATACTGTTGAAACATCAGGAACGTGTACTTCTAAAGATATTTCAGGAACCATTACAGTACAAGAAGATGATGCTTTAGCTTTAACTTCAGTAGCAGGGACAGAAGCACAAACCGTTTGTATAGATACCGATATTACAGCAATTGTATATACCTATTCAGCAGGAGCAACCGATGTTACTGTTACAGGATTAGAATCTTCTGACTTTTCTGTAACAAAAGATGCTACAGCTAAAACAGTTACCATAACAGGACAAACTTCAACAGCAGGAACGTATAATTATACGGTTACAACCACAGGAAATTGTAAAAGTGCTACATTAAGTGGAACAATAGGTGTTAATGATTTATCAAGTCAAGTATTTGCGTTCTCTTATGATAGTGCTGATTATTGTGAATCAGGAACTACAAACCCAACTCCTACAGGAGCTACTGGTTTTGTAAGTGGAGGAACCTATACTGTAACAAGTTCATCTACAGGAACTCTTTCTGATTTATCAATTAATTCAACTTCAGGAGAGATTAATTTAGCAAGTTCTAAACCTGGAGATTATGAAATTACCTATACCGTTACACAAGATTTAGCAAATTGTAAAGCAGGAGGAAGTTCAAAAGAGAATGTGACCATTAAACCTGATTCTACATTAAAATTAACCTCTGTTGCAATTACTCAAAATCAAAATATATGTAATGGAGCTCCAATGACAAATATTACATTTGAATTTGGGGGAGGTGCTACCAATGCAAATGCTACTAATCTTCCTCCAGGAATAAACCAAAACGTAGATGCAACAACTAAAACAATAACTATTTCAGGAACTCCTACTATGGTTGGTGTATATAACTATGAAGTGGTTACAACAGGAAGTGGTTGTGATGAACCTAAAATAACAGGAACTATAGAAGTTCTTGAATTACCAAATATTTCAAACAAAACAAAAACCATTTGTTCTGGAACTGCCTTTACAGTAGATAGTACAGACTTTGTGTCGCCAGATATTCTTCCTACAGGCACTACCTTTACATGGACAGCACCAGTAATAAGTGCAGGAGGAACCATCACAGATGGAAGTGCAGAGAGTACTCCACAAAATAGTATAAGCCAAACCTTAACCAATACAGGAAATGCAGATGCAACTGCTACTTATACTGTAACAGCAACCAGCGGAACGTCCCCAAACCATTGTACCGATACCTTTGATGTAGTAGTAACGGTAAGAGCTAATCCTACAGCAACACTAACCGTACAAAAAGGAGCAACAGGAACTCCTTCGCAAAGCATTTCTATTTGTGCTGGAGGAGATTCAGGGTTGAAGTTTACAGGAACTCCTAACGCAGTAGTAACCTATGAAGTAAATATTCCAACTGCAACAACACCAACGATAACAAAAACAGTTACCTTAGATGCCTCAGGAGAAGCATCTCCTACAGATACTACAAATACAAGTGTTGCAGAAGACACTACCTTTACCATAAAGAGTGTAGCTCTAACTGATTCAGATGGTCTTACCTGTACCAATACCATTTCATCGCCTACTGCAAGCCAAATTGCAAATGTTACAGCAGTACAACAACCAGGTGTAAGTATATCGTATTCAGGAGGAGTTATTTGTAGATCAGGCACTGCAAAGATTGAGTTTACAGGAACTAAGAATGCAACAGTTACCTATAGAGTAAGTACAGAAACAGCAGACAGAACGATTTTATTAAACTCAAGTGGATATGCATCAAGAAACTTTACTGTTTCTCAAACCACCACATTTACTTTAGTAAGCATAGTAGAGCCAATTAGTAATTGTTCTCAAACGTTAAGTAATGATGTTACCGTTACGGTAAATACAACTCCAATACCAACGGTAACTTCTCCGCAAATATTCTGTTCAGATTCACCTTCTACAGTAGCAGATTTACAGGCAACGGGAACGGATTTATTATGGTATAATGCACTAGGGAATTTAATACCTGTAACAACAGCTCTTGTAGACGGACAAAAATATTATGTAACACAAACCTTAAACGGATGTGAAAGTAACAAAGCAGAAATTTTAGTTGATTTAATTTCATTGCCTGCAGATCCTTTACAACCTATTGTGAAATGTTCTAGTGAGGTTGGACCTTCTGGAATACCAATAGATACAGGTTTATCATCATCGAACTACAGTTTTGTATGGAGCACAGGAGATACAGGAAGTTTCATTCAAGTATACGAGTCGGGAACGTACTCTGTTACCATTTCAGATAACAATTTACCTAGTTGCACTGTAACGTATTCTACAGAAGTTACTGTTCTAGAAGCTCCTACTATAACAGACATCATACCAGGAAATGGGACATTAGAAATAGTAGCAGAAGGAGATAATGAACCGTTTTTATATTCGCTAGATGGAAACAATTGGCAATATTCCAATGAGTTTACAGGACTTAAAGAAGGAGATTATACTGTATACGTAAAAGAAAATGTTCAAGGTTGTGAAACCATAACGTCTGCAACTGTATTTGTAATCCGTAACTTTATAAGTCCAGGAACATCGGATAGTAAGAATGACGTTTGGAAAATAGATGGAATGGAAATGTATCCTGGTGCGTATATAAGAATCTACGATAGATATGGAAAAGTACTAGCAGAATCAGATGATTTATCAACATTCACTTGGGACGGAACCTATTTAAATAGACCTTTACCATCAACTACCTATTGGTACGATATTATCTTCCCTTCAGGAAAGAAAACCAGCGGATTTATCGTAGTTAAAAATCGATAAAAGAAAGTAGGAAAAGCATAAAAGAAAGGCGGAAGAAATTTAAATTTCTTCCGCCTTTCTTTTATATCAAATTGAACGATTAATCTTGTTGTATAGGAATCAAAAGGACAGGGATTTTTGAGTGTTTTAATACCGAATGAGAAACACTTCCTATAAAAGCTTCATAAAAAGAACTTCTACCATGACTTCCCATTACAATTAAATCGGCATTATTTTCATCTGCATATTTTAGAATTTCATCAGCAGGATCTCCTTGTAAAAGAACAGCTTCGTTTTTAATTTCTTTAGAATTTAGGTCTTTTGAAATTTTCTTAAGTTGTTTAGCTTCGTTCTTTAAGGTTGTTTCTTCTAATTCAGGTAAATATTGAAAACCTACATCTCCAATTATAAATCCAATATCAATGGAGGTAACGTGCAGTAGAATTACTTCAAATTCCTCTTTGTGTAGATGTTGTAATGTTTTGTTTAAAATATACTCTGTGTTGTCAGAGAAATCTATAGGTACAATTATTTTTTTCATGCTGATGCTTTTAAACAAATGTAATAAATCTCATTTAAAATAGAAAGAATAAAATTTGATAATAGGATAAACTACTGCTTTGCTTTAAAACTCCATAAAAATTCAAATTGAGAGACACATTCGTTATTTTCATCTATTCCTTTTGATTGAAGTTTTATAGTGTGTGCTTGATTGCTAGAAGCTACTTTTTGCATTAATTCTCTAACTTCTTTTCGTTGTGTACAACTGAATGTAATTTTTCCAACTGCCTTTTTTGTGAAAACACCTTTCTGTTCAATTACCAGCATAGAAATCTTTTTTTTATGTTGTTGAATTTCTTCTAAACACAAAATTCCTGTAGAAAGTTCTGCCGCCATACCTTGAACTGCCCAAAACATAGAACGAAATGGATTTTGGTTTAAAAAGCCAAAAGAAACTTTAATTTTTGCTTCATTTTCAGATAGCAAATGCAATTTAATTCCAGCTAAAAATGCAATCGGAAGCTTTAAAAGTAAAAAGAAACGGAACTTGTTTTTTGTCATTTTCATAAATCAAAAACAGATGGTCGTTTAGTAATCAAGTTATCCTTTATCCAAAGAAAAAAAGCAATTACTAAATATACTGCAAAGAAAGCTCCTAAGGTTACAAAAGATAAGTAAATGAAAAGTATACGCAAACGAGAAGCACTCATTCCTAGTTTTTCCGATATTCTAGAAACAACTTCAAATCCGTTTGATTCAAAAACAGTACGTAGTTTTTCCATTTTAGATTATTTTTGGTAGCAATTCACATTCCATGCATTTTCTTGTAGAACAATAGTTCTTATACAAATATAATAAACTTTGAGTTTCTAATGCATTTTTAGTTTCGATTCCAATAAAATTCCATTGATTGGTAATTGTATTTTTTTCTGCTTTTACCTGAGAAATTTTTGATATAATTTCAGAAATATCATAGTTCCCTAGAAATAAATGGTATGAATATTTTACAGGAATAATTGCATTTGTGAAGAGCAATTCCGTAAAAGTATTACTGATTTTGTGTTGATTTATTTTTTTGCTCGTTTTTCCAAAAGTATAATGTGAATTCCAGTATTCAGAAGGTTTGATTTTTTCTAGTATGGATTTAATTTCATCAAACGAAAAATTTTGAATCATTACATCAAAAAGGTTTTGATTTTTATGGTATAAATCGGCAAGTTGAGAAAGACGAATGGTCGGGAAATTATTCGGACGAAGTCGTAGATAATTTAACTTATTGCTAGAGTTTTGAATAGAGAATTTATGTTTTAAAAAAGCATACTCTTGTTTTAATTTTTCTTGATACTCATCTTTTGGGTTTTCTAATTCGTTAAAAAAACCAAAGAAGAACGCTTCTAGCTGTGTTCTATTTTTTGAAATTTTTTTGATGATAGAAAAGTCTACATTTTCTGAAATGGATTGAAACGTCTGAGCGTTAATTTTTAATCCGAAACTATATGCGATTTTAGAAAACAAAACAGCTTCCCAATTGTTGTTATTTTTAGTTAATTCTGCATTTATTTCTTTATGTTTTTCATTTAATTTTTCAAGGTATATTTTGTTTAATTCTTCGGATAGATTTTTTTGTTTTCTATTTTGAATTAGATGTTCACATGGAATAAAACTAAAAACTTCGTTATTTACACTCAAAACTGTTTTAATTAAATTGGAATCTACATAATCTTTTAGTTCTAAAGTTGGTATATTTTTTTCTTCCAATTCAGGAATTTTAATATCGTTGTAGTAAACTACATGTAAAATTATATTGGTATAACGGGAATCATTTTCGTGTTTATGAAGATAGAAATCTGAAGATTTGGTATGAATTTCTATATTTCCATTCCATTCTATATCATCAACTTTAATTTTTGCTTCCAAAAAATCAGTTCCTTGATTGGTATTGTAAGTTCCAGAATTTAAAACACATAACTTTTTTCCTTGAGTAGAAATTAAACCCAAAGAAGTAAATCGTTTGTATTTCCAAATATGATGAAGTATTTTTTCGTTCAAAGGTTTTCGTTTTAGATTTCAAAAATAAAAAAATCATAGTACATTCAAGGTTAAGTATATTATATTTCGTAATTTTATGGTTATGAATATTTTAAAAAAAATATTTTTTTAGAATATTTAATAATGGTTTTAAGTTAATTGACATGAAAATAAAAATAGTATTGTTGTTGATTAGTGTATTTTTTTCATGCAAAGATGGTGATGCTGTTAGTTCTACTAAAACAGAAGAGAAGTTTATGTTATCTGCGGTAGATATTTCTACTTATCCCGAAATTAGAGAAAATGCTATTTCTTTTTTTGATGTCAATAACAAACAGAAAGACTTTTTAGAAATTTTAAAAGAAAACAATGTAAATGTTATAAGATTAAGACTTTGGGTTAATCCTAAAGATAAACATTCTGGATTTGAAGAGGTAAAAGAGTTCTCCAATGAGTTGAAAAATAAAGGATTTAAAATTTTGATTACAGTTCACTATTCCGATACTTGGGCAGACCCGAGTAGACAAGAAGTTCCTGAAAATTGGAAAAACATATCTTTTGAAGCACTTAAAGATAGCGTTGCTAATTACACCAAGAAAATAATTTCAGAAATAAATCCAGAGTATATTCAAGTAGGTAATGAAATTAATTCGGGTTTTTTACATCCACAAGGAAATATAAATTCAAATCCTAATCAGTTTAAATCACTACTAAATGTAGCAATTAGTAGTATACGAAACGAATCTAAATCAACAAAAATAATATTGCATTATGCAGGATTAGATGGTTCTGATTGGTTTTATAATCAAGTGAAAGATTTAGATTATGATATTATAGGATTGTCATATTATCCAATTTGGCACGGAAAAGATTTGCAAAATTTAGAAAACACCATGTTGAATTTAGGGAATAAATACGATAAAGATGTATTTATTGCAGAAACGGCATATCCGTTTACATTAGAATGGAATGATTGGACGAATAACGTAGTAGGATTAGAAAGTCAACTTATTTTGCCTGAGTTTCCTGCAACAGAAAAAGGTCAGAAAGAATTTTTAACTAAAATCAAACAAATATCAACTAACTCCCCAAAAAGCATTGGATTTTGTTATTGGGGAGCAGAATTAATTTCATGGAAAGGAAATCAGTCAGAAAATGGTTCTTCTTGGGAAAACCAAGCACTATTTGACTTCAATAATGAGGTATTACCAGCAATAACTGTATTTCAAACTGAGAATTAATGAGTGTAGTTTGGAGCTTCTTGAGTAATAATTACATCGTGAGGATGACTTTCCTTTAATCCTGATGGTGTAATTTTTACCATTTTAGAATCTGTTTGGAGTTTAGTAATTGTATCTACTCCACAATATCCCATTCCTGCTCTAATTCCTCCACACAATTGGTACACTACATCTTGAATTCGTCCTGTATAAGGAACTCTTCCTTCAATACCTTCGGGAACTAATTTCTTTGCATCAGTTTGGAAATATCGGTCTTTACTACCTCTTTTCATTGCGGATAAAGATCCCATACCTTGGTAGGTTTTAAACCTTCTTCCTTGGTAGATAATTTCTTCTCCTGGTGCTTCGTGAGTTCCTGCAAACAATGAACCTAGCATTACAGCAGATGCACCACTTGCTAGAGCTTTTACAATATCTCCCGATAATTTTATTCCGCCATCAGCAATTACAGAAACATTTTTTTGTTTTGCATACATATACGTGCTATAAATAGCCGAAAGCTGAGGAACTCCCACGCCTGCAACTACACGTGTAGTACATATAGAACCAGGTCCAACACCTACTTTCAATACATTTGCACCTGCATCAATTAGATCTTTTGCGGCTTGTTCTGTAACAATATTTCCACCTACTATATCTAAATTAGGAAAAGAATGTCTTATTTCTCTAATTTTATCTAAAACACCTTTTGAGTGACCGTGTGCAGAATCAATTGCTATAATATCTACATCGCTATCCACCAAAGATTGTACTCTCTCTAATGTATTGTTTCCTACGCCTACACCTGCACCAACTCTCAATCTTCCTGTAGAATCTTTACATGCATTAGGGTGTTCTATTAAATTATCTATATCCTTAATTGTAATTAAACCTATTAGTTTATTGTTGGAATCAACGATAGGTAATTTTTCAATTTTATATTTTAGTAAAATTGATTTTGCTTCTTCTAATGAGGTATTTTCCCCTGATGTAACCAAATTTTCTTTTGTCATTACTTCTTCTACAAGCAAATCTAAGTTTTCTTGGTACTTTATATCTCTATTGGTAATGATTCCAATTAAAATACCATTACTTTCCACCACAGGAAAACCAGAGATTTTGTATTCTTTCATCAATCGTTTAGCATCAGAAATTTTTTGGTCTTTGCTTAAAGTTATAGGTTTTGAAATCATTCCACTCTCGGAACGTTTAACTTTACTTATTTGCAAAGATTGCTCAGTAGGAGTCATGTTTTTATGTATAAAACCAATTCCTCCTTGTCTGGCTAATGCAATTGCCAATTTAGCTTCTGTAACTGTGTCCATAGCTGCTGAAACTATAGGTACATTAAGCGTGATTTTATCTGTTAGTTTTGTTTTTAAAGAAACTTCACTAGGAAGTGTTTCTGAGTATGCTGGAACAAGTAAAACATCATCAAAAGTAACTGCGTGTTCTACTATTTTATCATGTATAGACATATACCTTTTTGCCGTACAAAGTTACGCTTTTTTTTGTACTAATTGTTATTTTGTTGTTATTTTTTTACACCTCTTGTTAATTCGTGTCATTTTATATTGGAAACATCATATAAATACTATAATTTTGTCGCTTGATTTTTCTTTAAAGTCACGATTAGTCTTTTGGAAATCAGTTGGATATATTTCTAATTTATAGAAACATAAACATAACGAATATTAGTTTAACGATTGAATAAACATAATGGATAGATATTCATTTTTAAATGCAGTACACTCTGAGTATGTAGAGGAATTATATCAAAAGTATTTAGAATTCCCCGATAGTGTAGAACCTAGTTGGAAAAGTTTCTTCCAAGGATATGATTTTGCTAAGCAAGAATATGATGGAGAAAAAATAGACTTTTCTGAAACTGCCACTCCTACCGAAGTAATTATACCTGAGAAAGTAAATAAGGAATTTAAAGTAATTAATTTAATAAACGGATATAGGCAAAGAGGTCACCTTTTTACAAAAACAAATCCTGTAAGGAAAAGAAGAACGTATGTTCCAACTCTAGATATTGAGAACTTTGGTCTTACTCAAGAAGATTTAAAGGAAAACTTTTCTGTTGGAGAAATTATAGGAATGAGCAATAGCGAAACCTTAGAAAGTATAATTGCTCAACTTAAAGAAATTTATTGTGATTCTATAGGTATAGAATACATGTTTATTCGCCATCCAGAGCGTGTAAATTGGATCCAAAATTGGATAAATAATAATCGAAATCACCCAAAATTAACTAAAGAGGAAAAAACAAGAGCTTTGAGGAAAATAACTCAAGCAGTTGCTTTCGAAAATTTCCTTCATACTAAATTTGTAGGACAAAAGCGATTCTCCTTAGAAGGTAACGAGTCGCTTATTCCTGCATTAGATGAATTAATCAATCGTTCTGCACAATTAGGTGTAGAAGAAGTGGTAGTAGGAATGGCACACAGAGGTAGATTAAACGTTCTTACTAATATATTCAAGAAATCGTACTCACAAATTTTCTCTGAATTCGATGGAAAAGATTACGTAGAAGCAGTATTTTCGGGTGATGTAAAATATCATCTTGGTTCTACCAATGAGATTACTACTTATAAAAATAACAAAATAAAAATACATTTAGCACCTAATCCTTCTCACTTAGAAGCGGTAGATCCTGTGGTGGAAGGAATAACGAGAGCCAAAGCGGATAAATATTATGATAATGATTACTCAAAAATCCTTCCTATACTTATACATGGAGATGCCGCGATTGCAGGACAAGGAGTTGTTTATGAAGTAATCCAAATGATGAAATTAGATGGTTACTCAACAGGAGGAACTATTCATATTGTTACCAATAATCAAATTGGTTTTACAACCAATTATTTAGATGCTCGCTCTAGTACGTATTGTACAGATATTGCTAAAGTTACCTTATCTCCTGTATTGCACGTAAATGCAGATGATGTAGAAGCTGTAATTCACGCAATTAGGTTTGCAGCAGATTACCGAGCACAATTCTCGAGAGATGTATTTATTGATTTACTAGGTTATCGAAAGTATGGACATAACGAAGGAGATGAACCTAGATTCACTCAACCTAAACTCTATAAAGAGATAGCAAAACATCCTAATCCTAGAGAAATATACCAAAAACAGCTTTTCGAAGAAGATGTTGTAGGTCAAGAGGTACTAGATGTAATGGAAAAAGAGTTTAAAGATTTATTGGAAGTTAATTTTGATAAGTCTAAGGAAATTGAAAAAAATACTCTAGAACCATTTATGAAAGAAGAGTGGAAAAAATTTGATTTTCCACAAACTAAAGAATTGTTAAGTGCAGTAGATACGAAGTATCCAAAAGAAAAATTAATAGAAATAGGAAAAAAACTTGGAACAATTCCTGAAGGAAAAAAAATACTACGAAAACTCTCTAGAATTGTAGAGCAAAGACTAAAATTCATTGAAGAAGAACAAGTAGATTGGGCATTAGCAGAGCAATTGGCATATGGTTCGTTGCTTAATGAAGGGACTTGGGTTAGACTTTCAGGGGAAGATGTAGAAAGAGGTACGTTCTCTCACAGACATGCAGTTTTAAAAACAGAGGACGACGAGGAAGAAATAGTTCTTTTAGATTCAATAAGCGAAAATCAAGGTAAATTTCAAGTTTATAATTCACACTTATCTGAATATGGAGTTTTAGGTTTTGATTATGGATATTCCATTGCTTCTCCTAATTCCTTAACTATTTGGGAAGCTCAATTTGGAGACTTTGCAAATGGAGCTCAGATTATAATTGACCAATATATTTCGGCATCGGAAGATAAATGGAAAATTCAAAGTGGAATAGTTTTATTGTTACCTCATGGATATGAAGGTCAAGGAGCAGAACACTCTTCTGCAAGACTAGAACGTTTCCTACAATTATGTGCTAATGGAAATATGTATGTAGTTAATTTTACCACACCAGCTAATTTATTCCATGCGTTAAGACGACAAGTGATTACCAATTATAGAAAACCTCTTGTGGTTATGTCGCCTAAAAGTTTACTTCGTCATCCGAAAGTAATTTCTCCTATTAGCGAATTATCAGATGGAGGTTTCCAAGAAATAATTGATGATTCAAGTGCAAATCCAACGAAAGTAAAACGACTTGTACTGTGTAGTGGTAAAATTTATTATGAACTTTTAGATAAAAAAGAAGAATTAAATGATGAAAGTGTCGCGTTAGTAAGAATTGAGCAATTATATCCTATTCACACAGAAAAATTAAACATAATTTTAGATAAATATTCTGAACGAAACGAACTGATTTGGGTACAAGAAGAACCAGAAAACATGGGAGCATGGTGGTATATTCTAAAGAATTTACGTAAATACAATATCGATGTGATTTCTCCTGTAGAAAGTCCTTCTCCTGCAACAGGCTCTCCTCAGCGTTTCCATAGAATTCACAATGCTTTAATTCAAAGTGTTTTTGAAAACATAAAAAAATAACGATATTAAATAAAAAATTGATAAATCATGATATTAGAAATGAAAGTCCCTTCTCCTGGGGAATCTATAAGTGAAGTAGAAATAGCTACTTGGCTCGTTCAAGATGGTGACTACGTAGAAAAAGACCAAGCAATAGCAGAAGTAGATTCAGATAAAGCTACGTTAGAACTTCCTGCTGAAGAATCTGGAACAATAACCTTAAAAGCAGAGGAAGGTGATGTTGTAGAAGTAGGACAAGTAGTATGTTTAATTGATACATCTGCATCTAAACCTAGCGGAGAGTCAGAAAAAACAGAATCATCTCCTAAAGTAGAAGAGAAGAAAGAACCAACAATTCAAGAAAACAAAGAAGAAGTAAAAACCACGTATGCAAGCAATACACCATCTCCTGCAGCTCGAAAAATAATCGAAGAAAAAAATATAGATACCGCAACGATTAAAGGTACAGGAAAAGATGGGAGAATTACAAAAGATGATGTGATTAATGCAAAACCAGCAATGGGAACTCCTGCTGTTTCTGGAAGTAGAAATTCTACTACGAAAAAGCTTTCTTCGCTTAGAAGAAAAATTGCACAACGTTTGGTTTCTGTAAAAAATGAAACGGCAATGTTAACTACTTTCAACGAAGTAGATATGAGCGAAATATTTAAACTTAGGAGTGAATACAAAGATGAGTTTAAAAGTAAGCACGGAGTAGGTCTTGGATTTATGTCGTTTTTTACCAAAGCAGTTGTTAGAGCTTTACAGATGTATCCTGATGTAAATTCAATGATTGATGGCGAAAATAAAATAACTAACGATTTTTATGATATTTCTGTTGCTGTTTCAGGTCCAAAAGGACTTATGGTTCCTGTGGTGAGAAATGCAGAGAACTTAACTTTTAGAGGTGTAGAACAAAGCATAAAAGATTTAGCGATAAAAGTACGTGACGGTAAGATAACAATAGATGAAATGACAGGAGGAACATTTACCATTACCAATGGAGGTGTTTTTGGTTCTATGTTGTCAACTCCGATTATCAATCCACCGCAAAGTGCCATTTTAGGAATGCACAATATTGTGGAGCGTCCTGTTGCTGTAAATGGAAAAGTAGAAATTCGTCCGATAATGTACGTGGCTCTTTCTTATGATCACAGAATTATTGACGGTCGTGAATCTGTAGGGTTTTTAGTTGCTATAAAAGAAGCAATAGAAAATCCACGAGAACATTTAATGAATGGAGAAATTAAGAGAGCATTAGAGCTTTAATTCACAATATTATAAATCGTCTTAGAAATAAGGCGATTTTTTTATTAATGTCGTTTTTTGTAGATTTGACGATTATTAATTTAAATAAATCATAACAATGAAAAAACTAGTTTTAGGTGTATTGGCATTAGCAATGTTAAGTTATACTTCGTGTAAAAAAGAGCAAAAAGAAGTAAATTCTGAAGCAGTTGGAATAACAGAAGCTCTTCAAAATGAATACAGTGAAGCAGTACAGATGTTAAGCGATGCAAAAGAAAATTTAGCTACTGCTGAGAAAGAAGGAGATGAAACGGCAATAGCTGAAGCAAAATCACTTTTAGAAAAAGCAGAGCAGTCATACAACGAAGTTAAGAATAAATTTATAGAAGCAGGAGGTGTTATTTCAAAGGGAATAGAAGAAACAGCAGACGGTGTTGCTTACAAAGTAGATTCTTTGAAAACGGAAGCTAATGAAAGTGTAGACAATGCGAAAGAAGCTGTAACAGCAAAAGTAGAAGAAGGGAAAACTGCAGTAAATGAAAAAGTACAAGAAACCAAAGAAGCTGTAAATAACAAAGTAGAGGAAGGAAAAACAGCAGCAAATGAGAAGGTGGAAGAAGGTAAAAATGCTGTGAAAAATGCAGTTAATAAAGTTCCTAGTTTCTAAGAAATTAAGTTATAATACATTACTAAAATCCACTCACCGAGTGGATTTTTTAGTTCTACGTTCTACATAATAAAAAGAAAATGATGTATTTTTTGTTGGATTTTATTCTTAGTAGTAGAGATTTATATAATCGAAATTAGGTTATAAAAAGTAGATTGTTCATTTTCTTTATTGTTAATTTAAAGTTAAATTTTGAGACTTTTATTGATAAATAGTCTTTATAATCCTTTAGTTAAGAGGTTGATTATTGTATGTGCTTAATTTAAAATAAAAATGTGTATTGTACACATAAAGATAAAAGTTATCTTTGCAAAAAAAAATAACTTAATAATGAGTATTATTTTATCACATGTGAAATTGAAAGAGAGGTTTGTACTTTTTTTATTTCTTTTTTCAATAGGCTTTTTGTATGGACAGGACTGTGAGACTCCGGATTGTCTAGATTCTGATAAAGATGGAGTATGTGATGGGGTAGATAAATGTCCTGGGTATAATGATTTAAAAGATGAAAATCGAGATGGGATACCTGACGGTTGTGAAAAATGTTCAGAATCTATAGGGAATATTCCAGTAGTCCCTAAAGAGATACCTTTTCCTAGATACCTTACTTTGAAATTTTATTTTGAACAAAAAGACAGAACATTATGTGATGCAACCGCGTATAAAATAGAATCTTTTAAATTATGGAAAGGAACAACAGAAATTTTAACCAAAACGCCTAATGTGTATATAAACAATCATGATGTCTCGGGGAATTATAAACCGTTTTGTGACGTTCCCTCTTTAAGTGATATAAATACTATATCGGAAGGAATTCAAGACAAATACTCAGGAATGTTTTCTAGTGATAATCTATCCAATAATAATATAAAATTCTCATATGCAAATATTAGTACTATGCATGCCGACGGTAGAAACTATGTAGAGGTAGAGGTACATTATAAAATTATTTCAGATACAGATCTCTCTGACTATTCAGGAGAATTGATTTTAGGACGCTATAAGCACGAAAATGGTACATATACAGAATTTGACAACACTTTTGTAAATGGTTATCCAAGCTCATATGCTTGTTGCATAGATGCCTATGCAGCTCCTAATAAGAATATTGTGTTTACATATCCAGTAGATGGCGATTCGAGTAAGCTTAAGGTAAACTTTAGATCTTATTATGATGGATCTAAAGCAAAGTATGAAGGAAAAACAGAGGAGGTTAAGTTGGTATTTACGGATGAGTCTAATCAAATAACAGGAGAAGAAAGTTTAGGTACTTTTAATTTATATGATAGTTTTGATTCCTTTAAGAATGCACTTTTGCAAAGTTATCCTGGATCTTCTACTTTAAGGTATGACAAGGATAACAGTAATGATAAAGAATTTAACCTCTACATAAAGTATAACGGAGCGAAAGGAACAATGACCTCCATTAAAATAGGAGAGAATGAGAATGACTATCCATTAAATAATGGATTTTGTATACGTAAATGTATTGTTGCAAATATTCCTCAACCGAGGGCATATTTTAGTCATCGTATATCTAGAAATGAATGGATACCTAACACGGATACAACTAATTGTACAATAAGGAAGTACGGACTTAATTCCCTTACTGTGGGGAGTATCCTAATTCCATTGAATAATAATCCAAGGTTGTATTACAGTTACCCTACGCAAACCCAAGAAGAAAAATGTACAATTATGGGTGAAAATTCTTATATAAATAATAATGATATAGGTAACTCTTCATATGATCAAAATTTGAAAGATACTTTGAATATAGCGTTAAAAAATAGTATAAGTAACTACAAGGAAAATTCTGTTAAGGTATCAACTGAATCTACTGCAGGTAGCACCCAAAATGTTCAAGATGGATCTAGTTTTAAATTAGAGATAAGTTTTCAGATGTGGGATACTGAATTAACAAATGGTTTTAGTGTAGAGCATTATGAAGCAATAACAAAACAAACAGAAACAATTAGTAGTACTGATTATAGTTATGGTATTAATCAACATAGAACATATTTTAAAGTTTATATAACAAGAAAGGTGGGGTCTACAGAATATGAAGAGGTTTTAAAAAATAATAGTAATGAGCTATACTTATATAATTATAATGATGAAACAAGATATAAACAACTAAAGAAAGCTTTTGAAGAAGCATATCCAGGGAATTATGTTTTTTGGGATTCAGCGGGGTGGCGTTATCAATTTTTATGCAGAGATGATATTGTAAAGATACGTTTTGATAACACAACTTATACACCTACCTATGGATGTCAACTTCCTTCTGCTAGTCGATTGGCAAATACCTTAACTGTGATTGATAATACTTCAGATAATACAGCGGAGGGAAACGTAGAAGCACTTTCAGGAAGTAGAGTAAAGAAAGAGAATGTATCACGCTTACATGTAGATGTAACTGATAATTATGTAGATAAAACAATACAGGGGATTTATGAAGTTACTATTTTAGAAGAAGGAGTTCTTTTGTTTAGAGATTCCAATGGGCTTCCTGTACCTGATGAATATACATCAGAAGTTTTAGCTCGATTATATAAAGAATATAATGAAAATAAAAATAAATAATATATATGAGAAATTCATTTTATAGTAGAATATTTGCTTTTTTAAAGTGTTGTATACTCTTATTTTTTTCGATTACTGTTCAAGCTCAGCATGAGGTGGGGAGTACATCGGGTACAGGATTAGATGTTAAATTTATTCGTAATGGTGTCCATGCAGGGATTATAAGTGAAGGAAGTGGAACCAATGATAATTTAAATAATAATACGGCATTAGGACTTTACTCATTACTTAATTATACGCAATCATCAAGAAATGTGGGAATTGGAGTTTCTGCGTTGCAAAAGAATACAACGGGGTGTACCTCAGTTGCTGTAGGTTATAAGACTCTGTATGAGAATTTAATAGGGAAAAATAATGTGGCGGTAGGAGCTTATGCTTTACAAAATAATAAAGCAGATAATAATGTAGGTTTAGGTTTTTCAGCTTTGATGAAGAATACCATAGGAACAGAAAATTCTGCTTTTGGATATAAATCTTTATTTGAAAATACCACAGGAAATAATAATTTGGCTTTTGGTAGCCAAGCCTTATTAAATAATAGTCAAGGGAATAATAATACAGCGGTAGGTAGAGGAGCTTTACTAAATTCAAAATCAAGTGATAATACAGCCGTAGGTACGAATGCAGGATCAAGTATAATAAGTGGAGGTCAGAACTTGTTTTTAGGAAATGGCTCGGGTTCAGAACTAACAAGTATTAGTTCTAATAATGTGATTATAGGAAGCTGGAGAGGAACGGCAGAATCATTAAACAAAACAATAATTCTATCTGATGGCGAAGGGCAAGAAAGGTTCCGAATTAATTCCATTGGGAATGCAGGATTAGGTACTTCCATACCTAATGCGAAGTTAGAGATAAATTCACAAACGGCAAACGAATCAGGACTTATGTTGACACAATTAGCAGACATAAATAACCCAACTTCTGCTTCGTCTAACGGTAAAGCACTTTCTGTAGATGCAAACGGTAAAGTTATTTTAACAGATATATCTAATGCATCATCAAATACCAATAATTCTCAATATTATTACGGTGAATGGACAGGTATACCTATACAGGCTGGGGTAACTTCTTTTGATATTACTCAGTGTCCTATTACTAACTGGACTATAGGAGTAGAGGCGATAACCCCAACATTGCTGGCAAACTCTGTTACTATGAATGTTGGAAATTCCAATGCACAAGTGGAAATTCAACCAGTTTCTAGTACGAAATTTCGAGTAATATCCAATGTAGCGGTAAATGCAACTATCACAGTACAGTATCCAGGAATAAAACCTCTATGTAATGCTCCTATTATATCTTCGGCAAAACCTGTCAATGGAGAAATAGTTATTGAATGGAATTCTAATGGGGTGTCGTTTGATAGTGTAACCCTTATGGGGTCAAATAATAATGGTTCTACCTGGGAGTATCATACGGTAAACATTGCTTTTCCGATAAGATTTTCTGATATAGGAGCGGGGGGGTATACACACTATAGGCTAAGAGGTAATTCATGTGTAGACGGTACTCAACCATTGTCTAATATAGTACCATTAACCAATTAGGGACTTTAAATAAAAACAAAGAATAAAATGAAAAATAAAAATATACTTTTGGTTTTATTGCTTATAGCAGGAAGTTACTTGCATGGGCAGATACGTACGTATTCTAGTTATGATTTTTTAGGTGATAGTTGGTTAAGATTACAGTCTTTGCAAAATACAGATGCTACTAAGTTTTTGACTACAGATGCTAATGGTCAGTTGATTTTAGCACCTATAGAGCAAGTAGATATGAGTAATGCATGGAATGTTTTAGGAAATGCAGGTACCAATGAAAATACAAATTTCATTGGTACCACAGATGTAGAAGGTTTAACAATTCGTACATCAAATGAACCCAGAATTAGAGTTACAGAAACAGGGGATATAGGACTTGGGAATATGAATCCTGCGGCAAAATTAGATGTTGTAGGAACAAATACAGAATTTAATACACGTCATACGTTATTTAGGAATTCAAATTCAAATTCTCGCTTACTAGATATCAGAAATAATGGAGATATAGGAATTGGAAGAGATGCTATAAATGGAATTAAACTAGCAGTTTCAGTTCCAAATAATTCTATTACTAACAGAGCCTTATTTATATATAATCCAGATAACTTAAGATTATTAGATATTAGAAATAATGGAAGTATAGGTGTCGGAAGAGATGCGATAGGAAATTCTATGTTGTCAGTTCAGAGTCCAAATAATAGTGCTAATGATCATTCCTTAGTGATGATAAATAATTTAAATCAAACATTGATGAATGTAAGAAATAATGGAGCTACAGGTATAGGAAGGGCAGCAGCAGGAAATTCTATGTTGTCAGTTCAGAGTCCAAATAATAGTGCTAATGATCATTCCTTAGTGATGATAAATAATTTAAATCAAACATTGATGAATGTAAGAAATAATGGAGCTACAGGTATAGGAAGGGCAGCAGTAGGAAATTCTATGTTGTCAGTTCAGAGTCCAAATAATAGTGCTAATGATCATTCTTTATTGCTGACAAATAATGTAAATCAAACATTGATCAATGTAAGAAATAATGGAAATGTTGGTATAGGAACAAATAACCCTCAAACACAATTACATACCACAGCAGGGGTTCGTTTTCAAGGATTAACCCCAAGTAATAATACCACAGTGGTAACCATAAACGGAAATGGGGATTTAGCTACAAGAGACTTTTCAGAAATTTTAGATAATAGTACAGCAAATTCTTGGAATATATTAGGAAATGCAGGTACCAATGAAAATACAAATTTCATTGGTACCACAGATATAGAAGGCTTAACAATTCGTACATCAAATGAACCCAGAATTAGAGTTACAGAAACAGGGAATGTGGGACTTGGGAATATGAATCCTGCGGCAAAATTAGATGTTGTAGGAACAAATACAGAATTTAATACACGTCATACGTTATTTAGGAATTTAAATTCAAATTCTCGCTTACTAGATATCAGAAATAATGGAAGTATAGGAATAGGTAGAGACGCTATAGGAAGCACTAGATTATCAATTTTGAGTGCAGATAGTAGTTTTTACAATAATGCTCTATTAATTAATAATTCTAATAATCAGTCTCTTATGCATATTGCCAATAGCGGAAATATTGGTTTAGGTAGAAATGCTATAGGAAGCACTAGATTATCAATTTTGAGTGCAGATAGTAGTTTTTACAATAATGCTCTATTAATTAATAATTCTAATAATCAGTCTCTTATACATATTACCAATAGCGGGAATATTGGTTTAGGTAGAAATGCTACAGGAAACACTAGATTATCAATTTTGAATCCAAGTACTAATTTGCGAGATAACACCTTATTAATTAGTAACTTTAATAACCAAACATTGGTAAATATTAGAAACAATGGTAATGTTGGTATAGGTACAGGTAATCCGTCCTCTTTGTTACATGTTTATGGTGGACAGGATGCTACATTAAAAATTCATTCTTCAGAGGCGTTTGGTTCTTCAAGGTTAGAGTTTTGGAGCGACCCTGAAGATTCTCCAAATTTATGGAGACCAGGTTCTATTCGTTCAGGAGATAATGGAGACTTTACAGGGAGGTTAGATTTTATTACCAATGGAAAAGGTTTTGATAGTAGAACTTCTGAAATTATAACAGCATCTTTGGTTAATGGGAAAGTAGGAATAGGTACGGCGTTTCCCGAGGTGCAATTGCACACTACAGGATTTGTTCGTTTTGAAGGATTACCACCTAGTACTACCAATACAGAGGTATTAACTACTGATTCAAATGGAAATATAGAAACAAGAGATATCTCTGACTTACTAAATTCTACAGGAAGTTCAGATGCATGGAATCTTACAGGAAATGCAGATGCCACGATAAATAATTTCTTAGGTCCAACTACAGTAGGGGTTCCTTTACGTTTCAATACTTCGGGAGTAGAAAGAATGAGAATAGATGGTAATGGAAATATAGGAATAGGTGTAACTAATTTTACTTCAAAAGTTGATATTCGTACGGGTTGGCCTAATACAGATACAAGGAATGCATTAGCTCTATTTAATGGTAACTTAAATAGATTATTTATGGTTAATAATAATGGAAATATTGGAATAGGTGTTAATCCAGGAACGAGTAAATTAGATATTCGTACGGGTTGGCCTAATACGGATACAAGGAATGCATTAGCTCTATTTAATGGTAACTTAAATAGATTATTTATGGTTAATAATAATGGTAATATTGGAATAGGTGTTGACCCAGGAACGAGTAAATTAGATATTCGTACGGGTTGGCCTAATACGGATACAAGGAATGCATTAGCTCTATTTAATGGTAACTTAAATAGATTATTTATGGTTAATAATAATGGTAATATTGGAATAGGTGTTGATCCCAATGCAAATATTAGATTTTGGTTAAGAGATAATGTAAATTCAAATACCCAAAGTTCATTTCAAATATTTAATGATGCTTTAACTCCAGTAAATGAAGATGCTGTTTTTAATGTTTTAAGAAATGGAAATATTGGAATTAACATTTTGCGTCCAGGTCTTCCAACAGCTAAATTACACACAAGAGGCACTGTCCGTTTTCAAGACTTAGGTACTAGTAACACTAATACGAATATTTTAACTACTGATATAGATGGAAATGTAACTACAAGAAATTTTACAGATTTAATTAATCAACAAGCGTCCAATAATTGGAGTTTAACAGGAAATGCAGGAACAGACCCTAATACCAATTTTATAGGAACTACAGATGAAACAGCTCTTACTTTAAGGTCAGGGGCAAATGGGATAAGACTTTGGCCTGATGGTTCATTAGTGGTTACTAGAAATCCATTTGGTCTTAGGAATCCAATTACAAATGCGGGAATCACGCTTATAGATGAAAGTGGAGCAGGTCTTTCAGACCTTAGATTACAAGTGAATTCAAATGGAGCAAATAATGCTGGAGCAAATATGTTTTATAAATCTAGAGGAACTACAGTGCTTCCAACAAATGTTTTAAGAAATGATGTTTTAGGATATCAAATTTTTCAAGGATTTACAGGAAATCCAGGAGTAAATAAAGAGGGATATAGTACTGGAGGAGCCATTGTTGCTGCAGTGGATGGAAATGTAACGTCTACATCATTACCTACAAGGCTTGATTTTAGAACCATTACCGAAGGAGATAGGTTCACTAGTTCAAAATTAATGATAAAAAACAACGGTAATATAGGAATAGGAATAGAAGAGCCTCAAGCCCAATTACATACAACTAGAGATGTTAGATTTGAAGGCTTAACGCCAACAACTGAACCTGTAAATGTTATGGTTACTCATGCAAATGGGGATGTAAGAACTTTTCCGTTTAATGAATTATTGACTGCAGGAACAGTAGAGGCAGACAAAGATTGGTTGCGTTATGATAATACTCACGCTGATGGTATAATTCCTATTACAGATAATGGAGATGTTACTGATGTAATCTATACCAAAGGGTATGTAGGAATAGGGAATTTTGATTCGCCATTAACTGAGGAAGATTTTCAAATAGAAGAAACGAACCTAGAAACAAATCAAACAATCACTAGAAATTACAATTTATTTGTTAAAAATGGTATTAAAACGGAAAGAGTAAAAGTAGAAATAGCTAATATAAATGGATGGGCGGATTATGTATTTGATGAAGATTATAAATTAATGCCGTTAGATAAATTAGATAGTTATATTAAAGAAAATAAACATTTACCTAATATTCCTACTAGTTCACAAGTGATTAAAGAAGGGATTGAATTAGGAGAAATGAATGCTAAATTATTAGAAAAGATAGAAGAACTAACTCTTCATACAATTGATTTAAATAAAAAGAATGAAGAGCTTTCAGAAAAGAATAAAAAGCTTGAATCTACTTTAGAATTATTATTAGAGAGAGTATCTAATTTAGAAAAAGAATCAACTAATAAGTAATTAGCTTATGTTTCTAAGTAAATTTAAAATGAAACGATTTGTTCTTCTGATATTAATTTTATTTTCTTCTAGTATAGTTTATGCTCAGAAAAAAAATAGACTAGATGCTTCTTCTAGAAAGCGTATAGAAAATGCACGAATAATCCAACAGAATACCATAGAACGAATGGCTAGAAAAGGGTATGCAAGAATTATTCAAACAGAAGACGGAGAGTATAGTGAACTGGTAGGAGAAGGTTCAGAGGGACAACCAAGGTATTATGTTACCTCTAATGTAGGTACAGGAAAGACCATCGGAGCAGATAAATTAAATGGGAATGTTGGGACTACCAATAATCTATCTATATCAAAATATGGAGGTTCTGCTCTTACAGGGCAGGGAATTACCATAGGAATGTGGGATTCAGGGAGTCCACGTCTTACCCATACCTTATTAGCAGGTCAAGTTGAGTTGGCAGAAGGACAATCGCCTTTAATCCTTCGTCATCCTACACATATAACAGGAACTATGGTAGGAACTACTTCATGTAGTAATCCAACAACTTTTTTGAATTGTAGGAATGCTCAAAAGGCGAGAGGAATAGCTTATAATTCTACAGTTTCTGCCTTTGATTGGAGAACAGACGTTTTAGAGATGCAAGCTCAAGCTTCCATAAATGGAGAAGAAGGACTACTTATAGCAAATAATAGTTATGGATATAACCCAGTATATTTAAAAGAATTCGAGTTTGGTAAGTATGGTAAGATGGCGAGTGATTGGGATGCAATTATGTGTGGTGCTCCATATTTTCAGATTGTAAAATCAGCAGGGAATATCAGAGATGATAATTCAGGTATTGTCCCTCAAGCACAAAAAGATGGGGGATATGATTTATTAGAAGGGGCAGGAGTTGCAAAAAATGTGCTCGTAGTAGGAGCTATAAATGCCAAAACAGAGTTAGATAAAATTACTTTAAATACAAAGATACAGAGTGAAAATACACAAGAAGTTACGTATATTAATCGTTATGAGTTTATAAGTGAAGACAAATGTCCAACAGAAGAGGAATTTCAAATAGCTTGGGAAAAAATATATGGAGTTGAGAATACACCAACTTTTAGTAAAGAAGGAAGTTCTATTATTTTTGATGAAATTGAGTATACCATAAAAGGAGATAGTAATGGTTTTTTAGGCTTTGCAAGCATATTAAAAAAAATAGAAACTACTGCGGTAGATATTGAACCAAAAGCTTTTTATGGAAATTCTTTGTTAGAGAGCCTGATTTTTACTCATTTAACAAACATAAAACCATCGAGTGGAGATACAGAAGAAGAGTATGAATATGAACCTGCATTCGATGAGAACTCCCGCCTAAAAGAATTAAAAATAAAAGCAGAAAGTCAAGTTTCAATTCCTGATAGCTGGTTATTAGAGTTGAAAAATATAAAGTTATTGGATTTTAGTAGAGTTGTAGAGTTAGGTTCAGATATTTTCCCATTGGACAATTCATTTACATTGCTGTTACCAAATGCCTTTATAGAAGGAAATAATCTTTCTAATATAGACTTATCTGAAAATAGAGTCACTGTTCTTCCTTCAGATAGTAAGGAGAATTATTGGAATTATTCATTTTATAATGAATCTTCTCTAACTACAGACTTTAGCAGTTGGGGAGGAACAGATGATGGAAGAATAAAACCGGAATTAGTAGCTCAAGGAGTAGATGTGTTTTCATCTATAGAATCCACAGACGATTCTTATGCTTTATACAACGGAACATCTTCTGCAGCAGCAAGTGTTTCTGCGGGGATTGCATTATTACAGGAATACTATGAAAAGTTTTCAGGTAATTATATGCGTTCATCTACCGTTCGTGCCTTATTGGTGCATAGTGTTGATGAAATAGGGAAAAAAGGCCCTGATTATCGTCATGGATATGGAATTGTTAACGTAGAAAAAGCAGCAGACATCATTTATGATTCTAAACGTTCATCTATGATTTTAGAGTCAAGTGTTCCTTTTCAAGATTCCGTACAGATAATGGTTGCCCTTAAAGGAGAAAAGATTATTAATGAGGAAAAAATCAGAGAAGATTTTATTGCAACTTTAGCATGGACAGATCCTGCTAAAATAATTGAAAGTGGTAAAGATTATGATAATTTAGATACTGATGATTCTCTTAAAACATTAGTTAATGATTTAGATATTCGTGTAGAACGATTAGATAAAAATGGAGAATCTATATCTACATATTATCCTTGGAAATTACAAGGGATTCAAAGTAGAGAAGATACAGAATTACTGGCTACTCGAGAAGGAAAAAATACGGTAGATAATTTAGAAAAGGTAGAAATAGAAAACTATAAAATTCCTAACTATGGAGGGATGTACCGTATAATTATTACCAATAAAAATAATCAGTTAGAAAATAATTGCTATGAAGGTGGACAACCTTTTTCTTTAGTTCTTTCAGGGATTTCATATTGTGAGTCTGATATTATTTTAGTACAACCAGAAGATAACATAGATATTAGTAATGTGGTGGTAAAGGCAGGAACAATTACCGCTTCTAACATAATAAGTTCAAATGTTGAAGGCGTAGAGTATTTGGCTGATAAATGGATTGCTTTGCAAACACAAGGCGATTTAAATGATAATTTAGGGTTTTATGCTGGAGATGGAACTGATTTTCTAGCAGAAATTGTTCCTTGTGGAGATGAGATAGAAAATAGAGATAACTCTCAATTCATTGATACTTTTGCAGAAATTATCAAAAACGACACAGAACCACAACCAGGAGCATTAATTGCAAATCCAAAAAGAGAAACAGTGGTGGTGTATCCAAATCCTGTTGTAAGTTCTTATGTTAATGTGCAATTTGATATTGTTGAATCGTCCACAGTATTTGTAGATATATACGATATGCAAGGAAGACTTATAATTGTAGATGAGAAAGGTGGTGAATATCCAAAAGGTGAACATAAAAAAGTAGTAGATGTAGGTTATTTACAACCAGGAGCTTATATGCTCATTGTAAAAACTAAAAATATGAATAGAGCATTTAAAATTTTAAAGAAATAAAAGAATAAAAATGAGTATAAAAAAACTAATATTTACTGCTGTAAGCTTCATACTAAGTATGGCTTTGTTTGCCCAAACTCCAGGTGGAGTTAGAGGTGCAAGTATATGGTATAAAACTACCGATAGTACTTTTCTAAAAAAAGAATATACAGACTATAGTGAATATAAAAATAAGATATATGTTGATGTAGATAATAATCGTCCGAGCGAAATCTTATACAATTATAACGAATCACTGTTTTTTGATGGAATAGATGATTATTTACTATCAAATATTGTATTTGAAGATAAAATTGATTGTGTAATCTTTACAGTACAACAGAATAACGATAGTATTTCGGAACGCACACTACTGTATACAGACCAAGCTTTTGAAAAAGATTTTTCATTTGGAACAAAAAGTATATCGGGATATAAATCGAGTTTAAATTATAAAGAAAAACCGAGTACGTTACCTAGTTTAAACACTTACGTAGATTATGGTCTTCGTTCTTCTAGAATTCAGAATAGTAAAGAAAATTTTAAGGAGACAAAGTTGAGTGTAGGAGCAGAGAACACCGAGAAAGAATGGAAGTCATTCAAAGGTAAGATACCAGAGTTTATAATATTTTCAAAAGCCTTAAATAAAGTTGAGAGAAATAGAATAGAAAGTTATTTAGCATTGAAATACGGTCTTACATTAGAAAAAAATAATAATTATGTGTCTTCTACCAATGCAAAACTTTGGTCAAAAGAAAACACAGAATTTTGGAATCATATAGCAGGAATTGGAAGAGACGATTACTCAGAGTTATATCAAAAACAATCGTCTAGTAGTCTTGAAGATAAAAGATTAATTATTTCAAATAATAGTTTAGCATTAAAAAATAGTTTAAATACCTCACATATCAATAATAATGATTTTTTGGTTTGGGGAGATAATAACGATTCTTTGAAATTTGCAGGAGATACTATAAATAAACAATTAATTCCTCTAAAAAGAAAATGGCTAATGCAAGCATCGGGAAATTCTGTAGGATTTATGGATACTCAAGTGCGTTTAAAGGTTTCAGATTTGATTAAAAAAGATATATTGGAAAACAACCAAACTATTTGGTTGGTAAAATCGCCTAATAAGGAAGATAGTTTTTTAGAATCTTCTGAGTTAGAGTTTTATACTGCAGATGTTGTAGATGAGTATGGATATGCTGAGTTTAATGCTATTCGTTGGGACGAAAACCAAGATGGAAAAGATGTATTTGGCTTTGCAGTAGGTCCGAATATGTTATTAAATCTGCGAGCTTATAACCCATCGTGTACTAATTTTTCCAGTCAAGTTCAGTTAGAAGTGGAAGGGGGAAAGTCACCGTACACGGTAAGAATAAAAAATCAAGACACTCCTTTTAATCAGTCGTATACGATTAATAATAATGAGTTAAATATTTCTGGACTTATTGCAGGGGATTATGATGTGGAAGTTTCAGATTCTAGAGGAAGAACGTATAGCAAAGCATTTGCCATAGATGCATCAAAATTATTTGCTTTAGATTTAGGTAAGGATAAAACAATAACTAAAGGAAATGAATTTGTTTTAGATGCATCAGAAAATATTGCAGATGAAAAAGCATCTTATCTGTGGTCTTCAGATAATGGATTTAGTTCTACTTCTTCCAAAATAACAATTACTGAGCCTGGAGATTATGTCGTTACTGTTACTTCTTCAGAAGGTTGTGAGGTTCAAGATACAATTTCGGTTTCTTACTCAGATCAGACAATTGGAATTACTATTTCTCCTAACCCTGCAAACTTAGTAGATGGAATACATGTTATTGCAAACTTAAGTTCGGTATACGATATTAAAGCAAGTGTATATGATGCTTCTGGGAAGCTTGTAGGTATGTATAAATCTAATGGGGAGCAACAATATGAATTTGTGTTAAAAGTCCCTACAGAGGGAGTATATCTAGTGGTAGTTGAAGCAGGAGAACAGGTATATACTAAAAAAGTAATAGTAAATAAGAGTTACAATTAAAAATATGTATCAAGACAAAAAAATAAACAATATGAACAATTCATTGTTTAATAGAATTAGAAAAAGTCAAGGGTTTTTAGATATTTTTGCAGTAGTAATGGTTTGGACTCAGATTTTGTATCCAGCATTATTAAGTGCTAAGTCTCATTCAGGGAAACATCGTTTAGAGAATAGTAGTTTATATTCCAAAATCGAATTAAATAATTCATTTTCTTCATCGGTTGAGAATGAAGTTAAAGAATCTGTTGAGTTCACAAAAGAGGAAAATCCAAAAAATCAAATTTCTTCTATCAACAACGTTAATAGTGATGGTACTATTTTAACTACAAAAGACAAGAAAAAGTCTACTCCAAGATTAAATCAGTTCGATGCAGATATTCTTTCAGGTACTATTGGTACAGATAAAGACATTAATGTAGATTTGGCGTATGACAATGTATTTACAATCAATATTAATAGAGATTTAGATTCTGATGAGGTAATTTATTTGGAGTATGATTTGTATGGTCTTAAATCATCAGTTTCTACTTTAAAAAGTATAAACGATGTTCCTGCTATTGGAGGGTATGTAATACAGAAAAATCATAATTGGACGATTCAGAGAGAATTACTAGACGAAACCTCGTTGCATAAAGGGATTAATACGGTTAAATTTTTTGCTCCTGCAGATAAAGATGTGTTGTATCGCATAAAGAACCTTCGTTTAGTAACTGAAAAGAAATTAGAAAATAATGCTTTTTTTGTACAAAACGATATGGTGTATAGAAGTGGAAATACATTGTATTTACAGGGAGTATTACCTTCTTCTGAAAAAAACTACCAACTAGAAATAGCAGGAAAAAAACACACATTTAGTGGGGGAAGCTTTGAGTTGATACAACAAATAGACAATAAATTAGAGGAAATTGAAGTAAAATGCAGTGACGATTCTCAAGTATACACTAAAAAAATACCAGTAGTAGAAGTAGCTAAGGATGAATTTACCGCTACAAAATTGGTAACATCTCCGAGTAGTAAGAAATACTTCAATAAAGACATTGCAGAGCATATTGAGTTAGAAAAAACATCACTAGAAGTTCCTGCAAATATACTAAAGGAAAGTAAAATTATATCGGTATATGCTGTTCCACACAGAGAGGTAATGCCAATTACTTCAGAGATGATTAACGTAACCGCTGATTACGGTGCCTATCGTTATTTACCTCATGGACATCATTTTTCTGAACCCGTGAAACTTTCTATTGGATATGATGCTAAAAAGATTCCTGCAGGATATACAGCAAACGACATTCAAACGTTTTATTTTGATGAACAACAGAAAAAATGGTTGGCGGTATCCAAGGATTCAGTAGATATTAACAATCAAAGAATTATTTCAAAAACCACACATTTTACAGACTATATCAATGGAATTATAAAAGTACCTGAATCACCAGAAACAGGGAATTTTACTCCTACTATGATGTCTGATATCAAAGCCGCTGATCCCTCAACAGGAGTAGTAAGTATTGCTCCTCCAACTCCTAATAATATGGGGACAGTAAACACCAGTTTCCCTATTAAATTACCCGCAGGTAGAAAAGGAGTTCAACCTTCTTTACAAGTGACCTACAACAGTGAAGGAGGTAACGGTTGGATGGGATTAGGATGGGATTTATCCATTCCTTCTATCTCTATTGATACTCGTTGGGGAGTTCCAAGGTATGAAACAGACTATGAATCTGAAACCTATTCTATAGGTGGAGATCAACTTACCTATTTATTAGAAGGTGGTACTACCTATACCCTGCCACACAGAAGAGATAATTATGACAATATTTCTAGAGATTTATTAACGGAAACTCGAGAAGATGGTACAACGGTATCATATCGTCAACTTTACCCAAGAATAGAAGGAGGATATGCAAAAATTATCCGTTATGGAGGTGACCCTACTAATTTCCGTTTTGTAGTAACGGGAAAAGACGGAACTAAAAATTACTACGGAGGAGATGAAAATGATGTTCATGACAATTCAGTAATCAAAACAGCTACGGGTAATGTGGCTCATTGGGGATTATGGAAAACCGAGGATAAATATGGAAATTATGTAGAGTATTTTTACGATGTAAATGAAGATAATCAGCTATATATACAAAAAATAGAGTACACCAAACATATTGAAGATAATAGTACTCATAAAGATTTTTACACGGTAGAATTTAAAAGAGATGAAGGTAGCAGACCTGATAAAATAATTAATGCTAGATTAGGAGTGGTGCAAAAAACATCTGATCGTTTATCTGAAATTATCATTTCTTCAGGAGTAACTTCGGAAAGCACCCCAGGGTTTCCAGCTACTAATGAAAGCATCAGAAGTTATCAATTTGAATATAAAGATAATGTGCCTTTCCAAAAAACCTTACTAGCATCTATTGCAGAATACGATGAAAAGGGAAACCTATTCTACAAAAACACTATGGATTATGAAGATCATACCGATGGTGGAACAAACTTATTTGAGGATGAAGAAGTATGGGGAAATAGTAAAGATGCAATAGAAGGTCCTATAGATATACCTTTTACAGATCTAGATGAAGAACTATATGGGAAGTATATGGGAAGTATTAACGGATCTACAAGTAAAAGTAGAGGAGGAGGAGCAGCAGTAACTGTAGGCTTAAACGAGGGGCGTTTAACATCTAAAGACAATACAGCAGGTATTTATTTTAATAAATCCAATTCTACAAACGAAGGGATGCTTACTCTTGTAGATGTAGATGGAGATAATATTCCAGATAAAGTTTTTAAAAAAGGGTCGGGATTTGTATATAGAAAAGGAGAGGAAGAAGGTTTCTCTAGTGAGAAAACTCCTTTATATATAAGTAATATTTCTCGTACCACTTCATCATCCACTTCATTTGGGTTGGAATCTAATTTTAAATTATATGCTGGGGCAACCTACAATAATAACAAAAGTAGAACCTCTATTTACTTTCAAGATGTAAATGGCGATGGGTTAATAGATTTAGTGGAAGGAGGAAAAGTTAGGTATAATATATATGGAAGTAATATTACGAATCAGAATTACTCTACTAATACCGATAACCCTGTAGGATATCTTATAGGTGAGACAGAGTATTTTAATCCAGATACATCTGAAACTCCCAAATCACCAGAAACCCAAAGAATAGAACAGATAGCACAATTAAATCAAGAATACCCATTGCATGATGCCGTAAAAGTATGGGTAGCTCCTGTAGATGGAAATATTACAATCAGTGGAACTGCAACCTTAGGTACGGATTCTGTAGACGGAGCTAGGATTTTTATTCAAAAAAATGGAGATAAGCCAATAGTTAATTATGAACTTAAACTAGACGACTCTACGACACCCTTAGAAGAAAATAAGCATACTCATAATAATTCAATTTCTAATATTAAAAAAGGAGATAGAATTTATTTTAGAGTTCACTCTATAAACAATGGAGAGGGAGATTCTGTAGAATGGGAGCCAAAAATTACTTATACAGGAATAACAGAACCTAAAGACCCTAATGGACTTCCTTATTTTTCTTCTAAATCTTCTGATGGGTTTATATTATCCTCTCCTCAAATGTTGGTAGGGCAAAAATATACTCCTGATGCCGATGCAACAAATGAAGAAAAAGTAAAGAAAAAATCGTTTACATTTGAATCAAATCTTACTTTGGCTAATTTATCTAATTTAAAAGACGAAGTAACTTTCACTATTAATATTACCAAAACCGTAGCAGACGGAGAGAATACCAAAGAAGAACCCGTTGAGCAATCTCCTTATACCTATGTATATACTCCAGGGGATACTTCCATTTCTTTTGTAGGTACAGATGGAATAACTATCGGTACAGATGGAACAACTATAGAATCTATTGATTTTTCTACAGATGGAGAATACAACTTTAGTTTTGAGGTTTCTTCTCCTTCCAATGTGAATTGGGGATCGATTAACTGGCAACCAACCATTAAACAAATAAAAAAATATGAAGATTCTCATGGTCTAATACGAGATCAAGAAGATACATTGTATGGTATCGTAGATTACAAAATGTATAATACCGTGCTAACGAATAACGAATTATTGTATAAGAGCAACGGAACTAAATTTACGATTCCAACTGGGACTACTCAAATCCAACCTGTAATAAATACTTCTTTTCCAACGTTAATTACAAAGAAGGATAAATATGGGAATCAAGTACTAGATTCAGGAGGAAATAAAGTACTAATAGATAGAATGGATGTAGTTGGTACCATACGTCTAGTCATAAAAGATACTAATGGAAAAGTACTAGGACAAAATTTATCATATAATTCAAGTACATCTCAAATAGACCCTATAGATATATCTACTTTGAATTTACCTAATGATTTTTATATAGAGTATTATACAGATCATAAATCTTATGCTTTCCAAGAGCAAAGTTTTCCACTATCTGATGAGTATTTAATTAATTCTACTCAATTTTTAGATATAAATAATAATCCTATAAAGGAAAATCCAAGTATTCCAACTTCTAATAATTTAAAAATGAATTATTCTGTAGTATATGTGAAAGAAGCAGACGATACCATAAACGGTCAAAAAACATCTATTTTTGGTCCTATGTATCGTGGTTGGGGACAGTTTGGATATAGAGCTTATGAAGTAAATTCAGTTCCCTTTGATGCTACAGATCCATCCTCAATTCCTGAACTTCGAACTACAATAGAAGAAGATGAATTAAAATCATTAGGGAATGATATAGATTCTGATGCTATTCAAGCCCAAATAGACACATGTAAGAATTCAGAAGGTAACTGCTTTGATAGTTCTTCCATGAATTCATACGACGCTTTAAATCCTCAGAAAGCTAATTTTATTTCATTTTCGGCAAGGAGAGAAGAACAAAAAGTAATAACAGGTACAACTACCGCTACTACAGTAACGGATAAATGGGTAGGATATGACAATTTAAATTATGTTACTCAAAAGAGTTTTCAAAGTTCTCGTTTTGGAGAAGATGATATAGAGCAATTGGTAGAAATATATGAACCACCACACTTAGATCCTTCCATTGGTACTGCAGGAATATATGTCCAGCCTGGAATTGTGCAGAAATCTAAAAGCAATAGTGGTTCGGTTTCATTTTCTGGAGGAGCAGGAGGATTCTCCATAGGAACTTCAATAAGTAAAGGAGAATCACAAGATACTCAAACATTTATGGATATGAACGGAGACCGTTATCCTGATATTTTAGTAGACGGTAAGATTCGTTATACCTTACCTAATTCTGTATACGAAGAAAGCATCAGAGGTGTTGATGGTATGGACTCAGTAACTCTTACAGGTTCTATATCGTCAGGAGCATCAGCCAGCGGAACTTTTAAAGTAGCAGAATTTCAAAAAGGAGATACCGTAAAAGTAGGAGGAGGTAAAAAACAAGCTTCAGTGGATCAGCCAGTAAAAGCAGGAAGTGCTGCAACATCTGCAGGTATTACAGTTGATTTAGGATCTGAAACCTCAGACACTAGAAAAATGTGGTTAGATATCAATGGAGATGGATTAACAGACAGGGTAGGAGAAGATGGAGCAGTGAAGTTAAATATGGGATATAGTTTAACAGGTGAACCAGGGGATTGGAATTTCACTCTACCCACTACCACCTCCACCAACTATTCATTGGGAGCAGGATATAGTAATAATTACAATAGCTTTTCAGGAGGATTTAATATTGGTGGAGCTAATGGGAATTCTGATGTAAATTTTGTTGACCTTAATGGAGATGGACTTCCAGATTATTTAATTCAAGATGAAGATGAAGATGATATTATTTATGTTCTAAATACAGGAGAAAAATTTTCTGGAAGTGGGAAGATTATAAATCATGAAAATAATAAAAGTTCTTCTTTGTCTGCAGGAATTAATGGTTCTGCTACAGGTTGTATTCCTATTCCTATAGCAGGAATTAAAATATGTATAAATCCTAAGTTTAGTATAAATAATAAATCCATAAGTAGAGTCAAAACCTCCTACAACGACATCAATGGAGATGGATTTACTGATTTACTATATTCAGAATCAGACAGATTAAAAGTTCGTTTAAATAAAACAGCCAATACCAACTACCTTAAAAAAGTAACCATGCCAATGGGAGGTACTTGGGAAGTAACCTATAAAAAAGTAGGAAACGAATACAAGTTACCTCATGCCAAATGGGTGATGGATACCCTTAAGGTAAACGATAATTTTACTCTAGACAGTAAATTTACCCCTGATTCTACTAAGATAAGTGTAGAATATTCTTCGCCAGAATACAGCCGTAGAGAACGTCAGTTTTATGGGTTTGGAACGGTTAAAATTTCTCAATTAGATGTTAAAAACTCGGATAAACCTTTCCGTTCTACAAAACAAGAATACCTTACAGGAAATTACTTTGAAAAAGGATTAATTAAAACAGAAGAGTTATTAGACTCTGATGAGAAAACATGGACTAAAACCCTCACTGATTATACCTTTTTAGACCGAGGAGTTGCTACCACATCAATTTCATCATTAGTAAGAGGAGCAGATAAAAGTCTAACCAACTATACCTGTGTAGTGCTTCCTTACAAAACCACTAAAAATTTCTATGAAGGAGATTCAAATGCAACTCCTAAATCTACCTATACCTTAGTACAAGGAATAGATGAGTACGGAAATGTCACCAAATTCTACGACCATGGAGAAGGAGGAGAAGATGCTGTAATTTCTGAAATTAGTTACCATGACGATGCAGTACTTCTTGAGGCTAACCTAACAGGTTTACCTCAAGAGTTAACCGTTTTCAAATCAGATGGAACTACTGCACTTAGAAAAAGAACCACTACTTTAGTAGATAATTACAACGAAAACGAGTATAAACTAGGGTTAGGAGATATCCGAACCATTACCATGGAAAACGGAAATACGGAAGGTGTTTTTGATAATTCACAAGAATACACCCTGTATTACGATTACGAATTAGAACCAACCTTAAATCCAAGTATTGATACTTTATTCCCAGATAACGGAACTTCAGATGTTCCTACCGAACCTTACGGAAACCTGCGTTTATCGGTAAAATCACCGAATGATTCATCTTCGGGTAGAATGTGGCACAGGTATCAATACGATTCTAAACTACATACCTATCCTATTAAAGTGCAAGATGCTTTTGGATATTATTCTACCATTAATGAAGAGCATTACAACTACTTCTATGGAGTTCCTCTGTATACCGTAGATATGAATAATCAAGCCATGCGTACCAAATTAGATACCAAAGGACGTCCAACAGAAATTACAGGTCCTAATGAGATGTTCTTAGAACAAGGAGGATTAAAACTTTGGACGATTAAATTTGATTATCCGCAGGTTTTTGACCCAACAGGAGCGGATGTTACAACAGGAAAAATGCCAGAAAAAGGTTGGTATGCCAACACTTATCATTTTAATTTAGAGGAAGATGAAATAACGGATCAAAATAAGGTGAATACTCACATAGGAATCCCTACCATTACCATTTCTGACGGTTTGGGAAAACCTGTACAGGTGAAAAAAGCCGTTTCTGTATTTGCTGGAGAGGGAGCAAACGATAATTTAGTCTATGTACTTCCAGGGAAAGTAGAAACCGATGCTTTTGGTAGAGCCTTAAAAACCTACCTTCCAACAGAAGAAGAATATATCGCTCCTCCGATAGGAATAACAACGGCAAACGCTTCAGTAGAGTATAATGAGAGTATATCCGATGCAATACCTTCAGAGGCTACTTATGATGTAATGGATCGTCCGCTAACCATGAAACAACCTGGGGAAACTGCATCAGCGAGAATTACGTATTCTTTAGCTTCGGCTAAAGACCATGAGGACACTCCGTATAATCCGTATGATTCTAGTGATGGAATTTTCTTTAAAACCCAAACCATTGACGAATTAGACCGTAAACAAGAATCTTTTACAGACATTAAAGGACGTAATGTAATGGTAAAACAATATTCGTCGCAAGGAGATATTTCTACCAAGTTTGAATACGATGCCATTGGTCAGTTAATCAACGTTACCGACGTACAAGGAAATGTAACCACAAGTACCTACGACAACTTAGGAAGAAGAATTAAGTTAGTACACCCAGATAACGGAACTACTACCTTTAAATACGACAACGGAAATAATCTGACTGAAAGATTAACCATGAATTTAAGTGAAGCAGGAGCAGAGCCAATTAAATACAACTATACCTTCAATCGTTTAGATGCTATTGAGTATCCTCAAAATCCTGAAAATAACGTGAATTATTATTACGGAAATATGGAGGATGCTTCCGAGTCCGATGACAATGTAGTAGGAAGACTTTGGTATCAAACCGATGCTTCGGGAACTCAATACTTTAAATACGGAAGACAAGGAGAATTGGTATACAACCGCCGTTCGGTAGCCGTAGCAGGATACGATGAGTTAGAAGATACTCAAGTGTATTGGTTTGAAACAAAGTGGAAATACGATTCATGGAACCGCGTACGCGAAATCATCTATCCTGATAACGAAACGGTAACCTACCATTATAATCCTACTTCGGGAAGTTTAGCTCAGGTTACTTCCAATAAACCAAACACAGGCGAACCAGAACAAGACATTGTTACCCAAATCGGATACGACCACTTTGAACAGCGTACTTTCCTTAAATACGGAAACGGTACGACTATGAATTACGAATACGAAAAAGACCGTAGACGTTTACTTCGTATGAATGCTTTCACATCAAATGATGCAGATGGAGGAAAATACCAATTCATTAAGAATTTTTACCAGTACGACCCTGTAGGAAACATTATTTATCTAAGCAACAACGTAGAGCTTCCTCAAGCAGGAATGTTAGGAGGTCCTTCGCAACACAGTTTTGCGTATGATGATTTAAATCGTCTTACTTCTGCACAAGGAAGTTGGAAAGGTACCGACCAAGAAGCGTCTACGCCGGTAGAAACAGAAGAAGGGATTACTACCGACAATGCAGTTAATCGTAAACGTTATACGTTGTCTATGGGATACGACCAAATGCACAACATTGTAAACAAGCATGTAAAAGTAGAGAAAAATGCTTCGTCTAACAGTGCAAGTGATGTTTGGGAAATCATCAATGCGGATTCCTATGGATTGCAATATTCAGGATACGATTTTGGATTTCCACAAGTTCATGCTCCTAAACAAATTATAGAACAGCCGTTATTTAAAGGTTGTTGTGCTACCGACAGCCCCGACGTAAAAACCAAAAAATTTGAATACGACCATAACGGAAACCAAATACGAGTAAGTCATACTTCATGCAACGACTCCATAAAAGTGGTGGAAAAAGTAACTCTTTGGGACGAGGAAAACCGTATGCGTGCCGTAGATTTAACGCCTATGGAGGGAACCGACTTACCTCATAAGTTACAAATAAATACCTACGATGCTTCGGGAGAGCGAATCATTAAACACCAAGCAACAGGACAGTTTATAGCAGAAAATGCGGGAGTAGAGGCAGAAAATACGACTACCAATAGTTTTACACTTTATCCGAGTGGAATGCTAGTAATGCACCTTACACCTGTTTCCGATGCCGAAGGAAATACAACCTATGAGCCTCGCTATACCAAACATTACTATGTAGGAACCCAACGAGTAATGAGTAAAAACGGAAATACCACTAATTTAGGAGTATTTTTAAATGAGTGGAAACTGCAAGTACAAGCAAATGCAGAGCCAACTGTTAGCGAAATACAAGCAGCAATGGCAGTACAAGACTCAGCGATTGCATCTGTAAAACAAATATTTGCGAACTGGCAGATTCCTAATACGCTTCCGCCAACGGCAGAAACCAACGGAGGAGGAGATACCCAATTCTCTAATTATGCCGATTCTTTTGTGATAAGTACAGAAAACCCAACAGAACAGGATAGATTTTATTACCACCCAGACCATTTAGGTTCTACCTCTTACGTAACCGATGCCAATGGAAACATCTCACAACACGAAGAGTACATTCCGTTTGGGGAAAGTTTCGTGTCCGAACATAAAAACAGCAGCAACCAACCATGGAAATACAACGCCAAAGAGTTCGATGACGACACCAAACTCTACTACTACGGAGCAAGGTATTACAATCCTACTACCAGCCTGTGGTTGAGTGTCGATCCGTTAGCGGTATATAATCCAGTAATGGAAACCGAGCATTACGGAGATGGACAACATAACGGAGGTATCTTCAATAACAAAAACTTAAACGTCTATGGTTATTGTTATCAGAATCCTTTAAGATATGTTGACCCGAATGGGAAACAGGTAGATATTGTAGTTGAAGGAGGACTTGTTGGACATACATTTATTATAGTAGGCTCAGCTACTGATAATCCTACAGTATATACTTATGGCAGGTATGGTCTATTAGGAAAAAATAAAGCTATCAGAAGTGATTCAGGTGGTACTGGTATTTTAAATCAAACAAATAGATATGGTGAAGGAGTTTTGATAAAATATACAGGAAAAGAAGCGTTAGCGTTTACTAAAAAATATGTTAAAGAAAATGGTGCTCAAGCATATAGAATAACTACGTCAGAAGAAGCTAAAGTAAGAGAATTTTTTGAAAGTAAATTTAATTCAAGCAATAAAACACCTACTTCTGGAGACTTTAAAGGAAAAGATAATGCTAGAGTTATTGATACTTATGATTTACTAAGAAATAATTGTACAACAATATCCCTTGATGGAGTAGAGTCAGGTATGTATGATGAAAAGAGTTATACTTATGGTGAAAAAATTAAATATACTTCAAGTTATATATATACTAGTGAACAAGCGGAAAAAACAGTAAATGCAAATAAACCATCCATTTTAAAAAATCTATTAATTAATGCAGAAAAAGACCCAGCCTCTCCTGTAATGGATATAACAGAATATTATAGAGATTTAGAAATAGAATAAATACAAAATGAGAAAGTTTAAACTAATTTTAATTGTTTTTATATTTTGTTTATTGGTATTTAATTTAATTATAATATTAAATTATATGCTTGCTTACCAATTTGAATATTTAGATATGAAAGTTCATTTTCCTGATGACTTAGATATTAAAAAAAGAGGTAATGAAATTAGAGGTATTTTATATTATTTGATAGGTTCTAGTGTTCTTAATATTTTGGTATTGATATTTTTGTTTAAATCTAGAGTGAGTTCTAAGCATGAGGTTGTAAGTTGTTAGCCCGCTCCGCAAAGAGTACATGACCACAGAGTAGCCCCTGCTGGTGCGAGCATGTAGGATAAAGATAGTAGCTAGCGCGAGCATCTTGCTCGTGCCATAGTATAGATTAAAAGACAAAAAGCAAGATTTTAGAGGTCTTGCTTTTTAGTATTACATTTCAAAAGGATTAGCGATTTTCAATTTATCAATAGTTGTAAAATCCTTGGTATTTCTAGTGATGAGTGTTAGGTCATAGATAAGAGCTGTAGCGGCGATAATTGCGTCAGGCAATTTAATTCTATGAGTTTTCCGAATCTCTGCAGTTTTCCGTTTAATATTTTTTTCTAATTCAAAAATGGTAGCTTCTTCAATAAACTGATGCAATACATCTAAGTCGTTTTGGTTATTGGTTTTCCAACAAAGAAGTTCAATTTCAGTAATTGCAGAAATAGCAGGTGGAGAGTCTTGCAAAGTGCTATCTACAAATGCTTCGGCATCCGCAGGGAATTGTTTTTGCAAAAAGTAAATAACTGTGTTGGTGTCCCAAAGATAATTTATTCCCATTCGTTTCGTAGTTCATCTAATTGTTGGTTAATATCATTTAAAGGTTGTTTAGACATGGTTCCTTTAAAGTTAAGCCAATTTGTTTTAACCTTTTCTTTTGATTTATTTTTACGTAAATGAATAAGTTTTAGGAGTTCCAAATCTTTAAGTAGATTTAGAGCATTTTCATTGATAATGTCTATTGTTACTGTATGCATATTTTTTATTTTTACTAGAGAGCTACATTTTGTTGCACAAAATCTTTAAACTTTTTTTGAGTTAAAAAAGTATTCACCATTTTAAATATTACATTTTTTTCTTCAGGTTCGAGTTCATTAATAAGCCTTACTTGCTCGGTTAAATTCTTATCTTCTGCCACTACTTCTTTAGGAACTTGTTTATCTTCATTAAAGTGAATAATATCATCAATGGTCATATTGTAAAACTTTGATAATTTTTCTAAAACCTCTACAGAAGCTTCTCTTTGACCATTTTCTACACGATTATAATTGGTAATTCCTATCCCAATTTCGAGAGCAACATGTTTTTGTTGATATCCATGTTGAGTGCGTATATTTTTTAGGTTTTGAGCAATATTCATAAAGTAATATTTTGTGATACAAATATACCAATAATGCAATTATATTAAAAATATTTCCAAATAGGCAAAATAATATTTGTTATTATGGTAATTATTTTAGTTATTTGTATTTGCTAATTTGGTAATAAATAATTTAACAACTATCAATCAACTATTTATGGAAATTTCTGAAATCAAATCCAACCTAAGCATTACCCAAGTATTGGAATACTACGGTATCTCAGTGAATAAAAACAAGATGATAAGTTGCGTCTTTCATGAGGATAAGAATCCGAGTATGCAGGTGTACGAGAATACGAATACGGTTTATTGTTTTAGTGGGAACTGCAAAACCCATGGCAAAAGTTTGGACGTGATTGATTTTGTGATGTACTATGAAAATCTAAGTAAACACGAAGCGATAAGTAAGTGTAAAGAAATTATCCTCCCCACCCCCTCCAAAGGAGGGGAATTAGTCACTAGAAATAAACCCCCTAAAAAAAATAATTCTCAGTCGTCTGCTTCGGACTTTTTGGAATCTATTTTTCAGTATTTTAGCAATGCGATAAACAGTAGCAAACCCGCAAAAGAGTATTTAGCATCTCGAGCATTAAATTTAGAAAAACTCACGACCGCAGGTTCTGCGGTGGGATATAATAGCGGACAGTTTCATCACGGAGCAAGGCGAGACGAGCAATTAATTAGTCAAGCTTTGGAAGTTGGTTTGCTGATAGATAAAAATTTAGTATCGAAAACAGGAAACAAAGCGTACGGAGTTTTTGGCAATAAGAGTTTGGTTTTTCCATTAAGAAATATATCTGGAGACATTGTCTCTTTTTATTTTCGTTCGATTTTAAGTTCTAGTAAAGATAAAACGCCAGCGGTGGCTCACCGTCATTTTTATCTGAAGAACCGACAAGGATTATATCCAAGTTATCCCTCAAAAGAAACGAAGAAATTAATTTTAACGGAATCAATTATCGATGCATCTTCATTACTTCAAAATAAACAAATTGCGGAAAATTACAGTTTACTTGCTTGTTAT
>JACJZS010000003.1 GCA_020635515.1 Flavobacteriales bacterium
CTTGGTTAAATTGGCATTATTTAGCTTTCGCTCTTATTCTTCTAAAAATTTAAATGAGTTCATAAACAAATATTCCTTGCCTATTTATTTTATGTTTATTTTTGCGATGGTATGAAAAAGAAACTATTTTATTTTTTTGTGATTATTGGAATTATATTCGCTTTAATATCGTATAAACTCTATAAATACTATCAAAAAAACTACATCAATAACATTGCCTACGACACCTATTTATTTATTCCTACAGGTGCTAGTTTCAAAGATGTAAAGCAACGCATCAAATCAAAAGTAATCGACTACAGTCATTTTGTAGAAATTGCTGAAAAAGAAAACTATCCTAAAAATATTAAAGCAGGAAAATACAAACTCAATGTCGGAGAAAATAATCAAGAAATAATTGCAAAATTAATCAGTGGAAATCAAGAAAAAGTTCATTTAAAAATCACTTCTTACGATCACATATCGCAAATTGCAGAGAAATTAAGACAAAATATAGAAGCCGATTCTGTAACTATTTACAATGCATTACAAGAACAAAAAATACAAGATAAATTAACCGACATAGACGAAGTAAAACTTTATTTCATACCAGGAGAATACACCATATTATGGAATTGGAATCCTAAAAAAATCATCAATCAAGCGAAAGGAAGGTACTCAAAATTTTGGAATCAAGAACGAATTAACAAAGCAAAAGAATTGAATTTAACACCTAATCAAATAACTATTTTAGCTTCTATTACTCAACGAGAATCCAATCGTGTAGACGAACAATCAAGAATTGCAGGATTATACATCAATCGTTTAAAAAAAGGAATGAAACTACAATCCGATCCTACAGTTTTATTTGCTAAAAGAAAAAAAGAAGGTTTCGATAAAAAATACTACCGTGTGTATTATTCAGACTTGTCTATTGACTCTCCTTACAATACATACAGAAATTTAGGTTTACCACCTATTGCTATTTGCTCTCCAAAATCAGAAGTTATTGATGCTGTACTAAATGCGGAGAAACATAACTATATTTTTATGTGTGCAAGTCCTAAAAGAATTGGTTATCATGATTTTACAGATAATTACAGAGAACACGAAAACAATGCAGAAAAATACAGACGTTATTTAGATTCTATAAATGTAAAATGATTTCTAAATAAAATTAAGTAATTTTGTTTGTTAATACGAATCAAATATAACACCAATAAAACGTATGAGTAACTTTCAGTTTGATTCCCCTTGGTGGTTTATCGCTTTTCTTCTAATACCGATTTTAATTTATTTTAAAGTCAAAAAAAATAAAAAAGTACCTACTGTTGGTTTTCCAAATGCATCTATTTATAAATCTGAAAACTCGTTTTTAAACTTATTGCCTTGGTTTTATTTCATCAATAAACTAATTGTTATTTCGTGTATAATTATTGCTCTTGCACGTCCTCAGATTGTTTCTATTTCACAACAGGTAAAAGATAAAAATGGAATTGAAATTATGCTTTCCATTGACGTTTCGCTCAGTATGCTTTCTCGTGATTTACTTCCCGACCGCCTTAGCGTTCTAAAAGAAGTTGCCGAAAAATTCATTCTCAATCGTCCGATGGATAAAATTGGAATTGTCACTTATGCTGCCGAAGGTCTTACTAAAGTCCCTCCTACTTCAGATAAAAATATTCTTATTTCCTCTATAGAAAAAATTCAAACAGGAGAATTAGAACAAGGAACTGCCATTGGTATGGGATTAGTTACTTGTATTAATCATCTTAAAGACTCCGATGTAAAGTCTAAAATAATTATACTTATGACCGATGGAGAAAACAATTCAGGAGCTATAGATCCTTTGCTTGCCGCGGATATTGCTAAAGAGAAAAATATAAAAGTATATACTATTGGTATCGGCACAAACGGAATGGCACAGATGCCTGTTGCTACCGACCCTTTCTCAGGAGAGCTTATTTACCAAAACGTAGAAGTAAATATAGATGAAAATTTACTCAAAGATATTGCAACCAAAACAGGCGGAAAATACTTCCGAGCTACTAGTGAATCAGAATTAAGCGACATATATAAAACTATAGATAAACTCGAAAAATCCAAAATAGAAGATTTAAAAATTTATGATTATCAAGAAAAGTATAGCATATTTGTTCTAATTGCTTTTGCTCTTTTTATTATGGAATTAATTACCAAATTGTTTATTTTTAAAACCGTTTTCTGATGAATTTTAGTTTCGACAATGTAGAATATTTTTCACTTTTATTATTTATTCCGTTTCTCATTTTTGCCTTGAAACTGCATAATCTATGGAAACAAAAAAAACAAAAATCATTTGCAGATAAAAAATTTAGAGAAAAATTATTTCCTAAAAACTCAAATTATAAATTAAAAATTCTTCTCTATTCTCTATTTATCCTTTTTATGAGTATTGCTTTAGTAGACATTTTAGCTGGTACACAAAAAATAAAAGTTAACAATCAAGGAACCGATATTGTTTTTGCTATTGATGTTTCTAATTCTATGAATTGCGAAGATATAGTTCCTAGTAGATTAGAAAAATCAAAAAAAATCATTGAAGATATTTTAGATGAAAGCTCTGGAAATCGTGTTGGAATTGTTGCTTTTGCAGGAGAAGCATATACCTTACTTCCACTTACTCGTGATTACTCTTCAGCAAAACTGTTTTTAAACACACTTTCTACCAATACTATTGAGTTGCAAGGAACGGATTTAGGAATTGCAATTAAAGAATCTTGCGGACTTTTTAATCCTAATCAAAAGTACGGAAAAACCATTATTTTGATTTCCGACGGAGAAGATCACGAAGCAAATGAAGATAGTGGAATAGAATATGCAAACAAAAGAGAAGTAAACATTATATGTGTTGGGATAGGTACTCAAAAAGGAGAAACTGTTCCTTTGTACGAAAATGGTACACAAATAGGATTTCTTACCGATGCTCATGGAGATATTGTTGTTTCTAAACTTCAAGAAAAGTCACTAAAGAAAATCGCAAAAGAAACTTCTGGAATGTATTTTTCTGATACCAACTCAAAAAAAATTATTGACTTTTTGAATTCTTCGATAAAAAAAATACAGCAAAATCAAAATTCAAGAATCGAATCAACTGCTTCTAAACATTATTTTCAGTGGTTTCTCGCTCCTGCTCTACTCATAATTTTTATCATTTCTTTAACAAACCTAAAAAATGAATTTAACATTTGATGTTGTAAATTTGTTGATAAGAGTTAATAATTATTTTTTTGAATAAAGCACTGTCTAAAAAACACATAATAACGATTATCAGCATTTTACATTTCTCTTTTTCTTTTGGTCAGAGTTCAGAAAAACCAATTATCAGAGAAGGTAACGATGCGTATAAACAAGAAAAATACAATAATGCAGGAGAGAAATACCGTTCGGCATTAGAAGTTGATTCTACTTCATTCAAAGCAAATTATAACTTAGCAAACGCCTTATACAAACAAAAAAAAGTAAATGATGCTCAATTAGAATATAAAAAAGCACTAAAAAAAGCCAAAACAAATCAAGAAAAAGCCAAAACAGAATACAATTTAGGAAATACCTACTTACAGAATAAAGAGTATGAAACTGCTCAAAATCATTATAAAAACGCATTAAAATTAAATCCTAAAGACGAACAAGCTCGTTACAATTATATGTATGCAAAACAAAAATTAAACGAGCAAGAGAAAAAAGAAAACAAAAAAGACGATAAAAAACAAGAGCAAAAGGAAAATAATCAGGATAATAAAAATAAAAAAGAGGAACAAAAAGACGATAAAAGACAAGGAAAGTCAAATGGTAATGATAAAAAAAATGAAGGCAATAAGAAGAATGAACAAGAACAGCAAATGAACGAAGGAAATACAGAAAAAAAATTCTACGATAAAATTCTAGATGCTGTAGAAGAGCAAGAAAAAAGAACGCAAAAAAAAGTCATTAAAAACTCCAAAAAATCATATTCCCAAAACGCTAAAAACTGGTAACATTTATGAATAAAACTCTACTCTTTTCCTTTATATTTCTTTTTATAAGTACTTTGTCAATTGCTCAAATAAGTTTTGAAGCAACTGCTTCCAAATCTGAAATTGAATTTGGAGAACGAGTTCGTATTAGCTTTACTTTGAGTTTAGAAGGAAAAAATATGAGAACTTCGAGTCAGTCAATTTCATTACCTGATTTCGAAGATTTTGAAATTCTTCATCGTAGTTTTTCTGAAAGTTCACAATACATAAATGGAAATGCTTCCAAGCAAATAACTCAGCAAATCATTTTACTTCCAACAAAAACAGGAAACTTAAAAATTAATCCTGCATCTATAACTGTTGATGGAAAAACCTATAAAACAAAAACGCTTAAAATAAAAGTAGTAGGAGAAGCACCTAAAAACAATTCTCCAAGAAACACAAATAAAAATCCGCAAATACAAGCTCCAAATCCTGAAACTTTTGTCGACTTTGAAATTGATAATTCAAATCCTTATTTTAATGAAAGTATTTACGGAGAACTTGTACTATACACTAAAAATTACACACTTCTAAACCGAATCAATACAATTCATCCTCCTAACTTAAAAGGAGTTACAGCAATTCCTCTTGATTCAAAAAAAAAAGTGGAACAAGTTGAAAAAAATGGAGATATCTATATAAAAGCTGTACTTAATGAATATGTTATCTATCCGATTCGTACCGGAAAATTAGAGATTCCTGCTTTTGATGTAGGCGTTATTGAAAACATCAATTTCTTTAATCAAGAAGAAGTGAAGATAAGTTCAAAACCTACAATCATAAAAGTAAAAGAACTCCCTACGAACAAACCAAATAACTTTTCTGGTGCTGTTGGTAATTTTTCAGTCAATATTTCTAGTGATAAAACAAAATTATCCACCAATTCTAGTCTAAATGTAGAAGTAGAAGTTATAGGAAATGGGAACTTTAAACTTTTAAAAACACCTAAATTAAAAACATCTAATGACTTAGAAATTTATTCACCTAAATACAGAGATGCTTACCAAGCTACACGCAGTGGTTTAAAAGGGAAAATTGCAAGTAACACCGTTATCGTCCCTAACTATGGTGGGAATTACAGCATAACTACCGAACCGTTTTCTTACTTCGATCCACAAGAAAAAACATATAAAACTATAAAGTCAAAAGAAATTTCTATACACGTAGACGGAAAACCTAAACCTAAACCTAAAAAAATAATAGCTTCTAAAGTATCAAAAAACATAAATTCAACTTCTGATAATTCTAATTTAGATTCTATTTCTGATAGTAAATCAGAAGATAACAATTTTGACTTATCTCCGTTTATTTCGCCTGAAATTGCATCGAATTCTACTAATTCAAACTGGTATTTGTATGTAATTTCTACTCTTCTAATCGCATCATCTATCTTTGGATTTATTTGGTATAAAAAGAGGGAAAAATCAATAAATGAAGAATCGGATTCAGAAACTTCAAACTATGTAACCACTGCTGAAATCAAAAAAAATAAAACCGAAGAAAAACAAGCTGAAATCGTAATTCCTACGTATAATTTCAACAGTGATATAGATGAATTAAATCGACTTTCTGTTAACAACGAGTCAAAAGAGTACTTTTCTCTGCTCGAAAAAACATTAAATAAAATTGCTAATACTACTAATTCTTTTGATTCATTAGGCGAATTAAAACAAAAAATGAATCAAAAGTATGGAGAATCTGATGCTGAATATTGGAATGAACTCATTGCAAAATGTCAAACCGAAAAGTATGCACCAATAACAGATAATTCAGTTAATTTAATTGATTTTCATTCAAAAATAAAAGAAAAACTAACTACCTGGATTTAATTTGAAAAAACACTTTTCATCATGTATTGATATCCATCGTCCCACCATTTTCTCATTTTTTCTGGATTGAATATCAGAGAATTATCCGTAAGAATGTAAGGTAAATAGTGTATTTTTAACTTAATACCTCTAAAAGAGCATTTAAGTATTGCGTTTTCTACTTCTAGTTTTTGAATACGATTAAACATAAAGTCATTTATCCTAAAAATAGACGTAAAAGGATTATTAAAATTAGTATAGTTAACCAAGTGATCTTCAGGGTCTAGAAGTATTGCATCTATATGAGTTGCTCCTTCTTCTATTGCTTTATCTATCGCTATAAAGTCAGCATATCCTCCGTCGGCATACATATTGTTTTCTTTTTTTACAATACTCATAAAAGGAGCATAATTGCACGAAATCCAAACCCAATCAATTACATCTTCTAGCGAATAATCTTGTAGTTTTTTATATTCCAATCCATTGGTAGAAAGATTGGAAACCGTTACATAAATTTCTTTCTTCCTAAAACAATCGCAGTCGTATAAATCTTGAGTAAAATATTTTTTGATTAACTTTCTTAAATTTCTACTTTCTCCAAAGGTTTTCTTTTTGTTTACAAACTGCTTTATAATGTTGTAGTGATTTAAATTTAAAGATGTTCCGTATTTATCTCGTTTTATTTTAAATGGATTTACATCAAAAATATCTTCTTGAGAAGTAGTGGTAAATGCTTTTTTAGCTAATTCTAATTGTTCCGATGCAAACAAAGTCGTCAATAAAGCTCCTGTAGAAGTGCCTATAAATAAATCGTATTCCAATTTCATTTGTGTAATCAAGAATTCTATCATTCCGCCTGCAAAAGCTCCTTTACTTCCTCCTCCTGATATTACCAATGCTCGTTTTTTCATTTAGATTTTTGCTTAATCCAAATGTATAAATTAATTCGCAAAAGTTATATACCTTTTCCGAAGTATTGAAAATGAGGATGTGTTGCCAAATCAAGTAATCCTTGATCTCCTTTGGTATCCCCAAAAGCATAAATTTCCTGAAACTGTTCTAGGTTTATTTCTTGTTTTACTCTGCGAGGTTTTTCGGTATGATTACAGTTCTTTCCGTCATATCTTCCTGTATATCTACCATTTTCCATTTTTGCTTTTGTACAAATAAGTTTAAAATTATAATAATTTGCAAAAGGACGAACCCAAATATCAAGAGAAGCAGAAACGATGTATTTATCTTCAAAATCCTTTATAGATTCTATGTATTCTTTTGCTTTTTCATGAAATAAATTTCCACTTTTACTCAAATATTGATTTCCTAACTCTTGTAATTCTCTTTCTGATTTTCCCTTTAAAAAAAAAGCAATAAAGCGTTCTTTTACACGTGCTGGATCTAAAATATTCAATTTTGCTAATACAAATAAAGGAATGAATAATGCAAAACCTAAATAATAGTTTGGTTGTGTTGTTTTTAAAAAATCAAATAAAGTATCTTTTTTGGTTAATGTTCCGTCAAAATCAAACAAGTAAAGTCGTCTCATAAAACTTACATCTTCATTTTCTTAAAAATAAATTCTGGAATGTTTCTAATCAATAGCATAATTAAACACCAAATTGGCAATACATAAACCGAATTTTTCTTTTTCTTGTATGCTTTATAGATAAGATTTCCAGCTTTTTCTGGAGTTGAAGTAACAGGTTTTGGTAAATCTAATCCTGCAGTCATTTTGGTATCCATAAATCCTGGAATTATGGTAAGCACATGAACTCCTTTGTGGAATAAATAGTTTCGTAATCCTTGCAAATATGCAGTAAATCCTGCTTTTGCACTTCCGTACATAAAGTTACTTTGTCTTCCTCGTTCTCCTGCTACCGAACTGAGTGCAATAATAGTTCCGCTTGCTTTTTTTTCAAATTTTTCTGCAAAATAATTGAGTAATGGAAGTAATTTTGCGTAATTAATATCAATAATTTTTTTAGAATTTTCTATATCGTACAATCCTTCTTCTGTGTTTTTTCCTAAATATCCTGTTGCACAAAAAAGCAATTCACTATCTACAGAATCAAATACTGAAAAATCAGAATCATTTATCAAATCAAACGGAATTACTTCGCATTCTTGTTGGTATTTTACATACAAATGACGAGCTAGTTTTTCGGTAGTTTCTTGATTAGAAGTTACTAAATAAATTTTATGGTACTTATCTCCTGACTTTAATGATTTTTCTATAAATGCCTGAGATATATCTGAAGTGGAACCTAATACTATCATTAGCTTAAAATAAACTTTCGCCAAAATTACAAAATATAAATACAAGAAAGAAAGCATTTGGCATTACTTTTTATAAAATCATTCGAAAAATAAAATACGAATACGTTTTTTGAGTACCTTAGCACTCGCTAAATGCGTGAGTATGCAAACTGTAAATGACAATCGTCCTTTTTATGCGTTTAAATTTAAAGAATTTAGATACTTTATTGTTACCCGTTTTTTTATAACTGTTGCTTTTGCAATTCAATTTTTGGTAATTGAATGGTTTGTTTATCAGCAGACAAAGAATCCTCTTGATTTAGGTTTAATTGCTTTAGCTGAAATTATTCCTGCGATTTTATTTTCACTTATTTCAGGTCATTACATAGACAATAGTGAAAAAAGAAATGCTACGCGAAATACGATTTTTTTATCTGTACTTATTGCTTTTGGATTTTATTTTCTACTCAAGTATTCTTACCTTTTTGAAACTCAAAAGTTAATTTACTTGATTTATTCTTTGGTGTTTATTTTTGGAATATTCCGAGCATTTATTTCTCCGTCTATATTTGCCTTATTTTCATTGATACTTCCTAAAAATGCCTATGCAAACGGAACCACGTGGAGCTCTTCGGTTTGGCAAATAGGTGCAGTTTTAGGTCCTGCTATTGCTGGTTTTTTATATGCGTTTTTGGGAGCACATAATTCCATTTTAGTAACTATTGTTTTACTTGTAATATGCTTCGGTTTGATTTCACTTATCGAGAAAAAAGAAATTATTAATAAACAAAAAAGTACCATTTTAGAAAGTTTAAAAATCGGATTTAATTTTATCTATAAAACAAAAGTGATATTAACTGCTCTTTCACTTGATTTATTTGCTGTCCTCTTTGGTGGAGCAATTGCATTATTACCTGTTTTTATTTCCGATGAAATTATTCCTTTAGACTCCTATTATGACTCTGTAAATAGTATTTACACCTTCTTTGGCTATACTGGAAATGTAGAAAAAATTAAATCCTTAGCTTTTGGAATTCTTCGTTCTGCTCCTGCTATTGGAGCTATAATAACCATGGTTACAATTGCTTACATTCCCATCAAAAGGCGAACAGGAATTAAACTTTTGGTATCTGTACTTGGCTTTGGTCTGTGTATCATTGCTTTTGGAATTTCGAAGTACTTTTGGCTTTCTTTTGGAATACTTGTCCTTAGCGGGATTTTTGACGGTGTAAGTGTAGTAATTCGTTCTACTATTCTACAAATTTTAACACCTGATGAAATGCGAGGAAGAGTTGCTTCTATAAATACTATATTTGTTGGTTCTAGCAATGAATTAGGAGCTTTTGAAAGCGGTGTAACTGCAAAGTTATTCGGAACGGTTCGTGCTGTAATTGGTGGTGGATTAATTACTTGTGGAATTGTACTTGGAACATACTTTAAAACCAACATTAAAGAATTTGAACTAAACGAAGATGAGTAAAAATAAAAAAAGCGAATGCAATTTTTCACATTCGCTTCTAGAACTTTTAAAACCTAAAACCTAATACTTAATAATAACATCTACTCTTTGTGCTTGAGAATTGTTTTTAGCATTATAATCTATTCCTTTTACGTTAAATTCAATTAAATCATCATTAATTCCGAGAGATTTTAACATATTCACAGCACTCATTGTTCTGTCAGCGGAAACTTTTTGATTAACTGAAAGTTTACCAACAGGACTTGCATATCCATTCACAATTACTGACTTTGGTTGTGCATTATTTCCAATCAAATTAGCGTAAAAATTAATAAATCTTGTTTTATCCAATTCATCTATACTTGTCTTACCAATAGGAAAATAAATAGAATGTTTTCCTTGTTTTACCTCTGGAATTTTCTCTTTTACAATCGTATTCTTTTCAATTATTTGAGTCGGTAGTTCTTTATTATTTAGAGAATCACTCATGGAATTTATTCTTTCCAAAAGTTGTCTGTTTTTTCCGATATAGTAATTCAACGAATCAAACTTTGGTGCTAAGTTTGGATTCTCCGCATAGGTTTTTATGAATACAGTATCTTTAAGGTTAACTTTTTGAGTTTTGGTTTCTATGTATCTATTTTTCTTTACTTCTTCTAAATATTCCTCTATCTCATCGAGTTTTTCATTAACATCAGATAAATTTTCTTTGGTATAAGTATACTCATTATTCAGATACGTTACGTTATTTCTATGAATCGTATCGTTTTCATAAACATAATAAGGAACTTTTGACACAATAGTATCATTTTGATTCCTGTGAATCGTTTTTTTACTATAAACAGTATCTATTTTCGTAAGGTATACTACCGAATCTTTGGTTATTTTTCTTTCAGCATACTTAGTTTTTATAGAATCTAACTTTGGAATTTTGATTTTTTTCAACTTTGGTAAAGTTGTTTTTGAATTCTCCGAAACCGTATTTTTACTGCGATTCTTTATTACTGTTTTAATGAGTTCACTAAACTCTTGCGAACTCATTTTTATATTTCCGTTGAGCTTTTCCTGTTGAGCTTTTATGGTATAAGTTCCTATAAAAATCAAAAGAAAAAGAGTTATATGTATTTTCATATTCTTTTCTAATTTTGACTATTATTTAACTCATCTACTCGTTTATTAAACTCATCTATGATTTGATTTTGTTGTTCTATTCTACGAATCAAATCTTGTTCTTTTTCTTCAACGGATTTTTCTACTTTCGTTTCGCTAGAGGAAGAAGTATTGATTTTTTCTGTTCCATAAATTGCATTGATTATATCTATAAATTGTTCCGAAGAAAGATTTATATCGTATTGCTTTTCCTCTGATTTATTATCACTATCTTCCTTATTTGTTTTTTCTATAATTACTTTTTCTTCAGAATTACTCTCCTTATTTTCTTCTTTAATTTCCACACTTTCTTTTTTAGATTCTTGAGATTCTGCAATCTTGATTTTCGCTTTTTTATTTTCTTCTATCAAACTATCTTTTTCTTGTCTAATTTCCTCTAATTTTTGTTGATATTCTTGGTTTGCTTCATCTAATTTTCTTTGGTATTCTTCATCTATATACGTTTTTCTTCCTATTCTAAAACGAATTCCTCCACTATACATTACTGAAGTATTAATTTCATCTGTTGAAGTTATATTTTCTGCATCGCTATTTGATGTATAAATTCCTCTTACACTTCCAAAAAGGTCTACATCTCTAAAAATAGGTACATTTAATCCCATACCTGCCATGATAAAATTATTATCTTTTGCTTCTAAAACATCAGGATTGTTTGATTTATACGAGCTCTTAACATCTATTTTCCCTCCACCTAAAAGTAAATAAGGAACTACTTCTCTACTATTTTGATTTAGTTTCATTCTTAGTTCACCTCCATACATTGCTAAATCATCAAATTTTGTTGTTTCTCCATCTTCTAATGCTTTCCAATAAAATGCACGAATTCCTATGTATCTTCCTAAATCAAAACCACCACTTACACCTGCTAACCAAGTATCTCTGTAACCTAAACTATTATCAAAAGAAATATTTCCTACCATAGGTTCTAACGTTCCTTGGAAACTTTTTAAACTACTATATAAAGTTTCACTATCCTCAGAAGTTTTTTCTCCACCTAAATGCAGTTGCAATGCAGCCGACACAGACCAGTTGGAATATCTTTCGTTACCAAAATCATCTCTGGTTAAACCTAGCGTTGTTAAATTATCTGTGGTTAATATAGCCGATGGATTCATTCTAAACGTTGTATTCTTTCCTTCTACATTAAATACAATTCTATCGCTCAACCTTACTACAATTCCTAAACCACCAGAAAGATAGATTTGCTCATTTTTTTCTGCACCATCAACATCTGCTTCCAACGATTGTACACCTCCACCTAAAATAAGGTACGGAGACAAGGTGCCTTTTCCTATTGTTGTTTTTATTTCGCCTCCGTATCTTCTAAGTTGTAAAGAGTTATTGTCAATTAAGTCAATTCCTGTAATATCTTCCAGCTCATCAGAATTTTTATAATCTGTTTTTACATCATCAGATAACATATAGATTCCTCTAAGTTCAAAGTGCTGTCCTAACCCAACACCTAACTTTCCTCCATAAAGGAAACCATTTTCTAATCCTAAATCACTTTCCCAAAACACATACTCTGCTGTGGGACTCAATGTTAGATTAAAATTCCTAATTTGACTAAATACTAAGTTTGATAGCATTAATCCCAATAAACAAAAAGTAATTTTTCTCATAATTCTATTATTTGTAGTTAGATTGTAATGCTACAATATAGAAAAAAAACAGGCATTATGAAATAAAAATCATGTGAATAATATCAATAATTATAACACTATTAATAATAATTCAATATGTTTTTAATTTGGTAGGTTCAACTAGCAAAAAGAAATTTACTCGTTTACCGTAAATTCATACGAAGATGATGGTATTTCAGCTACTGATGTATTTATTTTTAATGCAAGATAGTTTTCTGAATTATAATATACATCTGAATATAAAATTGGATTAATTACTAAACGATATTCTCCTGCTTCACGTAATATAATTCCTTTTTTAAATTTATATTGTGTTTTTTCTTCATTTAAAACACAAGTTGCACCTATGTAATAACCTGCATAAATTCCACCTAGACCTTCTTCTTCAAAATCTGATCCTAATAGTGTTATGTCTGTCCAACTACCAAACACCATTTTCTGTAAGCTAAAACTAAAAGTGAATGAATCGGAATTGGTAGTTTTATAAATATCTAACTTATTAGAATATCCTTTTTCGTCTTGTAGTTTTGAAAAACTAGATTCTATGTAAAGTACATCATTTACTTTATATTCATCTTTAGTATGAATTTTAATCAAATCTAAACTTGTTACTGAAATATCAGAACAATGATAACAATCAATGTCTTCTTCAATGATACAAGCACTAAATAAGAAAAAAACAGAAATTAAAACTATTATATTTTTCATGTTAATAAATTAAAACCTATAACCAATTACAACTCCTCCTTTATAAATTTCTTTAACACTATTGTCATTAAAGAGATTACCAGCAACTCCAAAATTAAAATCTATACCTAATCTTTTTTTAATGTAGAACTTATAACCCAATCCAAATCCCAAAGCTAAATCCGAAAAACCTTCATCTACAATTCTATAGTATCCATTACCTAGATTATCGTCTAATCGTTTTATTTTTTTATACTTTCCCCAATTCATATTTAAGTACGACTCTAAATAAAAAAAGGAATGTATTTTTTTAGACAAAGAATACCTAACCGTTGGTAATATCTGAAACGTTGAAACTCTATTATCTCCATCGTCATCTAATTCAAAAGAGTCTTTATAGAGATTAACTTGAGTATTTAGAATAAGCGAAAAATCATCATCAATAAAATATTCTCCTTCCAAATTTAACTTACCTAAAAGTAAGAAATCTGTAACATTCATTTTTACTTCATACTTTCTAGAACGCAAATCTTCATATTCATTTTGAGCTATCAAACTCTGAAAACCAATAAAAATTAATACTACTATAAAAACTTTCTTCATTATAAAAAAGGTAAATAAAGCTCAAAAATACAGATTTTAGTATTTAACCAAATTGTAAACAAGAAATATAACGTTAATTTAATTTATCAATAAATTCCTCCACAGTTAAAGCATCTTCTACAGAAAAATCCCCTGATTTAGTTCTTCTAAGTGCAGTTAAATATCCTCCACAACCTAAATAATCTCCAACATCTTTAGCGAGCGAACGAATGTAGGTTCCTTTAGAGCACGTTACTTCAAAATCAATATACGGAAGAGATATAGAAGTAATAATAAAATTATAAATCGTTATTTTTCTACTGGGAATTTCTGTTTCTATTCCTTTTCTTGCTAAATCAAACATACGAACTCCATCTCTTTTTAATGCTGAATACATCGGCGGAATTTGATTGATTTCTCCAGTAAAATGTTGTACTGTTTGTTCTATATTTTCTTGAGTGATATGTGAATATTCTTTTGGTAAAATTTCTTTGGTTTCGGTATCATAAGAAGGCGTTTGTACTCCCAGCTTTATAGTTCCTGTGTAAACCTTTGTAGTTTCTTGAAGTTCAGCTATTTTCTTGGTAAACTTTCCCGTTGCTAAAATTAATAATCCCGTCGCCTTAGGATCTAATGTTCCTGCATGTCCTACTTTTAGTTTTTTTATAGTAAATTTTTTCTGAAGCGTATATCTAATCTTCTTCACTACCGAAAATGAAGTCCAATCCAAACTTTTATCTATCAGAATAATTTTCCCTTGTTGATATTCCTCTAACGTACTCAATTCTAATTCCTTTAATCAAAAATCACTGTTTTATTTTCTTTCACAAAAGTTTTATCTTCAAATACTAATTTTAGAGCTTTTGCTAAAACCATTCTTTCTATTTCTTTTCCTTTTTTAGATAAACTTTTTGCATTTTCTGCATGAGTTACGTGTGTAATATCTTGCGAAATAATAGGTCCTTCATCTAATTTTTCATTAACAAAATGTGCTGTTGCTCCTATCATCTTCACACCTCTTTCGTATGCTTGTTTATACGGATTCGCTCCAATAAAAGCAGGTAAAAATGAATGATGGATATTTATAATTTTATTTGCGTATTTTGCTGAAAACTCTGGTGTTAAAATTCTCATATACTTAGCAAGAACTAAATAATCAGGAGAATAGCTCTCTATAATTTCCTCTACTTCTTTTTCGTGATTTTCTCTTGTTTTTCCTTCGTGATTAACAAAGTGATACGGAATATCAAATCGTTTAGTTAATCCTCCTAGCTTCTCGTGGTTACCTATTACAGCAAGTATATTTGCATTTAATTCTTTAAAGTGATTACGAATTAATAAATCACTCAAACAATGATGTTCTTTGGTTACAAGAACTACTATATTTTTATTTGCTTGCGAAGTAAGAAATACATTACTATCTTTTGGTAAAATATTTTTTAAATCTTCGATTAAACTTCCCTCATTTATAGTTCCAGAAAACTCCGTTCTCATGTAAAAATGAGAATTATCATTATCTACAAATTCATCATTTTTAATGATATTTACTCTTTTTATAGACAATAAATTTGTTATTTCATAAACCAAACCTATCGCATCGGAACAATCAATTTTTAACGTATAGTTTTTTGAACTCATCTAATTAATTTTCTCCACAAATGTAGTAATTTTTCTTACACCTTGTTTTTTCCATTTTTCATTTATATATTTGCATCACTGTACTATTACAAAAATACAAAAAAATGAATATTTTTCAACTTATAGAAAAATCTAAAAATAGAAAAGAAGCACAGAAAATTTTTGAACTTTTACTTACCGAAAAAGAACTTTATTCGTTGGAAGAAAGAGTAAAAATCCTAACTGAACTTAGTAAAGGAAATACCCAAAGACAAGTTGCTTCAAATCTAAATTGCAGTGTAGTTACTGTAACAAGAGGAGCAAAAGTATACAATAAAAACAAAGATTTTTTTGATTCCATCTTAAAATAAATACCATGATAACATTACAAAAATCAATCTCTATAAATTCACCAGACCAAGCTCTTTTAAAACTCAATTTAAAAGATAAAATTTGTCTTTTCGAATCCACGGAAATAACCGAAGAAGGAGGACAACTTTCTGTACTTGGATTTGATCCTCCATTAGAGTTTAAGGGAAAAAATGACACGTGTGAAATTATAATTTTCCATGAAGAAAGAGCACAACCATTCCTAGATGTATTAGAAACCAAATTTTCTAAATTTATACAATCAAAAAATAACGAAAAATGGACTCTAGAAATCCCAAAATTGGAATTTAAAGGTTCTGAAAACGAAAGAGTAGAAAGACAAAATACCGCTCAAATTATACGTACTTTACTCAAAGAATTTAAAACCGAAGAAAAAACATACCTTGGTTTATACGGAGCTTTTTCTTATTATTTTGTTTATCAATTCGAAGAAATTAAACGAAAAAAAGAAAGTTCTACCGATGATTTTCATCTATTTTTGTTTGATACCGTTATTGAATTTAATCACATCAGTAAAAAATCAGAACTATTTATTTACAGAGAAAATGAGCAAATAGCAGAAGAATACTTTTCCGAAATCAATTCTAAATTACAACAAAACGAATATTCCCAAAACAGCAAACCTGCAAAAATCACTAACATCAACTACTCTCCTTCTGATGAAGAATTCAAAAAGCAAGTAGAAAAAGCAATAGAATATTGCAACCTAGGAGAATTTATGGAAGTAGTTATTTCACGGAAAATTACAGGAAACATACAAGGAGAGCCTTATGAAATATATAAAAATTACAAAAAGGTAAATCCATCTCCTTATCTTTTTTATTTCGAATTAAACGGAGAAACCTTGCTTGGTGCATCGCCAGAAATTATGGTAAAATGCCAAAATAGAAAAGTGACTCTAAAACCCATTTCTGGAACTGTAAGACGAGGAACAAATCCATTAGAAGATCATATAAATATGATGAATCTTCTAAATTCTGAAAAGGAAAAAGCTGAACTCGATATGCTTATCGATTTAGGAAGAAACGATTTGTCTAGGATTTGCAAAGCAGGAATCAACATAGAACAATACCGTTCGGTTGAGAAATATTCTCACGTATACCATACCATTGCAAAAGTAAGTGGAACTTTAGAAGATGAATTTTCTGGGTTTGATGCACTCATTAATTGCCTTAATGCTGGAACATTAACAGGTGCTCCTAAAATTGCCGCAATGAATTTTATAGAAGAAGTTGAATCTCACGAACGTGGATATTACGGAGGAAGTGTTGGTTTTGTAACTTTTGATGGAGAAGTAAATACTGCAATTACCATTCGTACTGTACATATTGAAAATGAAAACCTAAACTACCTTTCTGGAGCAACTCTTCTTTATGAAAGTACTCCTGAAGGAGAATTAGACGAAACACACAACAAAGCTGCCGCTTTTATGAAAGCAATTGAACCTTTTCTTGAAAAGTAAAAATGAGAAATTTAATTTTTAAAATTTTAGAAAAAATTATTAGAAAATATACTCAAAAAAAAGCTGAGTATATATTAATAAACGACATAAAAGATAATAACTCTACTAAAATTGCACATAATTTTAATTCTATTTTATATGTTGATTTATATAAATTAGATGTATATAAGTTTTTAAATTTTAAAATAATCAGCAATCAATTTAATATTAATATCAACTATAAGTTAGATATCATATTTACTTACAGTAATAATAATGTATATAGTTTAAAGTCTGACTCAACCATAATTCAAACAGAAACTATAGCTAGAAATAAAAATATTCATATTACAAAGTTTGATATTGATTTAGATGATAAGCTATCTTACTTAATATTAAATGAAGAAGTTTTAGCTATTAGTTTTTATGTTAAAAATCAATTTATAGAAGAATTTTGTGATATTGATAATAATCAATTTAAAAAATTAATAACAGGTAATGATAAATAAAGTCCTTATACTTTTCAGTTCAATAGTAATTTTTGTTTCTTGTTCTAAAAAAGAAAGTAAAGAAAACAAAATAATTGAAAAGACAAGTATTAAAATTAAACTTGATAGTTTAGGAACTATATCTATTAATGATAAGATAACTTCTTTAGACGATATAAATAGTGTACTCAATATTACTTATAAAAATGACTCTTTTTATTCAACCAACTATGATTTATACATTCATCCTAGTTGTAAAATAGGAAAACTTGAAGATTTTAGACGTAAGATTTCTGAAGATAGCATTTTATCTAAAAAACATGCATATTACAAGAAGTATAATTTAAAATAGCATCTATATCATAGAGAAAATTAACTACTTAAAATAAAAAAATGATAAATAAAGTCCTTATACTCGATAATTTTGATTCATTCACCTTTAATATTGTGGATTATTTCAAACAGCTTAATTGCAAAGTGGTTGTGTATCGAAATACCATTTCTCCTGATACAATAAACGAAGATTTTGATTTACTGGTACTTTCTCCTGGTCCTTCTGTTCCTAAAAATGCAGGATATATGATGGATTGGATTAAAAAATACTATCAAACCAAACCGATATTTGGAATCTGTCTAGGACATCAAGCATTGATAGAATTCTTTGGTGGAGAACTGCAATTTCTTCCTCCTGTTCACGGAAAATCACACGAAATAAAAACTGATGGACGAAGCATATACCACAACTTACCAAAAAAAATAGACGTAGGAAGATACCATTCTCTTGCAGGAAAAATCATTCCCGATTGTTTTGAAGTCAGCGGAAAAACAGACGATAATATTGTGATGTCTATTCGCCATAAAACCCTACCTATAGAAGGTGTTCAGTATCACCCAGAATCCATACTTAGCATGAATCATGGAGCAGGAATGCAAATCATCAAAAATGTGGTAGAAGGAAGATTGCATAATGGAAATGCAGTTTTAAATAAAACACTAAATCAACTTCAAAAAAACGAAAAAATATCTAAAAATGAATTCAAAAAAGTGCTCGAAAAAGTAAACGAAAACGAACTGACTTCCGAGCAGATTTTAATGCTTTTGATTTCACTTTCTTTTGGTTTAAAATCTTCTGATAGTTTATACGAATTTATAAATGCAATTCGTGAGTTTCAAACTCCTATACATCAAAAAATAAATGCTGATTTTGTAGATATATGTGGAACTGGCGGTTCTGGATTACCAAGAATCAACACATCTACTCTTTCGGCTTTTGCTCTTTCTTCTGCGGGGACTACCATTCTAAAACATGGAAACAAAGCTTCCTCTGGTAGATTCGGAAGTTTTGATTTAATTGAAAAGTTAGGAATCAATTATACCGATACCAATTTTGAAAAATCCGTAGAAAAAACAAATCTTGCACTTCTTTTTGCACCTAGCTTCCACCCTATTTTTAGGCATTTTGCACAAGCAAGAAAAACCTATGGAATTCCTACCGTTTTTAATATCTTAGGACCTTTTTTAAATCCATTCCAACCAAAAAAACAGCTCATCGGAACTTCTTTTAAAGAGTTTATGCCACTAATGATAGAACTCGGAAAAAAATTAAATTACGAACATTTAATCATCGTTCGAGGAGAAGACAACTTAGACGAAGTTACGCTTTCTGATAAAACTTTTGTGATGGAACTCAAAAACGGAGCTGTTTCTGAATATTATATTTCTGCTGAGGATTTTGGATTAGAAACTATTCCTTTCAGTGAACTTTCCTCAAAAAACACGGAAGAAAATTGTATCATTGCTCAAGAAATAATTGATGGAAAAACGAATTCTGAACATTATAAATTGGTTCTTGCTAATTCTGCATTTGTGTATTCAAAATTCTTTAAACCCGAACAAAACCTAAAAGATTCTTATAACTATTTTGTAGAACTAATGAAATCAGGAAAAATCAAAAATGTAGTCGACGAATACAAAAAATGTGTTTTATAATTTAAACATCAAACTGAACTTTAAAAATCCATACTTTTGCAAATCAGAAATAAATAGAAAATGACAAAACTTAGCGTAAACATCAATAAAATTGCTACTATTAGAAATGCACGTGGAGGAAATACTCCTTCTGTGGTAGAAGCTGGAATAAAATGCCAAGAATTTGGAGCACAAGGAATTACTATTCATCCAAGACCTGATGAAAGGCACATAACTAGAAAAGACGTTTACGATTTAAAACCTATTGTCACTACAGAATACAACATCGAAGGAAATCCAACACCTGAGTTTATAGATTTGGTACTCGACGTAAACCCCGAACAAGTAACTTTGGTTCCCGATGATATTCACCAAATTACTTCAAATCACGGTTGGGACGTAAAAAAAGATTTTGATTTTCTTTGCGAAGTAATTCAAACTTTCAAAAATAAAGGAATCCGAACTTCTGTATTTTTAGATCCTACACCAGAGCTCGTAGAACTTACAGCAAAAACAGGAACCGACCGCATAGAACTTTACACCGAAATGTATGCTACTGAATTCCCTAACAATCCTCAAAAAGCGATAGAAAGTTATAAAAAAACAGCAGAAATTGCTCAAAAAAACAATCTTGGAATCAATGCAGGTCACGATTTATCGTTAGAAAATATAGAATTTTTAATTCATGAAATTCCTTACATAGCAGAAGTTTCCATTGGTCATGCTCTTATTTCTGAAGCTCTTTATTTAGGATTAGAAAATACCATTCAAGGATATTTACGTAAAATTCAGCTAGCTACGAACTAAAACCAGTAGTGATATACTTTTTTGTAACAGCTCCAAAAGAAGAATTGAACTTTGCAACACCTAAAAGCATAGAACCTTCAAAGTCAAGAATTAATTCTTTTTCTGAATGTTCTTGTATAAAAACATCTAGAAGATAAGCAAAAGCTCCTTTGTAATCGTTTGAGAAATCTTTTATAGAAGCAAGTAGAATCATTCGTGTTTTAGATTTTATAAAAAAAGCTGAACAAATGAGCTCATTATCTTTAAATAAACTGTATTGTAATAATTCATCTTTTTCATGAATTAACTCTAATAAACATTCCAATTCTTTAAATTCTGAATTCTTAACGAATGAATAATTATTCTTTATTTTTTTTATGGTTTCTGAAATTCCAATCTCTCGTGAAAGATATAAGTTCTGTCTAGTTATTCTTCTGATGTCTTTTTTTCTATCTTTTTGGTACAACTTACTTATACCTTCATACGCTTGATTCAACTGCAAAAGTTGATTGTTTTTTTCTTTGCCTTTTATTGTAAATTGAGTGGAATTTTCTTCATTAAAATTATAACAACGTATGATATTTTTTCTAAATCGTGAATAAAGTAACTTAAACTCTTTTTCTGAAATTTCACTAGAATAAAAAATTCCTAACTGCTGACAAAAATTCGGTTGAGTCACTACTTTTATTCCTAAATAACTTTTATATGGAATTGGCATTACAGCTTTGTAATCATCTAAAACATAACAAAACCAACTGGAATCAGTAAGCAAATCCAAGTACCAAACTTCTGCATAAATTCTGTAATTAATACTTTTCTTTAAGCAATCGGAATATTTTTTTAGATCGAGATTTTTTCTACTTACTTTTTTTACTTCCACTATACTACTCGATTTAAATTTTGATTGATTTGATTTTTTAATTCGGTTAGTTGTATAATCTTTCTAAAATGAGTTTCTCGCTCTTCATCTTGAATTTCCGCTATTTCTTCAGTTAAAGATTTTATTAAATTAGTAACCGAAACTTCTTTGTAACGAAGAATAATTTGCATTACATGACTTGAAAGATGATGTTCTTTTGGTTTGATGTAAATTCCTTTTTCTTCCCAATTTTCACTTAGTTTGTATTTTTCAAATAAAGAATCTGACGCTTTATTGACTACTTCTTGGTCTTGAAAAGTAGTGTAAAAGTATCCTGAACGAAGTTCTCCTTTTTCTAATCCCGAAGCAATATCATCAATTATGTTTTGATAAAATTCACTTTTTAATTGTACAGAATCTCCTTTTAGTTGATGAATAATTTCTTCTATGACCGTCGTATTATACGTTTCTTCCGATGTATTGTATTTTACTTCAATTATGTAATCTCCATACCTAAAAAGCGTTTGAATGATTTCTTCTTCGTGAATTAACGTTAAATCAACTGTTGGTTTTGGTTGGTTTACTTCTACGGAAAAAGGTTTTGATTCTTCCTCTACATTGTTTTGTTTTGCTTGTTTTTTTTGTAATGTTCTTTCTATTGTTGCAAGTTCATTTTGCAAAACATTCTCTGAAATATCAAGCAGTTTTGAACATTCTTGTATGTATAATTCCTTTTTAATTAAATTATCGATAAGTGCAATACTCGAAACAATTTCACGAATTAATCCAGCTTTTTTAATTGGATCGTCTTTTACATCTTCTAGTAAAAGTTGTGTTTTAAACCGAATAAAATCAGTAGAATTCTCTTCTATAAACGCTTTAATTTCTTCTGTTTTATGCTTTCTAGCAAAACCATCAGGATCATCTCCATCAGGAAAAAGAAGAACTTTTACATTCATTCCTTTTTCTAGAAGCAAATCGATACTTCTAAAAGAAGCTTTGATTCCTGCCGAATCTCCATCAAAAAGAATGGTAATATTTTCGGTAAATCGCTTAATTAATCGAATTTGATTTTCCGTAAGAGCTGTTCCAGACGAAGCAACTACATTCTCTATTCCATTCTGATGCAATGAAATAACATCGGTATATCCTTCCACCAAAAAACAGCTATCATTTTTTATAATTGCAGTTTTGGATTGATACATTCCATAGAGAATATCACTTTTGTGGTAGATGTCTGATTCTGGAGAGTTTAAATATTTAGCAACTTTTTTACTAGAAGAAAGTGTTCGTCCTCCAAAACCGAGTACACGACCTGAGATACTAAAAATAGGAAAAATCACACGTGAACGAAAACGATCGATTCCATGATTGGTTTTATTATCTAAATAACACAATCCCGATTTAGTAATTACTTCCTGTTTGTATCCTTTTTTAATTGCATACTCATAAAATGCAGACTTGTAATCGGGAGAATATCCTAGTTGAAATTTTTTAATCGTTTCTTCGGTAAAATCACGGGATTTAAAATATGCCAAACCAACTGATTTTCCTTCCTCTGTACCTAAAAGAGTTTCTTGGAAAAATTTATTTGCAAACTCTGAAATCACATACAAACTTTCTTTTTCCTTTTGATGAAGGACTTCTTCTGGAGTCATTTCTCCGTCTTCTACAATCTCTATATTGTATTTTTTTGCTAGATAACGAAGTGCTTCTACATATGAAAAATGTTCGTGTTCCATCAAAAAACCAACTACATTTCCTCCTTTCCCCGAAGAAAAGTCTTTCCAAATTTGCTTAGATGGAGAAACCATAAAAGACGGCGATTTTTCATCTGCAAACGGACTCAGACCTTTTAGGTTGCTTCCTGCTCTTTTCAGATGAACAAACTCAGAAATAATTTCTTCTACTCTTGCCGTAGTAAAAATCTTATCTATGGTTTCACGGTTAATCATAGCACAAAGATAGTAAAACAGCTTCATTTATTTTTATTTGCTTATTGAATCTGCCTATCCTTTAAGAAATATCATGAATTAAAACGAATTACTCACAAAAAAAAGCCGATTAAAAATTAATTTTCAATCGGCTTTTTAATTATAAAAAATTCAAACAAACAGTTGCTATTCTTCTTGATTATTGATTGATTCTGATGAATCTAAATTCGTGTTATCTTCAACGTCCTCAATATCTTCTGTATCCTCATCTTTTTCTACTTTAGCAATAGAAGCAATGGTATCTCCTTTCTTTAAGTTAATTAATCTAACTCCTTGTGTATTTCTTCCCATTACTCTCATCTGAGAAACAGACATTCGTATCGCAACTCCCGACTTGTTGATTATCATCAAATCATTATCGTCTGTTACCGTTTGAATTGCAATTAAATCTCCTGTTTTCTCGGTAATGTTTAAGGTAATAACTCCTTTTCCTCCTCTATTGGTAATTCTGTAATCATCTGCTTGCGTTCTTTTTCCGTATCCATTACTAGAAACTACAAGCACAGTATCATTTTCTAAATCATTGATGATTACCATTCCTATTACTTCATCTTCTTTTTCTTGAAGTGTAATTCCTTTTACACCAGAAGCTGTTCTTCCCATCGGACGAACTTTTTCTTCTGGGAATCGAATTGCTTTTCCTTGTTTAGATGCAATCATTATTTCACTAGAACCAGTAGTTAACTTAGCCGAAAGTAAAATATCTCCTTCTCTAATGTTTATTGCATTAATTCCATTGGTTCTTGGACGAGAATAAGCTTCTAAACTGGTTTTTTTGATAATTCCTGATTTTGTAACCATTACCAAATACGTATTGTTTACATATTCCTCGTTCTTTAAATCATGAGTTCTTATGTAAGCTCGTACTTTATCGTCTGGCTCTATATTTATCAAATTTTGGATTGCACGTCCTTTTGCAGTTTTACTTCCTTCAGGGATTTCAAATACACGTTGCCAATAACATTTTCCTTTTTCTGTAAAGAATAAAATATACTGGTGATTGGTTGCTACCATTATGTACTCCAAGAAATCTTCATCTCTTGTTTTTGCAGCTCTATTCCCTACTCCACCTCTCGATTGTGTTTTGTATTCTACAAGAGGAGTTCTTTTTATATATCCTAAATGCGAAATGGTAACCACCACTTTTTCATCTGGAATTAAATCCTCGATACTCATTTCTCCACCAGAGAAATCTATAGCTGTTCTTCTTTCGTCTCCGTATTTTTCTTTTATTTCTATTAATTCTTCTTTGATGATTTCAAAACGAAGCGACTCATTTGCAAGTATTTCCTCTAAACGAGCAATGGTTTTCATTAGTTCATCGTATTCCGCTTTTATTTTATCACGTTCAAGACCTGTAAGTGTACGTAAACGCATCTCAAGTATTGCACGAGCCTGAATTTCAGAAAGTTTAAATCGAGACATTAACTCTTCACGAGCTATTTCAGGAGTTTCACTTTCACGAATTACTTTAATTACTTCGTCTAAATTGTCAAGAGCAATTAATAATCCCTCGAGTATATGAGCTCTATCTTTTGCTTTATTAAGTTCAAATTGGGTTCTTCTAACAACAACATCGTGTCTGTGGTCAACAAAATGAACTATCAAATCTTTTAAATTCAACTGCTCTGGTCTTCCTTTTACCAATGCAATATTATTTACCGAGAAAGAAGTCTGTAATGCTGTGTATTTAAATAATTTATTTAAAACAACATTAGGTATTGCATCATTTTTTAGAATATAAACAATACGCATTCCTTTTCTATCTGACTCATCACGAATATCAGAAATCCCTTCTAATTTTCCATCTTTAATTAAATCAGCGGTTTTACTAATCATTTCCGCTTTATTTACTTGGTATGGAATTTCTGTAACTATGATGCAATCTCTTCCTTTTACTTCCTCCATGTTCGTTTTTGCACGAAGTACAATTCGTCCACGTCCTGTTTCAAAAGCCTGTTTTACACCATCGTATCCATAAATAACACCTCCTGTAGGAAAATCAGGAGCTTTTATATGCTTTGTTAGTTCATCAATAGTAATGTCTCTATTATCAATGTAAGCAACTGTTGCATCTATGGTTTCCGTTAAGTTATGAGGAGCCATATTTGTTGCCATTCCTACTGCAATCCCAGAAGTTCCGTTTATCAAAAGATTTGGAACTCGAGTTGGCATTACTGTTGGCTCTTTTAAGGTATCGTCAAAATTTAATTGATGATCTACGGTATCTTTATCTATATCTGAAAGAATTTCTTCTGAAATTTTTCTAAGACGAGCTTCGGTATAACGCATCGCTGCTGGTGGATCTCCGTCTACAGAACCAAAATTCCCTTGTCCGTCTACCAACTGATAACGCAAAGACCACTCTTGTGCCATACGTACCATAGTATCGTAAACCGAAGAATCTCCATGAGGATGGTACTTTCCTAAGACCTCTCCTACTATTCTTGCAGACTTTTTGTAAGAGCGATTAGAAAGAACTCCTAATTCGTACATACCATATAAAACTCTTCTATGAACAGGTTTTAATCCGTCCCTCACATCAGGAAGTGCTCTAGATACAATTACCGACATTGAATAATCAATGTAAGATGATTTCATTTCATCTTCAATGTTGATAGGAATTATCTTTTCTCCTTCTTCATTCATTGTAATATATTTTTTACTTCCTGTAAATTTACAATAATTATACGCAGATGTAGTATCCTAACTGATTAGTTATTAACAGGTAGTTAACGTTAAATATTTAAGTATAATTTTATTTGTTTTATGTATTCTTCTAATGATTTTTTCCCTAATTCTGTAACCTCACAATACGTTTTTGGATAATTCCCTACAAAGGTTTTTGTTACTTTAATATACTTTGCTTCTTGAAGTTTTTTTATTTGTATACTCAGATTCCCTTGTGTTGCTTTTGTTTGTTCTTTTATATAGGTAAAATCAGCACTTTTTACACTTACTAGTAATGTAAGTATAGCTAACCGTAACTCTTGATGAATTAATGGATTTAGTTTATTTTCCATTTTGCTTATTTGTAATTAAAAACGGGAAAACATAACAGAGAAAAACGCTCAAAGCAAAATATAAAATCAGTACTTCCTGACTGATCCATTGAGTTATTAATGAGATGAAAATAGTTCCAATCCCTCCTAGTAATTGCAATTGATTTTTCAAAAAGAATCCAGTCATAATACAAAAAACTCCCATTGCAAGCATAATGATTGGCATAGGATTCTGCATTCCATTTTGAATTGCAACAACAGGGGAAAGTACAAAAAATAACATCTGAAATTTCCATACATACGACAAATAATAATCCAAGTAACTTTTGGTTTGTGAACCTTTTTTTAAAATGCTAAAAAGAACTCCTACAAATACAATTCCTAACCATAAATACGTAATCCACTCGGATTTTTCTATTTTTAAAAGTAGAAAATGTCCTACCGAAGCAGAAATAAGTAAAAATCCCCAAAGTAGAAAGTAAAATCTATAGTTAGAATTGTACCGCTCACTACTTTTTTCTATCATACTTTGAATGATTTCTAAACTTTCCTTTGTGGATAAATTTTTATTTTCCATTACATTTATATTTAAACAATATTGCAAATGTAATTTAGTTTACAATATAAACCAAATAAAATTTAAAAACGAAGATTGTGATAACTCTCTATTTTACTCTACACTGTAATAAATAAAATTTTTATTCTTGATTTTCTTATCAGAAAGTAATTCTTGAAGTGAATCCAACACATTTTGTCTTTCGTAGTTATTAAATTCAATTAGAATATCTTGCAAAGTAGAAGTATTATTTTTTATGTACCTAATTAATTCTTCTTCAAAATTTTCTTGTTTTTGTTTTTTCTGCATACAGACATCACAAATACCACAATTTTCTTTTTTAGGTTCAGAAAAATATCCTAAAACCATTCGTACTCTGCATCTCGAATTTTGAGTGATAAAATACTCCAATTCTTTAAATTTAAACAACGTATTTTCTTGACTTTGTTTGAAATTTTTCCATAATTGATGAATCCAAAAATCATCTTTTCTTGCTTGCAGAAAACGTATTGTATCGGAATCAGAAGAAAAATATTCTATCCACTTTTCATGCTCCAATGCTTTTAATTCGTTTTTTAACTGTTCTTTTGTAATTCCGAAATAGGTACTCAGGTTTTCCTCAGAAAAAGAAATTTCTCCTGAAAAAACTCCCATTACATTCCTTGATAGATATTCCAAAATTTGATACCTCAAACTATCTAAATAAGTAATTTGATTTGGATTACACGTAAACTTAATTTTGCTTTCTTTGTCGTTTTTTTTCCACTGCAAAAGAGAAGCATTTTCCAAATAGGTAAGCACTCGTTTTATTTTTGCTTTAGAAATATTCATTTTGTTTTTAAATACCTCTAAATCAAGTGCATATTTTTTTTCTGATTTTTCTCCTTCTGCTAAGAAAAAAAAAGAAAATAATGAAGTACAAATTTTTTGATATTCTTTTTTGGTAAGCGTGGTATTTACGATTGACGATTGCCAATTATCCATATCAAACTCATTCCATAGTAGGTAAGCAATTGAAGCACTTCCGTCTCGTCCTGCACGACCTATTTCTTGATAATAATTTTCAAGAGAATACGACGGAGCGTAATGAATCACAAAACGAACATCAGCTTTATCGATTCCCATACCAAAAGCATTGGTACAAACTAATGTCTGAAATGAACTGTTTGTCCATGCTTGTTGTTTCTTTTGTTTTTGCTCGGCAGATAATCCTGCATGGAAAAAATCCACATGTAACCCTTTATTTTTAAGAATTTTGGAAAGATTTTCTGTTTCTTTTCTTGTTCTGCAATAAATAAGTCCCGAGCCAATGTTTTTTTTTAAAATATACTCAATGTGATTTACTTTTTCAATACTTTTTAAAACTTGTATAGAAATATTTTTCCGTTCAAACGAACTTTTTATAATCGTAGCATTCTTTAAATCCAGTTTTTCTACAATATCTACAATTGCTTTTTGAGTAGCTGTTGCAGTAAGTGCAATACAGGGAATTTCTCCTAAATTCTTTCTAAAATCCTTTATATTTAAGTACGATGGACGGAAATCATTTCCCCATTCTGAAACGCAATGTGCTTCATCAATAGCAATAAAGGAAACTTTGATGTATTTAAGCGCATTTATAAAATCATAATTGGAAATTCTCTCAGGAGAAAGATATAGAATTTTCACCTCTTGTGTTTGTGCTTTTTCCAACTGTTTTAACTGCTCAAAACTAGACATTTCAGAAGTAATGTATGCCGATGGAATTCCTTTGCTTTCCAATTGCAACACTTGATCTTTCATAAGTGCTAAAAGTGGAGAAATTACCAAGCAAACTCCATCGGAAAGAAGAGCAGGAAGCTGATAAATTATAGACTTTCCTCCTCCTGTTGGTAAAAGTGCAACCGTATCTTTTCCACTCAACACACTTTCGATGATTTCTTGTTGATTCATACGAAACGAATCGTACCCGAAATATTTTTTTAAACCCGAAAGAAGTTGTGTCTGTTGCATAACACAAAGATAGAGCTTAGATTATAAATTTTAGAATAAGCTATAGATTTTTGAAATAGATTCTTTTAAAATTTAGTATTTGTACTTTCTGCTATTTGACTTTGTAAAGTAGCTTTTGTCTTTTTTAAATATTTTTTTCCACCAAGGTTTTCGAGCATTATTAGAACCATAACCATACGAATAGGTATAAGAGTATCCATAATACTTATAAGCTCTTTCTTGTTGTGAGTCATTTAAAACAAGAGCCATATTTGGTAAACGTTTTTCCTTATGATATGATTTTGCTAATTGAAGCATGGATTTATCAAGGTAGAATGCTCGACAAACATAAATATATAAATCTGCAAATTTAGTGGTTACAAAAGTATCAGTTACTAAGCTAGCAGGAGCAGTATCAACAACTATATAGTCATATTTCTTTTCTGCAATATCAAAAAGTTCATTCATTTTATCACTAGCTAATAGTTCAGATGGATTAGGAGGTATAATACCTGAATTAATGAAATCAAAGTTCTTCCCTTTGTTTATGATTTCATCAAGTTCTATATCGTTCTGAGAAAGATAGTGAGTCAATCCGTATTTTTTAGTTAACTCTACATATCTGTGAATTTTAGGATTACGTACATCCATACCAATTAGTAATACTCTTTCATTAATTAACGAGAGTACAGATGCTAGATTAAGGGAAATAAATGTTTTTCCTTCTCCACTAATTGTAGAGGTTACAAATATCTTACTAGCAATACCTTCTTTCTTAGGTAACATAAAGTCTACATTGGTACGCAATATTCTGAATGCTTCCGAAACTGTATCTCTTGAGTTGATATCAAGAATTTTAGTGTTGTCTTTTGAACGAGGAATATCTCCTAAGTAAGGAATCCCTAAACTTTGAATATCTTGTTTAGCTACAATTTTCGTGTTTAATGTTCCAATTAAGAATATAATTAATATAGGAATTAATAAACCTATCAGTAGGGACATCTGTTTTATATTGCTAGTTTTAGGAGCAACTTGACCAGTATAATACGCTTTATCAATTATTTTGGCGTTAGATGTTTTAATCGCCATAGATATTGCAGTTTCTTCTTTTCTTTGAAGAAGGTATAAATAGAGACTTTCTTTTACCTTCTGTTGTCTTAGTATTTCCCTTAACTCTCTTTCTTGTTTAGGGAGTTGATTAACTTTAGCCTGTAATTGTGATTCTTGGCTTTTAAGTTCGTTAAGTTGTAACCTAAGAGAAGATTTTAGGTTATTAAAATTATCTTCAATACTTCCTTTTAGTGCGGATATTTTTTTATTTATATTTTCAACAAGAGGATTGTTTGGCGTAGAAGAGTTATAGAGAAGTTTATTTTTTTCTAAGAGTAGTTGATTATATTCTGCAATAAGGGTAGAAGCACTATTATCATAAGGAATCATGTTTAATGGTAATAAATCATTAGGATTTTTTTTGATTTGACTGTGTACTAGATTCACTACTTTTAACTGAGTCTCTCCATTAATTATTCTTTGATTAATTTCTTCTTTATTTCCTGCGTGAATACCAGCAGATACTCCAACATCTATAAGTTCATTTTTTCTTTTATAATCTTCCTGATCTTTTTCTACCAAATCAAGTTCATTTGCAATAATACTTAACCGCTCTTTAATGAATTTATCAGTATTTTCTGATGCTTGATTTAAATCATTAATAATTTCATTGTTATACTGAATCAACAATTCATCTAAGAAATCCTTAGCTCTATCAATGTTATTATCAGTGAAACTTAGATTTAAAACAGATGTTTCCTCTTTGGGTGTAATGCTTAATCTTCCTAAATAAGAACCTATCATATTTTTAGGAGTAGCAATTTTAACTTGATAAATAGTATTTTTATTTAGTTTTTCATTTTTATTCAAATTAATAATATAACTACCTTTTTCTGTTGTTATTTTTTGTCCATACTTATAGGTTCCAATTACTTCTTTGTCGTGATTTAACTTCTGATACGTAGTAGGTGAAATGGTTTTTAATAAAAAGGATTCATTTAAATTTATATTATCAACTGTAGAGTCTAGAGTAATGATAACAGGTTCATGTTTATATAAATCATGATCTCTAAATACTCCTTCCGTTTTTATTATTAAATTCAAGTTTAAGTCTGTAATAACTTTTTCTATAAGTTTTCTAGATTTCAGAATTTCAACTTCATTTTCAATATTCTCAGTAGGATTGCTCATGAATTTATCAAAACCTTGAAGACCTTTGCTATTTGTAGCGTCTTTTATTAAAAGCTTTGTTGTAGCAGAATATACTGGGTTTTGGTATCTGATATATAGCTGTCCTATGGCATAACAAACAAGCACACTAAACACTATCCAGTACCATTTAGAAAGGTATTTATTGAGTTCAGCTTTAATATTTAAATTTGAACTGCTTTTACCGTCATCAAAATCAAATTCATGTTCCATTAGTAGTCGTCTTATAGTTTAGTTAGAATAAGTGCTAGAGAAATTATAGAAGAAGTAACTCCTAATATCAAAGGAAGTGTAGTACGTAAATCATCAGCACCTCTAACTGCTTTTATGTTAGGTTCTATATAAAGAATATCATTCTTTCTAAGATAATAATATTCTGAATCCATTATGCTTGTATCCAGTAAATTAATACGTGTATGACTTCTTGTTCCGTTATTATCTCTAATTAATAAAATATTATCTCTTTTCCCTGTAATTCTTAAGTCTCCGGCTAAAGCAATTGCCTCAAAAATAGTAATTCTTTCATTAGGAAGTTCAATTATCCCAGGACTACCAACTTCTCCTAAAATAGATATTTTATTACTTTCGTTACTTATTAAAATAGTTGCATCTTTGATGTATTTTGAAAGAAGTTTTTGCATATATACAATTGATTCTGTGCGAGTTTTTCCTAATAAATTTACTTCTCCTATAATAGGCATTTCTATACTTCCGTTTTTATCTAGAATATATTGAGTTCCTATTCGCTGTTGTTGCCCCCCCCCTGATGATTCTTGAATCCCCATTTGATTAAAAGGTGCAACAGACTGCATATCAGCAGAAGCAACTCTTATATTAATTATGTCATCAGGTTGATAAGTTGATTCATATCCTGTTACTGCTTTTAAAGAATCTATATTGTCTATACCTTGAAGATAAACCACATCTTTTGGTGTAGTACAAGAGAAAATTGAAAATAAAGTAAAAGAAAATATTAAAAAATATGCATAGCGAAAGAATCTTTTATAGTGCGTCATAAAGTTTATTTTTTATCTAGTTTTTCGTATTCTGAGTTCATACTTATAAACTCAGGAATTATTTGCTTAAACTTGAGTACAATATTAGAAGGATCAAATATATTAATATTATCTTTTATATCCAATATGCTTGAACTGATTACATTATAATCAATTTTTTCTTCCTTCATAATCATAATTTTAGGATGATGAGTAGGAAGTGTTGTAGCTTCTTGAGTAATTAATTCTTCATATAGTTTTTCTCCAGGACGAAGTCCTACAAACTTAATTTGTATATCTTTATCTACTTCGAATCCTGCAAGCTGAATCATTCTTTTAGCTAAATCTACTATTTTTACAGGTTCTCCCATATCAAATACATATATCTCTCCTCCTTTCCCCATACTTCCTGCTTCTATTACCAATTGACAAGCTTCTGGAATAGTCATAAAGTAGCGAGTAATTTCAGGGTGTGTAATAGTCAAAGGTCCCCCTTCTCTAATTTGCTTTCGAAACAGAGGAACTACTGAACCATTAGAACCAAGAACATTTCCAAATCGAGTAGTTGTAAATTTAGTAATACCATTTTCCTCTGAAGAAAGTTTCTGACTAAGAGATTTAATGTATAATTCCGCCATTCGTTTAGAAGCTCCCATTACATTGCTTGGATTTACCGCTTTATCCGTAGAAACCATTACAAAGTTTGAAGCCTTGTATTTCACAGCTAAATCCGCCATGTTTTTTGACCCAATCACATTGGTAATAAATGCTTGTTTCGGATTAAGTTCCATCAAAGGAACATGTTTATATGCTGCGGCGTGATAAATAATATTAGGAGTATGTTCCGATATATGCTTTTCTATGAAATATAAATTACTAACATCACAAACAATAGAAATTATTTCTATATCGTCCCCTAATTTAGATTTTATTTCTAATGATAAATCATGTAAAGGAGATTCGGCAATATCAATTAACACAACCTTTGACGGTTTGTAATCAACCACTTGCCTAACGATTTCACTACCAATAGAACCAGCAGCACCAGAAATTAAAACTACTTTATTTTTAAGTATAGAACTTAATTTTTCAAAGTTTAATTGAATTGGTTTACGATTTAATAAGTCTTGAATCTTGAAATTTTTGATACTTTTAGAAACATTTTTATTATCGTAATTATCTATAATCGGAGCGGAATATATTTTAAGATTGTTGTCTAAACAATCGTTTATAAATTCATTTAATTTTTTATTATCCAATTCTCTATCACAAATAATTACTGATGTTGCATCATAGCGATCAGCTGTTTGATGAAGTGTTTTACTTAATGTGATGATAGGAATATTTAATACAGTTTTTCGAGTTTTTGAAATTTTATTAGTAGTACTAATGAAAGCCTTTACAATAAAACGTTTTGGTCGTTCTACTGAAAGAGCTTGCGCCAAAGAAATTGCTTGATTTCCATCTCCTAAAATTAAAACCTTTTCTTTAATTCTACCTCTTGTGTTGCTTTTATCGTAAACCTCTTTAACAAAAAGTCTCAACAAAAACATTAAAAGAAAAGTAAAAAGAGAGAATATAAAAATCCCATGATAAAGGAATATTTTTACACCAAAAAGATGATTACAAATGAAATTCACAATAAATAAGCACGTCATAGAAAAGACATTTGAAAGCAATATCTTTAAAACATCAACAAGAGTAGAATGCCGTATAATTCCTGAAAAAGTACGAAAAACTACAAAAGAAAGTGAATATACACTCAGTATAGCAATTGTAGCATACAAAATTGTATCACCTATTATAAATCGATTACCTACTCTCTCAAAAAAATAGTAAGAAAGTACAATCGAAAATAAAACCATGCCAATATCAAAAGAAAATACCAACCATCTCGGAAGATACTTAAAACTCGATATAAAAGAATACATTGAGTTTGATAATTTTAAATACTTTCTATACAGTTTCTTAATCACATTACTTGCTTTTAACTCATTTCTACACGAATCGCAAAGGTACTATTTTTTATATATTAATCTATTTTTTTTCGACGAACACCTACCAAATTAAATTTATTCCTACTAAAAAATTCCTACCAGCTTGAGGATAATAATAACTACCATACTCACTATCATAGTATCCATTATTCTCATATTCTTTATCAAGCAAATTGTTAATCAGTAAATTGAGTCTTACTTTAATGTTATCCTTAGTTTTAGTTTCGTAACTCAATCCAATATTGGATAGAAAATAATTATTTAATTTTCTATCAAAATTTGAAGTATTATCTAAATATTGTCTTGATACATATTTACTCGTCCAATTAATATTAAAATTAGATAAAAAACTATAATCAAATCCAAAATTTGCAATAAAATTGGGAGAAAATGAAATATCTGTGTTGTCATAATTTATAATATTTATTTTTTCTTCTTCTTCATCTATATATGTTTCTTTATAATCAAGAATTTTATTACTACTTAAACTAAAATTCCCAAATAGATTTAAGTTTTTTAATGCTTGGTACGACATGGAATTTTCGATTCCTAAACGATAGCTTTTTCCTACGTTGGAACGAGTAAAAGCTCCCACATCATTTATTTCTCCTGTAAGTGCCAACTGATCCTCATAATACATAAAATATCCGTTGGTTTGAAATTGTAACTTTTTGAAGTTTTTAGAAATCCCCAATTCAAAATCGTGAAGTTTTTCGGGTTTTGCGTAATTGTTACTGCTTTCTAAATCAGTTCTTGCTGGTTCTCTTTGTGCTTTTGCATACGAAAAATAGAGTTTTCCTTGTGGTAATTTATATGTAATTCCAGCTTTTGGATTAAAGAAATTATAATTTTGTCTAAAATTTAATCCTTGAGCTTTATAAAAAATATGTCTGTATTGTAAATCTAAAAACAGTTCAAAGTTATTTAAACCTACAATCGTTTTAACAAAACTCGAAAATTCATTTTTTGTAGATTGATTGTAATAATATTTTTGTCCGTTATTTTTAAATTCTGGAATATCTTTCACCCAAGTTACTTTCCCAAAGTGATCTCCTACATATTGGTTTCCTGCAACTCCTGCATGAATATTAAAAACATCTACCTTACCTATTAAGTGAGATTGAATCCCATAAAAATCATTGTCTAACCATTTTTGTCTCACTAAATTAGAAGTAATAATATCTGAAGAAATACGATATAAAGACAATGTATCAGAATGTGTATATTCTTCATAATATCCTTTTCCTTTAGTGTAATGAAGCGTATTTTTTAAATTCCAGTTGTTGTTTAATTCTCGTTTCCAAGTTAAATGATAATGACTTTGTCTGTAATTATCTGTTTGATTGTTATACGTATCAATTACATTATAATTTTTATCATAAATTTCTCCTGCATAATTTCTAGTTCTATCTACTTTCATTGTTGCCTTATCAATTCCATACCAAGCTTGGTAGGTTTTTTCTTTTCCTCCAAAATTATAAAAAGAAATTTCATCTTTATTTTTTTTATAACTTAAACGATAATTGTATGAATATAAGTCAGAACTTGCTCTATCTATATATCCGTCGGAATTAATATGAGAAAATCCTCCATCAAAATAAAAGTTTTTAGCAATTTTTCCTGTTCCAAATTGAACGCTATACCTTTGTGTGTCAAAACTTCCCATAGAAAGACCTATTTCTGCATTTGGTTTTTCCTTATTGTTATCAGTTTGAATCCCAATACTAGCACCAAATGAAGATGTTCCGTTACTAGAAGTTCCTACACCTCGTTGTATAGAGATTGCACTTGTAGAAGTCGCTAAATTAGGCATATTTACCCAAAAAACTCCTTGACTTTCGCTATCATTCAACGGAATATCGTTTAAAGTTACATTAATTCGCGTAGGATCAGTTCCTCGTACACGAACTCCTGTATATCCAATTCCTGCTCCAGCATCAGAAGTAGTAACCACAGAAGTTGCATTTCTAATGAGATACGTCAAATCTTGACCTAAATTTTTTTCTTCAATTTCTTTTTTAGTAATGATTTCTTTTGCTGTTGGTGCTAAAGAGTAGATAGAAACTTCATTTAATTCCTGAATAGAATCTTGTTTCTGTTGAGCATTAACCAATAAAACCAATCCGAAAGATAGACTTGTAAGTACTTTTTTCATATTCATTATTTACATAACCGAAGCACTTACATCGTGAATACATTGCACGAAGAATCTTATTCCCTTAACAACATTACTTGTTCAGGTTCGTTGGGTATAATCTCAGCAATCAACAAAATGAAAGCACCCCGGTTTAATTATTTCGGCAAAGGTATGTAAAAATAAATGACACTTGCAAGATAAAACTAAATATTTATCTTAATACCCTTACTATCAATAATTTAATTTGATTGAATAATAAAAATAGTTGGTTGTTTGTGAAGATCTATTTTACTTTTTTTCCACTCAGCTATTGTTTTTGTTTTAATGAATTCAGAGTCAAGTGTTATATTACAAGCAACACAAAGTTTGGTATTTGGATTCAAAAATTGAAGCAAATTTTCTAAAAAAGCATTATTTCGGAAAGGTGTTTCCATAAATATTTGAGCAGAATTGTTTTTTAGGCTTAAATTTTCTAATTCAATTAATTTCTTTTTCAGAAGTGTTTTATCTATTGGTAAGTATCCATTAAAACTAAAATTTTGCCCATTTAATCCACTAGAGATTAGTGCTAGTATGATTGACGAAGGACCTGTAATAGGTGTTACTTTTATATCATTTTCATGGCAATATTCTACAACTTTATTTCCAGGATCCGCAATACATGGTAATCCAGCTTCTGATAGTAAACCACAATCCTCTCCTTTTTTTAATACATTTAAAATTTCTTGAATTTCAGTTAGTTCAGACTTTTTATTAAATTTAAATAGAGTCAATTCTTGTTGATTGATTTCAGGATATATAAAACGTAAAAATCTTCGTGCTGATTTTTCATTCTCTACAATGTAATGCGTCAGTTTTGGAACTAATGACTTTAACTCTTCAGAAAAAATAGAATTAGAAGAATTTTCTCCAAGCCATGCAGGAAGTAAATAAAGAGTTCCCTTTGAATTCAAAAGATAAATAGTTTAGTTAGAAAGTTTATTAGCAATTACAGTACACACTTCATCAAGTTGAGAAAAACATTTCCTAAAATCTTCTATGTTTCCATAGTACGGATCTGCAACTTCTTTTATAGTAGAACTAGGAAGTTCGCTTAGGATAAGTTTTACTTTCTGTTTTTCATTTTCACTTTTAGCAAGTTGAATTACATCACTATAATTTGCCTTATCCATTACATAGATTATATCATAAAACTGAAAGTCATTTGTAGAAAATTGCCTTCCTAAATGATTAGAAATATCTATTCCATTTTCCCGAGCAACATCTATAGAACGTATATCAGGAGATTCATCTATATGATAATTAGCGGTTCCGCAACTGTCTACAATATGATTAGGAAGTTTTTTTTGTAATATTCCTTCTGCCAAAGGCGATCTGCAAATATTTCCTAGACAAACCATAAGTATTTTATCCATGGTATTCTATTTTTTCCTGTAAATCGGATAGATAAATTTTGAAATTTTTATCTGTATCTTTCAAATTATTTACGGTTTTACAAGCATGTAAAACGGTTGCATGGTCACGATTTCCTATTTTTTGTCCTATTGAAGCCAAAGATGCATTGGTGTATTTTTTCGCAAAATACATTGCAAGCTGTCTTGCTTGAACAATATCTCTTTTCCTGGTTTTTGATTGAATTTGCTTAGATTCAATTTTAAAGTAATCACAAATCAAAGATTCTATAAAGTCGATAGTTACTTCTCTTTTGTCTTTATTAATGAATTTTGCTAGTGTATTTTCTGCAAGTTCAAGCGTTAGGTCTTTTTTATTGAAAGTAGATTGAGCAATTATAGAATTTAAAGCTCCTTCTAGTTCACGTATATTTTTCTTTACATTACTCGCTATATAGTCAATTATTTCTTCATTAATCTCTATTCCATCTCTGTCGAGCTTATTGAATAGGATTTGTTTTTTAGACTCAAATTCTGGAGCTTGAATATCAGCGGAAAGTCCCCATTTGAAACGAGAAATTACACGTTCTTCTACGTCTTGAATGTCAATAGGAGATTTATCCGAAGTTAATACTATCTGACTTCCGTTTCTATGCAAGTGATTAAATATCTGAAAAAACACCTCTTGTGTAGATGTTTTACCTGATAAGAAGTGAACATCGTCGATAATAAGGACATCTATAAGTTGGTAGAAGTGGATAAAATCATTTCGTGTATTATTTCTAGCAGATTGTCCATATTGTTGAATGAATTTTTCCATAGAAACATACAGTACGTTTTTTTCTGGATGCAATTCTTTTACTTTCAATCCAATTGCATTTGCCAAATGCGTTTTTCCTAAACCAACATCACTATAAATAAAAAGTGGATTGAATGATGTGCTTCCTGGTCTTTTACTTATTTGCTGACCAGCAGAACGAGCAAGGCGATTGAAACTACCTTCTACAAAGTTATCGAAACTTAAATTAGGATTTAATTGTGGGTCTATTTTAAGTTTTTGAATACCCGGAATTACAAAAGGGTTTTTTATTGCATGATTCATTACAGGAAGACCAACTTCCTGACTTTTTATTTTTTGCTTATTTGTACTCGGCATATTTACTGTGGGATTTACCTCACTAGATGCATTTTTCATCAGTATAGTATACACCAACTTTGCCGATTTCCCTAATTCTTTTTGGATAGCTGTTCGTAATAATTGTACATAATTATCTTCTAACCATTCATAGAAAAATTGTGAAGGAACTTGTATTTTTAATACATTATCATTTAAACCAACAGGAACAATAGGAGCAAACCAAGTATTAAAATGTACTTCAGATATATTGTCTTTTATAAAGTCGAGACATCGACTCCATACGTGCTCGTATTTCGTTGTTTTTTGGTTCATTTTTTTTACAAAAATTTAAATTGCTTTTTTGTGAAAAGTAGAGTACAAAATTGTTGAAAAAATAAGAGAAAAAAAAATTTTTTTCTCTTGTATTTTAAATACTTTTGCGTTATGATAGTAAGAAATAATATTTATGATAAATGTAAATAATTCTATACGAGTAAGATATGCAGAAACTGACCAGATGAAATACGTATATCACGGAAACTATGCACAATACTTGGAGGTTGCCAGAGTAGAACTTTTTCGCTCCATAGGTCTTTCCTACAAAGAGATTGAAGAAAAAGGATGCTTGCTTCCTGTGTCTAAATTTTCTATTCATTATAAAAAGCCTGCAATGTACGATGATGTACTAACTATACACACAAAAGTTAGTGAGATTCCTACAGTGAAAATTCACTTTGATTATACCATATACAACCAAAATGAGGAGTTATTGTCCATAGCACAAACAACTTTATTCTTTATGAAACTATCAACAAAAAAAGTAATAAAATGCCCAGACTTTATAATGGAAAAAATCCTTCCCTTTTTTTAGTGATTTTAAGGTAAGTTATTTAGATGTTTTTGGAGCTGGTAAAATCCATGTATTTGGTGTAAAATAATTCCATTCTACTTTTGCTAAATCTATATTTGAATCTATAAATTTTACGTATCTACTTCCATTGATTGAAACTAGACTTGTCGCATAAATTTGAATATCTTCTACACCTTTTAGTTTGTATTCTTTTTTGATAAGTTGTACAAGTGCGTAAATTAAATCTGGTTTCGATTTTACCACATTTATTTGGTCGTCTGTTAAATATGTACTTAAATCCACAGATTCTATAAACTTACCTGATTTGTCTTTAACATTTAGGTAGAGGTTTCCCGCTTTGCTTCTAAGCATCATTCTCCAAGAAAGTCTATGTCCTTCTTCGTTCCATAAAACATCTCCAGTGATAAAGTGATGACGAATTGGTAAGGCAACTTGTATAAGAAAGTACAAGAAAAGGAAATAAACCACTTCCCCATTGTACGTATCAAATTCATTTTTAGTTTCAATATAAAATTCTTTCTTTTTCAGAAATAACTTATGAATAGTTTCTCTACTAAAAAAGAAAACAGAAAAGCTAAGAGCAAAATAGGGAAAAATACCAATATGAAGAACTATAGAATTAAAAATATGAAATACAAGAGTAGAAATAAATGCAATCCAACGTGTCTTTTTATACAATAGAGCAGGAACTATAAGTAAATCAAATAAAATCCCTGAATAGCTTAGGAAGTATTGTAATTTAGTGTTTCTAAGAAAATCAGCAAATGTATACCAACCAAAATTATCAATAAACCAATTTGCAGAATAATTCAAACGAATAGATAAAAATTTATTTTCTAACCAACCAGGATAGAATTTTGCTATTGCAGCGTAAAAATAAACAATAGCAATCTGAAGTATAAAAATTAGAATTGTCCAATATGGCGTTGATATTTCTGATTTTACGCGTTTGGTTTTCACATCTAATGAAGCGTATTTATGAGCTGGAATTAAGCACATAAAAAGAGAAATTAAAACCATTAAATAATAATGATTGTTGTAATTTATTTTCTGAGAGAAATATACAAAACTCCAAAAAAGAAAAAGTAAAATGCTAGTGATTCTATAAAAATATCCAAGCATCACAAAAATGGAGATAACTCCCATGAGTATAAAATGGATATAAAAGTAATTACCTAAAAGATTTTGTGAAAATTCAAAACCAAAAAAAGGAAATGAATACAACGGTTCTACAAATGTTTTATAAACCCAACCTGTTGCAATTGCACCAAAAGATTCCAACATCATCAGAAAACCAAAGAAAATCCGAAAAACCACAATAGGAGAATTATCGACTTTTCTAAATAAAAACTTCATCTTAATTAAAAATCAACCAATTAATACCAAAGTTTAATCGAAAATCATAAAAAGGACGAACAGGATCAACTCTAAAATCTTTAGAAAAACTTGAATTTATATGTTGTGCTTCCGCAAAAATCTGCATCCTTTTTACTTTCATGTTAAAGAATACATCAAAAATAGGATAACTACCAATTTTTACATCAGAATTAGAAATCATAAATTCATTTAATACAGGATTAAATTCTCTGGCTTTAAAAGAAGAAAAATAATAAAGCCTTACTCCTGTTTGCAAAGTTGCTGCACGTTTAAAAGCAGGAGTTTGGTAATACAAAGTTAAACGCGAAACCAAGTTTGGCAAAGGAATAATTTTATCTGAATCATCAATGGTTTGGTAAGTAATTTTAGTATTTAATCCAAATTTTCTGTATCGAATATCTGAATCCAAGTTAAATTGAACTATAGAAATCGGATTTATTGATTGCTCAGCTTTTCCGTCACTGTTTATATAAGTATAGTTTGAAATATTAAATAGATGAATTCCTGCTGATGAGTGGTATTTTTTTGCGTGAATTCTTCCTTGAATTTCAGTTGTAAGTTCGTTTTCGTAATTAGAAAGGTAATAATTAAACCGTTTGTAATAACTTTGATTTGCCAGTAAATTGAGTTGTGGTGGAAGTGATTTTATGGAAAACATTCCTGTAAGTAAATAATCCTTAAAAGGAACAAGTGCAATATCTGAATTTAGTTTGAAAGTTGATTTGAAGTAATCTCCGGTAGAGAAATTTCCATTTGAATTTAGTTGAATTTTATCATTCCAATTTACATTTAAACTTCCCGATAAACCAATTCTGTTGTCTTGAATTTGTCTAGGTATTGTAATGGAATTAATTGTAGTTTCGTTTCCGATGATGTAGTTTAGATTTTCGTATACAACTCCTGCTTCAAATTTTAGATGCTCTTTCCAGTTGAAAACAGCAGAGGTTGTGGTATGGAATTTTTTAAAGAATTTAGAATTTCCTTTTTTTACATTTTCTTGAAGGTATGTTGTATCAAAAAACAAAGTATCGCTTCCACCAGAAAATCCTAATTCAGATAGTTCATAAAAGGTTTTATTTCTAATTGCAATAGGAAAATATGCAGTCGAATCTTGTTTGATTCCTTTTATTAATCCTAATTTTTGTTCTAAAAAATATCGTCTTCTATGGTATTTTGATTCGGAAGAATTTAAGTTTACAGAAATTCTATCACGTTGTCTAAAATCAGTATTATTTTCTATAAAATCATCTAAATTTGATTTTGAAATTCCTCCATTTTCTTCATTATTGATGTTGGAAGCTATGTAATGTGTTTTAAGGTTGTAACGTTTATTTTTGGAATTATAATTAGATGAAAAAAGAAATGTATTGGTAGCAGAAAGTTCACGATTGTATTTCCCAAGAGATCGTAATCCGTAATATTCTGCGGCGTAATTCCATCTGGGTGTAATGTTGTGTGTAAAAGTAGTTCTCAGTGAATGTCCTTCTCTAAAACCGTTGTTATAAGAAAACTCTGTTGTTGGTGTTTTTACATTAAAATACCTAACTTCATCTTGAGAGATTAAATTATGCGATTTTCCGTAAGGAATGAAGTCAATAGATTCATTTGAATTTTCATAGATAAGCGGTTGAAAAGTTTGTCCGATGTTTGAAAAGTGTAATTTATTAAATATATCCTTTTGAGTAAAGTTGTTGCGTTCAAACATTTTCTTTATAGTAAAAGTACTATCAAAGGTATAGGTTTTATTTCCTTGTTCGTACTTGTAATCATTCCAAGTAGGATTGTAGATTTTTATACTGTCTTGTTCTACAATATCAGATGCTTCTTCTGTATTTTGTCCAAAAATGAAGTTAAAAAATACTAATAATAGTAATGAAATTCGACACGCCATAATAAGTGGCAAAAATACTAAACTTAGAGAACAGAAAAAATAAAATAGTGGTAAAAAGAAAAATCCTGAAAAAATAATTTCTCAGGATTTTACACTCATCAATTTCGTTGTAGGTTTTTAACGCAATCTATCCACAGATTTTACGAGTTTTTCGTCCTTGTTTATGTATTTATTGGCAATTACCAAAAATACGCAATTAAGCAAAGGAATCAGAAGCTCAACACCTTTCTCAGGAATAGAAAATCCTCCAGGTGATTTTAGTAAGTAGAATACTAAAAATCCAATCAACAATAGGTTTATAATTATGGTTAAATTATTTAATATCAGTTGTCTTTTTCTTTTTTTGTATGAAAAGATGCTTATTAAGGTTAAGGTTACTGTTAGAAATGTCCCAATGATTCCTACCAATGCAACATCTCTATAATTTTCAAAAAAGTATAAAAAAAGTGGTGCAATCAAAAATACTACCAGCATATAAATTGTCTGTACTCTTTGTATCAAAATGTGTAATCTTTGGTGCAAATGTAAAAAAATATTTGTTTATATAGAAAATAAATTCTATAATTGCAGTAAATAAAAATCACCTAATTTTTTGTATAATTTATAAAGCTCCATGCGTTTTTGGTGATTGTTTTTATGTTTTATAAAATCCATATTAATTATTTATGTACGAACTTTCAAAATTAAAAACTTTGAAGCTGGCTGATTTGCAGACTATTGCTTCAGAATTAAACATTAAATACAAAGGTTTACTAAAAAAAGATTTACTCTATGCTATTTTGGATTATCAGGCAGAAAATCCACAAAAAATAGAACAAATAAAAAAAGACGAGCCAAGTGAAATTATCGAAAAAAAACTTCCAAATACTCGAGTAGTAAAAAATAACAAGAATTCAAAAGATTCACAACAAAACTCTAATGAACAGCAGGTTATAGAGTCTAATGATAATCCTAGCGAACAATCTAAAAATCAAGAAACACCAAAAATAGAACAGAAAAAAATAGTTCGTAATAGAAAGAATCAAAATAGTAGAACAGAGGAGAATAAAAATATTCAAGAAAAAAATAATTCTGATAATCCAAAACAAACAAATACCAATCAACAGAATACTAAAAGCACTCAAAATAATCCACAGCAGAACCAAAAGCATCAACAACAAAGGCAAAAAAATAATACTAAAAAAGAGTATGAATTTGAAGGGATTGTTACAGCAGAAGGAGTTTTAGACATAATGAATGAAGGATACGGATATTTACGTTCTTCTGATTTTAATTACCTTGCTTCGCCTGATGATGTGTATGTTTCTCAATCTCAGATTAAACTATTTGGGTTAAAAACAGGAGATACTGTAACAGGAGAAGTTCGTCCACCAAAAGAAGGAGAGCGTTATTTTCCATTGGTAAAAGTTTCTGAAATAAATGGAAGAGAACCTGCTTATGTTCGTGATAGGATTTCATTTGAGCATTTAACACCTCTTTTTCCGCAAGAAAAATTTAATCTTTCTGGTTTAGGTTCTACATTCTCTACTCGAATCATTGATTTATTTGCACCAATAGGAAAAGGACAAAGAGGAATGATTGTGGCACAACCTAAAACAGGTAAAACAATGCTACTCAAAGATATAGCAAACGCTATAGCATCAAATCATCCTGAAGCATATCTAATAGCTCTTCTTATAGATGAACGACCAGAGGAAGTTACAGATATGCAACGAAGCATAAAAGGAGAAGTCGTTGCTTCTACATTTGATAAGGAAGCTATAGAGCATGTAAGAGTTGCTAACTTGGTACTTTCAAAAGCTCAAAGAATGGTAGAATGCGGACACGATGTAGTTATTTTACTGGATTCGATTACGCGTTTAGCTAGAGCATACAACACTGTTTCTCCTTCGTCTGGGAAAGTCTTAACAGGTGGAGTCGATGCTAACGCACTTCATAAACCAAAAAGATTTTTTGGTTCGGCAAGAAAAATAGAAGGTGGTGGTTCACTTACTATAATTGCAACAGCACTTATAGATACTGGTTCCAAAATGGATGAAGTGATTTTTGAGGAATTTAAAGGAACAGGAAACATGGAACTTCAGCTAGACAGAAAAATTGCAAACAAGAGAATTTTCCCTGCTGTTGATTTAACATCCTCGAGTACAAGAAGAGATGATTTATTACTTGATGAATTTACGCATAATAAATTATGGATATTACGAAATTACCTTGCTGATATGAATTCTATGGAAGCAATAGAACACGTGAGTCAACGAATGAAACAAACAAAAACCAACGAAGAATTTTTAATCTCCATGAATGGAAAATAAATTTATGGGTTTTCCAATTGCGAAAACCTATAAATTTTCAATACCTTCTGGTAAATTCATTTTTATGACTTTTTCTTGACGATTGACTTCTACAATCCACTCATCGATAATTGGAATAATGGACTCTTTATTTTCTTTATTTTTAATGAAGAATAAATTCTGAGCCGTTTCATCGTTTACGGAAATAATTTCCCCTATAGTATTTTGTGTAGAGGTATTAACTAAAGAAAAGCCGATTATTTCGTGAAAATAAAATTTATTTCCTTCTAATTTAGGTAGTGTAGAAAGCGGTAAATATGCTTCTTTATTTATAATTTCGGAAGCTAAATTAAAATCTACATCTTCAAAAGTGACAATAAGTTTTCCTTTTGGATTCCAATCTTTATTGGTAATAAAAAAAGGAACCAGTTTTCCTTCTATACTGAGTAAAACTGATTCCAATTTGTTGTAAGCATCAAGGTCGTCTGTATCTAAAGACAACACTACTTGACCTTTGATTCCGTGTTTTTTAGTAATTCTTCCTAAAAGATAACAATCTTTTATTTGCATAAATTATGCTTCTTGTTTAGGAGATTCTTCTTGAGCACCTTCTGCTTCAGGAGCATCAGCTACTACTTCTTGCTCTTCTGATTCTTCGGCACTTGCTTCAGCTACTGCTTCTGTTTGTGCTTTGATTCTTGCTTCGTTGATTGCTTTTTCTGCTTCAAATTTTTCTTTTTTAGCAGACTCTTCTTTGTTTGCAAGTCCGTCTATTTTAGACTGAATTGCATTTTGCTTACTTTCTAACCAAGCGTTAAATCTTTTTTCCATTTCAGCTTCGTCAAAAGCTCCTTTTTTAACACCTCCTTTTAAATGTTTTTTAAGTAAAACACCTTTGTAAGATAAGATTGCACGTGCAGTATCGGTAGGTTGTGCACCTTTTTCTAACCAATCTACAGATTTATCTACGTCTAACTCAATCTGAGCAGGATTTGTAATTGGATTGTAAACTCCAATTCTTTCGATAAATCTACCATCTCTAGGAGCTCTTGAATCTGCAACTACGATGTGGTAAAATGGTTTTCCTTTCTTTCCGTGTCTTTGTAATCTAATTTTTACTGCCATAATGTACGTTTTATAGGAACTCGTCCTATGATTAATAATTTTGCAAAGATATACCTTTTTTGAAATAAAACAATTGAAAACTTAACAATCCTAAAATATTTAACTTACTTTTATTTTTGCTTATCTATTACTTTCACAACTATATTATCTTTATCTAAATCAATCAGCAGTTCATCTCCTTCTTTTACTTGTGAGTTTATAATTTCCTCTGCAATAGGATCCTCTATGTATTTTTGAATTGCACGTTTTAGTGGTCTTGCTCCAAAATCTTTATCGTATCCTTTTTCTGCAATAAACGATTTAGCTTCATTTGTTAACTCTATGGTATACCCTATTTTCTCTAATCGTTTATACAGTTTTTCTAATTCTATGTTTATAATCTCCGAAATATTTTCTTTATCTAGTGAATTAAATACTATAATATCATCAATTCGATTTAAAAATTCGGGCGAAAAAGAACGCTTTAATGCTTTTTCTATGGTAGACTTTGCTTTGTTATCTGCATTGGATTGAGATGCAGATGTTCCAAAACCAACACCAAGTCCAAAGTCTTTTAATTCTCTTGTTCCAATATTAGAAGTAAGAATAATAATTGTATTTCTAAAATCAATTTTTCTACCCAAACTATCGGTAACGTGCCCTTCATCAAGAATCTGTAAAAGAATATTAAATACATCTGGGTGAGCTTTCTCTATTTCATCTAATAAAATAACCGAATATGGTTTTCTACGAACTGCTTCGGTAAGTTGTCCACCTTCTTCGTATCCTACGTATCCTGGAGGAGCACCTACTAAACGAGAAGCTACAAATTTTTCCATATATTCACTCATGTCTATTCTAATGAGAGAATCATCGGAATCGAATAATTCACTAGAAATAATTTTTGCTAATTGCGTTTTACCAACTCCTGTTGTTCCCAAAAATATAAAGCTTCCTATCGGACGGTTTGGGTCTTTCAATCCTGCTCGATTTCTTTGAATTGCTTTTACAACTTTTTCTACCGCTTTATCTTGTCCGATTACTTTTTCTTTTAATGTTTTTGATAATCCTGCTAACTTTTTAAGTTCTTCTTTTGCTACTTTGTAAACAGGAATACCACTCATCATGGAAACAACTTCTGCTACATTTTCTTCAGAAACTATTTCTTTGTTTTCTTTTGATTTATCTTCCCAATCTTTCTGAGCTAATATTAACTCGTGTTCTACTTCTTGTTCGGTTTTTCTAAGTACAGCAGCTTCCTCATACTTTTGGCTTTTTACTGCAGAAGTCTTTTGATTTCTAATGTCTTCTAGTTTATTTTCTAGATTTATTATCTCTTTAGGAACATTTATATTTTTTATGTGTACTCTAGAACCTGCTTCATCTAAAGCATCTATTGCTTTATCAGGAAGAAACCTATCAGTAATGTATCTTTCGGTAAGATGAACGCATGCCAAAATTGCATCATCGGTGTATTCTACATTATGGTGTGCTTCGTATCTATCTTTTATTTGATGAAGAATCTCTACTGTTTCCTCTACCGAAGTAGGTTCTACCATTACTTTTTGGAATCTCCTTTCTAATGCTCCATCTTTTTCTATGTGTTGTCTATATTCATCTAATGTTGTAGCACCTATGCATTGGATTTCTCCTCTAGCTAAAGCTGGTTTAAACATATTGGAAGCATCAAGGGAACCTGAAGCTCCTCCTGCACCTACTATGGTATGAAGTTCATCTATAAAAAGGATAATATCATCATTTTTTTCGAGTTCATTCATTATCGCTTTCATTCTTTCCTCAAACTGACCTCTGTATTTAGTTCCTGCAACCAAGCTTGCTAAATCCAATGTAATCACACGTTTGTTATAAAGAACTCGTGATACTTTCTTTTGAATAATTCGTAGTGCTAAACCTTCTGCAATAGCAGATTTACCAACTCCTGGTTCTCCTATCAAAAGAGGATTATTTTTCTTTCTCCTAGATAAAATTTGTGAAACACGTTCTATTTCTTTTTCTCTACCAATTACAGGATCTAATTTTCCTTCTATTGCAATTTGAGTAAGATCTCTACCGAAGTTATCTAACACAGGGGTTTTACTTTTCGCAGATGGAACACCAGTTCGCTGTCCTCCTGATTTTTTACCTCCGTAATTAATATCATCATTTTCTTCATCAAAAGCTTGATTTTTTATATCATTAACTTCTTTCTCTTGATTAGGAAAGTGAAATTTATACTCGTCTTTTACCTGAGCATAATCAACATCAAACTTTTTAAGTAATTGAGTAACAGGATCGTTCTCGTTTCGAAGAATACATAACAAAAGATGAACTGTTTCTACCTCGGAATCCTGTAATAATTTTGCTTCCAAAAAAGTAGTTTTAAGAGCTCGTTCTGCTTGTTTGGTAAGAGGAATACTTCTACTTTCTTCTCCCATCGATTTATGAGTAACTGGATTGAGTTGCTCTATTTTTGATTTTAATTCTTTTAAATCTATATTTAATCCTGTAAGAATAAGTACGGCATTTCCATTACCTTCTCGTATAATTCCTAGAAGAAGATGTTCTGTACCCAACAAATCGTGTCCTAAACGAATTGCTTCCTCTTTACTGTATGATATTACTTCTTTTACTCTATGTGAAAAATTTTCATTCATGTGAATATATCTATAATACTATTCGTTAATTATCAAATATCAAACCAAATAAAAAAACGTATGTCATTACGTCATTTGATTATATAACAAATATAATAGAAATACTTTATAAAGCAAACAAAGTTTCGATGGAAGATTATATTAAGTCATCGAATAAATTAATAATTGTAATAGAACTTACTCAAAAAAATAACCGCTTCAAAAAAATGAAGCGGTTATTTTTTATTCTTTAAAGAAAAACAATCATTATTGCACTTGTTTGTTTAAATTAAACGAACCATCAGTAAGATTTACGATAGTGTCATCATTAGAATTTTTTGCTTTAAAGTTAAACGTTCCTATAATTTTAGTATCCGTTTCTTCTGATATAGAAATGCTTCCTAAAACTGCATCTTCGTATGGAGTACTCCATATTTCTGTAGTTGAATTTAAAGGATTACTTAAATCTACATTTGTTTCAGTATAAGATGCTGTATTAACACTAGATAAAAGATTTCCATTAAATTCATACGTACCTACACCTTCGTATCCAAATACGTTCATACTTACGGCTTTACCGTCACTATTTGTTGCAATAATAGTCAAATGAGTACCACTATTAGAAATGGTAGCTGATGATGAAATCTCTAAAGACTTCCAAGAAGAACCATCTATACTCACTTTTAGAACTCCTGATGGAGCACTTCCTCCGCTTCCACCATCGTCATCGCTAGAACACGAATTAAAAATCGCTAATGGTAAAATCAGTACCATTAGTAATAAAACTAATTTTTTTGTTGTCTTCATAACTATTCCTTTTAAAGTTAAACTAAGGTAAGTTAATGATTTTTATCATGTTTTCAAAATAATTAGTTAAAAAACTGCACTAAAATCCTGCGGTAATACCAATAATAGGTTGCCAACCAGAACCAAATACCTGAGAATTTTTATCGTATAAAACATTGTACTGAACACCAATAGTAGTATATACATTTCCTCCTAATTGTGCTCTATATCCTGCTCCTAACCAAAGTGCATGTTCGTTTATATCGTCTTTTATATTAGGAGTTGTATAAAGTATTGTTCTGGTTCCTGTATAATAATTCCAATTTATCATTCCAAAGAAATTGTTGTATGTTGGTTGTAAAAAAAGACCTCCATTAAACATACTATTCCTCCAATTACTTTTACTTTCGGTATATGTATATCCTAAATTAACTCCTCCTATTACATAATCATTGAAGCGATAACCAATTGAAGGACCAATAACTACATTGGTATAATTCCCAAATGAGGCACCTAAATTTCCTCCTACAACCCAGCGATTCTGTCCACTTTTTGTGTGTTTCTTTTCTTGCTGTTCCGATTGTTCTTGAGCAACTTGATTAATTTGCTCTATAAGTTTTTGTTTTTCTTCTTCTGTTAAAGTTGATTTAGAAGAAGTAGTGCTGGAACTATTCTGACTTCCCGATGGATATTCCAAATTAGGATTTTGTCTACCCGTTTGTTGTGCATTCAAACTCATAAAACAAATACCAAATGTGAATAAAAGAATGTTTTTCATTTTTATAGTTTTTAATCTTCTGCTAATTTAACAAAAGAAATTAAAAGAATAGAATTACTCATTTTTATTTACGTAATAGTGGGCTACTTTTCTAGATAGCTCTATCACATTAGGATAATTATAGTATTTGGTAAATCGTTTTAATCCTGAAAGCATTACGCGTTGTTCATCGGAATCTGTGAATGAAATAATGGCTTCTTTCGCTTTTGCATTTATTTTTTCTACTGCTTTGTATAATTTTAATTTTGCTATTGCAATCTCTATTTCTGCATTTTCTTTACCTTTTTCATTTGCAATTTTTTCTGCACGTAAAATTCCACTTTCCGCAATAAATACTTCAATTGCAACATCAGAAGCATTAAGCAATAATTCTTGTTGTTTTTCTAATTCCATTCCAAATTTCTGAACCGCTTTTCCTGCAATCATTAAAAATATCTTTTTTAAATTTGCTAGAATCAGTTTTTCTTCTGCAAATAATTCAGAGAAATCTGGCACATCAAAAGAAGGAATTCCCATAAGTTCCTCTCCTACTTTCATTGCTGGATTCATTAAATCTACTTCGCCTTTCATGGCACGTTTAATCATCATTCCTACAATTAAAAGTCGATTGATTTCGTTAGTTCCTTCGTAAATTCTTGTGATTCTGGCATCTCTCCAAAAAGACTCCATTGGTGTATCTTCCGAAAATCCCATTCCTCCAAAAATTTGAATCCCTTCATCTGAAGTTTTTTGAGAAACTTCGGAAAGGTAAACTTTTAAAATAGATGCTTCTATTGCAAATTCTTCTACACCTTTTAGTTCTGCTTCTTGGTGGTTCATTCCTGATTCCACCTTATTTTCTATAGCATTCTGAATATCTCCTCCTACTCTATAACAAGCTGATTCTCCTACAAAAAGCTCCATTGCAATATCTGCTATTTTAGATTGAATTGCTCCAAAATTTGCTATTTCCGTTCCGAATTGCTTTCTTTCTTTTGCGTAATTAATTGAGTTTTTTAGCACAATTCTCTGAGCATCTAATGATGCAATTCCCAGTTTAATTCGTCCTACATTAAGAACATTGAGTGCTATTTTAAATCCTTGATTTCTTTCTCCGAGCATATTTTCTACAGGAACTTCTGTATTATCAAAAAATACCTGACGTGTAGATGATGAACGAATTCCTAATTTATGCTCTTCTTCTCCTAAAGTCATTCCATTTGCTTGAGATTTTTCTATGATAAAAGCGGTAATGTTTTTATCGTCTTCTATCCTTGCAAACACAATAAAAAGTTCTGCAAATCCTGCATTAGAAATCCACATTTTTTGTCCTGTAATCTTATAAAACTTTCCATCATCAGATAAAACTGCTTTTGTTTTCCCAGAATTTGCATCACTTCCTGCTCCTGGTTCGGTAAGACAATAGGCTCCATACCATTCTCCTGAAGTTAGTTTTGGTAAATATTTCTTTTTCTGCTCTTCTGTTCCGTAATACAAAATTGGTAATGTTCCGATTCCCGTATGAGCACCGAAAGCGGTACCGAGAGAACCTGTAGCACCTGATATATAATCACAAACCAAAAGTGTTGTTGTAAAACTCATTCCTAAACCTCCGTATTCTTCTGGAACAGCAGTCCCAAGAAGTCCAAGTTCTGCAATTTTATTCATGCATTCTACGGTGAATTGGTAATCTTTTTTTTCGAATCGTTCTTTATTAGGAAGAATTTCTTTTTCTATAAACTCTTTAGTTGTATCACGAATCATTTTTTGCTCTTCGGATATGTTTTCTAACGTAAAAATCTCTTGACATGGAGTTTCTTTTATTAAGAATTCTGCTCCTTTTATATTTGCTTTCATAACTATTTTGTTTTAGAATTGAGAGAAAAGATAAAAGAACAAAGAGAAAGTCAATTATTTAAATAGACTGGTTTGAAAACCACTAATCATTTTCTGAATTTCAATTGTCTTTTCATTTATCTTCTCAAAATCATTGTTTTTAATATAATTTAATGAATTTGCTAAAATTAATTGTGTTTGTAGCTCGTATAAAGAACCTAAACTTATTTCTAAAAATCGATTAAATTCTTTTTTTGAACTTCTACTTGAACCTTCGGCAATATTAGAAGGTACTGAAATTGCAGAACGATTAATCTGAGAAACCAAGGAAAATATTTCACTTTTAGGAAAAGACTTAGTTAAAACCAATACATCTTGAGTTAACATCATTGACTCTTGCCAAATTTTCAAATTTCTAAAATTATGTTTCATTGCTAAGTCTAGTTACCTTCTTTTCTCTATCTTCTATCTTCTTTCTATTTATAATCTCTCAAAAACCGTTGCTGCACCTTGTCCTGTCCCTACACACATAGAAACGATTCCGTATTTTTTGTTTCGTTTTTTTAATTCGTCTAAAAGCTGAACTGTTAGCTTTGTTCCTGTACAACCAAGAGGATGTCCAAGAGCAATTGCTCCTCCATTTACGTTTAGAATTTCATGGTTGATGTCTAATTCTTTTCTTATAGCACACGACTGAGAAGCAAATGCTTCGTTAAGTTCAATTAAATCTATATCTTTTAATGTTAACCCTGCTTGTTGTAGTGCCTTTGGTATTGCATAAATAGGACCTACTCCCATAATTCGTGGTTCTAAACCTACGGTAGTATAACTTACCAAACGTGCTATTGGTTCTAAATTTAGTTCTTTTACCATCTCTTCTGACATTACTAATACAAATGCAGAACCATCGGACATTTGTGATGAATTTCCTGCCGTAACCGAACCTTTATTTGCAAAAACAGGACGAAGTTTTGCTAAAACGTCCATAGATGTATCTCCTCTAGGACCTTCATCTTGAGAAAAAGTATATTTTTTTGTTGTATTTTTTCCGTTCTCATCTAAGGTTTCATACTCAATATTAAGAGGTACTATTTGTTCTTTAAATCTATTTTCTTTGATTGCATTTAAAGCTCTTTTGTGTGATTCTAATGAAAACTCATCTTGTTCTTGTCTTGAAATTTTATATTCATTTGCTACGGCTTCCGCTGTAAGTCCCATTCCCCAATAGTAACTTGGGTTTTCTTTTGCTGTTTGAGTTTCAGGAATAGGACGGTATCCTCCCATAGGTATATAGCTCATACTTTCTGTTCCTCCTGCTAGTATACAATCTGCCATACCACTTTGAATTTTTGCTGTAGCAATAGCTATGGATTCAGAACCTGATGCACAGTACCTATTTACTGTCATCGCTGATACTTTTTCTGTATCTAATCCCATAAGTGAAATTAAACGTGCTACGTTTAACCCTTGTTCTGCTTCTGGCATTGCACAACCAACAATAACATCGTCAATTCTGTTTTTATCTAACTCTGGAACTTCCGACATGATTTTCTTTATCACTTCACTTGCCATCCAATCCGGACGTACAAAACGTAAACTTCCTTTAGGTGCTTTTCCTACCGCTGTTCTATATGCTTTTACTATATATGCTTGTTTCATTTTATTTTATTATTAAGTTGAGAAGTAAGAAATTAGAGAAAAGAAAAAAGATTTCTAGTTACTCGTTAATATCATTGATTCTTATCAAATTTCTAAAATTACGTTTCATATCATTTAAGATTATTTATCTTTTATCTAACGTCTTTCTTCTTTGATTCCAATTCCCAATTCCTAAAATTTAATTCCTCAACGCCTTTCCTTTAGTAAGCATGTACTGAATTCTTTCCAACGTTTTTCTTTCCCCGCAGAGAGATACAAAAGTTTCACGCTCTAAATCTAGCAAGTACTGCTCGGAAACCATTGTGGGTTCTGAAAGATTTCCACCAGTCATTACATGAGCCAATTTATTAGCAATTAATCTATCGTGTTCAGAAATGTAATTTCCTGCTACCATTTGATCGGAACCGACATAAAACATTCCCATTGCATTCTTTCCAAGTACTTTAAACTTTTCTGATATTGGTTTTGAGTATCCTGCTTCTGCAAGCAACAGAGCTTGTTTTTTGGCTTCTGCAATTTGTCTGTTTCTATTTACAACTACTATATCTTTTCCTTTTTCAAAAATTCCTGTATCGTACGCTTCGTATGCTGAAGTCGATACTTTTGCCATTGCAATAGTTAAATACGCTTCTCGTAATCGATTTATCTCTACATCGCCTTTTACAAAAGATTGTGCAACTCGTTTTGTAAGTTCTTTGGTTCCTCCTCCTCCAGGAATTACACCTACACCAAACTCCACCAAACCAATATAAGTTTCGGGAGTTGCTACCACCTTATCTGCATGTAATGTAACTTCACAACCTCCACCAAAAGTCATTGCATGAGGACAAGCTATCACAGGAATAGAACTATAACGAATTCGCATCAAGGTATCTTGAAACTGCTTAATCGCAATATACAAATCGTCGTATTCTTGTTCAACTGCAAGAGTAAAAATCATCATTAAATTTGCTCCTACCGAAAAGTTTTTTCCTTGATTAGAGATTACTAAACCTAAGTATTCTTTTTCCGCTAAATCTATCGCTTTATTAATTCCTATAATTACATTGTTTCCTATGCTATTCATTTTGGAATGAAACTCCAGATTTAAAATCCCATCTCCTAAATCAAGTACAGAAACATCTGAATTACTCCAAACTGTTTTTTGTTCTCTAATTGCATCTAAAACAATAAAATTATCTTGATTTGGTATTAATTTATACGATTGACTAGCAACATCGTAGTACTCTCTTTTTCCTTTTAAATTTACCTTATAAAATGAATTATTTCCAACAGAAACCATTTCTTTTATCCATTCTGCTACTGGACTGTTTTCTTTTTCGGCAAGTTCAACTCCTTTTTCGACTCCTATATAATCCCAAATTTGAAAAGGTCCATGTTCCCAACCAAACCCTGCTTTTAAAGCATCGTCTATTCTGTATAATTCATCTGAAATTTCGGGAATTCTATGAGAAACGTATGCAAATAAAGAACCGAATATTTTTCTATAAAACTCTCCTGCTTTATCTTTTCCATTAATCAAAACTTCATATCGTTTTGATAAATTTTCTATGGATTTGGTATTTTCTAAAGTAGCAAAAGATACTTTTTTTATAGGATTGTATTCAAAAGTATTTAAATCTAAACTATGAATCTCTGATGTTCCATCTTCGTTTTTAATTTTTTTATAAAAACCTTGATTTGTTTTACTTCCTAACCAATTATTTTCCATTAATTTAGATACAAAATCAGGAATCAGGAATTCATTATTCTTTTCATCGTTAGGACATGAGTTTTTTAGTCCATTTGCTACATGCACCAAAGTATCTAAACCTACTACATCAGAAGTTCTAAAGGTTGCGGATTTGGGTCTTCCTATTACAGGACCAGTAAGTTTGTCTATTTCCTCAATGGATAAACCTAATTCCTTTACATTATGAAATAAATTCATGATGCTATACACTCCTACTCGATTTGCAATAAATGCTGGAGTATCTTTACATAAAACCGTTGTTTTTCCTAAAAACAAATCTCCGTAATGCATATAGAAATCTACAACTTCTTTTGAGGTATCTTTTGTTGGTATAATTTCCAAAAGAGGTAAATAACGAACGGGATTAAAGAAGTGTGTTCCTGCAAAGTGTTTTTTAAAGTCTTCGGAACGCCCTTCGGTCATCAAATGAATGGGAATACCTGAAGTATTTGAAGATACTAACGTTCCCTCTTTTCGATATTTTTCTACTTTTTCAAAAACTGATTTCTTAATGTCTAAACGCTCTACAACTACTTCTATAATCCAATCAGAATTTTTAATTTTTTCTAAATCATCATCAAAGTTTCCTACAGCAATTCTATTCACAAAAGAAGAATGATATATTGGCGAAGGAGATGATTTTATGGCTTTTTGCAAATTGGAATATACTATTCTGTTTCTTACTGTTTTATCTTCAAGAGTGAGTTTATTTTTTTTTTCTAACTCATTTAGCTCTCTAGGAACAATATCTAACAGTAAAACTGGAACTCCTATATTGGCAAAATGACAAGCAATACCAGAACCCATAATCCCAGAACCTAAAACCGTAACGTGTTTTATTACTCTTTTCATGTTTATTTATTTGCGTTATTTCTCTGACATTTCTACTTTTATTGCATTGTTTGTAGCATACTCATTTATAGTATTCATAACTTCAAAGAAAACATCCATTTTCTCTTTAGGAATTTTCTCACTTAATCCTTCATTGAATCTAAAAACCATTTCTTTACAATAATCTCTAAACTCTTTTCCTAAATCAGTTAGACAAATATGCACCACACGACGATCAATCTCATCTTGTCTTTTAGAAATAAACTTATCTTTTTCTAACTTTTTCAAGATTCTAGATAAGCTTGTGGCTCCTACTCCCATTTTGGGACCTAAGTGTGTGCTTGGTGTCCCTTTTCTAGGATCAATAGATAATAATGTAAATCCCAAAACCATAGTATAACCATGAACTTTGGCTTTATCATTATACATCTTACTGACCGCAGACCATACCACTCTCAAATGGTAATCCACAGTACGTAATTCTTTTTTTTGATTTGTATTTTTCTCTCTCATCATAACAAATATAATCAAAATATTAATATACTATACATGTATAATGTGTTTTTGTTGACTATTTTTCACTTTTTTGATGTGTTTTTTAAACATTTTATCAATATTTTACGTCTATTTTATTAATTCATCAATACAAATACTATTAAATCTTATTTATTACCTTTGCATAAATTTTTTAAGATTATAAATAAATGAAAAATACTCTACTACTTTTAAGTTTTTTAGTAATTGGAAATTTTTGTCTAGCACAATCGGATTCGATACAAAGCAAAGAATCACTTGAATTTGAAAAAAAACGTTTATCTTCTACCATTAAAAAGTTTCAAGACTCATTAGAAACAGTAAAAGGAGAATTAAATAAATATAAACCTGTAAAGTATTGGAAAATACGAGGAACTAATTCACTTATTTTTAATCAAAGTTCTTTTTCTAATTGGGTTGCGGGAGGTTTAAACTCTATGGGATTAAATGCTAGAGTGAATTATAATATAGACTACAAAAAGGGAAACAATTACGTAGAAAATAAAATTATTTTGGGATATGGAGTACAAGCAAATGCCGACCAAAAACCTAAAAAAACGGAAGATATTATTTCTTTATCTTCCACCTATGGTAGAAAATTAAATAAGAAATGGTATGCAACAGCAAATGCAACTTTTTTAACTCAATTTGTAGAAGGTTTTGACTATGATGCTACACCTAACGCAAGAGATGGAGAGCAAATTTCCAACTTTATGGCTCCTGGATACGTTACAGTTGGTCTTGGTTTTAATTACAATCCAAACGATAATTTTCAAGCTTATCTTCGTCCTGCTTCTTCTAAAATGACCTTTGTTACAGATGAAATTCTACAGAAAAAAGGAAATTATGGTTTAAAAAATGATGGAGATTCTTTTTTGTTTGAACTTGGAGCATCTGCAGGAGCAACTCACAAAGGAAAAATAAGTTCTGATGTAGCTTTTATTCATTCTATTAATCTTTTTTCTAATTACCTAAATCATGCCGAAAGAGTTGATATTTTTTATTCCGCTGAAATAGACATGAAAATAAATAAATTCATTAGCTCTCAGTTTACTATAAATCTGCTGTATGATCACGACCAAATTAAAAGAACACAATTAAAACAAACTCTAGGAGTTGGTTTTGCGTATAATATAGAATGAAGAGATATTACCTTTAAATATATAGATGAATAGAACACTTCAACTCTCTAACCTTTCTATTGGTTATAAAAAACCTCTTATCAAAGGTATTTCTTCAGTGTTGACTCAAGGAGAAATTGCTTTGCTAATTGGGAAAAATGGAGTTGGAAAAACAACACTTATAAAAACATTAATGCAAGAAGTACTTCCAATAAGTGGAGCTATTTCAATTAATTCCGATAGTTTAGATGTTCAAAATTTCCACCAATATGTATCCGTAGTTTTATCTAACACCAATATCCATTCGGGATTAACCGTTGTAGAACTTTTAGAACTTGGGAGATTTCCTTATAAAAAATGGTATCAAAAAATCACTAAAAAAGAGCGTAAATGGATTAATAAAATAATTGAATTCACCAATTTAGAGAAGTATAAAAATTATTCTATAAACGAGCTAAGTGATGGAAATTTACAAAAAGCGTGTATAGCACGTGCAATGGTACAAGATACCGATTTTTTAATTCTAGATGAACCAACTACTCATTTGGATTTAGAAAATAAACTGATGATTTTAGATTTACTAAAAAACTTTTCACATACATACAACAAAGGTATTCTGTTTACGTCTCACGATTGGGAATATTCTTTTAAAATTGCAGATAAATTATGGTGTTTTAAAGATAATGAATTCTATTCAGGAGAAACCGAAGATCTGGCATTGCAACTCAATCTGTATGAGGAAATTCCCTACTTTGAATTCAATTATGCGGAAAATACATTTATAAAGAAAACAGAAAACAAATCACAAAAAGTAGACTTATCTTTAACAGATGAAAAAACTCTTTTTTGGTTTAAACATGCTCTGCTTAAAAATAATTTTACGATTGATTCTAATGCTCAAATAAAAATTGGTTTTAATAAACAAAACAAAACATTTTCAATTTATAGTAATAATGTACTAATTAAAGAAGTTGAATTTATTTACGAATGTATAAATGAATTAAAGAGATTGTAATTTCCCTTTAAAATCTTCGATTGTAGAATATCCTTTTTGTTTCATTATTTCCCGTAATTCTTTTTCAATTCTATCGAATGCAGACATTCCCTCTTTCATAAGTTGGGTTCCTACCTGTAACATAGAAGCACCACAAAGAATATGTTCAAAGGCATCTTTTCCATTTTCTATTCCTCCACAACCGATGACTTTTATTTCTGGATTTAAAAGCGTGTAAAACTGACGAACGTTTGCTAGTGCAGTTGGCTTAATGTACTTTCCTCCTATTCCTCCAAAACCATTTTTCGGTTTTATAACTACTTTTTCGGAATCCGTATCTATAAATAATCCGTTTCCTATACTGTTTACACAAGTAACAAATTTAAGTGGAAATTGATTAAGAATTTCAGCAATTTGTTGAAAGTGAACAATATCAAAATACGGAGGAAGTTTAACTCCCAGTGGTTTTTTATAAACAGAAAATACTTCTTCTAGTAAAGACTTTGTAGCATCAAAATCATAACCAACTTGTGGTTTTCCTATTACATTTGGGCACGAAAGATTAAGTTCTAGTAAACCTGAGAATTCAGAATTTTGAACTTTTTCTAGCATTTCTAGATTCTCCTCACGCGTTAATCCTGCAACAGATAAAAAGTTTTCTTTTTGATTGTTTTTAATTGAATAGTTTAGATAAAAATCAATTCCTAAATTTGGTAATCCCATTGAATTGATGCTTCCTAGCTCTAAATCAACATATCTTGGTTCTGGATTTCCTTCTCGAAATTCCAACGTACTACTTTTGGTAACAAATGTAGATGCAGAAGATTTAATTAATTCATCGAGCTCAGCTTCTGTTCTACACCAAACACCTGATGCATTCATTAAACAATTAGAAAAAGAAAAATCTGCTATTTTTGTCTGTAACATAATCATTGCTAAATATGGTGCAAATTTATGAAATAAAAGTCAGATACTACGAGTTAACAGAGTCAAACAAGTTAAAATACTTTTTTAGAATTATTTCTTTTGAAAAACGAGATACTATGCTTTGTTCTATCTTTTCTTTATCGTGTTTTTTAGCTAATACTTCTTTTATTTTTTTAGAAAATTCTTGATGATTCTCTATATCTGCAATTTCGCCGTTAATTCCATCTTGTATAATTTCATTAATTCCTCCAGGACAATTGTTTGCTAATGCATAGGTTCCACAAACACCTGCTTCTAAAAGAACATTAGGAAAACCTTCATAACGAGAAGAAAGAATAAACAAATCTGAATTTTGTAGATAATTATATGGATTCTTTTTAATTCCTAAAAAGTGTACTTTTTCAAGTTTTAATTCTTCCTTAAGGTTTATATATTCTTCTTTTTGTGCTCCATCTCCTAGTATAAATAAGTCTATTGGCTCATCTTTTAAATATGAGAATACTTTCAGTAAATTGTCTATTCCTTTTCTTGAAGATAAATTCCCTATTGCGATTACTTTCTTGTTTACATTCTTATAGAGAGGTTCATCAAATGATTCTTGTGTTTTATTTTGTATAAATTCTACATCTACAGGATTGTTTATTTTTGTGATTGTTTGCTTTTTAATTCCAAAATTTTGAATTAAATCGTGCATCATATCATCACTTTGGCAGATTATTGTTTTAAAATTAGGATAGAATTTATAAAAAAATTGAATTGTCTTTTTAGTAATATGTTGAGAAACGACATTGGTTTCTCTAGCTATAAATTTTGTATTTCTAAAAAGTGGAACAAAAGGAGATAAAAAAGCATTTACTTCGCCATATCCTGTAAAAACAATATCAGGTTTGTGTTTATAAATATACTTTAAAATTGGAAAAATAGATTGTCTGATTCTTTGAATTTTAAGATCTACAATTTCTATTTCTGACTTTAAAATTTCTAAATAAACTCCTTCTTTTCTCATTAACATCAATTTAGGAGAATATTTATCTAAATCTATATGATTTAAAATAGTAGTAACTATGCGTTCTGCTCCACCTGGATTTAAATCGGGAAGGATAAAAAGAATACTTTTTTTAGACATTGAGATTATTTGACACAAATGTAACAAAAAAAGAACTTCTCAAAAATTGAGAAGTTCTACATAAAAAACAATTAAATTTTCTATTACCTAGTAAATAATAGTTCTCTGTATTTAGTTAATGGCCAAAGCTCATCATCTACTAGCATTTCAAGTGCATCTACATGCTCTCTAATTGGGTCGAATAAGGCTTTTACTTCATTACAGAAATAATCTGCTACTTCATGAGCATCACCAGCATCGTATGCTTTCCCTTTTCTTTCCAATAACTGATCAACTAATTTTTTGATTCCTGCGATATGGTAAGAGATAGTTTTGATTAAATCTATTTGCTCTCTAGATGCATTATCATAATCATCTCCAGATAAAATATCTTTTAAACCTTGTACGTTAGAAATTAATTTATTTTGGTAGTTAATAGCAACTGGAATGATGTGATTTCTAGAAATATCAGCAAGAACTTGAGCTTCAATATCAAGCATTGTGCAATACTTCTCTATTTTTATCTCGTTTCTTGCTATGATTTCTTTTTCTGAAAGAACGCCAGTACTTGTGAAAACATCAATGTATTTAGGTTCTACTTCTAATTTAAGTGCTTCTGCAGAAGTTCTTAAATTTGGTAAACCTCTTTTAGCTGCTTCGTCTAACCACTCTTGGCTGTATCCATCACCTTCGAATATAACATGCTTAGAAGTTTTGATGTAATCTCTTAGTATATTTAGAATTGCTTCATCTTTTTTCAATCCTTCAGCAATTTTTGCATCTACTTCAGCTTTAAACTTAGTAAGCTGTTTTGCCATAATAGTATTTAACACAGTCATTGGCTCAGCACAGTTTGCCGTAGAACCAACGGCTCTTACTTCAAATTTATTTCCTGTAAAGGCAAATGGAGATGTTCTGTTTCTATCGGTATTGTCTAGTAAGATTTCAGGAATTTTACCAACTACATTTAGCTTAATATCTGTTTTCTCTTGTGGAGAAAGTTTTCCTTCTGTTACTTTTTCTAATTCGTCTAATGTATTAGATAATTGAGAACCAATAAATACAGATATAATTGCAGGAGGAGCTTCGTTTGCACCAAGACGGTGATCGTTACTTGCAGATGCAATAGCAGCTCTAATTAATGCTCCATCTTCTGCAACTGCCTTGATTGTGTTTATAAAGAATGTAAGGAATAGTAAGTTTTTCTTTGGATTCTTACCTGGACTTAATAAATTTTCTCCTGTATCAGTACTTAATGACCAGTTGTTGTGTTTTCCACTTCCGTTTACACCAGCAAATGGTTTTTCGTGTAATAACACTTTTAATCCGTGTTTTCTAGCAACTTTTCCCATTAAATCCATCAACAATGAATTGTGGTCTACTGCTACGTTAGCTTCCTCAAACATTGGAGCAAACTCAAACTGATTAGGAGCCACCTCGTTGTGTCTTGTTGTAATTGGAATACCTAATTTCATACATTCGATTTCCAATTCCTTCATAAAGCTCATAGCACGAGTAGGAATAGAACCAAAATAATGGTCATCTAATTGCTGTCCTTTTGCAGGAGCATGACCTGTTAAAGTTCTACCTGTAAGTACTAAATCTGGACGCGTATTGTATAATGACTGATCTACTAAAAAGTATTCTTGTTCCCAACCTAATGATGAAGATACTTTAGTAACGTTTTTATCAAAATATTTACACACAGCAGTAGCTGCTTTATCTACCGCTTCTAATGCTCTTAAAAGTGGCGTTTTATAATCTAATGTTTCTCCTGTATACGAAATAAATACAGAAGGAATACACAAAGTTGTGTCTATAATAAATGCAGGAGATGTTGGATCCCAAGCGGTATATCCTCTTGCTTCAAAAGTACTTCTTAATCCTCCATTAGGAAAAGAAGAACCATCAGGCTCTTGTTGCGAAAGCAACGAACCACTAAAACGTTCTATAGCTCTACCTCCTCCTATTGGCGTAAAGAAAGAGTCATGTTTTTCTGCAGTAGCACCTGTTAACGGTTGAAACCAGTGCGTGTAATGAGTAACACCTTTAGACATTGCCCAATCTTTCATTGCAACTGCAACCTGATCTGCGATAGTTCTGTCTATTTTAGTACCTTTTTTAATAGCTCCCATAATACTAGAGTAAGCTTCTTTAGTAAGGTATTGTTTCATTGTTTCTTCTGAGAAAACATTGGAACAAAATAAAGTAGACATTTTTTCAGTTACTTCTACAGTTCTAGCTTGTTTGTTTGGCAACTCCGCTAGAGTTCTAAATCTTAAATTTGACATATTTTGTGAACTTTTTTATTTACTTGTCACAAATATAGTACATATTTTAACAAACAACACATCAAAAAAGCATATAAACCTTATTTTTTTGACGTTAAATCAAATTTTTAACACTTTTTTGACTGAATTTCTAATTTTTAACAATACTATCATGTTTAAATTACACTTTCGCCATTTAAATCTGTAGTTAAAACTTCACTCATGTAATTAAAAAATGGAATCATTGTAAGAAAATCTGCTACAATATTTTCTTTAAATTTATCTGAAAAAACATCGTTGTCAGAATATTTTTTTACTATTAAAAATTGTTTTTTCTTAATCAAATTTATAGAACTATGATTTTTATCGAAACCTTTGGGTGCTGTTTTTAATTCCTCTCCTACTAATTCTCCGAATGTACTTTTAAATTTTGCATCGTTTAAAATCATTTTAATCCTTGTGTCATCAAACTCAAATTCTTTTCTAATTCTAAATAAATCCTCCTTATTAGGTTGCCAAAAACCTCCTCCTACAAAAGTATTTTCTGGTTGTAAGTGCAAATAATATCCTCCTCTTAGTTGAGGTTTTTGCCTAACAAAAGATGCTCCAAAATTCACTTTATAAGGTGTTTTGTCTTTAGAGAAGCGAACATCTCTGTAAATTCTAAAAATTTTCATCGATTCTAAATCATCTTCAAGACTTATACTATTATATATATTCTCACAAAATGACTTTGCTTTATTTTTAGCATTTTCAAAATGTTTTTTATTCGTAGTAAACCAATCTCGATTATTGTTTTCTTTTAAATCATTTAAAAAACGATATACTTCTTTTAATTCATTCATATTAAAATGATACTTAGTTTGATTAAATATAAGATAAATTTTAACTTCATCAACATCTAACTTCTAAGTTCCACTAGTAAATGCAACTTTTGAGGATAATAATAAAAACATTTTTTTTCAAAAGAAAGGGCTTATGCCCCTTCCTCTGAATGGATAAAATTGTTTATTTTGTGTCCTCGACCAAAAGTTGCAAAATATGAAACATTTAACCTTAGAACAAAGATATGTAATTTCTATTTTACATAAAAGAGGATTTAGTAAAGTAGAAATAGCTACAGAAATAGGAGTAGATAGAAGTACTATTTATAGGGAATTACAGCGTAATTCTAGCAAGAGAAATAGTTATAATCCAAAGAAAGCTCATGAGTACTATAGTGAACGGAAAGAACGCTTTTGTTACTCTAGAAAGTTTACTAAAGAAGTAGAAAAAAAAGTAATTTCATACTTAACAAAAGAGCAATGGTCTCCAGAGCAAATAGTAGGTTATTGTAGGAAACATCAAATAAACATGGTAAGTATTGAAAGAATTTACCAGTTTATAAGATTGGATAAGAATAATGGAGGTTCTTTGTATAAAGAATTGAGGCATCAATTAAAAAATAGAAAACGTCCTGTAGGAGAACATAAAATTAAAATTAAAGATAGAATCAGCATAGACAAGCGTCCTAAAAGGATAAATAATAGAGAAGAATTTGGACATTTTGAAATGGATTTAATAGTAGGTAAAAATCATAAAGGAGTAATTTTAACTCTTACAGAAAGAGTTTCTAAGTTTTTTATAATTAAATATTTACCTAAAGGGAAAACAGCAATAGAAGTAGCTAAAACGGTCAATGATTTATTATTCCCGTATAAAGATTTTGTTCATTCTATTACTACGGATAATGGATTAGAATTTGCTGAACATAAAAAAATAACGAAAAAATTAGGTGTCACCATTTATTTTACTAACCCTTATTGCTCTTGGGAAAAAGGACAAATTGAAAATATGAATAAATTACTCAGACAGTATATCCCTAAAAATCAAGAAATTAATGAAAATAATACACGGAATTTAAATGAAATTCAAATGAAAATTAACAATAGACCTAGAAAAAACCTTAACTTTGATAAACCAGTAAAATTATTTTCTGATTATATTAATCATAATGTTGCATTTGCTAGTTGAATCTACCACTTATTTATTAAACAACTTTTATTTTGTGAGAATAAATAAAAATTATAAATTTGCAGACTTAATTTATTAAATATTAATAGTATGAATAGTTACGAAACTGTTTTCATTTTGACTCCCGTTCTATCTGACTCTCAGGTGGAGGAAGCAGTTAAAAAGTTTGAAAACTTTCTGCAAGAGAATAATGCAGAAATCATTAACCAAGAAAATTGGGGATTAAAAAAGCTTGAATATCCTATCCAATTAAAAAGAAATGGTTTTTACCACCTTATTGAGTTTAAAGCAGAAGGTGATATTGTTTCAAGATTAGAACTTGAATTCAAAAGAGACGAAAGAATTTTGCGTTACCTAACCGTTAAGTTAGATAAACACGCAGAAGAGTGGGCAAGAGAAAGAGTAAGTAGAAGAAAAAACGCAAAAGCTTAAAAAAATGGCAATAGACGAAATTTCAAAACAAGCAAAAGGCGGAGCAGAATCAGAAGTACGATTTTTAGCTCGTCTAGATATAGATACTAAAACACAAGAAAGATACTGTAGATTCAAAAAATACGGAATCAAACATGTAGATTATAAAGATCCTGAATTTTTACTAAAATTTGTAAACGAGCAAGGAAAAATCCTTCCTAGACGTATTACGGGAACATCACTTAAGTTCCAAAGAAAAGTAGCTGTAGCAATAAAAAGAGCAAGACACTTAGCATTGTTACCTTATGTTGGTGATCAATTAAAATAAAAAAGAAAAATGGAAATTATACTTACCCAAGACGTAGAAAATTTAGGTTTAGAGTTTGATATTGTAAACGTAAAACCAGGATATGCTCGTAATTTCTTGATTCCTCAAGGTTCTGCTAAATTAGCTACTCCACAGGAAAAAGAAAACTTAAATAAAATTCTAAAAGAAAGAGAAGCTGAAGAGAAGGCACTAATAGATAATGCTAATCAAGTTGTAGCTAAACTTAAAGAAATAGCTATCAGCATTAAAGCTAAAGTTGGTAGTGGAGATAAGCTTTTTGGTTCTATAAACAATCAGAATCTTTCTGAAGAATTAGCGAAACAAGGAATCGAAATAGAAAAGAAATACATCAAGATTCCAGGAAATACCATTAAAAGAATTGGAAAAGCAGTTGCAAAAATCAGATTACATAGAACTGTAGAACACGACTATGAATTTGAAGTTGTTGCTCAAGACTAATTTATTTTTAAAATAAAACGAAAAAACTGTTTCTATTTTGGAACAGTTTTTTTTTGTAATCTACTTAAATATTCTTTTTAACAAAACTTGACGTAGGAGACTCACACAACTGACATTGATAGTGTTTTGGTAAATCCTGAAAACGCGTACCTTTAGGAATATTCTGAATCTCATCTCCCACCAATTCATCATACACAGATAAACATTCCACACATTGGTATATATCTCTATTCGTTTGAGTTGTGCTTTTTTTATCTGATTTATCCATGATTTTAGCATCTGATTTATTGAAATACATTTTACTTAATTCCATAATGATTTTTGGAATTTCTACTTTATCTATATCCTGAACATAGACAATGTATTTTCTAGTGTTAGGATTAAAATCTTGTGCATATAGAATATTGTATGTATCTCTTATGTTTAAACTAGAAACCTCTTCTGGAAGTTGATTTTTTTGAATTATAATTGAATTAAAATACTGTTTATTTTGTGAGAAATTGGTAACACCTATACTTAATCCATACGTACTTACATCATACTGATCTAAGCTTTTCACCAAAAAGCTCTTCAAATCTAATGCTTCTTTATCATTAACAGGAAGATGCCAATTTAGTTCTAATTGTGAATGTCTGATATTAATTCCGTGTTTTCCTAAAAAATTTTCCCAAAAGATTTTATCTTTCTTTAATATTCCCTTTAAAATAATGGATTTCCATGGCGTTATATTGATTTTACTTACCGAAGAATCTATGCAAATATTACAAAGAGCATCTAAAAAATTAATATCGTATTTATTGTTCCTCCAGTAAAGTCCCAGCCAATATTGATCTAAACCATAATGACTCATTCCTTCATAATAAGGAAAAGGAATGTATTTTAAATCTAAATCTTGAGTTATATTCCTGCTATTCAAATCCAATTGTTGATTTAGGTAATTAAACAAATCTTCTACTTCTGTTTCGGCAAAGTGAGTTGTATTTTCTATTTTTTCTGCAAGTTTTGCCATATCCCAAGAGTAAATAAGTACAGGATACCTTTTACTATTTTTCCAATTAGGAAGTTTTAAATACAAATACCAATAATCTTCCTCTTCAGAAGCAATAAAATTTAAATCTCCTGTAAAAAGAGGAACTAATGATTGTTTAGGATCTACAATATTTATTTTTAATGTTGGTAAAAACCTAAATGATTCCAAAATGTATAAATGCTTAGTACCTGTAAGCCACGAAGTATGGTTAAATATATCTGAAGTAACGTAAGAGGATACAATGTTTTCGTGAATAATTTCATCTTCGCTAGGAATTATAAAATTAGGATTATCTAATAAATCATGGTTTAGTTCGGAATAAGGAAACATAATATCTTGCCTTGAACCAAAGGAAATATAATCAATTTCTAACTGCTTAACAATATGAATAATTCTTTTTAACTCTGATAAAGATAAAACTCCTCCTTTAACTATGTATCTGCTTAATCTACTATTTTTCTGATTCATTTTTTATATTTTTAAGCATTCTCTGACACTAAATGACTATCTAAGATCTCTTTCACTTGAGATTTACAAGATCCACAACCTAAACCTGCACCTGTTTGATTACACAAATCTGTAAAACTTGAAACTCCTGATTTAATGGTTTCAATTAAATTACCATCTCCTACCTGACTGCAAGAACAAATTAATTTTCCTTTCATAGGTTTGGAGTTTGAACTTCCTCTTAGTAATTCTGTTCTTTTATTTGAAAGCTCTACTTTGTTTTCAATCAGCATTTTAAATTCGGCAAATTCATTTTTATCTCCTATCAATATTGCACCAACCAATAAATCATCTTTTATAATGCATTTTTTATAAAATCGCAATGCTAAATCACATAAAACAATTTCTTGATAAGAATCATCATTTTCAGGATATTCAATAATTCCTATTGAACATAAATCTAAGTTTTCCAATTTGATGATGTTCATTAATACCGAACCAGAATAATAACTGCTAATATCTCCTGAAAGAAAATTTGACAATATATCTGCTTGCTGTTCTGCTGCAGAAGTAATTCCAAAAACTTGATTTTCAAATTCGGCAATCTCTCCTATCGCAAAAATATTTTCATCGGAAGTTTGTAAGTATTGATTGATTTTGACTCCTCTCCCACATTCCAATTGTGCATTTTTGGCTAATTCAATGTTGGGAACTGTTCCTATGGAATATACCATCGCATGAGCATGAATATTTTTTCCATTTTTTAAATTAATTGATAAAATATTAGTTTCTTCTGAGTTAAAAACAGTACTTACTTCATTATCAAAATAAATTTCTATACCTTCATCTTGTATTTCCTCTTTTAATATTCTGCTTGCAATTTCGTCTAACTGTCTTTCCATTAAACGAGAACCTCTTTGAATAATTATTACTTGAATATCTATTTTCCGTAAAGAAACAGCAAGCTCCAATCCCAATAAACCTCCTCCAACAATTATAACTTGCTTTTGATTTTGAGGGATTTTAAACTGTTCTAAATACATTTTAAAATCATCTACATCAGATTTTTTCCTTATGGTATATACTCCTGGTATATCTAACTTCATATCTTTTGGAACAAAAGGTCGACTACCTGTAGCTATTATCAATTTATCGTATGGTATTTTCTTGTTTTCTGTATCTACAATCCATTTATTTTCCTTATCAATTTGTTTTACAGTATTTTTAATTTTTAGATTGATGTTTAGTTTATCTAATTCTTGTTGTTTTATCTTTTGAAGTTCTTCCCAAGACAAATGATTAACTGCATATTCTGGAAGTAATACTCTATTATAAAAAGGATTTGGTTCGTCTGAAAATACGGTTATTTTATCTTCCTTGTTGTGTTCTCTAAAATTTTGAACAAATCTAAACGATGCCGCTCCCGCTCCTATAATGACAATATCACTAGGTTTCTTAATGTATTTTTCAATTGAAACTCTCGTAAATTTAAAATCTGGTTCTTTGGAAATTGGATCTATTAAATTACTTGTAAGATTATTACATCTATTTAAATCATTTTGCAGTTGCTTTCCCCAATGCATCGGGAGAAAAACAGTACCTTTTTTTATGGTATCCGTAATTTTTACTTTTACTCTTACTTCACCGAAAGCACTTTTAACTTCCACAAGCATTTCGTCTGATAAATTTAAAGCCAATGCATCTTCTGGATTAATATCTAAAATAGGTTTAGGAATATGAGTATTTAATCTTGAAACCTTCCCTGTTTTTGTCATGGTATGCCATTGATCTCTAATTCTCCCTGTTGTTAGAATCAGTGGAAAATCCTTTGACTTCTCATAAAAATCTTCCCTTAAAATATGAGATGGTATGTTAATTATTGCTTTTTTGGAAGGTGTATAAAATTGATGATTCTCAAATAATCTCGAAGTTCCATTAGGATTCTCCTTATTTACAGGATATTGAAAAGTTCCTTCTTTTTTTAATCTAGAATAACTAAGAGCTGTAATATCTATATTGGTTCCTTTCGTCATCTGAATATACTCATTGTATACCTCTTCTGCCGATTTATAATCAAATCCGTGGTATCCCATTTTTTGAGCAAACTCCCAAATAATTTGTACATCAGGTTTGGCTTCTTGTGGTGGATCTAAAACTTTTGGTAAATACGAGATTCTTCTTTCGGAGTTAGTCATAGTTCCTTCTTTTTCTAACCAACCAGCAGCAGGAAGAACCAAATCTGCATATTCCAATGTGTTTGATTTGTTTGAAATATCTTGTACAACTACAAATTTTGCTTTCTTTAGTGCCTTTTCTACTTTTCTTACATTAGGCATACTTACCATCGGATTAGTACAAACTATCCAAATAGCTTTTAAATTTCCATTATCTATTTCATCGAATATCTGAGTTGCCGTATAACCTGGTTTTGAAGAAATTTCATCAACTTTCCAAAAGTCTGCTACTTCCTTTCTATGAATTGGATTTTCAAGATTTTTATGCACTGCAAGTAGATTCGCCATACCACCTACTTCTCTTCCTCCCATTGCATTAGGTTGTCCTGTGAGAGAAAAAGGACCTGAACCTGGTTTACCTATTTTTCCTGTTATTAAAGATATATTTAGCAAAGAGGTGTTCTTATCAACTCCATTTACACTTTGATTCAATCCCATAGTCCACATACTAATAAATCCTTTTGATTTCCCTATTATCTGTGCTGTTTTTTGAATTAAATCAGAATCTACTCCACATATTTCTGCCGACTTTTCTAAAGAAGTTTGAAATACCAATTCTTTTAAACTTTCGTAATTTTCTGTATGATTTTTTATAAAGTCTAAATCAATTAAATCATTTTCGATTAATTGCCTTGCAATAGCATTATTTAAAACCACATCTGTCCCTGGATTCAACTGAATATGAATATCTGCATAACTAGCCGAATCTGTTTTTCTTGGATCAACTACAATTATTTTTGTATTAGGATTTTTCTCTTTATGATTTTGAATTCTCCTCCAAAGTATAGGATGACACCAAGCAGGATTAGCTCCTGTAACAAGAAAACAATCAGCAAGTTCTATATCGTCATAACATATAGGAACAGAATCTTCTCCTACTGTTTTTTTATAACCTACTACGGCAGAACTCATGCAAAGACGAGAATTAGTGTCTATATTGTTAGTTCCTATAAATCCTTTTACTAATTTATTAATTATATAATACTCTTCTGTAAGGCATTGTCCTGAAACATAAAATGCAACGGAGTCTGATCCGTGTTTTTTAATTAAAGTTTTAAAAACAGATGCTACTCTTTCTAAAGCTACCTCCCAAGAAACTCTTTCTAAAGAGTGAGATTTACTCCAACGCATTTGCGGATACAATAATCTATCTGATAAATCATTAGCAACATAGTGTAGATTCATACCTTTAGAGCACAACATTCCTTTATTTACAGGATGATTTTCATCTCCTGCAACTGAAACTTTACCTCTACTGTCTTTACTAACAACAATTCCGCAACCTACACCACAGTAAGAACAAGTAGTTTTGGCTTCCTGATTTATAATAGTACTCATCTGTGCAATAATTTATACTCAACAAAAATAAGTACAAATACTTAATTCAAATAAAAAATTTATTAATTAATCAGATATGTATTGGCATCAACAATATATGCCGTCAATAATGATGAAGTTGCAAAAAAACAATTGTAATATTATCAAATACTTAAATTAAATGATATTGATTCGCCACTTTAGTTAGTTCTACAATATTTTTAACCTTTAGCTTTTTCATTAAATTAAGGCGATGTACTTCAATAGTTCTCTTGCTAATTTTAAGAATATCAGCTATTTCTTGATTGCTATTTCCATTTAATATTTGCTTTAGAATTTGAGTTTCTCTTTTTGTTAAATTAAACTCAGAATCTAAAGACGTCTTAACTTCTGACTTATTTGGTTTGTTATTTAATCGTTTTAGAAGAATAGACGAAATTTCCCCACAAAAATACTTTTCGCCACTCATCACAAAATTAATTGCTTTCACAAACTCTTCTTTATTAGTTCCTTTGAGAACATAACCATCAGCTCCTGAATCTATTGAATCTAAAACATAATCCTCTGAATCGTGCATAGATAGAACGATAGTTCTCACATTTACTTTTTCTTTTTTTAATTGTTTGATTACTTCAATCCCAGTAAATTTTGGCATCCTAATATCGATAATCAATAAATCTGGTTTTAACTCATTAACTAGCTCAATTGCCTGAACTCCGTCTTCCGCTTCGCCAATAACTTTAAAGTCATCTTGCTTACTAAGTAACGATTTTATTCCATCTCTCACCAAGGTGTGATCATCTGCCAAAACTATATTTATCATAAAAAGGAAATATACTACAACCAGTAACAAAAATAATAAAAAAAACTAATTAAATTATCGATTTACAAAAATATACGTATTTATACTAGTATATTTCATTTTAATTGTAAAATCATTTTATTTTTGTATAAACTCTAAACACAATTACTCGTTAATCGCAGAGTATAAAATTAAATTCTAGTATGGAAAAGATTATTCAAACATACATATTATGCGGTGGAAAAAGCACAAGAATGGAGTCTGAAAAAGGTTTAGTTATGCTTCATGATAAAACGTTTATAGAACGTATTTTAGAACAAACATCTAAAGTTTCTAAAAATATTACCTTGGTAACTTCCAATAAAGAATATCAAAAGTTTGGATTTCCACTAGTTTCTGACATTCATAAAAACAAAGGTGCTTTGGGTGGTATTTACACCGCTCTACATCATACCACGGAATATAAAATTTTAATCCTCAGTTGCGATATTCCTTTTATCACTTCCACTATTTTACAAGATTTAATTGAATTTAACGAAAAAACTGAGGCAGAAATTTCCATAGCAAAAGACAATAAAAATATACATCCATTAATTGGAGTTTATACAAAAAGGTGCGAAGAAAAATGTGAAAAACTGATACAACTAGATGAACTAAGAGTCATGAATTTCATAAATCAATTCAATACCAATTATCTCGATGTAAAACCCGAAGACTCGCATTTATTAGAAAACATAAACAGCAAAAAAGAATTAAACAAACACACAAAGTAATGAAGCCAAAGGTAATATTAATTGGTGCAGGTTCGGGAGATCCTGAGCTGATAACTCTAAAAGGATACAAAGCTCTAAAAAAAGCAAAAGTAGTTTTTTATGATGCTTTGGTAAATCCTAAAATAGTAAATTACTCAAAAAATGCATTAAAGATTTATGTGGGAAAAAGAAATAATAATCATTCTTTCACTCAAGAAGAGATTAATCAAATGCTCGTCGATTACGCTTTCAACTATGGAGAAGTCGTTCGACTAAAAGGTGGAGATCCTTTTGTTTTTGGGAGAGGAAATGAAGAAATAAGACACATTGAAAGTTTTGGAATTGAAACCGAAGTAATTTCTGGAATTTCTTCCTGTATATCCGTCCCTGCTTCTCAAGGAATTTCTGTAACGGAAAGAAATATTACCGAAAGTTTCTGGGTTATTACAGCTACCAATTCTGAGGGGAAAATCCCAAAAGACATTTATACCGCATCTAAAACAGATGCTACTATAGTGATTCTGATGGGAATTAATAAAATCAATCAAATTATTGATATTTACAAGAACGCAAATAAACTCAAAACTCCTATTGCTATAATTCACAACGGAACCTTAGAAAGTTCAGAATCTTATTTTGGAACCATAGAAACAATCCAAGAAAAAGTCAAAGATAAAAAATTAAAAACTCCTGGAATCATTGTAATTGGCGATGTAGTAAAATATTCCAACCGATACGTAGCTAATACAGAATTTACTTACGAAGATGATTTTTACTATCAAAATTTAAATATCATTCCTTAGTTTTTTCACTAAGTGATGTCCAACTCTTTTTTTTCTACCTTGATTTAAAAATAAAAGGACTATTTTTGAAAAAAATAATTCAAAAATCTAATTTTTAAACTTTATGGTAGACATTACGCATAAAATAAAAACACTACGAACTGCCACTGCAGAAGCCGAAGTAAAAGTAGGAAATCCTGAAACCATTTTAGCAATTAAAAACCGAACTGTTCCCAAAGGAGATGTATTAGAAATGAGTAAAACCGCAGGATTATTTGCCGTAAAAAACACTTCAAACTCAATTCCTGATTGCCATCCGATTCCTATTGAATTTACCTCCATAGAGTTTGAAATTAAAGAATTAAGCGTTTTTATAAAGTGCACATTAAAAACCATTTACAAGACAGGTGTTGAAGTAGAAGCAATGCACGGTGCATCTATTGTTGCTTTAACGATGTACGATATGTTAAAACCTATTGACAAAAACATAAGCATAAACAATATCAGATTAATTGAAAAAAAAGGTGGGAAATCCAGTTTCAGAAATGAATTTGAGAACCTATCCGCTAGCGTTATTGTCTGTTCTGATTCCATTTCGTCTAATAAAAAAGAGGATAAATCAGGGAAAATAATTGTAGAAAAATTAGAAGAATTAAACATAAAAATCAATCATTACGATATCATTCCTGATGAAAAAGTAGAAATTGAACAAAAAATTAAAACCGAAGTAGAAAAATCAAACTTAATTATATTCACAGGAGGTACTGGACTTTCTAGAAGAGACATAACACCAGAAACCATAAAACCTTTAATTGAAAAAAGAATTCCAGGAATCGAAGAAGCCATAAGAAATTACGGACAAGAAAGAACTCCTTATTCTATGCTTTCTAGAAGCGTCGTGGGAATGATTAAAGACACATTAGTTCTCGCTTTACCTGGTTCCAAAAATGGTGTAAAAGAGTCAATGGAAGCAGTATTCCCAAACATTCTGCATATTTTTAAAATTATTGATGGAGGAAAACACTAAGTATTCCACAAATTAGATAGATAAAAAAATGGTTTATCCTAATTAAAACTTTAAGATAAACCATAGAGTAAAATTACCTCTAAATTATTCTTTAGATGAGAATATAGTTGGTTTAATTACCACCATTACATACGCCCAATTATTGAATTTCACTGGATTAGTAATTCCTTTTAACTGTTCCATTCCCTCTGATGCAAACATTTGAGTATATCCTGCAACTACTTTAAAGTCCTTATTAACAACATATCCCGAAGTTACATCTGCCTCAATACCAAGATTTTTTTCTGAGTTTACAGAAAGATTTTCGGCTGTACTAAACGAATGAACCGCAGAGTTTACAAACCACTTTCCTGATTTATAACCTATCTTTCCATAAATATCTGTTAAACCCACTGACTTTCCGTGATTTCCTACATAAAAATAATCCATAAAACCATTAAACTTATGATTCGTTCCAAAAGTTGGATCAAAAGAATTATTTTTATTTGTTTCATCGTAATTAGTACCTGAAAGATACTCCACTCCTGCTCCTACACTCAATTTTGACTCTGGTATTTTATAATCAACATCTAACGATGCTAAATAAGCACTTACACTTTTTCCATCTGACTCTTTTCCTGTTTGATAATAAACATTACCTAAAAAGGTAAAGTTTTTAGGTAAGTACTTTAGATGCATACCTACCGTTTGTTTATCATACGTACCGTTATCATCTACATTATCTCTTTGCTTACCTACATTCATAGCTAACAAGCTGGCTTTAAATTTGTCAAAATCCTTGTGCAACCATAAATATTGCAATGTTTTAAAATCATTTCCTGTGTAAATAGAACCATTTGCAGAAGATTGATCCACTTGGTTGTAAGCTATACCTAAATCCCACTGAAGTCCACTCTTGTAATTTCCTTTAAATAATAAAGCATCAAAAGCTCTTCCTTGTTGTGCCCAATCTAATCCTCCTATAATTCTTTGATCATCATACGAAAGGGATTGCCTACCAAACTTAACTTGGTGTTTATCTCCTAAATCAACCAATCCATAAGCTTCAAATATGCTCGTATTAGCACCATTATTTGTAATGGTATTATTTTCTTCTCCCCAAGTCCTTACATCTTGCAAGCTAAGATATACTTTGTAAAAATCTTTCTCAAAACCAACATTGAGTCGTGAACGCTGAGATGCAAAAACAGCTGGATCTGAATCTTCAGGAATCAGTGTCTTATTACTATGACTGTATTCTGCTCTAGGTCTAATTTCTAATTCAGCCGTTAATTGTCCCTTTAAAGGTATAATGCTCAATACAATAAAGGCAAAAAGTAATTTGTAAATTCTAATCATAACTATAAATTTTAAGTTAAACATTCGTTTGACGGCAAAATTAAATCAATTCAATACACAAAATAAGTATATATACTTATTTTGTGTACTTATTTAATAATAATAGTATTTTAAAGCCTATAAAATTCCAAAATCATAAAATAAGCACACACTTATTGTCAAACTAACAATTAACCTTTTAATAAAAGCTAAAACTGATATTTTAATAATTCAAACCTCCATAATATGTGTAATTACTAAAATTAATCAGAAATATTATCAATTAAATAATATTACATACAAACACTAAAAAAAGAATTATTTTTCAATTATAAATATAAGTATTTACACTTACTTTTGCATTAAACAAAATTCAATAATTATGAAAAAGTACTTATTTAACTTAGCAATCTTATCTGTATTTTCTCTGGTAGTATTTTCTTGTGAAGACAAAAAAAACACTACTAATGCAGACTCACAAGAAGAAGCAACATCTACACAAACGTTAGAAATTGAAAAACCACAATTAACGTTCGGTTTTATTAAACTAACAGATATGGCTCCGCTAGCTATCGCGAAAGAAAAAGGTTTTTTTGAAGATGAAGGATTGTTTGTTTCTATAGAAGCACAATCAAATTGGAAAAACGTATTAGATAGAGTTATCGACGGACAACTAGATGGTTCACATATGCTTGCAGGACAACCTATTGCAGCTCAAGCAGGATTTGGTAGACAAGCAGAATTAGTAACGCCTTTCTCCATGGATTTAAATGGTAATGCCATTACAGTATCCAATAATGTATGGGAAGGAATGAAACCTCACGTAAAAAAAGATGCTAATGGAAAACCAATACATCCTATCAGTGCCGAAGCATTAAAACCTGTAATAGCTAATTACAAAAACGAAGGTAAACCGTTTAAAATGGGAATGGTATTTCCTGTATCAACTCACAACTATGAAATTAGATATTGGTTAGCTGCCGCAGGAATTAATCCTGGAATGTATTCTGTAGATAATATTCAAGGACAAATAGATGCCGATGTTCTACTATCAGTAACTCCTCCACCTCAAATGCCTGCAACTTTAGAAGCTGGAACTATTTATGGATATTGCGTAGGAGAACCCTGGAACCAACAAGCTGTTGCAAAAGGAATTGGAGTTCCTGTTGTTACCAATTACGACATCTGGAAAAATAATCCTGAAAAAGTATTTGTAATGACCAAAAAATTTGTAGATGAAAACCCAAATACAGCAATTGCCGTAACAAAAGCATTAATTAGAGCTGGAAAATGGCTAGATACTCCAGGAAACAGAGAGGAAGCTGTAAAAATACTTTCCAAATCTGAATATGTAGGAGCTGATGAAACTGTATTGGCAAACTCAATGACTGGAACTTTTGAATTTGAAAAAGGAGACAAAAGAGAAATGCCTGATTTTAATGTTTTCTATAGATACAATGCTACTTATCCTTATTATTCCGATGCTGTTTGGTTTTTAACTCAAATGAGAAGATGGGGGCAAATACCTAATTCAAAACCAGCAGATTGGTATCACAACAAAGCAAAAGATGTTTATAGACCCGATATCTGGAAAAAAGCTGCTAAGCTGTTAGTAGAAGAAGGGAAAATTCCTGAAACTGATATTCCCCAAACCGATGGATACAAACCTGCAACTACCGATTTTATTGATGGAAATAAATACGACGGAAAAGATCCTATAGGATACATCAATTCTTTCAAAATAGGTAATAAGGAAAAGTAACCCGTTAATTAGACAGAACAAAAAATAATATATCAAATATATAATACGCACTCAAATGAAAGATTCAATAATTAAAATATTCAGATTCATTGGTTTAGGTTTTCTAGAACCATTGATTAGACTAATTACTAAAGAAGAACCGAGGAAAAATGCAAAAGAAGTTTTCAGCAAAATAATAGCACCTATTTTATCAATATTTGCATTTATCCTTATCTGGAATTTGGGTGCTAATTCTTTATACGACAGTTTATCCGATTCTAAAATTGAAAAAGCTAGAGAAGTTGGTGGAGAAGAAAATGCAAAAAAAGTTGCACGAATTATAACCACTGCAAAAACAAAATTAGATGGAAAATTCATTATTACAGATGATTCAAATGATTTCAAAAAGCTATCGGAACCTGATGTTTATGCAGTTGCATTAGAAAAAGATAACGGAGAATACAATATAAAATACTCATTAACTCAAGCTGAGAAAAAAGAAGTTCCTGTTACATTACCTTCGCCTCAACAAACCAAAAATGCACTCTATGCTCTGTTAATTGATTACAGAATAGTAAAATCCAAAAAAGAAAAGTTTAAAGAAAAAACGGAAAAGTTAAATAAATCAAGAGCTTCACAAGGAAAAAAAGCAATTGTATATACAGGAAGACCTTCTTTTGTTGATCAGATTTTAACGAGTCTAAAGACCGTATTTGCAGGATTTGTTTTAGCATTATTAATTGCAGTACCAATTGGGATTGTCATTGGTCTAAATCCTACTTTGCGAGCCTCTATAAACTGGATAATTCAAATTTTTAAACCTGTATCTCCTGTGGTTTGGTTACTTTTAGTTACCATGGTAGTTACAACTCTATTACGAAATTCCGATAGCGATAGTTCGTTTATTATTTCCTTTATTTCTGTAGGTTTATGTTCTATGTGGGCAACTTTAGTAAATACCGCAATGGGAGTTTCTGCAGTAGATACAGACTACATTAACGTAGCCAAGGTACTAAAATTAGGTTCTTTACAAAAGATATTTAAAATTATATTACCAGCATCATTGCCACTAATATTTACAGGACTCAGAATTACTCTTTCTGTTGCTTGGATGGTACTTATTGCAATTGAATTACTAGCTCAATCTCCAGGTTTAGGTTCCTTTGTTTGGGAAGAATTCCAAAATGGAGCTAATGATTCTAATTCAAAAATAATTGTTGCAATGTTTGTTATTGGTTTAATTGGTTTTGCTTTAGATAGAATTATGCTACTAATTCAAAACTTAATCTCTTTCGATAAATAAAAACTTTAAAATTAAAAGAGTATGGCAATTTTAGAATTAAAAAATGTATATAAAACCTATAATCCAAAGACAGAATACAAAGGGGAAGTTTTAGATAATATAAACCTAAGTATTGAAGAAGGAGAATTTGTAGCAATTGTAGGTTTTTCAGGAAGTGGTAAAACCACTTTAGTTAATATGATAAATGGATTATTACAACCCACAGAAGGAGAAGTATTATTCAAGAATAAAAAAGTTGAAGATACAAGCCACGAAAGAGGTATGATATTCCAAAATTACTCTCTACTACCTTGGTTATCTGTTTATGGAAATATAGAAATGTCCGTTAAGGAAGTTTTCCCAAAAGAGAATAAAAAATTCATATCCGAGAGAGTTGAAGAATATGTAGAAATGGTAGGTTTATCTCATGCTATAAATAAACTCCCTAAAGAATTATCAGGAGGAATGAGACAAAGAGTTTCTGTTGCTAGAACACTCGCAATGAATCCAGAAATGATTATTATGGACGAACCTTTAGGTGCCTTAGACGCACTAACTAGAGGAAATTTACAAGAAGAAATATTAAAAATTTGGGAAACTAGTAAACGAACAGCTTTACTTATAACTAACGATGTTGATGAAGGTATATTTATGGCAGATAGAATTATCCCTTTAAAACCTGGCCCAAAAGCGACACTAGGTCCTGAATTTACCGTAAATATCCCTAGACCTAGAGATAAAACAGAAATGAATCATTTAGATGAGTTCAAAAAATTAAGAAATGAAATTATCGAATACCTAATGGAGTTAGGAGAACTTAACAAACAAAAAAAAGAAAATGCTCCCGAACTACTATTACCAAACCTAACCCCTAAATCTTTTTAAATTATGGAAAATGTAAACAGTTTATTTGCTTCCGATGAAATCATGTTGCAAATAACCAATCTAAAGAAGGTATATCCTACTCCAAAAGGAGATTATGTTGTTTTAGAAGATTTAAACTTAGATATAAAAAAGGAAGAATTCATCTCGATAATAGGTCACTCAGGTTGCGGAAAAACCACTCTTCTCTCAATGATTGCTGGATTAAATCCTATTACTTCAGGACAAATTATATTAAATGGTAAACAAATCACCGAAGCTGGCCCTGATAGAGGTGTAATTTTTCAATCTCCTAGTTTATTCCCTTGGATGACAACACTCGAAAATGTAAAATTAGGTGTAGACAAAGTTTTCCCTAATGCCTCCAAAAAAGAAAGAGAAGATGTATGCAAATACTATTTAAGTAAAGTAGGTTTAGAAGACTCTTTCCATAAAAAAGCAAGAGATTTATCACAAGGAATGAGACAACGAGTAGGAATCGCAAGAGCATTGGCAATTAAACCCAAAATACTACTATTAGACGAGCCTTTTGGTATGTTAGATTCCTTAACCAGAGGAGATTTACAAGATGTTCTTTTAGAGATTCTAAACAAAGAAAAAACCACAGCAATTATGATTACTCACGATGTAGACGAATCCATTTTCTTAGCAGATAGAGTAATTATGATGACTTCTGGTCCCAAAGCAAAAATTGGAGATACATTAAACATAAACTATAAAAAACCAAGAATACGAAAAGAGATTTTAGAAGATTCCGAATTCTATAAATACAGAGAATACTTAATTAATTTCTTGGAACACTAACTATAAAACCGCTATCAAATGTCACAAAAGAGTATTAAACGTTTTTGATTAATGCTCTTTTTTAATTGGAATATTCAGCGTGATTTTAGTTCCTCTATTGGGTTTTGATTGTATAAAAATCCTACTATTTATAAAACTTGCTCGCTCTTTCATAAAAAGCATTCCCATTTTGGGTTTATCTAAATCATTGATTTCTTCAAAATTAAATCCTTTACCATCATCTACAACAGAAATACTCAGAATCTCATCTGATTCAAAAAATTTAATCAATATAAATTCCGAGTCGGCATACTTAATTGAATTGTTTAACGCTTCTTGAATAATCCTATAAACATTTATCTTTACCGAATTATCAAAAGAAAAAATCGTTTCTGTTTGATTAACAAGTTGTATGTTTTTATCGGTATATTTCCTCAACTCAATTACCAACTTTTCAATTGCCGAGATTAAACCATAGTCTTCTAATTCAGGAGGTGTTAAATTAAATGTCACATTACGTATATTCTTTATGATGTCCAGCGTAATTGACTTCAGTAATTTTATCTTCTCCTTGGTTTCTTCTACATCATTTTCCTCCACAGATTCCAATGTGAACTTTAAACCTGTCAACATCTGACCTACTCCATCATGCAATTCTTTAGCAATCCTGTTCTGCTCGTTTTCTTGACTTTCAACTATTTGACTCGATATTATTTTTTGTTGATTAATTTTATCTGCATACAACTCTTGATTAACTTTTTGCAAATAATCTTCCTTTTGTTTTCGCTTAGAAATATCCAAACAAGTTACCAGCAACTGCTCAGCTCCATCATAATTAATAAGAGAAATTCTTGTTTCCAACCATATATAAGTATCTTTATCATATTCAATTTTTAATTCTCCCTGCCAACCAGAACTAGTGATGTTTTGTATAATTGAATTAATTTCAAGTTGTTGTTTTACATTTGAAGTTAAAAACTCAGAAAAATTACTTATTTTTTGATTTACTTTTGATTCATATAGTTCCATAAACTGTTTTCCCATATGAATGATTTCCCCTAACTTATTTAATCTACAATACAACAGCGTATTATCTATTGCAACATCAAAAGACTTTAAATTACTAATTACTTTTTCATTTTCTCGCGTCAAAACTTGAGTCTCCTTCAATAGTTTTACCGTTTCTCTATTCTTTCTATTCAAAAAGTGAACTACTTTAGTTATGTATCTATCTAAAGGAATAAATATATACTTAAGCTCTAAAAACAGTATAACAATCGCCAATAAAAATAAAATAAAATCTAAAATACGTAGTTGTTTTATTTTGCTTGAAGCGTTTTCATCTAACGAATAAACAAACTGATCCATTGTGATTAAAAAATCATTTTCTAATTTTTTAATTTTTTCTAAATCGATTTCCTGCTTTTCATTAATTGATTTTTTATATAAATCAGTTAGAGTTTTATACTTAGTTTGAATGGATTGGAATAGCAAATTAATCTCATCAGAATAACTACCATTGTTTATTTCTTGTTTTATGTAGTTGTTTCCATCTTCAAAAGACTTTATGTCGCTTGATATTGTATGTAAATCATACATATCAGAGTCAAATTTTCTAATTATAATTCCCTTAGCAATTTTCTGACTCAACATTCTCTGCTTTCCCGAAATATTTATAAGAGAATATTCTTCTTGATTACTAAAATAATATTGTATTAAAACTTGATTAATAATTAAAGAAACAGCTATAAACGAATACGCAATTACATACCATTTCTTAAACTTTTTATGTATTAAATTATTCAGCTCCACCCGAAAGTGCTTTTTCTATAAGTTCTTTTGCTTTGCCTGAAAAGGAAATTTTTAAAGCTTTATCTTTTGCTCTGTCAGACATCTTTCCCCAAGTTTTCTGAACAATACTTACGATTTTATCTTCACTATGTTTTTCCGAAAAATCTAAAAAATAAAACTCTAAAAAAACCAAACATACTACATCTTCCAAAATTTGAGTTTCAGCATCTTTTTTTAAATCCTTCTTTTCAATCAAAAAACAAATTCTTTTTATTTTATCGTCAGCTACTTGATTAGCACTTAATATCTCAGAAATCAACCGAGAATGAAGCTTCTTTAAATCATTTCTCCATTTCAAATAACCAATTCTATCCATAGGATAATCCGTTCTCGGAATTTTCCACCTTGCTATATGCTGTGCTCTTGTTGCAACCTGCAACTCAAAAGAAGGATTATCTTCATAATCAACAAGACAGTTAGTCATTCTAATTGAATACAACAATTCTTTAGGAACTTTCTCTCCATCAGAAATCTCATAATTTGGATCTTGTTTGTTAATCTCATCAACCTGTTCAAATATCTTTTCTATTTCCATATTTAAATTTGCGTAAATTTATTAATAATTATTACATAATAGTCACTTTACATTGCTTGTTTTAGCAATTTAATAATAAAAAAACACAATTTATACCATTTCTACAATTTAGTAAATATATCTATTTTTAATTTACACTATTTACGTACATATACTTACTTTTGACGTATAAATACTTAATTTAATCGTGATGAGTAGAATAATAGTAATAGGAAATGGAATGGTAGGATATAAATTTTGTGAAAAATTTGCTAATCATCCTAATAGTGATAAATATTCATTAACTGTTTTTGGGGAAGAACCAAGACCTGCGTACGACAGAGTTCATTTAAGTGAGTTTTTTCAAAATGAAGATGCAAAAGCTCTAGAATTAGCTCCAAAAAATTGGTATTCCGAAAACAACATCGAGCTCATTACTAACGAAAAAGTAAAAGACATTAATAAATCAGCTAAAATTATTACTACCGCAAACAATAAAGAATACAGTTACGATGTACTCGTTTTAGCTACTGGTTCTTCTCCTTTTGTTCCTCAAATAAAAGGTGTAGATAAAAAAGGTGTTTTTGTATACCGAACCATTGAAGATTTAGAACAAATGATGAAGTATGCAAAAGAGATTAACGCTCAGAAAAACAATGGAAAAGCAGCAATACTCGGAGGTGGATTACTCGGTCTAGAAGCAGGAAAAGCTGTTATGGATATGGGATTAGAAGCTCATGTAGTGGAGTTTGCATCTAAATTAATGCCTAGGCAATTAGACATCAGAAGTAGTAATGTACTTCAATTAAAGTTAGAATCTATTGGTATCAACATTCACTTAAATAAAGCAACAAATCAAATACTAGGAGAAGAAAAAATTACTGGTCTAGAGTTTGGAGAAGACGATAAACTTGATGTAGATATGCTTATAGTATCTGCAGGAATAAGACCTAGAGATGGATTAGCTAGAAACTGTGATTTAGAAGTAGGAATAAGAGGAGGTGTTGTCGTAAATAATAAAATGCAAACTTCTGATTCTTCAATTTATGCTATAGGAGAAGTCGCTCTTTACAATCAAATGATTTATGGTTTAGTCGCTCCTGGTTACGACATGGCAAATGTAGCTGTAAATCAGATTTTAGGGAATACCGAAGTTTTAATGCCCGACGATATAGATATGTCTACTAAGCTAAAACTCATTGGTGTTGATGTTGCTAGCTTTGGAGAACCTTATATGCCTGCCGATAAAGGACATTCTGTTTTATTTGAAGATAAAAGTAAATTTTTATACAAAAGAATAAACGTAAGCTTAGACGGAAAAAAACTACTTGGAGGAATACTTGTAGGAGATGCAGATGATTACAATATGCTACATCAAATTTACCTAAACGGAATGGCAATCCCTGAAAACCCAGAAGATTTAATTTTAGGTGCTCGTAGTGGCGAAAAATCATCATTTGGTTCTGCTTGTGATTTACCTGATAGTGCTGTAATCTGCTCTTGTGAAAACGTTACTAAAGGAACTATTTGTAATAATTTAGAAAACGGAACATTCTCTTCTTTTGGAGATATAACTAAAAATACCAAAGCAACTACTGGTTGTGGTGGTTGCAAACCTTTAGTGAACGATTTGTATAAAGAAACATTAAAAAAGCTTGGAAAAGAAGTAAAAGAAGTTGTTTGTGAACATTTTCAGTATTCAAGACAAGAACTTTACGATATTGTAAAAATAAAAGGCATAACATCTTACGAACAATTATTAAATGAGTATGGAAAAGGAGATGGTTGTGAAGTATGTAAACCTGTAACCTCATCTATCTTTGCTAGTATTTATGCTGAAACTGCCAATAAACACAATGTAAATCAGGATTCTAATGATAAATTCCTTGCAAATATTCAAAGAAATGGAACCTATTCTGTAATCCCTAGAATTCCAGGAGGAGAAATTACTCCCGATAAATTAATTGTAATCGGACAAGTTGCAAAAAAATACAATCTATACACAAAAATAACTGGCGGACAAAGAATAGATTTACTAGGAGCTGAACTCAAAGACCTGCCAAGCATATGGAAAATACTAATTGATGCTGGATTTGAAAGTGGTCATGCATATGGTAAAGCATTAAGAACGGTAAAAAGCTGTGTAGGTTCTCTTTGGTGTAGGTACGGAATGGACGACAGTACAACCTTAGCAATAAAACTAGAAGAGAGATACCGAGGATTAAGAGCTCCTCATAAATTAAAAGGTGGTGTTTCTGCTTGCATCAGAGAATGTGCCGAAGCGAGAGGGAAAGATTTTGGAATAATTGCCGTAGATGGTGGTTGGAATCTGTATGTATGCGGAAATGGTGGTGCAAATCCTAAACATGCCATTTTATTCGCCGAGCAAATCGATTCGGAAACTGTATTTAAATACCTAGATAGATTTTTGATGTACTACATAAAAACCGCGGGTCCATTGGTAAGAACTGCTGCTTGGTTAGACAAACTCGAAGGTGGTATAGAACATTTAAAAGAGGTAGTTATAAACGACTCTCTAGGAATAGCTCAAGATTTAGAAAATGAAATGGAAAAACTAGTTGAAACCTACGAATGCGAATGGAAGCAAGCTATAGAAGACCCAAAACTAGAAAAGAGATTTAATCATTTTGTAAACTCAAATGAAAGCGATGACAACCTAGTATTCATACCTATGAGAGAACAACAAGTTCCTAAAGAATGGTAACGATTGTATCCTTAAAAATTATATAAACATTAAATAATCAACAAGATGATTTTAGAAAATTATAAATCTGTAGACAAAGATAAAGTAGTAAATTGGTTTGAAGCTGGAAAAACCTCCGACTTTGATGAAAACGGTGGAAATTGCATAAAATATAAGAACTTACAAATTGCTGTTTTTAATTTTACTCGAAAAAACAAATGGTATGCTTGTCAGAATTTATGTCCTCATAAATTAGAAATGGTACTGTCTAGAGGAATGATTGGTTCTGAAAACGAAATCCCTAAAGTTGCCTGTCCTCTGCATAAAAAAACATTCTCCCTTGAAAATGGAAAAAGTTTATCCGATGAGAATCTTTCTATTGCTACCTTTCCCGTTAAAATAGAAAATGAAAAAGTTCTAGTTGGATTTGATTTTTAAACGCTTTATTGATAAATTTCTGCGTAGCTTTTTATTTCTGATAAACTTACTCGCCTAAGTATATGTTTTTTCTCTAATTCATTTGGATGTTTTAAACCTGTTGCAACCAACAACTCCATAAATGCATGAACCGTTTTGTTATGGTAATTTTTAACTCGTATCGCTTTTTCTTCTACATCTAATCCACGAATTAAACTTTTATTTTGCGTAGCAACTCCTACAGGACAAGTATCCAAATTACATTCGAGTGCTTGAATACAACCTGTTGCCATCATTATTGCACGAGCAGAATTACACAAATCTGCTCCCAATGCCAATGCTCTTGCCATATGAAAACTTGTGAAAATTTTCCCTGAAGCAATTATCTTAACTTCACTTCTTAGATTATATTTTTGTAAATACCTATCTACAATACAAAGTCCTTCTCTTAGTGGAGTTCCCAATGAATTAGAAAACTCAACAGGAGCAGCTCCTGTACCACCTTCTCCTCCATCTACCGTAACAAAGTCTAAGTATATTTTTGATTCAGACATTTGTTTGCATATATCTTCAAACTCATATTCATTACCTACACATAGCTTTATTCCTATTGGTTTTCCTTTAGACAATACTCTAAGTTTTTCAACAAATTCCAACATTTCTTTAGGCGAACTAAAAGCGGTATGACCTGGAGGAGAAAAAACATCAGTATACGGCTCTACTTTTCTAATAGTTGCTATTTCAGGCGTATTTTTTTTTGCTGGTAAAATTCCTCCATGACCAGGTTTAGCTCCTTGAGATAGTTTAATTTCAATCATTTTTACTACCTCTAAATTTGCTTGCTCTTCAAACAAATCAAAATTAAAAGTACCATCTAAATTTCTACAACCAAAATATCCTGTTCCTATTTGCCAAATCAAATCTGCTCCGTATTTTAAATGATATGGAGTAATAGAACCTTCTCCTGTATTCTGAGCAAATCCTCCTAATTTAGCACCTTTATTCATAGCCATTACTGCACGATTGCTCAATGCTCCAAAACTCATTGCAGAAATATTCAAAATACTGGAATCATACTTTTTTGCACACTGACTACTACCTATAGTTACTCTTTTAAAGTCATTTTCATCTATGCTTTTAGATGGATATATGGAATGATTTATCCACTCGTATCCTTCTCTATAAACGTCCATCTTGGTTCCAAATGGAGTTGTGTCTACCGCTTGCTTTGCTCTTTGATATATGATGGAACGATAAACACGGTTAATCGGAGTACCTTCTATATCGGTTTCCACAAAGTATTGTTGGATTTCAGGACGAAAATCTTCTAGTAAATAACGAAAATGTCCAACTACTGGATAGTTTTTAAGGATGCTATGCTTTTTTTGAATTATATCGTATATTCCCACAAGAAAAATTGGAACTAGAAAAACCAAACTCCATAGTATACTTTTCCAAAAGAAAGAAATCCCTATTACCAAAGCAACAATACTCACTAAAACAACAAAAAAATATTCACGAAATTTCATAAAACTATTTTACAATTTTAAACCCAGCAAATTACTCTAAATCTTTCAGTTTCTTGGTAAATACTTTTTTTAGTTTTTCTAATTTTGGAGAAATTACCATTCGGCAATATCCTTGTTCTTTATTTTGACTGTAATAATCTTGATGATAATCCTCCGCTTTAGAATAGTTGCTAAGCGGAACTACTTCTGTAACAATTTTATTTTCAAATACGTTATTTTCTTCTAACTCTTCAATAATGTTCTCTGCTTCTTTCTTTTGCTTCTCATTAGTATAAAAAACCACTGAACGGTATTGAGTTCCCACATCTGCTCCTTGTTTATTGAGTGTTGTTGGATCGTGCATAGTAAAAAACACTTCTAAAATTTCACGCAGTGTTATCTGTTTAGGATTGTATTTAACTTTTACCACTTCGGCATGTCCTGTAACTCCACTAGAAACTTGTTTATAGGTAGGATTTTTAATTACACCTCCTGCATATCCTGATTCAGCATCTTCAACTCCTTTTAGTTCTAAAAAAACTGCTTCTAAACACCAAAAACAACCTCCGCCAAGCACAATTTCTTCTGATTGATTTTCTTCATTGTTTACCTCAGGAATAAAATCCAAAGAAAGGGAATTTACACAATATCTCTGTCCTGTTTCTGTAATGCCATCATCAAATAAATGTCCTAGGTGTCCTCCACAGTTTGAACATACAATTTCAGTACGAATCATACCATGAGAGGTATCCACTTGTTTAGTTATTTTATCTCCTTTAATTTCTCTATCAAAACTTGGCCAACCACAGTGCGAATCAAACTTCATTTCATCTGTAAACAAATCATTTCCGCAACCAGCACAAACGTAGATTCCTTTTTCTTTATTATGTAAAAGCTTTCCTGTTCCTGGTTTTTCAGTTCCTTTTTCTCTAAGTATATGATACTCTTCTGGAGTCAATTGTTTTTTCCATTGCTCTTCTGTTTGGGTAATTTTATCCATTTTTTCAGTTTTATTCTTGTTCGAGTTTATATGATTTTCTTGTGTTTTCCCACAAGAAAAAAAAGTAGTTATTATAATTAACGAAAATACCAGTTTAGCGTTCATAGAAAATTATATTTACGATTTACTAGCTATGATTTCTGAACTTTTAGGTTCTAATTTTATTTTTATAAAATTATCTTTTTCCTTAATTTTTGTTTGATTTAAAATAGGAGAATAATCTTTTCTACGTACTTTAAGTTTAATTTCTTTTGGTTCATTGCTCATATTAAATACCACTAGGATTTCTTTATTTTGATTAAATCTACTGTATGCTAAAATTCTGTTTTCATTATCTTGTTTTATGAATTCTAACTCGCCAGTTTGCAACACAGGATTTTCATTTCTAATTGAAATAACTTTTTGGTAATATATAAATAAATCATCGTTAAACTTTACTTCATCATTAAATCCATCATGGACTTCATTTTCATATTCAAAATCCTTCCAAATGAGTGGCTTTCTTGTGTGTGGATCATCAGCTCCCCACATTCCCATCTCATCTCCTGCCCAAACATGAGGCGAACCAATATACGTAAACTGATGAGCAAGAAGTAATTTTAATATTTTATACGTTTCTAGATTTGGTTTTTGAGTTTTATAATCTTCTGCTGATGTTTGTTTGTATCCTGTTTTATTAAATAGTGATGTTAGTACTCTTGGTGTATCATGACTTGCGTTCAAATTCATCATTGCATAATTCATATTTACATCTATATTTTTTCTATACGAATTTAAACTATCCACAAATTCAGTTACAGGAATTACATTTGGTGATTCATTAAAAAAATCTCTAGCAGAACGATACCATCTGTAATTCATGACTGCATCAAAAATTTTTCCATTTAAATACGGTTTTGGATTTAATAACTTATTAGGGAATTTTTCCCACCACACTTCTCCTATTATATAAGCATCAGGATTTATAGTACGAACAAAAGTTCTATATTCTTCCCAAAATTCTAACGGTAATTCTGCGGCAACATCTAAACGAAATCCATCAATTCCATCAGAACAATCTCCATCTCCATTAGGATCCAACCAACGTTTACTTACGTTAAAAATATGTTGTTTCACTTCTTGGGAATAAATATCTCCATGAAAAGGTATTATTCCCTCGGTATGGTCTACATGCTGAGTTTCTTTAATTTCTGGTAAATCAGGAACATTAAACCAACCTTGGTATTTAAATTCATTCTCTAGAGTTTCGGGATTATCAAAACTATGAACCCAATACCAATCTTTGTATTTAGAATTCTCTTGATTTTTAACTACATCTTCCCACGCCCAAAACGTATTTCCTGTGTGGTTCCATGAGTAGTCAAGTATTACTCGAATTCCTCTTTTGTGCAATTTACCTACTACCTCTACAAACATACTGTCTGCAGTTGTCATTTTCCATGTATTTGGATTGGTTGGATTTTCCGACTGCATTATCTCTACATCTTTCTTTGGATTTGGTCCAAAATTTCTATCTATATGCCTCCAGTTTCTTGCGTCATATTTATGAAGTGACGGAGCATCATTCAGTGGATTAAAATATATTGCAGTAATTCCAAGAGAATCCAAATAATCAATTTTATCTAAAACTCCTTGTAAATCTCCTCCATATCTACGTAACTGAACTTTTTGTCCTAAATTTTCAATAGCATTACCATTAAAATCTTTTCCTTTGGAGTATTCTGGAAAGTATACATCTTCTTTATACCAACTCTGATTCCAAGGCGTCGTCTGCCAATTTTCTGGAATAAAACCAGGATAAGAACCTTTTATGTCTTCTTTTCTAGGATCATTAGAAGAGTCACCATTTCTAAAACGTTCTAAAAATATTTGATACCAAACTACCTTTTTAGACCATTCTGGCGGTTGATTAAAAGAAGTTTTTACTTGCGAAAAAGAGATTATTGAACTTAATAAAAATCCAAATACTATAATTTTATTCATGACTCTACAATATATACGTTTCGATTTTAAATATATAAATTTTCATTAAACCAATTATAAACTTCTATTATGTATTTAAAATAACATTCATAAACAACTAAATATCAGAAAAATAAGAACCCAAATTAAAATTAAATATATCAGATTAAATCTACTTTAAATGAAACAAATAATTTTGTTACTTTTGTATAAATTTTAAAATCATGTTTCAGAATTTACAAGATAAACTAGATAAGGCGATTCACAACTTAAAGGGAAGAGGTAAAATAACGGAAATAAATGTAGCAGAAACTGTAAAAGAAATTCGTCGTGCACTTGTAGACGCTGATGTTAGCTACAAAGTAGCTAAAGAAATCACTGCTGACATAAAAGAAAAAGCAATTGGACAAGATGTTTTAACAACTGTAAATCCAGGGCAGTTGATGACCAAAATTGTTCATGATGAGCTTGTAAAACTAATGGGAAGCGAACAAGTAGGAATCAATATTTCTGAAAATCCAAGTACCATTCTTATTGCTGGTTTGCAAGGTTCTGGGAAAACTACATTCTCTGGAAAACTTGCTAATTTTTTAAAGAAAAAGAAATCTAAAAATCCTCTTTTAGTAGCGTGTGATGTATATAGACCTGCTGCAATAGATCAATTAAAAGTATTGGGAGAACAAATTGGAGTTCCTGTTTATACCGAAATTGAAAATAAAAATCCTGTAGAAATTGCTAATAATGCTCTAGAATATGCGAATCAAAATAAGCATAATGTAGTCATAATAGATACCGCTGGACGACTTGCTATTGACGAAACAATGATGAAAGAAATCAGAAATGTTCATCAAAGCATAAAACCTACAGAAACTCTTTTTGTAGTAGATTCCATGACAGGACAAGATGCTGTGAATACAGCAAAAGCATTTAACGATGTTCTTGATTATAATGGCGTTGTTCTTACTAAATTAGATGGAGATACTCGTGGTGGAGCAGCATTAACTGTAAAAACTGTTGTAAACAAACCAATTAAATTTATTTCCACAGGAGAAAAAATGGAAGCTCTTGATGTGTTCTATCCTAGTAGAATGGCAGACAGAATATTGGGAATGGGAGATGTTGTTTCTTTTGTAGAAAGAGCTCAAGAACAATTTGATGAAGAAGAATCAAGAAAACTTCAGAAAAAAATTGCAAAGAATCAGTTTGGTTTCGATGACTTCCTAAAACAAATAAAGCAAATCAAAAAAATGGGAAGCATGAAGGATCTTATGGGAATGATTCCTGGTGTAGGAAAAGCTATCAAAGATATTGATATTCCTGATGATGCTTTTAAAAATATAGAAGCGATTATTCATTCTATGACTCCTGAAGAGCGAAAAAAACCAGAGATTATTAATCATTCTAGAAAGAAAAGAATTGCTTCTGGTAGTGGACAAAAAGTAGAAGATGTAAATCAACTTCTAAAACAATTTAACCAAATGGGGAAAATGATGAAAATGATGCAAACTCCTCAAGGAAAACAAATGATGCAAAGCATGATGGGAGGAAAAATGTAAATACATTCTCCTACTCTACCTTTTTGAATGCGATTTCATAATGAATCGCATTTATTTTTTGTGAAATTTCATCTAGTTTTTGAATGGGAATTTCGACTGTGTATGTTATGTTTTCCATGTAATGAGTTTCCAAAATAGTGCAGTTATTATTTTCGAAGAGATTAATCAATTTTGACATATGCTCAAAATCCGACTGAATACTATATTTTTCTGTAAGTTCTTTTTCTATGATTTTTCCTTTTTGAATAGTCATTTCTGCTGAATCCTTGTATGCAGAAATAAGTCCTGAAACCCCTAATTTTGTTCCTCCAAAGTATCGAACTATAAAAACTACTGAATTAGTAATTTCATGTGCAATCATTCTGTTTAAAATTGGATTTCCTGCTGTTCCACTTGGTTCTCCATCATCATTTGCACGGTAAATTTCTCCCGAAATTCCAATTCTATAAGCAAAACAAATATGCGATGCCGATGGATGCTTTTTTTTCAACTCATCAACAATAGGTTTCACTTCTTCTACGCAAGAAACTGAATACGCATAACCGATAAACTTGCTTGATTTTTCTTTGAATAAAATATCTTCTACTTTAGATTCTAATGTTTTATAGCTATACATCTGATTTTGTATTTCTAATTAGAATCATATCATCTTCTTTAAACTTTTTCCTTTCCACCAATTCTCCTGAAATTTGTGGAGCTAGAACTCCTGAATTCGCTATGCAATTTCCTGTAAAAATTTCGGCTTCGTCCCATAGATTTTGTTTAATGAATTCACTTAATGTAAAAGCTCCTCCTTCTACAATTATGGATTGAATCTCTTTTTTATGAAGTTCAAATAATATGTTTTTAAGTACGTTTTTATCATCTATCTTTATGCATTCTACCGAATTTATCGTTTTATTTTCAAGTGAATTAAAAAATATAAACCTTGTTTTGTGAATTAAATAGTTGTAAATCGTGATTTAATATTTCTAGTTGTAAGTCAATGATTATTTTAATTGGATTAGTGAGGTTTTCTACATTTCTAGCATCTAGTTTTGGATTATCTAATATTGCAGTAGTTTTACCTATTAATATAGCTTGTTCTTGTGTTCTTCTGTAATGAACATACTGCAGAGAATATTTATTGGTAATGTAAAAAGGTGTTTTTTCTTTATGATAATCAGAGTTTAAAAATCCATCTAAACTTTTAGCAAATTTTAAAAAAATGTAAGGACGATTTTTAGAATGAAACGTTATGAATCTTTTGTTTAATTCTTCACACTCTTTTTTTAGAACATCAATTTTTACATTTATTCCATTTTCCTTTAATCGTTTAATTCCTGCTCCATTTACTTTCGAAAAAGGATCTTGCATACCAATTACTACTCTTGGTATTTTGTTTTTTATAATTAAATCTACACAAGGTGGCGTTTTTCCATAATGAGAACATGGTTCTAAATTCACATACAAGGTAGATTCTTGCAGTAATTCTTTATTTTTTACCGAATTAATTGCATGAACTTCTGCATGAGCTTCTCCTGCTTTATAATGAAATCCTTCTCCTATTATTATTTGATTATGAACAACCACCGCACCAACAAGCGGATTTGGATATGTATTCCCCAGTCCAGACTTTGCTAGTTCCAAACATCTGCTCATGTATAAATTATCGTTCATAAACACAAAATTGACAATTATGTTTTAATAAAAAAAATTAAATTTGCAATAACTCATACTGAGAAAAATATACCTCAATGAAAAAAATCTTATTAGTAGAAGATGAAAAAGCAATTAGAAATGTACTAAAAAACATTCTAAAAGAAGAAAGTGATTCCTATGTAGTAGAAGAATCGGAAAACGGACTTGATGCTTACAATAAAATAAAAGAAACAGAATACGACCTAATTATTTCTGACATCAAAATGCCAAAAATGGAAGGTACAGAACTGTTAAAGAAAACCTTAGAAATCTATCCAAACACTACTTTCCTTATGATTTCTGGTCACGGAGATATAGAAACTGCTGTTGATGCTATAAAATTAGGTGCTTTTGATTACATTTCTAAACCACCTGATTTAAACCGACTGCTTAATTCTGTGCGAAACGGTTTGCAAAGAAAAGATTTGGTAAGTGAAAATACTGCTCTAAATACCGAAAATAAAATTCTGAAAAAGAAAGTTCAGAAAAGATACCAAATGATTGGGAATTCAGAAGAACTAAAAAATATACAATCCATCATTGATAAAGTGGCAGAAACCGATGCACGTGTTTTAATTACAGGACAAAACGGAACAGGAAAAGAACTTGTAGCTCATTCTATTCACGAAAAAAGTGATAGAAATAAACTTCCTTTTGTTGAAGTAAATTGTGCTGCAATTCCCTCTGAGCTTATAGAAAGTGAACTTTTTGGACACATGAAAGGTTCTTTTACAGGAGCTGTAAAAGATAAACCTGGTAAATTTGAACTTGCTCATAAAGGTACGTTATTTTTAGATGAAGTTGGGGACATGAGTCTTTCTGCTCAGGCAAAAGTGCTACGTGCATTGCAAGAAAATAAAATTAATAGAGTTGGTGCTGAAAAAGAAATAAATGTAGATGTGCGTGTGTTGGCAGCTACCAACAAAAATTTAAAAGAAGAAATCAAAAATGGAAAATTTAGAGAAGATTTATTTCATCGACTTTCCGTTATAGAAATTCAAGTTCCTTCACTTAACGAAAGAAAAGACGATATTCCTATTTTGGTAAATCATTTTTTAAAAATAATCGCAGAAGAACAAGGAAATACCGAAAAAGAAATTAACCAAGATGCCATAAAAAAATTACAAAATTTTGACTGGACAGGAAACATCAGAGAACTACGAAACGTAGTAGAACGACTTATCATACTTGGCGAAAATCCTATTACAAAAAAAGATGTAGAACAATTTGTACTGAAATAAAAAGGAAATAGTATAAATCTACTGCTACTAAATGTTTGTATTTATAAGTAAATATATCTAAATTGGTATAAAATTTGAGCTTATATACTCATTCTAAAATTTAATAATCATGAAACGAATATATTTACTTTTACTGACAGGAATTCTATCGTTTTCTTTTTATTCTTGTTCTACAATAAAAACTGCATACGACTACGATAGAACAGCTAACTTCGAAAGTTACAAAACATATTCTATCGATAAGGAAGCTCTTAATAAATTACAACTGAATGATTTAGATAAAAATAGAATCATCAGTGAAGTAACGACACAAATGAATGCTAAAAACTTCCAATTACAAGAAAAAGAGTCTGATTTAATAATAAGTATACACGCCATGTCCAAAGAACATACTGATTATAATCAAAGTGTAGGTGTTGGATTTGGTGGTTGGTGGCCATGGATGTGGGGAGGAATAAACAACACTTGGGTCAATCAATACGAGGTAGGAACATTAACTTTTGACATTATAGATGCAAAGAAAAATGTGCTTATTTGGCAAGGAGTTAGTTCGGGAATTATGGTAGAAAACTTAGAATCCAAAGCAGAACAAATACAAGAAGCGATTCAAAAAGCATTTGAAAACTTTCCTCCTGAAAAATAAGTAATAAAAAACTATATTTGTACTCTCATAAAGTATCATACTAAATGATACTTTTTTTATTTTTTATATGAAAAAATTAGAACACAGAAACTTAGTTATAGGAATCCACGATGCTTTACAAGAAGCATTATTTACAGATAAATATGCAGATAAAGTAATAGAACAAATCCTTAAAAAAAATAAAAAATGGGGAAGTAAAGACCGTGCTTTTGTTGCTGAAACTTTTTATGAAATTATTCGATGGAAAAAAAGAATCGAATTCTATAGCGGAAAAGAATTAAATCCAACAAATTTATACAATATAATTGCTACCTACTTTCTTTATAAAAAAATAGATTTCCCAATATGGGAAGAATTTAAAGGTTTTTATCATAGAAAAGTAAAAGAACGTTTTAAACTTAATTTTCCTTCTAAATCAATAGAACACTCTATTCCTAAATGGATGGAAAAGTTGCTTATAGAAGAATTAGGAGAAAATTCTTGGGAAAAAGAAATCATAGAACTCAACAAACCAGCAAAACAAGTACTTAGAACAAACACCTTAAAAATCACAAAAGACGAATTAATAAAAGAACTAGAAGCTGAAAACATTCAAGTACAGCAAATAGATGGATATGATGATGCTTTGGAACTTATAGAGAGAAAGAATGTTTTTATTAGCGAATCTTTTAAAAAGGGATATTTTGAGATGCAAGATGCTTCCTCTCAACTAGTAGCAAATTTTATGGAACTCGATGAGAAAATGCGAGTAGTAGATGCTTGTGCTGGAGCAGGAGGAAAATCTCTACACATGGCATCGCTAATGAAAAATAAAGGTCAAATTATAGCTATGGATATTCATGCTTGGAAGCTAAAAGAATTAAAATTAAGAGCTAGAAGAGCTGGTGTTCACAATATTCAAACTAAAATAATTTCTGATACCAAAGCAATAAAGCGACTCGAAAACTCTGCTGATAGATTATTGCTCGATGCTCCTTGTAGTGGAATGGGAGTTTTAAGGAGAAATCCTGACTCCAAATGGAAATTAAATCCTGAGTTTATAGAAAGAATGATTAAAACTCAAGAAGAAATTTTGCAATCCTATTCCAAAATCGTAAAATCTGGAGGGAAATTAATTTATGCTACTTGTTCTATACTTCCTTCGGAAAATAGAAAACAAATAGACTCATTTTTAGAAAAAAATTCTAACTTTATTTTTGAAGATGACCAAATAATACTACCAAGTGCTACCAATTACGACGGATTCTATATGGCTCGAATGAGGAAAAAGTAGCTAAAAAAAGGTTTTATAAAAGGTTTTTTTAAATGTTTTGCTAATTCAAAAATATGTTGTACATTTGCAACACAATATCGCGGGATGGAGCAGTAGGTAGCTCGTCGGGCTCATAACCCGAAGGTCACAGGTTCGAGTCCTGTTCCCGCTACTAAGTAAGAGAATCAAGAAATTGGTTCTCTTTTTTTATGCAGTAAATCAAGTAGTTACATTTTTATACAAAAATCCATTCTTCTATTTTATAGTGATTTTCGCTAAAAAAAGGCATACAATTAGGTAACACTTCTATTCTTTGATGCTTATGTGTCCTAAAAAAAGAAACTTATTTTATGTGATTTCTTTTTGGAAATTCATTCTTGTTCTGCTTTTCCATTAAGCATAATATCCTTAAACTCCTGTAAAATCATTGCAGTTGCTCCCCAAATTAAATTCTCTTTTATGATATAACACGGCACAAGTTTATTGTAATTTTTTAAATCTACACGTTTTTGTATAATTTGTGCAGAAATTAACTCTGAAACAGAAACGGAAAAAACTTTCTCCACTTCTTTTTTATCGATAATAAAATCTACTTTATTATCTACTTTAGCAACATAAGGAAATATTAAATAATTACTAACTTCAACATACATTTCACTCAAACTTCCTATGATAATTGAATCTTTCTTTGGAATACCTATTTCTTCAAAAGTTTCTCTTTTTGCTGTTTCTTGAGTTGTAACATCAAAAGACTCATACTTTCCGCCAGGTAAAGCAACTTGACCAGAATGCACACCATCGTAACTAGATCTTTGAATTAATGGAAAATATACGATATCATTTTCCTCATACAGAAGGATTAAAACACTTGCAATTTTAGGATTTCGTTCCCTAATTTTAGTTTTACTTAAATATTCTCTACCAAAAGGAATAATTTTTTTGTGAGAATTCCATTTAGGTAAATTCTCTTCTGTTGTTTGATTAAATATCCTTTCTAGCTGAGCTAAATTCATCAGTTAGTCTTTGTAGTAAAGTAATACTTCGTTGTAATGCAAACGTTGCTTCATCCAATCAACAAGTTTTTTTTCGTCTATTGAATCTTTCTGCTCTTCTTTAGTCGTAATTTCTCGTTTTTTTACCACTAACACTGGTATTATTTTTGTACTATCGGTATCTTGATAAAAACTATGAAATGCCAGTGAAACATTTTCTACATTAGGAAAAACAGCTCCTACTTCCTTAATTAACTGTGTGTTATCAAACTTATATATTTCTAGCTCACTCTTTAGCTTGTTAATTATAACTTCCTTATCATCTTTTATTTTGTAGAATTTTAGTTCATTTAAGATATCATCTTTCAGATTAAATGTATCTTGTTTTATCATCAATAAACTATTGTTTAGAGAATATTCTTTCAATTTTTGATTAAAAGATTTAAGTTTATCCTTAGAAAACTTTTCGTTTAAAAATGCCAATTTGATTTCTTTTGGATTAGAATTAAAATTAATATTCTTATAGATAAGTGTATGTCCATTATTGGTAAATTCTTTTTCTATAAATGAATTCACTTTCAAATAATAACTCTTCTCTTGAAACAACTGATACGCAAAATAAATACTCGGAATTATCATTACAAAAATTAGGAGATAAATGTAATTTTTAATTTTAGCTTCATCTTTCTGTGCAATTATTTTTGCTATCGGATATTTTAAATATTTTACAATAATGAACGTTGCTATACATATAAAAACACAGTTGATGGTATATAAATACATAGAACCTGCCAAAAACACATAATTACCAATAGCTAGTGCGTATCCCGCCGTACAAAGCGGAGGCATTAGTGCAGTTGCAATCGCAACTCCTGGAATTGGATTTCCTTTTTCTACTCGCGTTACTGCTATCACTCCTACCAAACCACCAAAAAAAGCAATTAAAACATCATAAATATTAGGAGAAGTTCTAGACAAAATTTCGGATTGTGCTTCCTTAAACGGACTCATATAAAAGTACAATGCAGATACCAGCAATCCTACCAAAGTGGCAATTATTAAGTTTTTTAATGATTTTTTTAGTAACTCAAAATCATACGTACCTAAGGCAAAACCTGCACCAACAATTGGTCCCATTAGTGGAGAAATAAGCATGGCTCCAATTACAACTGCCGTAGAATTCACATTCAATCCAATCGATGCAATAGCAATAGCACAAGCAAGAATCCATAAATTAGAACCTCTAAATGAAGTATTGCTTCTTACGTTTTCGAGTACCTTATTTTTTTCTTCCTCTCCCGAATGTAAATCTATAAACTCAAAAACTTTCTTAATTATTCCCATTCATTTATAACTTTAAACGATACATTATTTGCGGAGTTTCTATAAATCCTACTTTTATATGTTCTCCCGATATATACAAATTTTCACTATTACCAGTAATTCCCTCTATCTGACCAATTGCTGGAGAAAATCCCAAGTATGTTTTTTTATATTTTGATTCAAAAAATAAATCCGAATCTTTACTTTTCTGAAACTGATATAAGTTTACTATTCCTTTTTTTTCATATCCTACCAAATACAGAATATCATCTATAATTTCCGCTCCTGTTACCAACATATCCACATCAAAACTTTCTATTGGTTTTAATTTTTGTTTTTTATTATCATTAATATCTAATGTATAATGGTGTGTTTCATTAGATGTCCATTCTTTAGTAAAAAGATGCAGTTGATTATTGTAAAAAACGATTGCTTCGCAATCAAAATCAGTTATGTGTTTAGAGTTTGGAAATTCTTTTTGATTTTTATATTTAAAGCGTACTTCTCTTATTTCTACCTCCTTTTTCCCACTATTATTTTTAATCGAATCTAAATCAAAAAAATAAACCTTTAAATCTTTTCTATTTCCGTAATTATTTCCTGTATCTGCTATATAAATTGATTTTCCGTCGGTAGCTATATCTTCCCAATCTTTATTTTTAGCGTTCTTTAGATGTATTTCTTCTAACGAGTTTCCCAATGTGTCCAAAACATAAACAACTGCTTTTCCTCCACTATCGTTAAAGGTATAAATTTTTGAATTTACTAGTTGCAATCCTGAATTTTCCACCAAGTCATCGCTTAATTCAACTTTTTCCGAAACATCAAATAAATCCAATGAATCTCTATTTATCTTAAATTCCTGACTGTAAAGTTGAATTCCCAAACTCAAAATTAAAACCGTATAAATTATTTTCATATAGTTATTCTTTGTTTGCTAATTGTCCGCAAGCTGCGTCTATATCTTCTCCTCTACTTCTTCTTACTTTTACTACAATTCCGTTTCTTTCCAATTGATTGATGTAATTATCAATAACATTTCTACTTGCTTGTCTAAAAGTACTATCTCCTATATCGTTGTACTGAATTAAATTTACTTTACTCGGAACTTTTTTACAATACCGAACCAGTGCAGAAATATCTTCTTGAGAATCATTAATTCCTTTCCAAACTACATACTCAAAAGTAATTCTACTTTTTGTTTTTTGATACCAATAATTAAGTGAATCAAGTATTTCTTCAAGTGAGAATTTCACAGAAAAAGGCATTATTTTATTACGCTTGTGCTCGATTGCAGAATGTAAGGATAGTGCTAATTTTACTTTTAAATTTTCATCTGCAAGTTTTTGTATCATTTTGGGAATTCCAGAAGTGGAAACCGTAATTCTTTTTGGCGACATTCCCAATCCTTTTTCTGAAGTAATTTTCTGAATGGAATCAATCAGCGAACTGTAATTTAATAGCGGTTCTCCCATTCCCATAAACACAATATTAGAAAGTGGACGTTCTAGGTATTCACGACTTTGACTATCAATTAAAGCTACTTGATCAACAATTTCTGCCGAAGTTAAATTCCTCATTCTTTCCAGCTTTGCCGTTGCACAGAATTCACAATCCAAGCTACAACCCACTTGCGAAGAAACACAAGCTGTTGTTCGTTTTTCGGTAGGAATCATCACACTTTCTACTACATTTCCGTCGTGAAGCTTTACTGCATTTTTGATGGTTCCATCATTACTTTTTTGCATTTTATGCACCTGTGCAGGAAGAATTTCAAAATCTTGTTCCAACTTGGCTCTAAGGTTTTTAGAAAGTGAGGTCATCTCTGAAAGCGAATGAGAATTTTTGTTCCATAACCATTCGTATACTTGTTTTGCACGAAATTTCTGCTCTCCTATTGAGGTAAAATAATCTTGCAATTGTTCTAAACTAAGCTTTCGTATGTCTTTCTTTGTGTCCTTATTCATAAACATACAAAACTATAAAAATAAATAGTATAGATGTAGAAAAATATAGTTGTAAATATCAATTAAAACTTTACAAAATAATTTCTGTTGCTAACATCCCTTTAATCCTTTAGCTTAAAAACTACTCTTCTGTTCATTTGATGTTCGTTCTCAGTACATTCTCCCAATAAACATTTTGATAGCATAGGTTCTGAAAAACCTTTATTTACGGGAATAAGATTTTCTGCGTTGACCCCTTTTTCTTTCAAGTATTTGATAACTTCTTCTGCTCGTTTCATTCCTAATTCTTCTTTTTCTATACCGTCGGTATTCCCTTCTACAATAATTGTATTATTAGGAAAAAACTCTTTTACAATCTTAGAGGCGTTATCTAATACTCGAATAGAATTATCATTAGGAAGAATAGAATTTCTACCAAATGTAACCTGCTGAATTCTCCCTGTAACAGCTACTTTAGGAATAGGTTCTCCTATTCTTGTGCTACACGATTTGGGTTCTATTTTAATGTATTTAAGTGTTATTGGCTTATGTAAATCTTTTTTTAGGTATGGAAATTGTCGATTCCCGTGTTCTCCACCATAAACATAAAAATTACAATGATTTACAAGTTGTTTTTCTTGAATATCTACTGTAAATTTTCCATTAGCATCTGTACTAACTGTGGTAATGTTATTTACATTGATTTTTGCGTGTGCAATTGGCTTATCGTCATAATCTAAAAGTGTTCCTTGAATTTTGAGTAATGCGTTTTCTGGATTGGAATTTTGAGTTAACGTATCTTTTTCTTTTTGATAATCAGAAACCTCTTGTGCGGTAAGTTCAGATGCAGAATTAAGTAACATCATTCCCGAAAGAATAGATGCTACTCGTTTGGTCATTTTAAATCTTGAATTCTGTTGTAATGGACGACTTAACTGTTCTTGAGAAAACATTCCGCATACTTTTTGTGGAGCAGAATCCATTACATCTATAATTTCTTGATCTTTAAAATCAGAAAAATCAATTACTTTTTTAGAACACAAATCACATAAAACTCCTCCGTCTTTTTTTTTGGATTTATCTAAATCTGCTTGACAAGGAAAAGGTATATTTATGAGCTTTAGTTCTTTCATAGAATTTAATTTATACGTTTATTACTTCCTTAATTTCTGGAACGTATTTTTTTATAGTAGTTTCTACTCCAAGTTTCATGGTAGAAGTATTTATGGAACAGTTGGTACACGAACCATGAAGCTCTACTTTTACCACATTATCCTCTACCGATACCAAAGAAATATCTCCTCCGTCGGATTGCAAAAACGGACGAATTTCCTCTAACGCGTCATTTACTTTTTCTTCTATTGTTTTACTCATGGTTTATTAATTAGTTGAGCAACCTGCCATTGTTGTTATTTTTACAGCTTCTGTTGGTGGTAAATTTTCATTTCGTTTTACAATTTGTTCCACCATATTTTGTGTAATTTTTGTGTAAATATCTTTTACCTTGGAATTTTCTTGTAAAACAGCAGGTCTTCCTACATCTGAAGCTTCACGAATTCCTTGAATAATTGGAATTTCTCCCAAAAACGGAACTTCTAACTTTTCTGCCATATTTTTTGCTCCTTCTTTTCCAAAAAGATAATATTTATTTTCAGGAAGTTCTTCTGGTGTGAAATACGCCATATTTTCTACTATTCCCAAAACAGGTACGTTTATAGATTCCATTTGGAACATATTTACACCTTTTTTCACATCGGCAAGAGCAATGTTTTGTGGAGTACTTACCACAACTGCTCCTGTAACAGGAAGTTCCTGAACAATAGAAAGATGTATATCTCCTGTTCCTGGAGGTAAATCCAAAATTAGAAAATCCAATTCTCCCCAGTGTGCATCACGTATCATTTGGTTTAATGCTTTGGTTGCCATAGGACCTCTCCAAACCACAGCCTGAGAAGTTCCTGCAAAGAATCCAATTGATAAAAGTTTAATTCCATAACTTTCAATCGGTTTCATTTTATTTTTACCATCTACCTGTACAGATAAAGGTTTTTCGTTTTCTACATCAAACATGGTAGGAATCGAAGGTCCGTAAATATCGGTATCTAGAAGTCCTACCTTAAATCCCATAGAATGCAACGTAAGAGCAATGTTAGAAGAAACAGTAGATTTTCCTACACCACCTTTTCCCGATGAAATTGCTATAATGTTTTTAACTCCATTAATTGGTGTTCCTTTTATTTGTGGTTGCTCTGGAACTTCTACAAGAATGTTAAGTTTTAAGCTAATTTCATCTCCATACTTTTGTTCAAAAGCCGACTTCATTGCAACTTCTAATTTTTTCTTTTCGTGCATTGCAGGAGAATGCGAAAGCATATCTATCATTACTGTAGAATCCATAACTTGAACATTTCTAATCAAGTCGTCTACTTCTATTTCTTTTAAGAATTCTTGTATTTCTTTTTTTGAAATCATTTTTTTGATTTTTAGAATACAAAAATACAGTTTTTTAAGCGATTTTTTATAATTCCTTTCTTAATCTTGCAACAGGTATATTTAATTGTTCTCTGTATTTTGCAACTGTTCTTCTTGCAATGTTATATCCTTTTTCTTTTAGAATGGTGGTTAGTTTCTCATCTGTGAGTGGTTTTCGTTTATTTTCTTGCTCAACGACGTCTGTTAGTATTTTTTTTACTTCTCTAGTGGAAACTTCTTCTCCTTCATCATTAGTTAAACTTTCTGAAAATAAATCTTTAATTAAAATCGTTCCGTAAGGCGTACTTACATATTTGCTATTGGCAACACGAGAAATCGTAGAAATATCCATTTGAATTCTATCCGCTATATCTTTCAGAATCATCGGTTTTAGGTTTTCTTCTTCTCCTGTAAGAAAATATTCTTTTTGGTATTCCATGATTGCATACATGGTATGATACAAGGTATTTTGTCTTTGTTTGATTGCATCTATAAACCACTTTGCAGAATCCAGTTTTTGTTTGACAAAGAATACTGCATCTTTTTGCTCTTTTGTTTTTTCATTTGCTTCCTTATAGGTTTCCAACATGTTTTGGTATGATTTAGAAACTTTTAATTCTGGAGCATTCCTCCTATTTAGAGTTAATTCTAATTCTCCGTCTGTGATTTTAATGATGAAATCTGGAGTAATTTGTTGATTATTTTTGGTATTATCAGAAAATGCTTTTCCTGGTTTTGGATTTAATTTTTCGATTTCTTGAATTGCCAGTTTTAATTCTTCCTCTGTAATAGAAAACTTTGAAATTATTTTTTTGTAATGTTTTTTTACAAACAAATCAAACGTTTCTTCAATTATGGTATATGCTAATTCTACCGAATAGTTTTGCACTTTTTCTCCTAATTGAATCAACAGACACTCTTGTAAACTTCTTGCTCCTATTCCTGTAGGATCTAGTTTTTGAATGTAATTAACCAAAATTTCTTCTAAAACGCTTTCTTCGGTATAAATTCCAGTACCAAAAGCCAAATCATCTACTATAGAAGATAATTCTCTTCTTAAATATCCACTTTCGTCTAAATTCCCGAGAATAAATTCAGCAATAATCATTTTTTCCTCATCTAATGCATACGAATGCAATTGTTCTGAAAGGTATTCATGAAAGGTTTTGGATTGAGCATACGGAACGGAATATTCATCGTCGTCGTCGGAATAATTATTGCTTTGAGTTTTGTAGTGAGGAATTTCATCGTTAGACAAATATTCGTCAATATTTATATCGGAAGTATCTATGGTTTCGTAGTCTTCTGTTTCATTGGAATCAGAAGAAAAATCATAATCCTCTTGAGCTAATACATCTTCTTCATTTTTACCTTCTTCGAGTGCAGGATTTTCTTCGATTTCTTGTTGGATTCGTTGTTCAAAAGCAAGTGTAGGCAACTGCACCAACTTCATTAACTGAATTTGCTGTGGCGAAAGTTTTTGTAGTAATTTTTGACTTAGTTCTTGTTTAAACATCAATCCTCTAAATTTAATTTTCTTTTAAAGTTTTCTATTTCTTTATACTCTTCTTCATTTTCCCATGCAGGAACGTATCCTGCATAATTAGAACAATTCTGTTTTTCCAATATAAAATACTTTTTTGCGTTATCTAACGAATCAAGAAAGTAAAAATTTCTTCCTAATATATTGTATAGTGTGCATTTTGATTCTTGATTTGAAGTTAAATCTAATGATTTTTTAAGACTTTTTATTGCCAACTTATTTTTTTCTTTATCTCCATTTCTTGAAAATAAAAAAAACGAAGTGATGTACGCTTTGTCAGAAGTATTTACATAGGTAAATAATTTCTTTTCAAAGTTTTTCTTTTTGTATTCTTTGTTGTACAATTCACTAAACTTGATTTCAGCTCCTTGATAATCAAAATCTACCGTACTGTAAAGTTTTAACTCTTTATCTAATTCTTTATACAGTTTATTTGAACAGGAAAAAGAAATAAATAACACCAATAAGTAAACTATTTTTTTCATGATTAATAATTTAAAGTTCCTCTTCCTCGTTTTCTCCTATACTATCGAGTATACTTTCTGAATTTTCAAAATACGTTTCAAACTCTCGTTTATCTACAACTCTAGTATTGGACAACGAATCATGCCAACCGTTTATTCTTAAAAATGATAATTGATCAAAAGGAATCAATCGCATTACGTTTCTTTTAAGAAACGTAGTTGCACTTGGTATTTCCGCATCGGTAGTAACTACCATAGTTCCTGTAATTAATTTTCCTAAGCTTCTTCCTTTAGTTAGATATTCTACTAAAAAGATATAAATAATATAAAACGTTGCTGTAAGAATTCTATCTAAAAGTGGATTTACATTATCTAAACTATCAAAGAAATTATCAATTTTAAGACTCAACTCATAATTTCCTGTTAGTTCTGCAAATCCATATCCAATGATTGCTATGATAAATCCAACAATAAATATTACTAAATATACTGAAACATAATCTATGATATAGTTCAGAAAACGTTTTCCCTTACTTGCTTTTAAATCTTCTATTTCCATGTTTATTTTTTTTAAAACTCTGCATTTTTAGGTGTTCTAGGAAAAGGAATAACATCACGTATGTTGCTCATTCCTGTTACAAAAAGCACCAATCGCTCGAACCCAAGACCAAACCCTGCATGTGGAACGGTTCCGAATTTTCGTGTGTCGAGGTACCACCAAAGTTCTTTTTCATCGATATTAAAATCCTTAATTTTTTGTTTTAAAACCTCTAATCGTTCTTCTCTTTGTGAACCTCCTATAATCTCTCCAATCCCTGGAAAAAGCACGTCCATAGCACGAACCGTTTTGTTATCATCGTTCAATCGCATATAAAATGCTTTTATTTCTGCAGGATAATCATACAAAATAACAGGAGCGTCAAAATGTTCTTCTACTAAGTATCTTTCGTGTTCAGACTGCAAATCCATTCCCCAATTCTCTACAGGATACTTAAATTTTCCTTTTTTATTGTGTTTAGAATCCTTTAGAACTTCAATTGCTTCGGTATAACTCACTCTATGAAAGTTTTTTTCTGTGATGTTTTTTAATTTTTCAATCAAGTTCCATTCTGTTCTTTCGTTTTGAGGTTTTTGTTTTTGCTCTTGTTCGTACCGAGTATTTAGAAATTCTAAATCTTCCTTGCATTTTTCTAAAACATCAGCAATTACCTTTTTTAGGAAGTCTTCGGCAAGATTCATATCATCTTCTAGTTCAAAAAAAGCAACTTCGGGTTCTACCATCCAGAACTCTGCAAGATGACGCGACGTATTTGAGTTTTCTGCACGAAACGTCGGACCAAAAGTATATATTTTCCCGAGTCCCATGGTTGCCACTTCTCCTTCTAGCTGACCAGAAACCGTAAGATTAGTTTGTTTTCCAAAAAAATCTTGTGAATAATCCACGTTTCCATTCTCATCTTTAGGAATAGTATTTAAATCAAAGTTGGTTACATGAAACATCTCTCCTGCTCCTTCGGCATCACTTCCTGTAATAATTGGAGTATGAATATGAAAAAAACCTTGTGAATTAAAATAATTATGGATTGCAAACGAAAGTGCATGACGTACTCTCATAATTGCAGAAAAAGTATTGGTTCTGAATCTAAGATGTGCTTGTTCGCGTAGTTTTTCTAATGTATGACGTTTGGGTTGCAATATCGTTTCCTGTACTTCGTTTGGATTTGCAGTTCCTAAAATTTGTATTTTTTCTGCTTGAATTTCTATTTCTTGTCCTCGTCCTTGGCTTTCTGCTACTATTCCTAACACTTGAATAGAAGATGCCACTGAAATTTGATTAATTGTTTTTTCATCAAAATTTTCAAAATCAACAACTATTTGAATATTTGCTAAACACGAACCATCATTTAACGCAATAAAACGATTGGAACGAAAAGAACGAACCCAACCACTTATCTGCACTTGATTAGAAATTATTTCTTTTCCTTTACTTAATAATGAATTTATGCTGTATACTTTCATTTTTTAGAATTCGATTAATGCACGAAAATACAGCTTTTATTTGATTTTTACTTTGATTTAATAAATTCTAAAACCAATGATTTAATTTCTTTTTTTGACTGTTCTAAGTCATCATTTACAAGTATTTTATCGAATTTATTGGCATAAGACATTTCCAATTCCGCTTTTTCCACACGAGTTTTTAATGTATCTTGTGTTTCTGTTTCTCTGTTTTTTAACCTTTCTGCTAGTATCTCTAAACTTGGCGGAGCAATAAAAATAGACAATGAATTAGTTGGAAATTTATTTTTAATATTAACTCCACCAACTACATCTACATCAAAAATCACTATTTTTCCTTGATTCCAAATGCGTTCTAACTCCGAATTGAGCGTTCCATAAAACCGTCCGTTATAAACTTCTTCGTATTCCACAAATTCATCTGCTTGAATTTTATTTTTAAACTCACTTTCCGAAATAAAATAATAATCTTTTCCATTAACTTCATTCGGTCTTTTTTCTCTAGTGGTACATGAGATTGAAAACGTAAGTTCACTAATCTCTTCTAGTAAATACTTTACCAGTGTGGTTTTTCCTGCTCCCGATGGTGCAGATAGTATTATTAATTTTCCCATAATAAAAACAAGGTATTAATTTTGAAAGCTATGACTCTTAAAAGATCGCTACAAAACTACACAAAAAGCAATAAAAATTAATATTCAAAAAAAGTATTATCTTTGTACCGTAATTCATTCTTATGAAGAATCCTTTATTTTATGCCAAAATTTTACTTTTTGGCGAATATGGAATCATCGAAAACGGAAAAGGTCTTACTCTTCCGTATAATTTTTACAAAGGAACTCTAAAGTATAGAGATGTTTCCGATTGTGAAATTCAAAGTAAATCGAGTGAATCGCTCTATAAATTGTACAACTATTTAAAAGATTTAGAATTACCAAAAAAATTTCAACTCAATTTATCTAAACTAGAAAACGACCTAAATAAAGGTTTATTTTTTGATTCCAATATACCTCAAGGATATGGAGTTGGAAGTTCAGGAGCGTTGATTGCTGCAGTTTTTGATGAATATTCAATTAATAAAATAACTCCACAAACGATAACCAAAGAAGAACTCATAGATTTAAAATCAATCTTTGGGAAAATGGAATCGTTTTTTCATGGAAAAAGTTCTGGAATTGACCCATTAATTTGCTTTATGAACATTCCTCTTTTAATTAATTCCAATTCAGATATAGATAAAATTGGTGTAAACGAAGATGTACTAGGTAAAGGAGCAATATTTTTAATTGATTCTGGAACAACAGGAGATACCGAACCAATGGTTTCTTTATTTTTTGAGAAACTCAAAAACGAAGGATTTAGAAAAACATTACAAGAGGAATTTATAAAATACAACAATGCCTGTATACATTCTTTTGTTAAAAAGGAATTAAATCCGTTTTTCTCTAATCTAAAAAAACTTTCTAGCTGGGCATTCGAGCATTTTCGTCCTATGATTCCAGAGTCGATGGTAAAAATTTGGGAACAAGGTATAGAAAGTGATGCTTATTACCTTAAACTTTGTGGTTCTGGAGGAGGAGGATTTATTCTAGGTTTTGCTCCTGATTATCAGAAAGCCGATAAATTGCTTAAAAGCTACAATAAAGAAGTGATTTATCGTTTCTAAATGAGTCAAAAAGCAAATTACCTACATCGTATTTTTTCGTTATTTGTACATTTACGAATTCCTAATTTACTGGTTCTTTTACTTGCTTTATATTTTTCTTCTGCGTATTTATTTTCTGACAAAAACTCTCTTCTTCTTATCTTTTGGGATATAAAATTACACGGAATTGTATGGAGTTCTATATTGAGCATTGGTGCAGGATATTTAATTAATTACTTTTATGATTTAGAAAAAGACAAACTTGAAAAACCTTTTACTTACCAAATAAAAAGCTTCATTAAAACTTCAGAAATATTACAATTGTATTTAATTCTGAATGGAATTTCTTTACTTATATCCTTACTTATATCGTACAAATTATTTCTATTTTTTATCGTTTACCAATTTCTAATTTGGTTTTATTGCCACAAACTCAGTAAAATTCTATTTATAAATAATCTATTCTCTGTTATTTTGAGTTTATTTCCATTTATTGGATTACTTATTCATTTTCAAAAATTCGATTTATTAATTTTAAAGTTAGGCTTATTTCTTACGTTTCTACTTTTTTTAAAAGAAATCGTAAAAGATGTGCATTCCATGACTTCTGATTCTATATTTAATTACAAAACGTTACCTAATTCGTATGGAATAACTGCTTCTAAGTTCAATTTTACGTTTTTATTTTTAGCATTAATTGCACTTTCTGTAGATTTATCTTTTGAAAAGTCACTTTCATTTATGCGATTGTACTTTATTTTTAGCAGTATTATTTTTATTATTCCTATCTATTTGATGCTTACTAAACCTATCAAACACTCAAAAAAAGTAGAATTATTCATTAAAATATGGACTTTTATAGGAATACTTTCCATTTTATTAATTAAGTTTCCTCAAGTGTTTTTGCATAAGTAAATTCACAAATAAAAATGTACTTTTGCAGGTATGATAATGATTCAAAATGTTGGATTGCACTTTGCAGGAGAACTTCTTTTTGAAGGTGTAACATTCCGAATAAATAAAAACGATAGAATAGGTCTTGCTGGAAAAAATGGAGCAGGAAAATCAACTTTATTAAAAATTCTTTCTCAAGAGATTCAATCCACCGAAGGGGAAGTGTGTTTAGAAGGCGATGTAAAATTAGGATTTCTTCGTCAAGATTTGGAATTTGAAAAAGGAAGAACCGTTTGGGAAGAAACTAAACAAGCATTCTTGGAACTGAATGAACTACAACAAAAAATAGATTCTTTAAATGAAGAACTAACACAAAGAACGGATTATGAATCTGATTCGTATAGTGAAGTTATAGAAAAACTTACAGTAGCAACCGAACGATTTTCTCATCTTGGAGGATACACTCTAGATGCAGAAATGGAAAAGATTTTAAACGGTCTTGGATTTAAAAAAGAAGACTTTCATCGACTTACCGATGAATTTTCTGGCGGTTGGAGAATGCGAATAGAACTCGCCAAATTACTTTTGCAAAACAATGATGTACTTCTTCTCGATGAGCCAACGAATCATTTGGATATAGAATCCATAATTTGGTTGGAACAGTTTCTAACTACTTATCCTGGAGCTGTAGTTCTTGTTTCTCACGATAAACAATTTTTAACTGCGGTTACTAATAGAACCATAGAGATTTCAAATAAATCCATTCAAGATTATAAAGCGAATTATACTAAATACTTAATACTTAGAAAAGAACGTAAAGAGAAACTACTTCAATCACAAAAAAATCAAGAGCAACACATAAAACAAACAGAACAGCTGATAGAAAAATTCCGAGCGAAGGCAAGTAAAGCTTCTATGGCACAAAGTTTAATTAAAAAATTAGACAAACTAGAACGAATAGAAATAGAAGATGAAGACGTTACCAAATTCAACATTCGCTTTGAACCATCGGTAACTCCAGGAAAAGTTATTTTTAAAGCTGAAAATTTATCTAAATCCTATGGAGAAAAAACTATTTTTTCTGATGCTAACTTCTATATAGAAAGAAATGAAAAAATTGCATTTCTTGGACAAAACGGACAAGGAAAAACAACTTTAGCCAAAATTCTTGCAGGAATTAATTCGTACGACGGAGAACTAGAAACAGGACACAACGTACAAATTGGGTATTTTGCACAAAACCAAGAAGAAGTTTTAAATCCTGATAAAACTGTTTTACAGGAAGCGGAAGATGCATCAACCGAACAAACTCGAAGTCGCGTTAGAGATTTACTAGGAACATTTTTATTTCAAGGAGATACCGTTACCAAAAAAGTAAAAGTTCTTTCAGGAGGAGAGCGAAACCGACTTGCCTTGTGTAAATTACTATTACGCCCGTTTAATGTCTTAATTATGGACGAGCCAACAAACCATTTGGATATACAATCCAAGGAAATAATTAAACAGGCATTAATTAATTTTAAAGGAACTCTAATCTTAGTATCTCACGATAGAGAATTTTTAAACGGTTTGGGAGAGAAAATATTCGAGTTTAGGAACGGAAAAATAAAAGAGTTTCTAGGAAATGTAGAAGAATATTTAGAAGAACGACAAAAACAAAACCTTAGAGAAGTAGAGCTAGAAAAAAACACAAAAACTTCACAAAAACAAGTTAGTAAAAACGACGAAAACAACTACCAAACTGACAAAGAATACAAAAAATTAAAGCAAAAAATAGATACTAAAGAAAAAGAAATCAATCAATTGGAAATTGAAATTGCAGACTTGGAAGCTGAATTTTCCGAAGAAGTTCCCGACAACAATAAACTTAAAACGTATGAAGATAAAAGAACTCTACTAGAAAAAACAATGCTCGATTGGGAAGAGTTAGTTCTTGAACTCGATTCTCTTTGATTTCTTTTAAAATAAGAGATACACACACTTGATTTACTAACTGATAAAAAAAAGAATATTGTAAATAGATTTCTTCTACTACAAATTCCTTTTTCTGAACTTGCAGAAACAAAAAAGCTTGATTAATTTTTTGTTTAATCAGGCTAATCTGTGTTTTGATGTAAATATTTTCTTCATTAGGTGGATGAGCTTTCTGTTGCTTACTATCTCAATGTTTAGGATTTATAAATATTCCAGTTGCAAAAGGTTTTCTTTTCCCTAAATATGTAATTCTACATCTTAGAGGAGCTAAATCTTTTGTATTAGATTTTGACTTATCTAATACAAAGAGTATTTTAATAGTGTTCATTTTTGTAGAATTTAAAAGGGTTTTAATGGTGTTCCTTTTTGTATGCCTAATTTTGGTTAAAATTGAAATGGAATAGAAGTAGATATTTTACAAATAAAATGAGATATTCACGTAAAGACTTCATTTATAAGCATAAAAAAATCCAAACAATCTTGCTGATTTGTTTGGACTTGTAATTTGTGGTCCCACCTGGGCTCGAACCAGGGACTTTCTGATTATGAGTCAGATACTCTAACCAACTGAGTTATAGGACCGTTTTTGAGATTGCAAATATAATATATTTTTTATATTTATTTGCATAAAAAAGGAAAAAGTTCGCAAATAATTTTGCGAACTTTTTTAATTATCTGCTATTCTGTGAATTATTATTTCCCAGACTCCATTTTCTTTTTCAATTCTGCTAATTCATCAATATCTCCTAGAGTTGATTTTTCTGCAGATTGAGAAGATTTAGCTTGATGTTTCTCTATTTGTCTTTCTTGTTCTTCTTTGAAAGTACCAGTATGAGAAACTACTACACGTTTAAAGTCTTTATTGAATTCAATAACTTTAAAGTCTGCTTTGTCTCCTTTTTTAAGCTTAGAACCATCTTCTTTTTCTAATAATCTCGATGGAGCAAAAGCATCAACTTCTTCGTCTTCAAACAAAATAGAAGCACCTTTATCGAAAACTTCTTTTACAGTTCCTTCTTTTACAGTTCCTTCACTGTATTTTTGTTCGTAAACATCCCATGGATTTTCTTGAAGTTGTTTATGACCTAAGCTCAATCTTCTTGCTTCAGTATCTAATTCAATTACAATAACGTCTAATTTATCTCCAACAGCACAGAATTCACTTGGATGCTTGATTTTTTTAGTCCAAGAAAGGTCAGAAATATAAATCAATCCATCTACACCTTCTTCTAATTCTAAGAATACACCAAAATTAGTGAAGTTTCTTACTGTTCCAGTGTGTTTAGAACCAACAGGATATTTCTTAGCGATATTTGCCCAAGGATCTTCTGTTAATTGTTTGATTCCTAGAGACATTTTTCTTTCTTCTCTATCTAAAGTAAGGATAACTGCTTCTACTTCATCTCCGATTTGTACAAAATCTTGAGCTGAACGTAAGTGAGTAGACCATGACATTTCAGAAACGTGAATTAATCCTTCTACACCAGGAGAAACTTCTACAAATGCTCCGTAATCAGCAAGAACTACTACTTTCCCTTTGATTTTATCTCCAACTTTTAAGTCAGCATTAAGAGCTTCCCAAGGATGTGGTGTTAATTGTTTAACTCCTAATTGGATTCTTGATTTATCATCATCAAAGTCAAGAATTACAACATTTAATTTTTGGTCTAATTCCAATACTTCAGACGGATGATTGATTCTTGCCCAAGACAAATCTGTAATATGAATTAATCCATCTACACCTCCAAGGTCTACAAATACTCCATAAGAAGTAATGTTTTTAACGATACCTTCAAGAACTTGTCCTTTTTCAAGTTGTCCTATAATTTCTTTTTTCTGTCCTTCTATATCAGCTTCGATAAGAGCTTTATGAGATACAACTACGTTTTTGAATTCGTGATTTACTTTTACCACTTTGAATTCCATTATTTTACCAACGTATTGATCGTAATCTCTAATTGGTTTTACATCTATCTGAGAACCTGGTAAGAATGCTTCGATACCGAATACATCTACAATCATACCTCCTTTTGTTCTTGATTTTACATATCCTTGAACAACTTCTCCAGTTTCATTTACTTCATTTACTCTATCCCATGCATTTAGGATTCTAGCTTTTCTGTGAGAAAGTAGTAATTGACCTGATTTGTCTTCTCTTTTGTCAACCATTACTTCTACAATATCACCAACTTTTAAGTCGGTCATGTATCTGAATTCGTTTAATGAAATAACTCCTTCAGATTTAAAGTTAATGTCTACAATAGCTTCTTTGTCAGTTAATCTAACAACAGTTCCTTTGAAAACTTCTGACTCGTTTAAATCTTTTAAAGATTCTCCATACATTTGGTCAAGTTCAGATTTTTCCTTTCTATCGTTTGCATCTAATCCTGATTCAAATGCTTCCCAGTCAAACTCTTCAGGAGCGATGTTAGCATTTTCTACTTTTTTAGATTCGGTAACTTCATTCTTGATTACTTCCTCTTGTTCGTTTGTTTTAGTCTCTTCAGACATAATTTTTATTACTTTGTATTTCACTATTTTTAATCAGAACGTATGATTTAGAATTAAATAAGTGAAAGAATTATTATTGATTTATTAAAAGTGCACTACGTTCCTATTTCACCAAAAAATGCGTGCAAAGATACTAAAAATATTGTAACTATCTATTTTTATTGCATTTAATTCATTTTTTATTCATGAATCAAACAATTTATAATTTCATAGTGGTTCGTTTAAATTAATTAGTACTTTTATAGCTATAAAACGTTTTTTAAAATGAAATTTTTAGTATTAACTAGTTTGTTTTTTGTGTCATTTGCTTATTCTCAGCTTCCTACTGTTTCTTTAGGAAAGATAGAACGAATAGAAAATTTTAAATCTAAATATGTAAGTGACCGAAATATAGATATTTGGCTTCCTAGCGATTATTCCAAAGACAAAAAGTACACTGTTGTTTATATGCATGATGGACAAATGCTTTTTGATGCTACACAAACATGGAATAAACAAGAGTGGAAAGTAGATGAAATTTTTTCCGAATTAATTAAAAATAAAGAAATAGAGGATTGTATGGTAGTAGGGATTTGGAATATTCCAGATAAACGCTTGATTGAATATTTTCCACAAACTATTTTTCAGAATTTAGACGAATCAACTCAAAAAACACTAAAAGAAAAATACAATATTAACAAAACAGAATCAGATGAATACTTAAAATTTATTGTGGAAGAATTAAAACCGTATATAGATTCACAGTATTCCATCAAAAAAGATAAAGACAATACGATTATTTTAGGAAGTAGTATGGGAGCTCTTATTTCTATGTATGCAATTTCTGAATATCCAGAGGTTTTTGGAGGAGCTGGTTGCATGTCTACAGCTTGGCTTACTTTTATAGAACCAAAATATGAAATTCCTTTAGCGACGTTTAATTATCTTAGAGATAAGCTACCTTCTTCATTAAATCATAAATTATATTTTGATTATGGAACTTCCGAAGCTGATGAAAATTACGAACTAACTCAAAATTTTGTGGATTTGATGATTATAAAAAAAGGATTTCAAAAAGACATAAACTTTATGAGTTACATAAAAGGAGGAGGAAAACACACGGAAAAAGATTGGTCGGAAAGATTAGATATTCCTTTAAAATTTTTGATTGGCAGAAAGCAAAATCAACAAGCGAGTGTAGGAAAAATAGATAAATATGAAAATTTCAACTCCAAATATGTTACAGATAGAAATGTAGAAGTTTGGTTGCCTGAAAATTATTCTAAAAATAAAAAATATGCTGTTCTCTATATGCACGACGGACAAATGTTATTTGATAGTGCTACTACTTGGAACAAACAAGCTTGGGACGTAGATGATACAGCTCAACGATTGATGAATGAAAAAAAAGTACGAGACTTTATTGTGGTAGGAATTTGGAATGGAGGACAAACAAGACATATAGATTATTTCCCTCAGAAACCATACGAATCACTTACTGAAAGTCAAAAAGAGTACGTACAAGATAAGTTAAATGAAACAGGAAGAATTAAAGGTGATTTTATGCCGAATTCAGATAATTACCTGAAATTTTTAGTACAAGAATTAAAACCATTTATAGATAAAAAGTATTCTGTAAAAATAGATAAAGAAAATACGTTTATAATGGGAAGCAGTATGGGAGGTCTTATCTCTATGTATGCAATTACACAATATCCTGAAGTTTTTGGTGGAGCAGGTTGTTTATCTACGCATTGGACTGGGATTTTTGATGTGGAAAACAATCCTATTCCAAATGCTTTTTATACGTATTTAGATGAAAACATAGATAAAATTAATAATAGCAAAATCTACTTTGACTACGGAAATAAAACTTTAGACGAATTATATCCACCACTACAAAAGGAAGTAGACGAAATAATGCAAAAGCACAACTTTACTTCAAAAAATTGGATAACTAAATTCTTTAAAGGAGATGATCACAGCGAAAATTCATGGAAAAATAGATTACATATTCCACTAGAGTTTTTGCTGAAGTAGGAAGTTTAAGAATCGAAAGAATTAGGATACGATTTTTGTACCTCTTCGATTGAGTTTTCTACTTTTTCTTTAAGTGATTGTTGGTATTGTTCTAATTTTTCTTGTACAGATTCATCAAATGTAGAAAGAATTTTACTAGCTAAAATCCCAGCATTCAAAGCTCCATTTAATGCAACCGTAGCTACAGGAATTCCTCCTGGCATTTGCAATATAGAAAGTACAGAATCCCAACCGTCGATTGAATTGCTAGAAAGAATAGGAACACCAATTACAGGAATTGTAGTACACGAAGCAATCATTCCAGGGAGATGAGCAGCTCCTCCTGCACCTGCTATAATTACTTTTAAACCTCTTTTTTGAGCGGTTTTTGCATATTCAAACATTCTTTCGGGAGTTCTATGAGCAGAAACAATAGTTAGTTCGTAGGGAATTTCTAACGATTCTAAAAATTCACTTGCTTGTTTCATGATTGGTAAGTCGGATTGACTTCCCATTACAATTCCTATTTTCATTGTAAATTATTTTTTTTCGAGTATGTTTTTTAAATTATTCAAACCAATTTCAAAATCTTTACCTACTTCATCTCCTATGTCGGTAAACCATAATATCACATTCATAGGATAATCCATTTCTCCATTAAATCCCCATTTAACTTTAGTTGTTGCTGAATCTATTTTTTCAGTGGTAAAGTATGCAAAGGAAGTAGATTCCCACGGTTTTATAAAACGAAGTTCTGTTTCTAGCCGTTTATCATCTACTATTTTTATAATTTCTTGTTCTCCTGTGCCTACATTTTCTTTTTCGCTATCCCAAGTAGCAACAAAACCAACTGTTCCATCAGTACCAGAATACGTTCGTTTCATATTGGGATCCATTTTTGCCCAAGTACTGAAATTCTCTTGATTTTTTAGATGCTTTAAATAATTAAAAACTTCTGTATTAGATTTATTTATGGTAATCTCTCTTTCTACCGAATAATCTCTTTTTGCAAACAATGCAACGATGAATAATAATGCAATAAACGAAACAATAAAGATACCTACTTTTTTAACGTTTTTCATAACTATTTCTTTTCGGATTCAGTAAATATAATGAAATTATTTTGCTTTTACTGATATGTGTTCTTTGATGAAATTAATTTTTTCCTCCAATTCCTCTTTACTATTTCCAAGAACAGATACATGTCCCATTTTTCTACCTGGTTTAGTGATTTTTTTTCCATACCAATGCAAATAGGTTTTGTTTAGAATTGTTAATTTATCAATATTTTTAATGTAGGATTCTCCTTGATTTTCTTTTGCTCCTATTAAGTTTACCATGGCAGAATAACATCTATTTTCTACTGAAGCAAAAGGTAAGTTAAGCAACGAACGTAACATAATATCGTACTGAGAAAGATAATTTCCTTCTATAGTTGCGTGACCTGAATTGTGTACGCGTGGAGCAGTTTCATTAATCCAAATACTTCCGTTTTTATTTAGGAATAATTCTACGGCAAAAATCCCCGATGATTTAATGGTGTGAGCAAATTGTTTAATGATATTTTGAATTTCAGTTTCTACATCTGAGCTTGTTTGTGCAGGAGAAAAAAGGTAGTCAACCAAATTAAGTTCAGGATTAAAAACCATTTCAACCGTTGGAAAGATTGCTATTTCTCCATTTTTATTTTTTGCAAATATCACAGCAAGTTCCTTGTCTATATCTGCACATTGTTCTATCACAGAAGGTTCGTTCCATACATTTATGATTTCCTCTTCTGATTTAATAATTTGAACTCCTTTCCCGTCGTAACCACCTTTTCGTAGCTTTTGAACAAAAGGAATTTGAATTTTATTCAAATTAAGTTCGTTACCATTTTCTATCAAATAAAAAGGAGCAGTAGGAAGATGATTTTTACTATAAAACTCTTTTTGGAATCCTTTATCTTGAAAAACTTCCAATAAATCAGGAGAAGGAACTACTGTTTTTCCTTGTTTTTCTAGTTCTTTGAGAGCTTCGGTATTTACGTGCTCTATCTCTATACCTACTACATCAAGGTTTTCCGCAAAATCAAGAACAGTTTGTTTATCGTTAAAGTTTCCTTGCGTAAAGGAAGAAGCTAAGTTCTTGCATGAACAATTTTCATCGGGATCTAGAATGTGAATCTCAACAGGATAGTTTACAGCATTTTGGATAAACATTTTCCCTAATTGTCCACCTCCGAGTATTCCTATTTTTTTCATCTTGTTTGTTCGCTTTTCTTTATAAAGTCTGTAAAAGTACAATTTTTTCTCATCTAGGTAAAATTTTCAATTGTATCGTATTTGCACTAGATTTAATTTTAAAATAAAGTAGTAGTCATTTTTAATTGGTATTTTTGAAAAAAATAGATTTACATGAATCGTAAGGATTTTTTAAAAGGAACAGGATTATTGGCTCTTTCAAGTGCTATGCTTCCTAGTATGAGTCTTGCTAATTCTTATACTGAAATAGCGGATAAGAAATTAAAAAAGAAAGCTAAAAACATTATATTTTTAGTAAGTGATGGAATGAGTATAGGAACACTTACGATGGCAGATACTTTATTGCGTAGAAAATATGGAAGAGGAAGTAATTGGTTAGATTTATATAGAGAAAACAAAGTGAGCCGTGCATTAATGGATACCTCTTCACTTAGTAGTTTAGTTACGGATTCCGCAGCAGCAAGTTCTTCTTGGGGAGGAGGACATAAAATCCCAAATGGAAAGTTAAATATAGGAGCAAACGGAGAAAAATATTTACCTATTTTACAAAAATTTAAATCTAAAGGAAAAAAAGTTGGTTGTGTGACAACAGTTCCGATTACGCATGCTACGCCTGCTGGTTTTTGTGTGAATATGGATAGCAGAAACAATCAAGATGAAATAGCTGAAGAATACTTAAAACTTCGCTTTGATGTAATGATGGGAGGAGGAAAAGAACATTTTTCTTCACAAGACAGAAAAGATAAAAAAGATTTGTTTTCAGAATTTAAAACTAAAGGTTTTGATGTGCTTCGTGCTAAAAATGAATTAAAAATAAATGACAAAGAGAATCCTATTCTAGGCGTTTTTTCTACCGATGGATTGCCATACAGCATAGATAGAAAAAGTGATGAGAAATTAAATCAACAAATTCCTACACTTGCCGAAATGACTGATTTTGCAATCAATAAAATGAAGGGAAATAAAAATGGTTTTGTATTGCAGGTAGAAAGTGGACGTGTGGATTGGGCAGCACATGGAAACGATATTGCAGGACTGCTGTACGACCAAATAGAATTTGATGATGCTATAAAAAAAGCAATTGACTTTGCAGAAAAAGATGGAGAAACATTGGTAATCGTTACTACTGACCATGGAAATGCAAATCCAGGATTGATTTATGGCAATGAGTGCAACGACAACTTTGATACGGTTCAGAACTATAAACACAGTAATGCTTGGATATTAAATAACTTAAACAAAGAATCTTCTATAAAAGATGTGCAACAACAAATAGAATTGGGTTGCAATTATCAACTATCCGATGAACAAGCAAAAGAAATTCTTTCTTACTATACCAATTTGAATGCAGAAGGTTTATACAATCCAAGACATTTACCTTTTCAAAGATTAGCCGAAATTCAAAAAGAACATAATTCTGTTGGTTGGATTTCTATGAATCATTCTTCTGATTTTGTGGAACTTGCTATGTATGGTGTAGGGAAAGAACTTTTACCTCCATTTATTCAGAATGCAGATTTGCATTATCTAATGCTTGCAGTTTGTGGAATAGAAAACAATTTTTAGTAGTTGTTTTTGTCATGTTTGTAACTTGGAACGAATTTTGATATTAATTAGGAAAAAAACTATGAGAAAAAAGACAAGAATAAATACATTTTCTAAAGCAATGCGTGGATTTTCTCTTATGGATAAGATTCCCGCGGTTTTTAGAATGCTAAAAGCGGTATTCAAAGGAGAGTACAAAATGAAATTAACTTCTATGTTGCTTTTACTTGCAGGAACTGTTTATATTTTTATTCCTGAATTTACTGATTTAATACCTTTTATTGGTTGGCTGGACGAGCTTACGGTTTTAGGCTTTGTAATCAAAAAACTACTTGATGAAGTAGAAAAATTTCTTAATTGGGAACTGGAAACCAAATCAAGTACGCAGTACGAAGATGTAGAAGCTAAAATAATTAAGTAAAGTCGTTGCTAAGTTTAAAATTCAATTCATCGAGTTCAAAACCATCGAGTTGAGAATTAAGAGCGTTTTTAATTTTTTCTTTTTCTTGAGAAAATTCTGTTTTAATTAGAGGAGAAGTAAGGTAAATAGTCGCTTTATTTTTCGAAAGTTCAATCTTTTTGGTTTGTTTTACGATGGAATCACTCATCAGTTCATTCCATTTTTGTTGAATTTCTATTTGTTGAATTTTGACTTTTGCTCCATTTTTTTCCATCCAAAAAAGAATTGCTTCCGAGAGTTTCATTTCATTTTTTCGCTTCATAATTCTATAGTAGGATGTTTTTCATTGGTTATATCTTCAAAAATGGATTCTATCTCTTCTTTTTTGGTATGAGAAATAAAAACCTGACCAAAAGAGTCGGTGTTAACTAATTCTATCAGTTTACGAACACGATTTGCATCAAGTTTATCAAAAATATCATCTAAAAGCAATAGTGGTTTTTGTGAATTGTTTTTGTGTAAATATTTAAATTGAGCAAATTTTAAAGCGATTAAAAATGTTTTTTGTTGTCCTTGCGAGCCGATTTTTTTGATTTGATGATTGTGCAACAGAAAATCCAAATCATCTTTATGAATTCCTTTGGTGGTAAATCCTGTTCTTCTATCGTTTTCTAAATTTTCTTTTAGTAGCTCTTCTTGTGATTTTTTTAAAAGAGGAGAAGTATAGCAAACAGCAACTTTTTCAGAATTATTTTCTACAATAGATTCGTAACTTTCCACAAAATAAGAAGAGAACTCATCGCAAAATTCAATTCTTTTTTTGTGAATATAATTTCCATTTTTGATTAGTGGTTCGTTGTAAATTTCAAGCAATGAATAATCAAAATAATTATTCTGCTGAAATGATTTTAGTAAACTATTCCGTTGTTGAATCGTTTTTTGATATAGAATAAGTGCATTTAAATATTCGCTATCTACCTGGGAAAGAACATTATCTATAAATTTTCGTCTGGTTTCGCTTCTAAGTGAAATTAAATCAGAATCGTAAGGAGAAATTACAACAAGCGGTATTTTTCCTATATGTTCCGAAAGTTTGGTATATGCTTTTTCGTTGAATTTAACTATTTTCTTTTGACCTTTTTGTACGTTTATTTTTATTCTATTCTCTTGATTATTAATCGTAAAATTTCCTTCTAAGGTAAAGAAATCGGAATCGAAGTTGATATTTAATAAATCACTAGAAATAAAACAACTTTTGGTAAGTGATAAATAATGAATAGCATCGAGTATGGAACTTTTTCCCGAACCGTTTTTTCCAACAATTAGATTAAACTTACTAGAAAATTCAACTTCTTTGAACTCTAAATTTTTAAATTGATTTATTTTTAATTTCTGAATATACATTCGTTAAAATTCTAGTACAAAATTAGGGATTTAATTGTATATAAAGCTTGCAAAAGAAAGTAAATAGTGCGAATGTAGTGTTTATTAATAATGACCTTTAAGTGAATGTATAATCAGAAAGTTATTTTTTATTTCGTAAACAATTCTATGTTCTTTATTTATTCTTCTACTCCACAAACCAGTAAATTCATATTTTAAAGCTTCAGGTTTTCCAATTCCTTCATACGGAGTTTCGAGTATATTTTCCAACAACTCTCGAATCTTCTTAAGAATTTTGATTTGATTTGTTTTTTTGAAATAATTTAACTGTTTTTCAGCGGACTCAAAATAAATTATTTCCATATTTCATCAAGAGTTATTTTTTTAAACTTTCCGTTTTTAAAATCTTCTTGATTTTGAGCAATCATCTCAACAAACTCTGACTTATAAGGTTTTTCTCCATCAGTAATCTTAAACTTTATCTTCATAGCTTTCATAAAAGCTTTTAGAGCCGTTATTTGATTCTTATCTTCCGCATACGCCGTAATACTTAGTGTTTCCATATAGCATCATTTTCTACAAATTTACGAAAAATCATTTTTCTTTTTAATGTTCTCTGAGGAATTTAATCTACGGTAGATTCAACGCACACTGTATTCTTACGAAACAAGGACTAAAAAGTTAATTGTTGTATAAAACTTAGGTTTTAAGTAAACTCTTAGCAACTATAACTTCACTTCTAATGTAACATAAAATGTTCGTGGAGCAGAAGGAATAATTCCAGGTCCTGGATATCCTGTTGCTCGTCGTGTAAAATACTTTTCATCAAATAAATTATTGATTCCTGATTCTACCTTAAATGTTTTATTTAATTTATACGACAACGAAATATCAGCTACCGAATACGCAGGAATCTCTCCTACTCTTCCATTATTTTCTTCAGATGGAGAATTTTGAGCATCAGTAAATTGCTCAGAAAGATGAGTAAACTGAAAACTCCCTAATAAATTTTTATATCCAAATTTAATTCCTGTTTTTAAATTTACATCTGGAATAAACTCTACTTTACGTCCCTCCACACCATTTTCTTGTGATTTAATGTACTCAGATTGAGTAAAAGTCGTATTTGCGTAAAGATTTAATTTATAATTTCTGTTGGTGAAGAACGTTTCCCATACATTCCAATCAAAGAATGATTCTATTCCATAAATAAATGCTGTTCCTACATTTCCTCTTATATTTATTAATCTACTGTCATTACTTTCTGTAAGATTCCCTATTCTGTTGTCGTAGTACAATCCAAAAATACCAGTATCGTACGATAAATACTTTTTGTATTTTCCTCTTGCTCCCACATCAAAAGTAAATCCTTTTTCATCAGAAATAGTTGGATTAATTTGAAAAGAAGTATTAACTACTCGTATATCCGAAAAAGTAACCGAACGATAATTCTGAGAAATATTTCCAAAAACTTCTATATTTTTATTGGGTTTCCAACTTGTTCCAATACCTAAAAGTAGTATATTTCTATTGAATACTCTATTGTCTTGTTCAACTCTGAAAGAAAGTAGATTTCCGGCTCTATCATAATAATTTTCTCTAAAAGTCCCCTCACTTTCTGTTTTTATATATTCGAATCGAATACCTGGAGTTATGGTAAACTTATCGGAGAGATAAAAAATATTTTCTGAAAAAAGTGCTATATTTTGGTTAGGAAATATAAAATCCGATTGATTAGGATAATCAGGATAACTATCGTTTTGCAATGAGAAATCAGCAGAAGTGTCATTTTTTCCTGCTCCTTGAATTGCAGAGTTTTTTGCTTGGTAAAATTTAGAACCAATAAGGAAAGTTGATTTTTTATTTTTAATTTTATAATCAGTTAAAAAACGTGCTTCAATTCCAAAGTTTTTAAACTTTCCTTTGATTAAATCTCGTGTATACGAAAAACTTCCATCTAGTTCTTTTTCATCTTCATCGGTTACAGGATTTGCATTCAAATTCACTTGATTACCTCTAAAACCAAGTGCATTTCTCTGAGCTAATAAACCAAATGTATTAATTGATAATTTAGATTTCTCATTAAAATCATGAGTATACTTTAATGCAAATAAATTCCAATCTACCTTAAAATAATTTCTCGTTCTGTTCGAAAAATCAGGATTCAAATTAAACTGCTCATCAGACATTCCTCCTGCTTGCTTTGCTAAGTAGTTTAAATGTGTATACTCTAAAGCTAATTTCGTTTTATCATTGAAATCGTATGCCAAATGAGTATATAAATTTTTGGAATCAAAATCCGAATTCGGACGAAAACCATCTCCTTTTTTATAATTGAAATACGTGTAATACGAAAACTTATTTACCTTTCCACTTAGAGAATTAAAACTAGAATAAAAATTATTGGAGCCTATGGTATTTCTAGAAATTAGTTCTATTTTTTTCTTTTCGTTTGGTTCTTTCATTACAAAATTGAGTAATCCTCCAAACTGAGTTCCGTACTGCAAAGAAGCAGCTCCACGAATGATTTGTATTTCCTTGAGTCCTTCTGTTGGTGGCGTATAATAACTTTCGGGATATCCCAGTACATCTGCCGAAATATCGTATCCGTTTTGCCTTGTATTGAAATTTGACGTTCTATTGGGATCCAATCCTCTTCCTCCTATATTAAGTTGCAATCCTCCGTCGTTGGAATCATAAATATTTAAACCTACTATTTGCGAATATACTTCCCTTGCATTGTTTGATGATAAATTGGCTTGCATTTGCTCAAGCAAAATAGCTTCTGTTTTTTTTCCTGCATAAATTGCAGTTCCTTCCACATCGGCAAGTCTTTTTAAGTCAAATCGTTCTTTTGCTTTATTTGAAATAACCACTTCGTTGAGTACTTTTTTTAGTGGTACTAATTCAACTTTTAATTCTTGCGTTTTATCGTCTATATTTAGGTTTAATGTTTCATGCTTATCGGATATAAAAACAAGTTCTGCCGAAGAATTTATAGAAAAAGAAAACTCGCCATTTAAATTTGTAGTCGTTAACAAACCTTTTTTCGCATCGTATACTTCTACATTTTTTAGTTTTTCTTTTGTAAAACCATCGATTACAACGCCTCTAATTAACTGCTGAGAAAAGGCAAATAAAGGGAAAAATAAAAAAAGAACTTTATAAACCATAAATTGTATCTTTAAGTGGAAGAATCCATTTTTTTTGTTTAAACGAATCATATTCTTTGAGTAAATCTACATTTGAATCAATAAATTGTTGTGGTTGCCTTCCATTGAGCGAAACATAGCTTTCTGCATATACCGACACGTCAAAAATTCCTTTCTTTTTGTACTGTTCTCCAAGAAAATGAGCATATTCTAAGATAAAATCAGGTTGTGTAGACATCTCTTTTTCTTGAAAAGGAGTTAAATATGCACAGTTATTTATAGAGTATACTTTTTGCGTTTTGTTATCCACTACTTTAAATGTAGTATATCCCGACTTTTCCATTAACATTACTCGCCAAGAAAATCGGTATCCTTCTTCATTCCAGAAAAGTTCATCTTTATAAAATACATACCTAAATGGAAATAAAATCTGAAAAATAAAAAATAACACTAAAGAATTAATAAGCAGTTTATTCCAATTAGAAGAATAAGAATACGTTTTAGCATTAGTGAAAATTGAAAAATCTATATTTAGTTTTGATGCAATAAACCTTAACAATTTCTCGTGAAAATCAGAAGAGAAAAATACAAGCGTAGCAAAAATCATAATGTATGGAAACATTCCAATTGGGAATAAAATTCGTGTAAAGACATGAAAAATTACCACCAATACAAAAGCAAAAATTCGAGTTCTTTTATTTAAAAGTAAAAAAGGAATTAATAAATCATACAAACATCCGCTCCAACTCATAAGGTAATGAAACCATGATTCTTTCATTAAACTTCCTACTATTGGTAAATCGGACTGTACAGACAACCAAGTCTTCAACGGCTCTGCTCTGAGCAACCAATCCGAATTAATTTTCGCCAATCCAGCATAGAAATATACAATTCCCAACATCAGTTTTATGGAATCAATCGTCCAACTGGGAACTCTTTGTTTTATCAACTTTCTATCTGCATACGAATCAATGGAAAAATTTGCATTTGCAGGTAAAAAAATCAGCAAAAAAGAAACCAAACTTATAAAGTAATAGTGGTTTAAATACGTTGTCTTATCCATAAGTTCTATATAGGTAAAACTTAAAAAGAACACAATTATAGAAATTCTGTATTTATATCCTAATGCTATAAACAAAGAAGATATTGCAGAAATTATAAACAATATATACGTGTAATTCCCTAATGGCTTTATCCAATCAAAGCCATAATACGAAAAGAAAAAGTTCGGTTGTATATACAACGTATCAATCCAACCGTTCCAAGCAAACCGAACGATTGAGACAAACATCAATAAACCAAAAAAAATACGGAAACTTACCAAAGGATAAATCTCTGTATTTTTCTTGAAGTATGTATTTAACATTGGAGTCAAAATTAATCTTAAAATCTAATTTCTAAAATTTTTCAACTATTTAATCTCCATCATTATCCATGTAATCAATTTTTACATCTAATGCAGAAGTCATACTGGTTTTCAGAAGAATTACAGCTTTCTGAAGTTCATCGTAAGTAACTAACATTTTATTATTATCATTTACCACCTCATTAGCTAAATTGTTGTCTAAATTATCTACTTTTTGCATAGCTAAATCAAACTGATTTTCAATTCCATCTGAGAGGTTTTCATCTCCTACTTTTGCGTTTAATTCATCTAAATAACTAGAAAAACTTTCTCCTTTTTGTAACGATGAAAAATGCTTTCCTTTAAAAAAATCCATGCTTGCTTGAAGTGCTACTTTCAATAGTTCTTTAGAGATTTCCTTATGATAAAATCCTTCTACTAATGTTTCGTCCTTAGAGGTAGTAAATTTCCCTGCTGGCAATCCTACTTTTCCTCTCCTCAAAGCATTTTCAAAATAAGAAATATAACTATTGGTTAGTTTATCGAAAGAAGCTGTTGCAGATGAACCTGAATTTTGTACAAATGAATCTCTATATCCTCCATTCCAATCGTCTAGAACTTGAGTGGTTAAATCATTAATTCTATTTACCAAATCAGAAAGGTATTTTTTATAATTTTCCTTTTTAGTATTTGTAGAATAAAATGCCACAATCTCTGTATCTGTATTTGCCAAACCATTAATCAAATAATCTAAAGCAGGAAATCCTTGAACGTCATAAGACGAAGAAATCGTTAACGTATAACTTCCCGATTGAATATTAGAGTCAATTTGTACATTATCCGTAGGATATATATTTAAATAGTTAGCATATTTTATGCTCATTGCTTTTCCTACGTTAAACATCTCTACTTTCTGAAAAGAAATATATGCTTGTTTCCAAGATGCTCTTAATGTTACTAAATTTCCTTCCGTTGGATTTGCATTAAATGTTTCCATTTTGCTTTTTAAATCTGAAGTACTCTCAGAAAAATTGGTATATGCTGGAATAATGATATTATCCGACCAATTTGCGAGTATTTTGCTTCTATCTGCTGACTGAGTAGAATCACTTGAATCATCGGAACTACTACACGAAAATAAAAAAAGGAAAGAAATTAAAACTAAAACTATGTTTTTCATAATTTAAAATTATTCTAATGATGATGCTTGTTCTACAGTAAAGGAATATTTAATTGCAATTGCTTCGGAAATAGAATCCAATGTTGTATCTTCTAAATCCCATAATCCATTTGCTCCATCTCCTAATAAATCTTCTAATAAGCTATCTACTTCAGCTGAAGACAAATACGAATTTCCTGTTGCTGGATTTTGAGTAAACTGTAATGAATAAATCAAACCATACGCTTCTGAAAGAGCATGAAATGCTGAATAATAATTAATTGGAGAAGTATTTAATGCAGTTTTACCTTGTTGTAAATAATATATTGAGCGAACAGCAGGAATCAAAGAAATATTTTCTTTAATGATTTTTATTTGTTCATTTCTTGCTGTATAATCATTCGCTACAATCGCAGCTCTTCCTTTTTTAAGTGCATAAAAAACATTATCATCTAAGTTTTCAAAATCGTTGTCTTCCGAAACTTCGCTTAGGTATTTTCCTAGCAAACCATCTTCAGAACCTATTGTACTGTTAGGATTTGTATAATTAGAAGAAACACCATAAATGTATCCATACGCTTCGTCCCAATAATGCTCCATTGTGGTATAGTTTTTATCTGTTTCAAATACTTTATTGGTATTGTTTTCTATATTACTTCCTGCATCTAAAACATCTTTTGATAAGTAATTATTTAGTATTTGATCAATACATAACGCACCTATCAATCCTTTTGCAACTACTTGGTTTAATTCTAATCCTTTTGCATTTACATATCTATTAGAAGTTCCATTAGTTAAATATCCCGAATTTCCTGCACTAGCAACTGTGTTTTTATTAGAAAATACATTATTAACTTGATTTGAAAACCAGGTTTCAAATTGACTTTTTATAGCTTCACTTTCCACTGAATGAGTTGAAAAATAATCATACGAAGATGCTACTTTACTTTTAATATTCTTAGAAGAAGAATTTAACTCCGAATCAGAAAATGGATTGTTTGTATTAACAAATTGATTATTTAGAATATCTAATGTTGCATTGTCTACATCTTTTAACGAATTTAACAATTCTTTCCCCATCAAAAGTCTATCGGTTTGCCCAGAAAAGTCAACAGTAGAACTTCCACCTCTTTCAAAACTATATATTTCTGGAACTTCAAAAGACGAAGAAGGTATAGAATCATCATCTGTACAAGAAAAAGTAAATACTGACAAAACTGCTAAAGCTAAATAATTATGCATTCTCATAACGATATGTATCTTTTTAATTAATCGTTGGCAAATTTATTTAGAATAAATTTAAATAACAAATTTTATTTAGAATAAATTTAAATAATGATTTCTTCTAAAAACTATTCTTTTTGTCTAGTAAAATAAATATAGTTGTTGGGATTCCTATAAAAACAGTGAGTATATTAATAGGCACTTTAAATCTTTCTGAAATGAAAAGAAAAAACAAAACAAAGGAAGCTCCTACCAAAATATTTAAGCTAAATTGATTCCATAGCTTGCTCGGCTTGTACAAATACCTGCAAAAATGCGGAACTACAATTCCTATAAAAGACACAGGTCCTACAAAAGCTACCGACGAACCTACAAGCAAAGAAGTAGATAGTATTATATATCCGTACAATGTGAATTTATTTATTCCCATACTTTTGGCATACTCCTCTCCCATCATCATTCCTCTAAGTTTGTATATAGATAAAAAAGCGAAATACAAACCTACCAATACACCAAGTATAAATACTACAGATTGATTAAACGTTAATCCTGAAAACGAACCTAAAGACCACATCAGGTAGTTTTTAATTTCATTCCCATTAGAAAGGTATTCCAAGATACTCACTACTGCTCCTGAAAATGCAGAAAATAAAAAACCGACTAAAATAAAAGCCGATGAAGTTTGAACCTTAGAAGAAATAAGTAATAATATTCCTAATGAAAGCAACGAACCTATACTCGCACAAAAAGCTAAAATCCACTCATTCAACATTGAATACGAAGCGAAAAAAGCATCTAATCCTAAGAAAATAAATAACGCAACAAACATAGAAGAAGAAGAAGAAACTCCTAACACAGACGGTCCTGCTAGAGGATTTTTAAATAATTCTTGAAGCAAAAAACCCGACACTGGAAGTGAAATCCCTATCATAGTAGCAGAAACTACTTTAGACAATCTAAGTTGCAAAATTAATTCTTTAGAAGCATCTATTTCTCCACCTAAAACAAAGTGCATTAAATCATTCCATGAAACCGAAAAAAAACCGACTTTCAAATTTAAAATGATAAAAAAACATACCAAAAACAGAAGAAATACTACTCTTACTTTCAAAAAATAACTCTTTTCTACAACGCAAATTTAACAGATAATTTATACTTATTGTTGAAAATTTATGAAAAGTTTAATGTCGCTTCTTGATTATAAATTGTATTTTTGTCTTCTGAAAATTTATATTTAATGGGGAAAATCATTGCTATTGCAAACCAAAAAGGAGGTGTAGGAAAAACTACAACTGCAGTAAATTTATCCGCTGCATTAGGTGCCTTAGAAAAGAAAGTGCTTATCGTTGACGCAGATCCTCAAGCAAATGCAAGTTCTGGATTAGGAATAAACATAGAAGAAGTTTCTAAAAGTACTTACGAAATATTAGATGAATCTTGCTCTGCAGAAGAAGCTATTCAAACATCTACTTCTCCTAACGTAGATATTATTCCATCGCATATAAATCTTGTCGCTTCCGAAATTGAATTGGCAAACGTAGAAAATAGAGAATACAAACTTAAAAATGCGTTTGAGTCGATAAAAGATAAATACGAATACATCATTATTGATTGTGCTCCATCTTTGGGTTTAATTACGTTAAACTCTCTAACTTGTGCAGATTCTGTAATCATTCCTATACAATGTGAATATTATGCATTAGAAGGTTTAGGAAAACTATTAAACACCATAAAAAGTGTACAAAAAATCCATAATCCTGAATTAGATATAGAAGGATTATTACTTACCATGTTTGATGCTCGTTTACGATTATCAAACCAAGTAGCCGAAGAAGTTCGTACCTACTTCCCTGATATGGTTTTCGAGACGATAATACAAAGAAATGTGCGTTTAAGTGAAGCTCCTAGTTTTGGAGAATCAATACTAAAATACGATGCAGGAAGTAAAGGAGCAATAAACTACATTCAACTAGCAGAAGAAATCCTTAAAAAAGAACAACAACCCGTATGAGTAAACCAAAAAGAGCAATGGGAAGAGGTCTTTCTGCAATTCTAAATTCAGAGAGCAAACAAGTACAATCCGCCACTGATTCTGGTGCTAAACAAATCATTGGAAACATTGTAGAACTTCCTATTTCTGATATATTTCCAAATCCAACTCAACCGAGAACGCATTTCGATGAAACAGCTTTAAATCAATTAGCTCAATCCATCAAAGAATTGGGAATCATACAACCTATTACGGTACGAAAAGTAGATTCCAACTACGAAATTATTTCTGGTGAAAGAAGATTTCGTGCTTCACAGCTTGCTGGATTAACTAAAATACCTGCATTTATACGAATTGCCAACGACCAAGAACTCTTGGAAATGGCTTTGGTGGAAAATATTCAACGTGAGGATTTAGATGCTATAGAAGTTGCTCTTACCTACCAACGATTAATCGAAGAAATAAACCTAACCCAAGAAGAACTTTCTAAACGTGTAGGAAAAGAAAGAAGTACCATTACCAATTACATTCGTCTTTTAAAACTTATTCCCGCAGTGCAAACTGCCATTCGTGATGCAGAAATCTCTATGGGACACGGACGTGCAATGCTTTCTTTGGATTCCGATGTTCAACTTGCTATTCTTTCAGACATTATAAAAGACAAACTTTCTGTTCGTGAAACCGAAAAAAGAATTTTAGCATTAAAGAACACCAACGAAAAGAAACCTCAAATTCAACTTCCTGAACACATTACTACAGAGAAAAAACAATTTGAAGATTTCTTTAATGCCAAAGTCAACTTAAAAATAAATTCTAAAGGAAAAGGAAGCATTTCACTCAACTTCAACAACCAAGAAGAACTCCGTAAAATTTTACAACGAATCAATAATTAGGCAGTAAACATCATGAAAGTATTTTCTTTGCTTCTTTTCTTTGTTTTCTCTTTTAATTTTGCTCAAATAAAAGTAGAAGAAGGAGTAATTGTGGAAGGAAATATTGATTCTACTTCTGTAAAAACAGCAAAAGATCCGCTTAAAGCATCGTTGTACTCTGCGGTTCTCCCTGGATTAGGTCAGTGGTATAACGGTAAAAAAATAAAAGCTCCTATTGTGCTAGGAATTGTAGCTTCTGGTATTGGATATACCATTTATTTAGATAAACGATACAAAGACTTAAAAACAGCTTACATTGCCGAACTCAACGGCGAAGAACACGAGTATTCCAATATTGCCAATCTCGATGCAACTGCACTTGGTAGAGCTCAAGACAGAGCAAGACGAAACCGTGATTATTCTATTGCCATAACTTCCCTGCTCTACATTCTAAATATAATTGATGCCACCGTAGATGCTCACCTTTCTGAGTTTGACATCGATAAAGATTTAACGCTAAAACCAACAATTCTTCACAATCCCAACGAATACAATCCCAAATTAGGCATTGGGTTAAGTTTTACTTTTTAGTTTAAATTACGGCGAGTACAAAAAAACGAGTTGATTAATTATTTAGTTGCGTTTTTTTGCACCGTGCTATCCGTTCCAATCTTTTTTGATGCTTTCGTTTCACTTCGCAACAAAAAAGGATTTCCTCTGCTATCACTCTCGCAACAGTGCTTTGTCACACTGAATCTTGTTCAGAGCTTGTCTTAGTTTAATTAAATGCTTTTCTCTTTTTTCTATTTACAGATTTAAAAGAGCTTGCCGAAGAATAAAAAAATAAAAGATGTTGTCTTACTTTTTCAGTTATAATGTCCTTTCAGAGAGTGAATTACTACAATGTTTTCATTTTCTAAAAATTCATAAATAATTCTATGTTCTTTGTTAATTCTTCTGCTCCAATATCCAGAAAGTTGGTATTTAAGAGGTTCGGGCTTACCTATTCCTGTATAAGGATGTTCAGAAATTTCATTTAAAAGATTAAATATTTTTTTGATTAAATTTAGGTTTCCTGATTTTTTAAAAAAGTCAATATCTTTTTTTGTTTTTTCGGTATAATCTAAACGATATTTCATAAACCTAAAAGTTCTTTTAGTTCCTTTTCATTATTCACAGAAGAAAATTTTCCTTGTTTATACTGTTTTTTACTTTCTTCAATTTTCTTTATGAACTCGGAATTGTAAGGAGATTCTTTTTCAACCGAATCTACTCTTTTTACGAAAGGAATTGCATTTAAAAGTTCTTCAAAAAAAGATTTTTTATTTTCCGGTATTTGTATGGTATAAGAAATCATTACAAAATATTTATCACAAAAATACGAAATTATTTCTTATTTTTTTTAGAAAAAAAATCATAATTTATAATCTATAATTCATAACTTAAAATAACTATCTTTGCTCCAAAATTAATTCTCATGAGAAAACTGCTATTTTCTATTACGTTTTTGTTTACTTCTTTTGTTTTTGCACAAATCGTAGACATACCCGATGCGAATTTTAAAGCAAAACTTTTAGAAGCAGATGTAACTAATACAATTGCAAGAGATTTAAATAATAATTATACAAAAATTGATGCTAATAACAATGGTGAAATTGAAGTGAGTGAAGCAGAGAATATAAGTCATATCAGTATTAATGGTATATATGCTACCGATCTGACAGGAATTCAAAGTTTTGTTAATTTAACTTCGTTATCTTGTATTGATAATTCCTTAACTACTTTAGATGTTTCTGGATTGACTACCTTAACCACATTATGGTGTTATAATAATGAATTATCTACTTTAGATGTTTCTGGATTGACTGCTTTAACTGCGTTATATTGTTATAATAATAATGAATTGACTACTTTAGATGTTTCTGGTTTGACCACTTTAACTGCGTTAGTGTGTTATAATAATGAATTGACTACTTTAGATGTTTCCGACAATACTGCATTAACCTCTTTAAGTTGTAGTGGTAATGACTTGACTATTTTAGATGTTTCTGGTTTGATTGCTTTAAATAAGTTATATTGTTATAATAATAATGAATTGACTACTTTAGATGTTTCTAAAAATACTGCTTTAACTGAGTTATATTGTGATAATAATAATTTAACTTCCTTAGACGTATCCAACAACACCTCTTTAACTTTCTTAAGTTGTAGGGGTAATAATTTGACTACTTTAGATGTTTCTAATAATACTGCTTTAACTGAATTATATTGTTATAATAATAACTTGACTACTTTAAATCTAAAAAATGGATCTACAATCCCTAATTCGAGTTTAAGTTTTAATAGTAACCCTAACCTTAACTCCATCTGTGTAGATGAAGAAGAGTTATATCAAATCACTCGATATTGTCAAGGACATAATATCAACGCAGAAGTAAGTTCTAATTGCGAAACGCTTTCAAGTGAAGAGATTCTTCGACAAGCTCAGAATGACATCAGTTTCTTCCCAAATCCAGCAAGTGAAAAAGTAACATTTAACGAAGAAGTACAATCTGTTCAGATTTTTAACCTAAGCGGACAATTACTTCAAACCTCAATTGCAAACGGAACAGAACTTAACGTTTCCGAACTAGCAAAAGGAAATTACATCTTAAAAATCACAACCGAAAAAGGAATCGCAATAGAGAAGTTAATCAAAGAGTAGAGAGATTTAAGAGCAAAGAAAAAAGTAGTTAGATAAAAGATATGAAACTTTCACTTCGTTCAATTTGACACAACTGCTTTGTCACACTGAGCGGAGTGAAACGGAGTCGAAGTGCATGCAAAGAAGTTTAACAATGCTTCGACAAGCTCAGCATGACAACACTATTTTATCACACTGAATAAAGCAAAGTCGAAGTGTAAAAAATGGAGAACGAGGAAAGGAAAAAAATCATAATTCATAACTTATAATTTAAAATACTATCTTTGCGTGTATTTTAGTTTTATGTGGAAAAAATTTTCATTTCATTTACTTAGCAATCAACCAAAGTATTTAGTTTTTTTACTTTTAATTATACTTACGTTTGTTTTTGGAATCGTTAAAAACGGTTTGAACTTCTCTACTTCGAGTGCTCAACTTCTTCCTGATTCGGATTCTGCAACAGTTAACTTTAATAAATTCGTAGAAAAATTCGGAAAAGAAGACAATGCTGTTTTTCTAGGATACTATGAGAAAGAATTCAAAACAGAAAAGCAATTCCAGAACTTTCAACAACTAATTGATGACATTTCTAAACTCCCTGGTGTTTCTAAAGTAATTTCTCCATCAGAAGCAATTATTTTAAAAAAAGATACTGTAAATGAAAAATTTACTTCGGAATCCATTGCACAAAAGCCAAAATCATTAAAAGAATGGAAACAAGTTCATCAAAAACTTGAAAACTATCCTTTTTATGAAAACCTCTTATTTAACTCCAAAACCAATGCTTGGCAAAATATAATTTACTTTCAACAAAGCATTTTAGACACCAAGCTAAGAGAAGATGTAACTCTTTTAATTAATACAAAAATTGAAGAATTTGAGGCAGAAAACTCCATAGAACTTTATGCTTCGGGAATGCCTTTAATTAGAACCATGAACAAACAAGTAGTTGTTTCTGAAACTTCTCAGTATGTATTGATTTCTTTTCTCACAACATTATTGATTTTTTTCCTACTATTTCGTTCTCTAAAAGCAACTTTGATTGTTTGCTCTGTAGTTCTGTTGGCAATTATATGTAGTTTTGGAACCATTGCATTACTCAATTACAAAATTTCAATTCTCACGGGATTGGTTCCTCCTATCATTATTGTGATTTGTGTACCTAACTGTGTTTTTATCATCAATAAATACGTTCAGGAATTACGAAAACATAAAAACAGACCAAAGGGATTAATTCGTTCCATTTCAAAAATTGGAAGAGCTACTTTGCTTACTAACCTTTCTACCGCTTTTGGATTTTTTACTTTCATTTTCACAGACTCAAAAACCTTACAAGAATTTGGAATCGTTGCTTCTATAAACATTATGTTGATTTTTGTGATTTCTATCATTCTGATTCCCATTATTTTGGCAAATATTAAACTCAACATTAAAACTGAAGAAGAGCAACAAAATAAGTTCAGTAAAAAACTAACCAATACTTTCAGAAACCTTATTCAGTACAAAAGAAAACCAATATACTTCACTTCTTTATTATTATTAATTTTAGCTGGATTTGGAATTACTAAACTTAAAAAATCATCGAACATCTTAGATGATATGTCAAAAAAGGCAACGTATTACAGTGAAATTTCTTTTTTTGATGAAAACTTTGGTGGAATTCTTCCGTTAGAGATAATTGTAAATGGAAAGCCGAAATCAGCAACCAATTACAATACCTTAAAAAAAGTAGAAGAATTAAATTCCTATATTGATTCTCTAGGAATTTCTTCTCGTCTTATTTCTGTAAATGAATTAGTTAAATTTTCTAATCAAGCGTTTTATAACAACGAGAAAGAGTATTTTTATTTTCCTTCAAAATCCGAGCGAACCTTTCTGATGAGATATATCAAAAATTCAAAAGGAAATACCAACCAATTAAATGCTTACGTAGACTCTACTCAATCAACACTTCGTTTGACAACACTTCTCAAAAATTCAAACTCAGACAACCTAGAATCTGATGTTCTAAAAATTGAAAATAAGGTTAATCAACTATTTAATAAAAAAGAAACCTTTCTTACAGGAGCTTCCTATTTATTTATGAAAGGAACTAATTACCTGACTCAGAATTTATTAGTTTCTATTTTACTCGCATTTACTTTAATTGGAATATTAATGGCATTTATATTTCGTTCTGCTTCTATGGTATTTATTTCCCTTATTCCTAATATACTTCCTCTAGTAATTGTTGCTGGAATTATGGGATTTTTAGGAATTTCTATAAAACCATCTACCATATTGGTATTTAGTGTTTCATTTGGTATTGCCGTAGATGATACCATACATTTTCTTGCCAAATACAAACAAGAACTTAAATTGTATAACTTTAACATAAAACATGCCGTTTACAAAGCGTTTGAAGAAACCTCACAAAGTATGTATTTTTCTTCTTTAATCCTGTTTTTTGGATTTTCTATGTTTCTTTTTTCAGGATTCGAGGGAATCCAATCCCTAGGAGGATTAGTTGCTTTAACGTTACTAATAGCTATGTTTACTAATTTAATTTTACTTCCTTCTTTGTTACTTTCTCTAAATCAAAATAAGGAAAAAAAAGCATCATTAGAGCGTTCTAAATGAATGTAAACATTTTGTTAACTAAATAATTTTCATAATTTTGTCCACTATGGATTTTACTGCACAACAAATTGCTTCTTTCGTCAACGGAAAAATTATCGGAGATGAATCTACTTCTGTTAATTATATTTCAAAAATCGAAGAAGGAAAACAAGGAACTCTGAGTTTTTTAGCAAACCCAAAATACCAATCTTTTTTATCTACTACAGAAGCATCTATTGTTCTTATATCTAAAGAATTCGTCCCTCCTACTCCTGTAAATCCTACTCTTATAGTGGTAAACGATGCTCATGAATCTTTTACATCACTACTCAAAGTATACGAAAAAGCAAAAAGCACAAAATCAGGAATAGAACAACCTGCATTTATATCTGAATCATCAAAAATAGGAGATAATCATTACATAGGAGCTTTTGTATACATTAGTGACAACGTAGAAATAGGCGAAAACGCACAGATTAATCCTAATAGTTTTATAGGAAAAAACGTTTCCATAGGAAACGACGTAATTATAGGTCCTGGAGTAAAAATATACGATGATTGTAAAATTGGAAACCAATGCGTTATCAATGCTGGTTCTGTAATTGGTTGCGATGGTTTTGGCTTTATTCCAAAAGAAAATGGATACGATAAAATTCCACAACTGGGAAATGTAGTTCTAGAAGACAATGTAGAAATTGGTGCTAACTGTACTATTGACAGAGCTTCTATGGGATCTACCATCATTAAAAAAGGAACCAAACTAGATAACTTAATCCAAATAGCACATAATGTGGAATTGGGAGAACACAACGTCATTGCATCTCAAACGGGAATTGCTGGTTCTACAAAAATTGGAAACTGGAATATGATAGGCGGACAAGCAGGATTTGCAGGACACTTAATCATTGGAAATAAAAATAAATTTCAAGCACAATCAGGTATTGCTAACAACATAAAAGACGAAGGATCATACTATGGTTCTCCTGCTTTAGAAGCAAGTAATTTCAGAAGAAGTTATATTTATTTTAAAAATCTATCTGATATGGCTTCAAAAATACACAAATTAGAAAAACAAATTCAAGAATTAAAAAGTACGAATGTATGAGCGAGTTTCAAAAAACACTCAAAAGTGAAATAAACTTAAATGGAATTGGTTTACACACAGGAAAACAGGTAAATTTAACGTTAAAACCCGCAGAGGAAAATACTGGTTTTGTATTCGTTAGAAAAGATTTAGAAGGAAATCCTACCATAGAAGCAGATGTAAATTTTGTTACAACCACAGAACGCGGAACTACTCTAGAAAAAAAAGGAGTTAAAATTCATACTTGCGAACACATCTTAGCAGCTCTTACAGGAATGGATTTAGACAATGCCATTATTGAACTAGATAATGCAGAACCTCCTATTCTAGACGGTTCATCTAAATATTTTGTAGAAGCTATAGAAAAAGCAGGAATTCAACAACAAGAAGCTGAAAGAGAATGTTTTGCTATAAAGGACATCATTACCTATACAGATCCTGAAACTGGTGCGGAAATCACAGCAATTCCTCATGATAAATACGAAGTAACTACTCTTGTTGACTTTGGAACAAAAGTTTTGGGAACTCAAAACGCTACTTTAAAAGATTTAAACAATTTTAAAGATGAAATTGCTTCTTCTAGAACGTTTAGCTTTCTTCATGAATTAGAAATGCTTTTAGATGCAGGTTTAATTAAAGGTGGAGATTTAAGTAATGCTATCGTTTACGTAGATAAAGAAATTAATGAGGAAACGACTCAAAAATTAAAACAAGCTTTCAATAAAGATGACATTTCTGTTCAACCAAATGGAATACTAAACAACCTAGAATTAGAACACCCAAACGAAGCTGCTCGCCACAAACTACTCGATGTAATAGGAGATTTAACTCTAATTGGCGTACGGTTAAGAGCAAAAATAATTGCAACAAAACCAGGACATCATGTAAATACGCAGTTTGCAAAGAAAATAAACCGACTTTATAAACTTCACAAAAGAAAAAATGTTCCTGAGTTTGATTTAAAAGCAGAACCAATATACGACATCAATGGTGTGATGAATTTACTCCCTCATCGTCCACCATTTTTAATGATTGATAAAATAATTGAACTTTCAGACAAACACGTGGTTGGAGTTAAAAATGTTTCTATGAATGAACCGTATTTTGTAGGTCATTTTCCACAAGAACCTGTAATGCCTGGTGTTCTTCAGATTGAAGCAATGGCACAAGTAGGTGGAATTTTAGTTCTCTCTCAACAAGATAATCCAGAAAATTTCTCTACTTACTTTATGAAAATTGACAAAGTAAAATTCAAAAAGAAAGTAGTACCTGGAGATACTATTGTATTTAAAGTAGAATTAATAGAACCTATACGCAGAGGAATTGTACACATGCAAGGATACGCATACGTAAACGATACCATAGTATCAGAAGGAACAATGATGGCACAAGTAGCAAGAAACAAAGAATAATCATGAATCAACCTTTAGCATACATACATCCTCAAGCAAAAATTGCAAAAAATGCAGTAGTAGAACCCTTTACTACCATCTCTAAAAACGTAACCATAGGAGAAGGAACTTGGATAGGACCCAACGTAACCATTATGGAAGGTGCTAGAATCGGAAAAAACTGTAAAATATTTCCTGGAGCTGTAATCTCTGCCGATCCACAAGATTTAAAATACCAAGGAGAGGAAACAACTACAATTATTGGAGACAATACCGTTATACGGGAATGCGTAACTCTAAATAAAGGAACTAATGCTCTAGGATACACAAAAATAGGTTCTAATTGTTTAATTATGGCATATGTTCATGTTGCTCATGATTGCGTAATAGGAGATAATGTAATCTTAGCAAATAGCGTGCAACTTGCAGGACATATAGAAGTAGAAGATTTTGCTTTTATAGGAGGAACTTCTGCTGTACATCAATTTGTAAAAGTAGGTGCTCATTCTATCGTTTCAGGAGGAACTCTCGTTAGAAAAGATGTTCCACCATATGTAAAAGCAGCTCGAAATCCTATGTCCTATGTCGGAATTAACTCCGTAGGATTACGACGAAGAAATTTTTCTTCAGAAAAAATAAGTGAAATTCAAAGTATATATAGAGTCTTATTTCAAAGTAAAAACAATGTAACAAAAGCATTAGGAATTATAGAAACAGAATTTGATGCCACTCCTGAACGCGATGAAATTCTACAATTTATAAATTCAAGTTCTAGAGGAATAATGCGTGGATACAATCAAAACTCTATCTAAATTTAAACAATAAAATAAATCATAATAAAATGGCAACAACAGCAGATATCAGAAAAGGATTGTGTATAGATTATAGTAATGATATTTACAAAATCATCGAATTTTTGCATGTAAAACCAGGTAAAGGTCCTGCATTTGTAAGAACTAAATTAAAAAGTTTAACCAATGGAAAGGTAATTGATAACACGTTCTCTTCTGGGCATAAAATAGACGAAGTACGAGTAGAAACAAGAAAATACCAATATCTATACGACGATGAAAATGGTTTTCACTTTATGAACAACGACGACTATTCTCAAATCTATCTTGACAAAAAATTAATCGACAACGCACAGTGGATGAAAGCCGGTGACGAAGTAATGATTATCCTAAAAGCAGAAGATGAAACACCTCTTGCCGTAGAACTTCCTGCCAGTGTAGTTTTAGAAGTAACCGAATCAGAACCAGGCGTAAAAGGAAATACCGCTACCAATGCCATGAAAAATGCTGTAGTAGAAACAGGTGCTCGTATTCTTGTTCCTCTTTTTATAGAAGAAGGAGATAAAATAAAAGTAGATACCGACTCTGGTTCGTACATAGAAAGAGTAAAATAGGATTCCTATGAAATACAACACAGAAAGAACAATGCTGATGATTCCTGAATATGGAAGACATATTCATCAAATGGTGGACTACTGTAAAACCATTGAGGATAAAGATAAAAGAAATTCCCACGCTCAGACTATAATTGATTTGATGGGAAATCTCAATCCTCACTTAAGGGATATTCCTGATTTTCAACATAAGCTGTGGGATCAATTGTTTATTATGGCAAACTTCGATTTAGACGTTGATTCTCCTTATCCTGTTCTAAAAAGAGAAGAAAGAGAACAAAAACCCAAACCTCTAAAATATCCTGTCCAAAATTACTCTCACAAATACTACGGGAAAACCATACGAGAGATGATTAAGGTAGCTGGAACTTGGGAAGAATCAGATAAAAAAGAGTTGCTAATTAAAACTCTTGCCAATCAGATGAAAAAAGCATATCTCAATTACAATCGAAACCAAGTAGACGACAAAACCATAGTAAAACATCTCAATGAAATTTCTAACGGTAAAATTTCTTTAGATGAAAATACTGTTTTAATGCAGGCTTCGAATATCTCAACTAGCAATCAGCAAAAAAGAGGAAAAAAAAGAAAAAGTAAACCTAGAAAGTATTAGATGAACACCACTTCTTTTAAGATCAGAGGAGGAAAAGAACTCAACGGAGAAATCACACCTCAAGGAGCAAAAAATGAAGCTCTTCAAATTTTATGTGCCGTTTTGCTTACCAAAGAAAAAGTAATCATTTCCAACATACCAAACATTAGAGATGTAAACAAACTCATCGAAATTCTACAAAGTTTAGGTGTGATTGTTGAAAAGTTAGATAAAGGAAAATATTCTTTTCAGGCAGATAAACTTCATTTTGAATACCTAAAAAGCAAAGAATTCAAAAAAGACGGAGCTTCACTTCGTGGTTCCATAATGATTGTTGGTCCTTTGCTTGCTCGTTTTGGAGAAGCATATATTCCCACTCCAGGTGGAGATAAAATTGGAAGAAGAAGACTAGATACTCATTTTAATGGTTTCATTGAACTTGGTGCTGATTTTACCTATAATCAAGAAGAGCAGTTTTATGAAGTAAAAGCTAAAAATCTAAAAGGAAAATACATGCTTTTAGACGAAGCTTCTGTAACTGGAACCGCTAATATTCTGATGTCTGCTTGTTTGGCTGAAGGAATTACAACCATATACAACGCTGCTTGCGAACCATACATTCAACAGTTATGCAATATGCTTAATGCTATGGGAGCTAAAATAACTGGAGTTGGTTCCAACTTACTTCGCATAGAAGGTGTAAAGGAATTGCATGGAACAGAACACCGAATTCTTCCTGATATGATTGAAATAGGAAGTTGGATTGGTCTTGCAGCAATGACGCGTTCTGAACTTACCATAAAAAATGTTGCTTGGGAACATCTTGGCATAATTCCCGATACATTTAGAAAATTAGGAATTGAAATTCAGAAAAAAAACGATGATATTTATATCCCTAAACAAGAAAATTACAAAATTCAAAAGTTTATAGATGGTTCAATTCTTACCGTAGCAGATGCTCCTTGGCCAGGATTCACACCTGATTTACTTAGTATAATTTTGGTAGTTGCTACTCAAGCAAAAGGAAGTGTACTTATTCATCAAAAAATGTTCGAAAGTAGATTGTTTTTTACCGATAAATTAATTGATATGGGAGCTCAAATCATACTTTGTGATCCACATAGAGCTACAGTTATCGGACTTAATCATGAAACTCCTTTACGTGGTTCTGTGATGACTTCCCCTGATATTCGTGCAGGAAATGCACTTTTAATTGCAGCACTTTCGGCAAAAGGAACGAGTATTATTCACAATATAGAACAAATTGATAGAGGATACGAAGATATAGACACACGTCTAAAAGCAATAGGTGCTGATATAGAAAGAATTTAATTTTTTTGTTTAACGTTTTTTGTTTAAGTTTACTAACACACCTTAAGCAAAAAAAAATGAAAAAAAATGTACTCTTTATTATCGTATTTTTGACCGTACTTTCTTTTGGTCAAACTAAGATTGAATCTTCTTTAAGTCAATATTATGATGGCACCTCTTGGTTGAATTCCAACGGCTACGATTATTCATATGATGATAATGGAAATTTAATTTCTGAGGTTGAATATTACTGGGATAGTTCTAACTCAACTTGGAAAAATCAATCAATAACTTTATACAACTACAACACTGACAATAAAGTAGTACAAGAAATTTACCAGTATTGGGACGGAACTCAATACATTAACTCTTACAAAACTACTTATAGTTATAATTCAGCTGGTTCTATCACTCAAATGATTAATCAAAATTGGAATGGTACTCAATGGGAAAATGAAAGTAAATCTGATTTCACATATGATAATGGAAAAATTTTAGTGGTTCTTTTTCAAGATTGGAACGGAACTCAATGGATAAATAATGAACAAAGTGTACCACTTTTTATTGGTAATAATCTCACAAATATTTCAACTAAACAATGGGACGGAACACAATGGAATGACTCTGAAGAAGATATTCTTAGTTACAATTCCAATAATAAAGTAATAACATGGGAAAACCGTGTTTGGAATGGTTTTATTTGGGACGAAGAAGATAGAACAGAGTATACTTACGATGCAAATGGTAATAGAAGTACCGAAAGTTACTACTATCTAGGAAATTTAGAACAAACCTACGAATACAATTATGATTTATCTGCATCTATCAATGATTTTTACCATCCATTTAAAGACAAAACAGGAATAGAATACTTTTTTGAGGGTTTCCCTTACGTAAATAAACTATTGAGTGAAGATACTTATTACGATGGCACTTTACAGTATAAAACTACTTACAATTACGAAAGCTCATTGCTAAGTGCCGAAACTTTAAGTTCTTCTTTAAATACCAATACAATCAATATTTATCCTAATCCTGCCAATGAATACATAAAAATAGGTGGTTTATCTGAAAACGAATCAATTAAAATATACTCTAATACAGGTAATTTAATACTTGAAAAAAATATAGAACCAAACGAAAAAATTGATATTCAAAAATTATCAGACGGATTATATTTCATTAAGCTTAAAAACGGAAAAACACTTAAATTTATAAAAAAATAAATCATGAAATTACCTAATTTTTCACTAATCGTTATTAGTATAGTTATGTTGACTTTACAATCGTGCTCTTCTTCTAAAAATAATGTGTATTGGATTAATAGCTTCAAGTCAGATTGTGTAGGTGTTGGACCTATGAAATGTTTAAATGTGTATAAAGGAGAAGATTTAGAAAATGCAAAATGGCAAAACTTCTACTCAAAAATAGAAGGTTTTAATTTTGAAGAAGGTATGCTTACCAAAATAAAAGTAAAAGAAGAAAAATTAAACCCTGAAAATGTTCCTGCTGATGCTTCATCTATAAAGTATACGCTTGTAGAAGTTCTAGAGAAAAAGGAAGATTCTAGAATGCATCTAAACGGAAACTGGATACTTGCAACTCTAGATGGAAATCCTATAAATAGAATGGTAAAAATTCCTACACTAGAAATTGATATTGCAAAACAACTACTATCTGGGAATGGAGGTTGCAATAATTATACATCATCAATCAAATCTCTAACTCTAGAAAAAATTGAACTTTATCCTGTAGTAAGCACTAAAAAAGCATGTATAAATAAGAATATAGAAAATGAATATTTAAAACTTCTAAATAGTATAAAATCATATACAGTACAAGGAGAAAAACTAACTTTATACAATCAAGAAAATAAGGAAATTCTTTCCTTTCTAAAAAAGAATTAAAAATACAACAACACAAATTTAAAGAAACTGTCTCAAAACTGAGGCAGTTTTTTTTCGTGTTAAAACTCTTTTTTTGGTTTGATTTAATAGTCAAAAGAAGTTGATACTAATTTCACTTCTTTTCAAACTGTACCGCAATCCAGTTGTTTTTTGACTCTTTGGTTGTAAAAGTTAAATTATAACTTTCTGCACAATCACATACATCGTCAAAATCAAATTCGTAAATTCCGCTCATCATTAAAATTCCGTTTGAATTTAATGCTTCGGTATATTTTTGCATATCTGCTAGTAAAATATTTTTGTTGATATTTGCCAAAATTACATCAAACTTTCTATCCTTTATTTCGTTAGCATCTCCGTGAATCACTTCAAATTCCAGCTGATTTCTTTCCTTGTTTTCTAATGAATTTTCATACGACCAACGGTCTATATCTATGGCAACTACCTCAGAAGCTTCTTTCATTTTTGCAAACATTGCCAAAACAGAAGTTCCACATCCCATATCAAGCACAGATTTATCTTTAAAATCAACAGAAATCATCATTTTCAGCATTAAATATGTAGTTTCGTGATGTCCTGTTCCAAAAGACATTTTAGGTTGAATATTTATTTGGTAAGGGATTTCTTCTCTTTTTTCGTGAAAATCTGCATGTAAATAAACGGTATCTTCTACTAAGATTGGTTCAAAATTACTTTCCCATTCTTGATTCCAATTTACGTCTTCCAGTTCGATTGTTTCAAAAGTAGCTTCTACTTCTTTTGGTAAATTATTTAAATGATTTTTTATAACTTCTTCATCGGATTTATCGGAAGTAATAAATGCTGAGAAACCATCTTGATGCTCTATAAAGGTATCAAATTCAAATTCTGATAATTGAGCAATAAGAATCTCCGTCCAAGGTTCAGTTGGTATTAGAGAAATTTTGTATTCTGTGTATTTCATTTAGTGATAATCAAATAATTATTTTCACTTTCTGTTTCTAAACGAACAGCATTTTCTCCTACAAACTGATAACGAATAATTTTAGGAAGCAACTCTCCTACTTCTAGTTCTTTTTTGTGAATATTCTCACTGCAATATTTCATAGAAACCATCGCCTCGGAAAAATTTATTTTTTGTTTCGATTCTAATTGATACGAACTTACAATAGCATTGCAACCCACATTTATAGAAACTTTATTTTCATTGTTTAAAAACGAAAAAGTTCCTAAATTTTCTTTTTTTGTATTGATTTCTACTATTTTCCATTCTCCTATAAGCTCTTGATTCAAAGAAAAATTAGCATCTGTATGTACAGAATTTCCATCTGCTTTTATAGTAATACAAGACGTAAAAATTAAACCTAAAACTGATAATATAATTATGTTTTTTTTCATATTCTTACATTTTTATTCCTGATTGATTGGCAAATTCTTCTGCAAATTCTTGAATGGTTTGAGCAACATCATCTTCTCCTGTAGCTCGCTGATAGGTATTCCCTAGCGAAACAAAAATCTGGTGAAAAAATCGTTTCATATGATCCACTTGCATTTCTTTTGTCCATAAATCTAGACGTAAGGTTTCCATTTTTTTCTCGTCCCAAACAGAAATTAAAACTGCTGGTGTTTTCTCTTCTTGAATCCCTCCGTCCGTTGCACTCCAAGTTATTTCTTCTGGAATGTGATTTTCGTCTAAATTTATTTTGATGTTTATATCTGCTTGTTTGCTCATTTCAATTAAAATTTAAGCAAATCTACAATTATTATTTTTTATTTATTTGGTTTGTATCCCGATTCTGTAAAAATCTGCTGATAATTAGGATTTACAATAACTTCGGGTAGTTTCTTTTTAGAATTATCATAGTAATTTTTCACGATGTTTGCACCAATAAAGACACCTACTCTCGACGGAGATTCTCCATCAATTTCTAAATAAAACTTAGAGAAAGGACCTATGTTTATAAATCGCTCTAAAAGTTTAGAATCGTTAGAAAAAAGCAATTCATTTTCCAGGAAATAACTCCAAATATAATATTCATTCTCTTTACACCAATCGTGCTGTTCTTTTGTCATTAAAATTTTTAAATATTCATCGTAATTAGGCAGAAAAGCATCTTGTAAAAGCATTACTTTCCCGTTAAAAACCAAATGATTTAAAAATTCTCTTTTTGTTGCATCTATAGGAACTACTGTTTCTGCAATAGCATAGGATACCTTAGGAATAATATATTCAGAAGACATCGTTTCTCTGAAGTAATTCTCTATTCCTGCACCATTATAAATTTCATTTTTTTCTCCTAAAAAACAATCTGCAAGAATGAGTAAGGTATTTTGTTCAGGATTATAAACTATTGGTTCTGTATACGATTGAAAAACAGAAGAATACACATATACTTTTGGAACTATAAAACTTGGATAATAGTGTTTTATATGCAGAAATAAGATATTTAATTCTGACTTTATTTTTTGATTATCTATTTTTTTTTGAATTTCTTTATAAATTCTTCTTTCTAATGAATCAGTTCTAAACTGCTGAATTTGCTCATCAGGAAGATTAAAAAAATCAAGATATTTTTTCTGAAATTCAGCAATAGATACATTATCATTGTAGAAGTCAGCACTTACATCATATAATTGTATTTTTAAATCTTGATTTGACGGTTCTATATCAAAATTATTTTTCTCCTTACAAGAATACACAAAGAAGATAACTATTAGAACAAGAATATTCGCTTTTTTCATTATTTTTGTGGGAATTGTTTACAAAGATAATACAAAGTACTATGAATACAACTAAAGTAATAGAGCATATAGTTTCGTGGTTGAATAACTATGTAGAAAACGCCAAAATGAATGGTTTTATTGTAGGAGTTTCAGGTGGAATTGATTCTGCAGTGGTAAGTACTCTTGCAGCAAAAACAGGAAAACCAACCTTAGTTCTAGAAATGCCAATTCATCAAGAAGAAAATCAGGTGCATAGAAGTAGTCAGCACATTGCTTGGCTTGAAAGAAATTTCCCTAATGTATCCTCTAAAAAAATAGACTTAACTTCTACATTCGATGAAATGAAAGAATCATTCTCTATAAGTGATGCAACCGAACATACCATAAACCTTTCTTTAGCAAACACAAGGTCTAGATTACGAATGACAACACTTTATTTTTTTGGTGGAATTCATGGTTATTTAGTAACTGGAACAGGAAATAAAGTGGAAGATTTTGGAGTTGGTTTTTTTACTAAATACGGAGACGGAGGCGTTGATATCTCTCCTATTGCTGATTTATTAAAAACACAGGTTTATGAACTAGCAAAAGAATTAGGGATTGTAGAGTCAATACAAAAAGCTGTTCCTACCGATGGATTATGGGGAGATAACCGAAGCGATGAAGACCAAATGGGAGCTACTTATCCTGAACTAGAATGGGCAATGTCTGTATATAAAGATAAAGTTCCAAACGATTTTTCTGGAAGACAAAAAGAAGTGTTAGAAATATTTAATCGACTCAACAAAGCTACACAACACAAAATAAATCCTATTCCTGTATGTGAAATTCCTGAAGAGTTTTTATAACATTAGACTTGATTATTAAAAAAAAACTGACAAATATCATATATTATTAGAGTATGTAAATTTGTAAATTCGTATCATCTTATAATGATATAAAATAAATTTATGCATACATTTCACATTCCTGTAATGGGAATAGGTTTTACCACAGATACACCTATAAAAGTTGCTCACTATGGTATAGATAGTTCTATTTCTCTAGTAGATGATATTTTGCTTGAAAAACTTAGGAAATACTATTGTGATAAATACAAAATTCAATACCAAGAAATCACAAATGAAATCAAAGACTTTAGAGCCAAACGGATTACTTCTTATCTAAACTTGGTAAACGATATCGTTGAGAAAAAATACAATGAATTTAAAAAAACAATTACCGAAAAAGAAAGTCAACTAAAAGCTTTTTTGGACATTCTACCTGATGCTTCTTCATTAAAAAAAGAATACCAAGAATTAGTAGCTAAAAAATTAGACTTCACTTCAGTTTCACAAAAGTTAAAATCAAAATTAAAAATTGGAAGTATTGATGTAAACATAATGACGAAAGTAGACAAAGAGAACTACATCAAAAATGAAAAACTTCCTACCGAATACAACGATGCTCACGCTGCACTTAGAGGTTTTGCAAATAGCAAACTAAACTCTTCGGTAATTTTATCCGCAGGATTAAATCCAAAATTATACAGTTACTTTGAAAATTTCCAAGATTTTTATCCTAACAAAAATGGAGAAATCAATAAAAAAGTAATTCTAAAAGTTAGTGATTATCGTTCTGCTCTTATACAAGGAAAATTTTTAGCAAAAAAAGGAATTTGGGTTTCGGAATACCGAATAGAATCAGGATTGAACTGTGGTGGACATGCTTTTGCAACCGAAGGTTTGCTTTTAGGAGTTATTTTAGAGGAGTTTAAAAACAATAAACAAGCATTAAAAGAATCCTCTTACGAATTATTAATTCAAGCATTGGAAAACAAAGAGTTACCAATTCCTAATAAAGACAAACTACCTTTTAAAATCACTGCTCAAGGTGGAGTTGGAACTTCAGAAGAACATGAATTTTTACTAGAAAATTACAATATAAATTCTGTTGGTTGGGGAACTCCATTCCTACTCGTTCCTGAAGCTACTTCGGTTGACGAAAAAACAAGAAAGCAATTAGTCGATGCAAAAGAAAAAGATTTGTATCTAAGTGGAATTTCTCCTTTAGGAATCCCGTTTAATAATCTAAAAAATAATTCCAAAGACTTACAAAAAGTACAGCGAGTTCTAAATAACAAACCTGGAAATCCTTGTACAAAAAAGTTTGTTATGCTCAACAAGGAGTTTTCTGAAAAAGGTCTTTGTACAGCTTCTATAAAGTACCAAACTAAAAAAATAAAAGAATTAAAATCACTAGAATTACCCGAAAAAGAATACCAAAAAAAATATGCAGAAATAGTTGAAAAAGCCTGTATTTGTGTAGGATTAGGAACTTCTACTATGCTAATGCACGACATAGATACCACAGAAGAAGGAAATGAAGTTTCCATTTGTCCCGGACCAAATTTAGCATACTTTTCTAAAGAACTTTCTCTAAAAGAAATGATTCAGCATATTTATGGAAAAACAAATGTAATTTCTAGAGATGATCGCCCAAATGTATTTTTAAAAGAACTTAGCTTATACCTAGATTATTTAGAAAATAAAATCTACGACCTTGAAGAAGAATTTTCTGCAAAAAAGAAAAAATATTTAAGTTCATTCTGTAAAAACTTACTAAACGGAATAGAATATTATGAAAACCTATTTTCTAAAACTACGTATTTTTTATCCAACAAAATCAATATAACTAAGAAACTAAACTTTTATAAAAAGAACTTGAACTCTATGTATGCAGAAATTCAACTTTTAGATAATAAGCAAGAGTTATTTATATCCTAACTCTTGTCTTATTTTGCTAAGTTTTTCTCGTGCTATAACTCTGGTTTTTTCTGCTCCTTTTTCTAAGATTTGGTAAACTTCACTTGGATTGTTTTGATAGTATTCAGTTATACAGAAGTTAGCTGTGATACTTGAAAAATTCGTTCCGAAATTATACTCAAAGAAAAAAATTGTAAATTTGTAAAGATATTATTAGTTGATAAATGAAATTACCAAAATATCCATTAGCTTCGAGCGATAAAATGATGACTTTCGAGTTCGTGAGCGAAGGAAATAAAGGTCTGATTTATAAACTTGTGAAATACCAACCAACGAATTTGAAAGGTTTGTACAATATCGCTTTCGGGGATAAAAACCTTGAAACTGGAGAAATTGACGATAAAGTAATTTCAAACAATGGAGACAGCGAAAAAGTCTTAGCAACTGTTGTTTCAACGGTTTATGCTTTTACTGATAAATATCCCGAAGTATGGATTTATGCAACAGGAAGCACAAAAGCAAGAACAAGACTTTATAGAATGGGAATTACACGGTTTTTAGATGAAGTAACTGAAGATTTTGAAATTTTAGGAGAACTGAATGATGACTGGGAAGCATTTAAAATCGACATTGAATATGAAGGATTTTTAGTAAGAAGAAAGTCGTAGATAGAAAATTATTAAAAAATGAAAGTAACAAACGAATTAAAAAAACGGAAAATACCAATTGTAAAGATTGACAAGTCATTAGATAAACTTGACGAGCAAATTCTATTTCCAGAAAAGCTTGAAAAAGCAAACGAAATGTTAAAAAAAATTGGACTTCCTAAACAGTGGACAACAAGATAATTAAAATAACTATTCTATACTATTCAAAGATTATTCTTAATTATAATAAATTACTCATTTATATCCTAACTCTTGTCTTATTTTGCTAAGTTTTTCTCGTGCTATAACTCTGGTTTTTTCTGCTCCTTTTTCTAAGATTTGATAAACTTTACTTGGATTATTTTGATAGTATTCAAAACGTTCTCTTTCGGTTTTAAATCTTTCTAAAATAAGTTCTAAAAGAGCTTGCTTTGCATGTCCGTAACCAAAGTTCCCTGCTAAATAGTTCTCTTTTAAATCATTAGTTTGCTGTTCATTTGCAATGATTTCAAAGATTTTGAACGTAGTATCTGTAGCTGGGTCTTTTGGTTCTTCTAGTGTTTTGGAATCCGTTTTTATAGACATTATCTGTTTACGAAGTTGCTTTTCAGGGAGGAAAATATTAATTAAATTATTTCTCGATTTACTCATTTTTTCTCCATCAACTCCAGGAATAAGTTTGGTGTTTTCTTGAACTTTTGCTTCTGGAATCACAAACAACTCTCCTAGTTGTGAATTTACTCTTCCTGCAACATCACGTGTAAATTCCAAGTGTTGCATTTGATCTTTTCCTACGGGAACTACTTCCGCATCGTAAAGCAAAATGTCTGCTGCCATAAGCATCGGATACGTAAAAAGTCCTCCATTCACATCTTGTAATCTATCTGCTTTATCTTTAAAGGAGTGAGCTAATTCTAAGCGAGAATAAGGAAAATAGCATAACAACGTCCACATTAATTCCGTCACTTCAGGAATGTCTGATTGTTTATAAAAATAGGTTTGCTCAGGATTCAATCCACACGACAACCATGTAACTGCAGTATTAAAGGTGTTTTCGCGTAAGGTTTCTGCATTTTTTATTTGAGTAAGCGAATGTAAATCTGCAATAAATAAGAATGATTCATTCTCTGTTTGTTTTGAAAGCTCTATTGCTGGTAAAATTGCACCTAATAAATTTCCTAAATGTGGAGTTCCTGTACTTTGAATTCCTGTTAAAATCCTCGCCATAATTATACTAATTTTTTCATTGCCATGATGTAACCTAAATGCAATCCTTCGTGCGTGTTGTTAAACTTAATTGCATCTTCTATGTTGTATAATGTAAATCCATAACTCGTTGGATATTCTTTGAAATCGGAAAAAATTCCCTTTTGATAATCGTTTTTCAGAAGAATTGGAGTTTCTTCTAAGTATTCTTTAATTCTTTCTATTGTATTTTTATCTACGTCTGCTTCGTGTTTGGTTCCTTTTCTAAATGCTTCTACTATTTCTTGAGGAATGTACATTTTGTTTCCACTAAGAAAATAATTGAGTAACTGTTGCGTAACTACTACATGAGCTACATTCCAAATTATAGAATTAGAAAAACCGTTTGGTATTTTATTTAATTGTTCTGCAGATAATTCTTCTATTGTATTTGCTATATTTTTTCTTGTTTGGATAAATAATTTTAAGTCGTTTTCCATTTTTTATTAATTAAAGTTTAAAAATTTTTCTTTTATAATTGGAAGTTCTTTGTATTTTTTAATTTGATTTATAAGTGCATCACGCATTAACATTTCTGTCTGAAAAATGGTATCTGCTTTCTGAAAAAAAGTCATATTATCTCCTCCATTTGCTAAATAATCACTTGTTGCAATGTAATAGTTTTTATTCTTATCTACTGGTTTATTATTGATTTTAAACTCTTCCAATTGATTTTGTATACTTTTTAATTGGATTCCACATACAGGATGTAATTTTTTATTTTGAATCAAATAATCAGTAATCAAAGGTAGGTACTTTCCATTTAATTTTACAATTACGTATTCATTTTCAAACGGAAAAACTTCAAAAACATGTTTTACTAAAATATCTCCTTTCGGAAAAATAGAACGTAATCCTCCGTGGTTTAAAAGTACAAAATCAACTTTTGGTAAATTATTTTTCTCACAATATTCTTGCATAATTTCGTCGGAAAGAAACGCTGATAAGTTTCCTAAAAGATTAGGATTTCCATCTTTAGTAAATTCTATTTCAGAATATGAAATTTTTGTATTTATTGCTTGATGAATTTCTTTCTTGTATGGTTCTATAATTCGGTTGAGTTTTTTGTCGGATTCTTGTGTTTGATTAATTTCTATGAAATTAGAATCAGAACGTTGCAAATACCTGTTTGAATTACAAGAAATTAAACATAAAATCAAAAAATAAACCCAGTTGTTTTTCATCTTACTGACTTTGATGAATTAAATTAAATTCAACATTTTTTCAGTTGCTTTTATTGCCGCAAAGGTCTGATCGGAATCTAAACCACGAGTAATGAACTCCTTTTTTAAATTCCATTTAATGATGGTTTCACAAAGAGCATCGGTTTTTCCACCAGGAGGAATTCTAACTGTATAATCGGTAAGAATAGGAAATTCTTTATTTAATCTAGTGTAGATTTTTTTAACTGCATTCATAAACGCGTCGTATTGTCCATCTCCACTTGCATTCTCATGGTATATCTCATTATCTATTTTCATACAAATAGAAGCGGTTGGCTTTAATCCAAAAGCATGATTTATACAATAATTTTCAAGAGAAACATTATTTTTTATGTATTTAGAATTATTTAAAACATCAGAAATGATATAAGGCAAATCATCTTGCGTAACTTTCTCTTTTTTATCCCCAAGTTGGATAATTCTTTCTGTAACTGCTTTTAACTGTTCTTCATCTAATTGAATACCTAATTCTTGAATATTTTTTAGAATATTTGCTTTCCCTGATGTTTTCCCAAGAGCGTATTTTCTATCTCTACCGAACCGTTCGGGAAGCAAATCATTAAAATAAAGATTCTTTTTATTATCTCCATCTGCATGAATTCCAGCGGTTTGCGTAAATACATTATCTCCTACTACTGGTTTATTTGCTGGTATTCTGATTCCTGAAAATGTTTCTACAATTTTACTTATTTTAAAGAGTTTTGATTCATCAACGGTGTTTTCAGAATTTGGCTCAAAATCATTGAGTACTGCAACGATACTTGCCAAAGGAACATTACCTGCTCGCTCTCCCATTCCATTTACTGTGGTATGAAAACCATCAACTCCTGCTTTTACAGCTTCCCAAGTATTGACAACCGATAAATCATAATCATTGTGTGTATGGAAATCGAAATGCAATGTCGGATACTTTTCTTTCGTTTCCTTTATAAATTGATACGACAACTCTGGAGTTAAGACTCCAAGCGTATCTGGTAACATGATTCTCTTTACTGGTTGCGTTTTTAGAAAATCAATGTATTGAAATACATATTCCTTAGAATCTTTCATTCCATTGCTCCAATCTTCAAGATAAACATTTACAGAAATATCATTTTCATTGGCATAAGAAATGGTATCTGCAATTTCAGAAAAGTGTTGTTCTGGTGTTTTTTTAAGCTGATACGTAAGATGATTCAACGAACCTTTGGTAAGTAAATTAATTACTTTAGCTCCTGATTTTTTAATCCAATCGATACTTGTACCTCCATCTACAAAACCAAGAACTTCAACTTTATCTAATAAATTTTCCTCTTTGCACCACTCGGTTATTTTTTGCACGCCTTCGAGTTCTCCTTTGGAAACTCGTGCTGACGCGACTTCTATACGGTTTACTTTTACTTCCTTTAAAAGAAGTTTAGCAATTTGTAGTTTTTCTGATGATGTATAGGAAACTCCGCTGGTTTGTTCTCCATCGCGAAGTGTGGTGTCCATTATTTCGATTGTCTTTTTCATTTATCTTATTTGTGTTACAAAGATACAAATTCAATGGTTTTATTTACTTTCATAGAATAGTTTTCCGACATTCAGAACATAAATTTAGATGTACACCATCGACCGTAGATAATTTTTCGGCAGCTGAAGTCATTACACATTTTTTATCTGAACAATGAGGAAGTCCAAGATTGTGTCCTATTTCATGAATACTTACTTTTTGTATTCTGCGTAAAAGTAAATTTTCATCTTTACTCTTCAAACGAAATTTACTTACAACACAACCTGATTTATTTATATATCCTAAACCAAAAATCCCCCAATCTCGATATTTATATTCTGGTTTTTTAATACTTCCATCTATATTTTTCTTTGTTACACAAATATCATAAGAAGTCAATCCAAGAACAATATCAACAGAATCATTTGTTTTTTTATTTAAATGTCCAATAATTTTTGACGCATTATATCTAGGCGATTTAAAGTTTGTATAAAATTCACTTGGCATCTTTTCATTTGCTATTACAAAACTATTAAATCCATATACTTTATCAATTGCATGTTCAATAGAATCAATATATTGTTGTGGAAAATCTCCTAACGATACGATTCCTATATTTTTTTCTTTTTTTGTATTACATCCTTCCAAAATGAGAAAAAACAATACTAAAAAAATCAATGAACCTATTATTTTTGAATAATTTTGAAATCGTTGTTTCCACCTAATATCTTGGTTCATAATTTGCTTATTTAATTCCACCAAACAAAGCTAGCTCAAATGTTTTAAAATAGCAATCAACTTCTCTAAAACCAATATCTTCTAACCATTTCATTTGTAAAAAAACATCGGATAAAATATTCGCTTGTGAATCTTTTGCATTAAAATACTTTTCTTCTACTTCTTCTTTGGTCATGGTTGGTTTATGATATTCAATTATACTTTCTTTGAAATAGTTCCAAAAAAGTTTTTCTCCTCTTTCAGTTTTTGAAGCAACATGTTCAAGGTTTAAAAATAAACCTTTAGTATTCAATAAATTATACAATTCTTTGTATAGCGTTTTTTTTCTTTCATCTTCTTGATGATGAATAGAAAAACCTGTAATAATCAAATCAAAATTATTATTCTCATCCAAATCTTTTAACCAATTAGTATTTGAGTAATCGCTAAGAATATAGGTTCCTTTTCCGTTGGTTTTCTTTTTCGCATTTTTCATCATAGTTTCTGAAAAATCTTGATACACTATATGACAATCAGGAAATAAAGATTGAATATAATTCCCTAAAACTCCATCTCCGCAACCTAAATCCAAAATATTTTTAGGATTAGGTGAAAACTCATTGATTAGTCTTCTTATGAAATCTAAATGTGTATTAGCAAGTGGAATAGCTGCACGGATTCCTTCTAAAAAGTTTTCACTAACTTGTTGATTTTGCCAAATTTTATCATCTATTTTTTTCACTGTATTTATTTTAATTGTTCTTTTTTCTAAATTTAAAATTCGTTCATAAAAAAAGGATTTAACTTCAAAAGACGAAATTAAATCCTTACTATTTAGTTTTGTATACTTAAGGTTTAAAAAGGTCTTTTTTCTTCTAATTCAAGAATTTCTTCTTTTATGGATTGTAAATAATCAATATCATCGAAACCATTGAGCATATTATTCTTTTTGTACTCGTTGATTTCAAAAGATTCTGACTCTCCAGTAGATTTAATAATTACTTTTTGTTCTGGTAAATTTACTTCTATTTCTGCTTTTGGATCAGCTTCAATTGCTTTAAAAATTTTATCAGTAAATTCTGCAGAAACTTGAATAGGAAGAACTCCTATATTTAAACAGTTATTTCTAAATATATCTGCAAAGAAAGAAGAAATCACACAACGGAAACCATAATCGTAAACCGCCCAAACTGCATGCTCACGAGAACTTCCACTTCCGAAGTTTTTCCCTGCTACAAGGATTTTTCCTCCATAAATAGGATTATTTAATACAAAATCTTCTTTTGGAGTATCATCTGAGTTGTATCTCCAATCTCTAAATAAGTTATCTCCGAAACCTTCACGCTTAGTTGCTTTTAAAAAACGTGCTGGTATTATTTGGTCGGTATCCACATTTTCTATAGGAAGTGGAACACAAGTTGAGTTGAGTACTGTAAATTTATCGTATGCCATTTTTTAGATTTTAGATTTTAGATTTTAGATTTTAGAAATCTGAAATCTTATAATTAATATATTTTTTTAGTTTAATTAATAATTTCTCTTTTAAATTCATAAATAAAAAATTATTCATCGAAATCAAAGACTTCTTCTAAGTTAATTTTTAAATCAGTAAATAGTTTAGTAGTTAAAATATCTGTTTTAATTAAAGGTGCTAAACCAATGTAGATTCCCTCTTGTAAAACATATCTAAAGACCGTTTTACCATTAGGTTCTACAATCCAATATTCCTTTACACCTACTTCTTCGTATAATTCGTATTTGTATTTCATTTCTTTCTCAGTATTTCCAGGAGAAAGAATTTCAATAATTAAATCAGGTGCACCAATAGCTCCTCGACTATCCAGCTTGGATTTATCACAAATTACACATAAATCAGGTTGAACAACAGTAAAAATATCTTTATCTGATTTAGAACTTTTTTTAGCATCATACAAACGCACATCAAAAGGAGCTGAATAAAGTTTACACGAATTATCTTTAAAATAACTCCATAAAAAACCATGCAAAGTGCTAGAAACCTCTTGATGCACTCTACTTGGAGCAGGCGACATCTTAAAGATTCTTCCTTTTATCAGTTCTAAACGTTCTTTAAATTTCCAATTGATATAATCTGCATAAGAATATATTTTATTGAAATCTAAAGCATTGATATTTGTAACTACCATAACGATTTACTACATATAATCTCTTGGGTCGGTTAATTTCCCGTTAATTGCAGTTGCTGCTGCAGTATAAGGACTTGCTAACAATGTTCTTGCACCAGGACCTTGTCTTCCTTCAAAGTTTCTATTGGAAGTAGAAACTGCATATTTACCTGCTGGTACTTTATCGTCGTTCATTGCCAAACAAGCAGAACAACCAGGTTGACGAAGAACAAATCCTGCTTCTGTAAGTATATCAAGGATTCCTTCTTCTTTTATTTGATCTTCTACGATATGCGAACCAGGAACCAACCAAGCAGTAATGTTATCTGCTTTTTTATGTCCTTTTACAATAGAAGCAAATGCACGAAAATCTTCGATTCGTCCGTTGGTGCAACTTCCTAGAAATACATAATCAATAGTTTTTCCTATCATAGATTCCTCAGGATTGAATCCCATGTATTTAAGTGATTTAAGGTAAGTAACCTCGTTTTCTTTTGCCTCACTTACCGATGGTATTTTTTGAGTAATTCCAACTCCCATTCCTGGGTTTGTACCATAGGTAATCATTGGTTCTATATCAGATGCATTAAAAGTATACTCGGTATCAAACTGTGCACCATCGTCGGTTTTTAATGTTTTCCAATACTCTACTAACTTATCGAATTCTTCTCCTTTAGGAGTATATTCACGTCCTTTTATGTAGTTGAATGTAGTTTCATCAGGAGCAATCATTCCTCCACGAGCACCACTTTCTATACTTAAATTACAAACTGTCATACGTCCTTCCATAGACATATTTTCAAAAACCTCTCCTGCATATTCTATAAAGTGACCTGTTCCTCCTGCGGTAGTTATCTGAGAGATAATATATAAAGCAACATCTTTTGGCGTAACCCCTTTACCTAATTTACCATTAACGGTAATTCTCATTTTTTTAGGTTTTGGTTGCATAATACATTGCGAAGAAAGAACCATTTCTACTTCGGAAGTTCCTATTCCAAAAGCGATAGCTCCAAAAGCTCCGTGCGTAGACGTATGAGAATCTCCACAAACTATAGTCATTCCAGGTAAGGTAACTCCATTTTCAGGACCTACAACGTGAACGATTCCATTTTTGCGATGTCCTAATCCCCAGTGCGTAATTCCATGTTTTGCAGTATTTTCTTCTAATGCTTTTAACTGATTTGCAGAAAGTTGATCTTTAACAGGAAGATGCTGATCCCAAGTTGGTGTATTATGATCTGCTGTTGCAAATGTACGCTCAGGATACATTACACTTAATTTTCTATTTTCTAATCCAAGGAAAGCAACTGGTGAAGTTACTTCGTGGATAAAATGTCTGTCTATGAAAAACACATCGGGGCCGTTTTCTATACTTCGCACCACATGTGAATCCCATACTTTGTCGAATAATGTTTTACTCATGATTTATATTTGTTTCTTTTTTATATTTTTATAATTTTTTCTATTCTACTTTCACCGTCTTTAAAAGTAACCTTTACTACATAAATTCCTTTATTTATAAAAGAAGTATCTAATGTATTTGTTTTTGAACTGATTATTAACTTTCCCTCTAAATTAAATAATTCTAAAGATTTTATTTCTTTTTCAGAGTTAATTTCTAATTTATCTGATATTGGATTCTTAAAAGAAAGTTGATTTACTTTTATTTCTTCTGATGATAAAGTTTCTTCTATGTATTTGGCTAGATATATTTTATTAGCAATTCCATCTTTATATCCTCCTGCAATAATTATACTTCCTTCTTCATTTATATTTAAATTTGAAGCAAATTCTTTTATATCATTAGTATCTTCAATATAAAAACCTATAGAATTAAAAGTAGTATCTATGCTTCCATCTAAGTTGTATCTTGAAATTAAAGAGTTAAAATCATTACTTTCATTTTTATATCCATATAAATAAATTTTATTATTATTCTTATAAGGAGTTGAAAAATATTGATTATTAAATTGAATTATTCCATCTGTTCCAAAGCTATTATCTAAAGTTCCATTTAAGTTATATTTTTTTAAATTAGTTATCTCAAATAGATTATCTTCCTCATCTGTTTCAGCAGAGTAATCTAAAATTTCATTTTCAGTAATAAGTATATTATGAAATATAAAGTGAGATGATAAGATGTCAGAAAGAGTAATATTAAAACTAGAATCTAAATTAAAATTAGAATCAAATCTAACTAAATGTTGTATCTTTTTAGTTATAGAATCCTCACTTGTTATAAAATAGTAGTAATTATTACTATTATTAATAATTTCATCAATTTGATTATTAGGAATAGAAATTTCTAATTCTCCATTAGTTCCAAAATTAGAATCAATAACTCCATCATTAAGATTAACTTTTACTAGTTTAGTATTTGAAGAATATAAAGAATTCCCTAACAAAAGAATAGTATTGTCATTTAAAATTAAACTATTATTTTTTCCATAATCAGAAATTTCATAGTTACTAAAACTTAAAATACCTCCTAATGCAAAACTACTATCTAAAATTCCATTTGAAGTTAATTTTGTCAGTTTAGAGTCAGAGACATTAGAAACTATAATAATACTTCCATCACTAAGTAAATAAAATGAAGGACCATTATCATCTTCATTTACATGATTTAAAATATAATATCCATTCAAACCAAATGTAGTATCAATTATTCCATTAGAATTAAATCTGCAAATAAAGTTTTCAAACCTATTTATTCCATTAATTCTATGACCTGCGATTAGTATTTTTCCACCTGGTTGAATTTTTGATTCAATAACAACATAATCTGATTCGCCTGAAATAGTTGCAACTCCATTATTCCCAAAAGTTTCATCTAAAACAAAGTTTTGACTTTTTAAAGAGATAAAGATAAAAAGTAAGGTTAAAAAGAGTAAGTTTTTTTTCATAGGTTTATTTTCAAAACAAAAGATTAAAATTTATGTTTCCTTTTTTTGTCATTCTGAGCTTGTCGAAGAATAGTTTTAGTATTCTTCGACAAGCTCAGAATGACAAACTATTTATTTTTTATTATTACTTAACTATTTATATCTTATTTAAAGCATCTAAATACGCTTCTACTGAAGCTGTTACAATATCTGAACTTGAGGAGAATCCTCTAATCAACTTAGAATCTTTTTCGAGTCCCATATGTACCTTACAGAAATCATCACTTCCTTTAGAAACACCTTGAATTAAATACTCATTCATGGTTACTTTTTCTGTATCTGGAATGATTTTTTTGACTGCTTTAATTGCGGCATCTACTGGTCCGTTTCCTGTTGCAGTAGATTCAAAAGTAACTCCATTAATATCTAAATGAACAATCGCTGTTGGCTTAACTGAAGATATACTAGTTACTTGCAAAAACTTCAATTTGATTTTTTTATCCTTGTTTTTTTCTTCTCCTACAAGCATCATCAAATCATCATTGGTAAGTTCTCTTCTTTTATCTGCCATAATTAGGAACTTCTCGTAGTATTCATCAATTTTTTCTTTAGAAAAAGTGAATCCTAAAACTTCTAAGCGATGTTTAAGAGCTGCTCGTCCGCTTCTTGCAGTAAGAACAATGGCACTTTCGTCTACACCAACATCAGCAGGATCTATAATCTCGTAGTTTTCTCTATTTTTAAGAACTCCATCTTGATGAATTCCTGAAGAATGAGCAAATGCATTTTTCCCTACAATTGCTTTATTGGCTTGTACAGGCATATTCATAAGCGTAGAAACCAATTTACTAATACCGTTTAACTGTTTGGAATCAATATTGTTTTCGAATGCTAAATCTTGATGACATTTAATTGCCATTACTACTTCTTCCAAAGACGTATTTCCTGCACGTTCACCAATTCCATTGATAGTTACCTCTACTTGACGAGCTCCATTAGAAATTCCAGCTAAGGTATTTGCTGTCGCAAGTCCTAAATCATTATGACAATGAGTAGAAAGAATCGTTTTATCGATATTTGGAACATTGTTCATCAAATACGCGATTTTTTCTCCATACTGATGAGGTAAACAATATCCTGTTGTATCGGGAATGTTACACACGGTAGCACCTGCTTTTACTACAGCTTCTATGACACGAGCAAGAAATTCGTTGTCTGAACGTCCTGCATCTTCTGCATAAAATTCTACATCATCAACAAACTTTCTAGCATATTTAACCGCTTTTACTGCACGCTCTATAATTTCATCTCGAGTAGAATTAAACTTATGTTTAATGTGATAATCAGAAGTACCAATTCCTGTATGAATTCTTCCTTTTTTTGCATATTTTAATGCCTCGGCAGCTACATCAATATCCTTTTCTACCGATCTTGTGAGAGCACAAATAGTAGGATTTGAAACTGCTTTAGAAATTTCAACTACCGACTGAAAATCTCCTGGAGAAGACACAGGAAAACCTGCTTCAATTACATCTACTCCCAATTTTTCTAACGCTTTGGCTACTTCTATTTTTTCTATCGTATTTAGTTGACAACCTGGAACCTGCTCTCCGTCCCTCAAGGTTGTATCAAATATATATATTCTATTACTCATCTTAAATAATTATAAGTTATGAATTATGATTTATAACTCTGTATATTTTTTATATTGATTTTTTGCTTGTCATACTAGCACTTCTAATCATCTTTAACAACTCTAAGGCATTTTTATAAATACTTTCATATTCATTTAAAGTTAAATAATCAGTATCCTTTAGTAACTCTATCCAATATAAAGATTCATCACATTCTTTCTGAGAAATAGCTAGTTTATGAATAAAATCTTTTTTACTTTCTGCATTTTGAGCTTCTCTGATTAAAGCTCCAATAGATGTTCCTGACCTTAAAAGTTGTTTAGATAAAACATACTCTTTTTTATCTTCAGTTAAATATTTATATAATTTAATAACTCTGATTGCAAACAAATAACTTTTATCCTTTAAAATATTTTTTTTAGATAAAATTAATTCATCATTCATCACTTATAAATTATAATTTATTTATCCTTGGCTATGAATTGCTTTCATATCGGTCATTGCTTGACGCAAGAAACCTCCCACAGATTCTATTTGGTGAGATTGAATTGCTTTGTTTACTTCAATCAACGTTCTATTATCTACGCCTGCATCTTTTCCATCATTAAAGTTTTTACCAATAATATCCGTTTCTACCGTAGTCATAAAATCAGCTAATAATGGTTTACAAGCATGGTCGAATAAATAACATCCGTACTCTGCGGTATCAGAAATTACACGATTCATTTCGAATAATTTTTTACGTGCAATGGTATTTGCAATAAGTGGAGTTTCGTGTAACGACTCATAATATGCTGATTCTGGTTTGATTCCTGCTTCTACCATAGTTTCAAAAGCAAGCTCTACTCCTGCTCTTACAAAAGCAACCATTAATAATCCATTATCAAAGAATTCTTGCTCTGAAATTTTCGCATCGGTTGGAGCTGTTTTTTCAAATGCTGTTTCTCCTGTTGCAGCTCTCCAAGACAATAAATTTTTATCGTCATTTGCCCAATCTTCCATCATAGTAGAAGAAAATTCTCCACTCATAATGTCATCTTGATGTTTTTGGAAAAGTGGACGCATAATTCTTTTTAACTCTTCTGAAACTTCAAATGCTTTGATTTTTGCAGGATTTGAAAGTCTATCCATCATAGCAGTAATTCCTCCTTGCTTTAATGCTTCGGTAATAACTTCCCAACCATACTGAATTAGTTTTGAAGCATATGCTGGGTCAATCCCTTTTTCTACCATTTTATCGAAAGAAAGAATAGAACCTGTTTGTAACAATCCACAAAGAATGGTTTGCTCTCCCATTAAATCTGATTTTACTTCAGCAACAAATGAAGATTTAAGAACTCCTGCTCTATGACCTCCTGTTCCTACTGCATATGCCTTAGCATAATCCAATCCTTTACCTTCTGGATCGTTTTCTGGGTGTACTGCAATAAGAGTCGGAACTCCAAATCCTCTTTTGTACTCTTCGCGAACTTCTGTTCCAGGGCATTTTGGAGCAATCATTATTACAGTAATATCTTCTCTAATTTGCATCCCTTCTTCCACGATATTAAATCCGTGAGAATAAGAAAGAGTTGCACCTTTTTTCATTAGAGGCATCACAGCATTTACTACCGCACTGTGTTGTTTATCAGGTGTTAAGTTAGAAACTAAATCAGCCGTAGGAATTAATTCTTCGTATGTTCCTACATTAAAGCCATTATCGGTAGCATTTTTCCAAGATTGTCTTTTTTCTTTGATTGCTTGCTCTCTTAATGCATAAGAAACATCTAATCCTGAATCTCTAAGATTTAATCCTTGATTTAATCCTTGTGCACCACAACCAACAATAACTATTTTTTTTCCTAATAATGCGTTTATACCTTCTGAGAATTCATCTCTAGACATAAATTCACAAACTCCTAATTGATTTAGTTTTTCTCTTAACGGTAGCGTATTAAAGTAATTTGCCATTTTAAATTTTATTTATTTTTTGTTTTTGATTCAAATTGTTTGATGTCTGAATATAAATTTTTACTATTTATAAACAATGGAACTCGTCCACTTTTTGTGTATTCTATAATTCCTAAGGAATCTAGATACTCTTGAACTTGATTGATTTCTTTGTCTTTTCCTGTTACTTCTATAATTCCAAAATCCTTTTTAATCATTACTAAACGACCACCTAGTTCGTGCAATAATCGCTCCAATTTAATTTTAGAAATAATAATATCAGTAGACACTTTAAATAATGCTAATTCCTGCCATATAATGCTTTCATCGTCGTGGTAGTAAGCTTTTATAACATCTACTTGCTTTGCAATCTGAGAAGTCAGTTTTCTAACTGTTCGTTGATCTTCTGTAACCAAAATCGACATTCTACTTATAGAAGGAACCTCGCAACTATTTATATTTAATGATAATATGTTTATTTTTCTTCTTGAGAAAATTCCTGCTATTCTACTAAGTAAACCAGGATTATTTTCACAAAAAACGGTAATTGTAAAATTAGTTTTTTCGCTCATCTGAACTGAATTTAATTTGTCAAAGGTACTATTTTTGAATAAATTTTACTGCAATCTACACTCATCTACTGCACTTCCTGTTGGAATCATTGGGAATACATTTAACTCTCTACCTACTTTTATTTCTAAAAGATACGCCTCATCATCTGCAAAAAGCTCTTTTAAAGCACCTTCCACCTCTTCTCTTTTAGAAATGGTTTTTCCTTTAATTCCATATGCTTTTGCAACTGCAGGAAAATCAGGACTGGTAATATTCACAAAAGAATATCTGTTATCAAAAAACATTTCCTGCCACTGGCGTACCATTCCCAAGTAAGAATTGTTTAGAATAATCATTTTTACGCCTATACCAAACTGTGCTATAGTTCCTAACTCCTGAATATTCATCTGAAAACCTCCGTCTCCTGCAATAGCAATAACAGTACGTTTTTTATCTCCTAATTTGGCTCCTATAGCTGCAGGCAATGCAAATCCCATCGTTCCAAGACCTCCACTGGTAATATTACTTCTGGTTTCAGAGAACTTTGCGTATCTACATGTAATCATTTGATGTTGACCAACATCTGTAACAATCACATATTTTCCTTCCGATATTTGATTTAGTTTATTGATGATTTCTGCCATATTAAGAGTTTCTCCCTTTGGGTTTAAATCGTCTTCAATTACTTTTTCTACTTCTAAATCATGTAACTTGGCAAACTCATTTCTCCAATCAGAATGATTATTTTTATTAATTAAAGGAAGTAATTTCTGTAAACTTATTTTACAATCTCCTAAAACAGGTACATGAGCATGAACATTTTTATTGATTTCACTTGGGTCTAATTCTAAATGAATTACTTTTGCTTGCTTAGCATATCTTTTTAAATCACCTGTAACTCTATCATCAAAACGCATACCGATAGCAACGATAACATCGGCTTGATTGGTTAATAAATTAGGTGCATAATTTCCATGCATACCAAGCATTCCTACATTTAGTGGATGATTAGAATCAAGAGCCGAAAGACCTAATAATGTCCAAGCTGATGGTAATCCAGCTTTTTCTATAAACTCCTTAAATTCTTTTTCTGCTTGTGCCAATATAACTCCTTGTCCGAATAAAACAAGTGGTTTTTTTGCATTATTAATTAACTGAGCTGCTTGATTTATACTGTCCTCATCAGGTTCATATTTGTTTTGATAACTTCTAATAAAGTTACACTTTTCATAGCTAAAGTCAAGCAGTGATTGTTGTGCATCTTTTGCAATATCAATTACCACAGGTCCTGGTCTTCCCGAATTGGCTATGTAAAATGCCTTAGCTAATACCATTGGAATTTCCTCGGCAGAAGTAACTTGATAGTTCCATTTAGTAACAGGAGTAGAAATATTTACCACATCTGTTTCTTGGAAAGCATCTGTACCTAAAAGATGTGAAGCAACTTGTCCTGTAATACATACCACAGGTGTACTATCTATCATTGCATCTGCTAATCCTGTAATTAAATTGGTAGCTCCTGGACCAGAAGTTGCAAAAACAACTCCTGTTTTTCCTGAAGTTCTTGCATATCCTTGAGCTGCATGTATCGCTCCTTGTTCATGGCGAACAAGAATGTGATTTAACTTGTCCATATAATGGAACAAAGCATCATAAACAGGCATAATTGCTCCACCTGGATAACCAAAAATTGTCTCTACATTTTCTTCTAGCAAGCATTTTATAATTGCTTCTGAACCTAATATTTTATTGTTTTCCATTCTTGATTTCTCTTACGTTTAAAAATCTAACTTGGTATAATTAATCAATTGCATCTGTAACACAACCTTCACTTGCCGATTTTACCAATTTTGCATATTTGTATAAAACTCCACTTTTTACTTTTAAATCTGGTTTTACAAAATTCGCTTTTCTTTGTTGTAATTCTTCCTCAGAAATTTTGAGTTCTATTTTATTATTAACTGCGTCTAATTCTATAATATCATCATCTTTTACGAGTGCAATGGTTCCACCTTCGTACGCTTCTGGTGTTATGTGACCAACCACAAAACCATGCGTTCCTCCACTAAATCTTCCATCGGTAATTAACGCTACCGATTTACCTAAACCTGCACCAATAATTGCAGAGGTAGGTTTAAGCATTTCTGGCATTCCAGGTCCTCCTTTAGGTCCCACGTTACGAATTACTACTACGTCTCCTTTTTTAATTTTATTATCTGCGATTCCTTGGATTAATTCTTTTTCTCCATCGAATACACGAGCGGTTCCTTCGAACCTCTCACCTTCTTTTCCTGTAATCTTTGCAACACAACCTTCTGTTGCTAAATTACCATAAAGGATTTGTAAATGTCCTGTTGGTTTAAGAGGATTTTCGAGTGGTCGTATAATATTTTGTTTTTCAAAATCAATTTCTTCTGCATCTGCTAAGTTCTCAGCTAATGTTTTTCCTGTTACGGTCAAACAATCACCATGCAACATTCCTTTGTCTAATAAATATTTAAATACCATTGGAGTTCCTCCTGCTTCGTGTAAATCTTGCATTAAATAGTTTCCACCTGGTTTAAAATCTGCAATAAGAGGAGTTTTATCTGATATTCTTTGAAAATCATCTATTGTTATATTTACTCCCATACTTTTTGCCATAGCAATTACATGCAGAACTGCGTTGGTACTTCCTCCTAAAGCAATCAATACTGTAATTGCATTTTCGAATGCTTCGAATGTCATAATATCTTTAGGACAAATATTTTTTTCTAGTAAGATTTTTATGTATTCGGAAGCTCTTTTACACTCGCTTACTTTGTCTGCACTAATTGCAGGATTTGTACTTGATTTAGGTAAACTCATTCCCAATGCTTCTATAGCAATTGCCATGGTATTTGCGGTATACATACCACCGCATGCACCTGCACCTGGACAAGAATTTTTAATAATTCCTTTAAAATCTTCCTCGGAAATCTTACCTGCAATTTTTTCTCCTAATGCCTCGAATGCAGAAACAATATTTAAATCTTTTCCTTGGTACTTTCCCGGAGCAATTGTTCCTCCGTATACCATAATTGATGGACGATTAAGTCTTGCCATTGCAATGATACTTCCTGGCATATTTTTGTCGCAACCTGGAATAGCAATAACTCCATCATAATAATGACCAGCGACTACACTTTCTATACTATCAGCAATAATATCTCTACTTACAAGTGAGTAACGCATACCATCGGTACCGTTAGTTATACCGTCGCTGATACCTATTGTATTAAAAATAAGACCTACCATTTCTTTCTCATTTACCGATGCTTTGATATAATCTGCTAAATGATTTAGGTGCATATTACAGGTATTACCGTCGTATCCCATAGATGCTATACCAACAAATGGTTGTTTTAATTGTTCTTCTGTTAAACCGATACCATACAGCATCGCTTGTGCTGCTGGCTGAGTAGGGTCTTGTGTTACTGTTTTGCTATACTTATTCAACTCCATAATAAAATTATTTTAAAAAAAAATCCCACTTATATTTTAAGCGGGTTCTCAATATTTCATTATACTATTAACAATACGAAACCGCTTTTATTACATCAATAAAAGGACTAAAATATTATTAATAACTATGAAACTATACATATGAAAACTTTTTCGACACAAATTTAATATTATTTTATTAATTATTCCTAAAAAAATAACTTTTTTTTCTAAAAAAATAACACATTATGTTTTATATTTTTTTCGCTGATTTAAATCAGTATAAACAAACCATTTTATGCGTATTCTCTATTTGATTTATAGAATTAACTATCAATGAATTATGAGTATATTCTAACAACTGATTTATAATGTACTCTTTATTCATTTCTCCTCTACTCTTTATAAACAGCTTTAGAAATAAAGTTCTACCAAATTCGTTATTGTGTAAATCCATACTGTTTTGAAGTTGATTTCCTCCAAATATAATCTCATGCTGAGCAGTTATGAATTTCGTCCAAAGCAAAGAATCAATTAAAGAGTTAGATTTAGAAGAGTAGTAAAGAATAAACATATTCCATAATGCATGACGAAACGCATTACCTTTTCCATCTTTTGAATGCGTATTGTAAAAATACTTTTGTGCCGTTACCAAAGCATACCATGTTGCTAAGAATGTACCTAATATATACTTTGGATTTTTTAAAATAACAAAAAACAGTTTCCAAAACCTATTCTCTTTTAAAAGGTATAAAAACTTTGAAATAAACTTCATTACGTTACCTTTAATGCTATTTTCCTTTATTAACTACTCGAATAATTTTTTCTTTTGCAATTGAAAGTTTAATTCCCGTACCTTCCAGCAAAATAATAAATTCATCTTTTTTAACACGTTCTATAATCCCGTGTTTTGCTTGAAAGAAAAGTGTATCTAATTCCACAGAATCGCCTTGCTTAAAAGTCATCACTTCTACATCTTTCTTCTTATTTTCGGAAAGCCAACCTTGAATTGAATGAATTATTTTTTCAGGGATTTCGCGAGGTTTATTATTTTCATCTTTGATGACTCTCACAACTCCTGGTTGAAAAATTAATTCATAAAAAAAAATTTCTATATCAATAAAAATATACGATGAAAATAAAACCCGTTCTACTTTTTTAACTCTATCGCTCCATTTTCGTCGTTCTATAATTGTAGGTAAAAAAGTTTTTATTCCTACATCATTTAACAGGAATTCTACTTTTTTTTCGTGTTTGGGTTTTGTGTAAAGTAAATACCAAGGCATTACTATAATTTTGAATTGTAAATTATTTAATAATTAAAAATAAGGAAGAGATTATTTTAAAAGTAATCTACGAACCGAATTTAAAGATGATTTCTTTTAGGATATCTTCTACTTTTTCATTTAATTGACTGATTGTTCCATTATTGAATAATACAAAATCAGCTAGTTCTATTTTCCTTTCTTCTCTCCATTGATTCTGCATTCTCATTAACACTTGTTCTCTAGTAGTTTGATCTCGTTGTATAGTTCTCAGAATTCTAAGCTCTTTATCTGCTGTAACCAAAAGAACTGCATTGCATTTTTTAAATGTTCCACTTTCATACAATATAGCAGATTCTTTAAATATAATAGGCTTTTGGTTATTTTTATCTTTCCATGAATTAAAATCTTTATCAACTTCTGGGTGTACTAAAGCATTTAGTTTTTGCAATAATTCTGAATCAGAAAAAACCATCTTCGCCAACAACTTTCTATCTAAGTTTCCGTCTTTGTAAACAGAGCTACCAAAGTGGTTTTTAATTTGAGAAATCAACTCTTGATTGGTATTCATCAAGAGTTTTGCTTGTTTATCTGAATCGTAAACAGAAAAACCTTTTTCTCTTAGAATTTGAGATACGAGCGATTTTCCAGAGCCAATTCCTCCAGTAATTCCTATTACGTTCATGTAAATAAAAGAACTAGTTTTTTTGGATTGTTGTGCTTGTAGGATATCTAGATGCAGATAATTCCTTTGAAATAGAAGTTCTTTCGAATTTAATTTTCCCTGCACCTGTTTCTATAACTACGGCATCTTCTGTTAATTCTGCTACTTTTCCATGGATACCTGAGATAGTAACTACTTTAGTTCCTATTTTTAATTCTTCTTGAAATTTTTTCTCCTCTTTTTGTTTTTTCTGCTGAGGACGAATCATAAAAAAATAAAAAACAACTACCATCAATAACATCATTATTACGAAGTTAAAGTCAAATCCTCCTTGTTGTGCTTGTAAAAATATATGTAACATAAAAATTGTGTGATTTAAAATTAATTAACTTTTCCTTTGATTGTTAGTATTTCTGTTGCGTCGGTATTTGTGTATACCGTTGCTTTTTTCTCTACAATACCTTCATTTCCAGCTGAGTTATACTCTAAAAGTATAGAATCCGAAGCATTAGGTAAAATTGGTTCTTTAGGATACTGAGGAGCAGTACAACCGCAAGAAGTTTGTACGTAATTTATCGTAATTGGTTTTTCTCCTACATTAGTAAATTTAAAATACGTTTTCACTTTATCTCCTTTTTTCACGGCACCAAAATCGTGAACCAAAGCATCAAATTTTAAAACTTTTTGTTTTTGAATACTATCAATTTGAGTAGAATCCTGTTCAAACTCATTTAAATTTTCTTGACGTACAACTTCTTCATCTGAGACTTCACTCTTTTTTTCTGATTTACAAGAAAAAGCCAACACAAAGCACGTAGCTATTAGTAGATAATTTCGTTTCATTTTTCTTTATTATTTACAATAATTGTTTTCTTTAAATCTTTTAATTTATAATCTTTTGGAACTTCATTAACAAGATTATTTTCTTTTATATACTTATCTAAAATTCCGTTGATATAAATTTTACTTTTTGGAATAGAATAGGTTTTTGCTATTTCTATATATTCGTTTATTGCTACAAAAGAAGGTGTTTTCATGTGAATAATCTCACAAAAAGCCATCGAAAGAATTATCTTGTCTAATAATGCTACTCGATCCATTTCCCAACCAATGGTTCTTTCTTTAATTATATCGTAAAACTGCTGTTTAAAGGTAATTGTTTTTACTAATAATTTTTCTGCAAACAATTTATCTTCATCGTCTTTAAAGGTTTTAATAAGTGTATTGGAGCTAAGGTTTGAAGATAAATATTTTAGCGTTTTAAAAGTCATTGAGTTTGCTATATGGAAATCATCTGACCAAGAAAGTTGCATTTGCTCGTATAGTTCGTGTAGTGATTCGTTATCGGCGATGTACTTATCAAATATTTTAATTATAAAATCTGCATCTTCTACTTCTTCATTAATTTCATTTCTCATATACTTTTCGTATGCATCGCTATCAACTAGTTTTTTATAAATAGAATTCACATAATTGTAGTTTGGAGTCCAAGAAATTTCTTTGTGGTTTTCTGACACTCCTATTCTATCTTGATTTTCTTCTATTGATTGAAGCACAAGGTTGTTGACAAACTTTAGATTCGGATTTTCGTCTTCTGTAGTTCTAAAGTTCTTTTTCTTTCTGTTTTCTATTTTTTCTTGAGCTAAATATTTTAACTCTAAAAGTAAATTGAGTTGAAATACATACAAAAGAGCCACATTATCTATGACAGAAAGTAAATTCTTTTTGGAAGATTCTACTGGTATTTCGTTATAAGTATGAGCGTATATGGTTTGTAAGACTTTTTCTCTAATTTGACGTCTTCCTATCATTATTTTTATTTTAAGTATAAAGTTGTTTGTACAAAGATAAGATATAATGTTTAATTTTGCTTAATGAATTCACTAAAACGATTAAATCCGTATATAAATAGATACAAAGTCCAATTGTTACTAGGTGTCTTTTTTATCATTCTTACCAATGTATTCAGTGTTTATAGCATAAAATACGTAGGAAAAGCAGTTGATTTAATTTCTGATTATCTAAAAAGTCCTTCTAATAATTACGCTTTACTGCTTCAACAAGCTGGAATGATTATACTTTTCGCTTTAATTTCTGGAGTTTTTAAGTATTTTATGCGACAAACTGTAATTGTTTCTTCTAGAAAAATTGAAAACGATTTAAAAAATGATATTTATACTCATTACCAACAATTATCATTAACATTTTATAGAAATAATAAAATTGGAGATTTAATGAACCGAATTACTGAAGATGTTTCTGCTGTAAGAATGTATTTAGGTCCTGGAATTATGTATTCCATCAATCTTTTCTTTTTACTTATGATTGTTTTATGTTTTATGCTTGATGTTAGCACCTACCTCACTATATGCTCTTTAGCTCCTCTTCCTTTTTTATCTATAGTTATCTATAAAGTAAGTAATACAATTAATCAGAAGTCGAAAGAAGTTCAAGCAAGTCAATCAGGAATTTCTTCTTTTGTGCAGGATTCTTTTTCTGGAATACGAGTGATTAAATCATTTAATAAAGAAGACAAAATCATTAATGATTACAATGAAAGTACACTGGATTATAAGCAAAAATCAATTTCGCTGGCAAAAACAGAAGCATTTTTCTTTCCTCTTATGCTTTTAATTATAGGATTGAGTTACATCTTGGTTTTGTATGTAGGTGGTACAGAATACATGGAAGGTAGAATTTCTATAGGAGATATTGCTAGTTTTTTTATGTATATAAATATGCTTATTTGGCCATTTACATCATTAGGTTGGGTAACATCACTAAAACAAAGAGCAAAAGCATCGATGACACGAATCAATGAATTCATAGATGCAAAAAGCGAAATTGATGAAAGCGGAACGCAGGAATTTCATAACGGAACTATTGAGTTTAAAGACGTATCCTATACGTATCCTAATACAGGAATTGAAGCATTAAAAAAAGTTAGTTTCAAGATAGAAAAAGGAAAAACGCTTGCCATAATGGGAAAAACAGGTTCTGGAAAATCTACCATAGGAATGCTTTTAAGTAGGTTAATTGAACCAAAAAGTGGCAAAATCAAAGTGAATAACATACCAATAAATAAATTTGACTTGCATTCAATTCGTGAAGTTTGCTCTGTTGTCCCACAAGATTCTTTTTTATTTTCGGAAACGATTTATGAGAATATTTTAATTGGAAACTCAGATGCGACAGATGAAATGATATTTGAAGCTAGCAAAAAGGCGTGCATTTACGATTCTATACTGGGATTTGACCAAGGATTTCAAACCAAAGTAGGAGAACGAGGAATCACACTTTCTGGAGGGCAAAAACAACGAATCTCTATTGCAAGAGCTCTTGTAAAAAATCCTGAACTCATTATTTTTGATGATAGCTTATCTGCTGTGGATACCGAAACAGAAGAACAAATCCTAAAAAACATTAAACACGATATTCAAAAAGCTACATCAGTAATCATTACGCATAGAATTTCTTCTGCCAAAAATGCGGATTATGTACTCATTTTAGAAAATGGACGAATCATTCAAGAAGGAACTCCTAAAGATTTATTAAAACAAGAAGGTTGGTTTTTGGATTTATATAGGAAGCAGAATTAAAAATTAAAAGAGAAAAAGCGTTGAAATTCATTCAGATTTCAACGCTTTTTCAAAATATATCATTATTTCTGTAATATACTATATATGAATCACTTCGCCATAAGCTGCGGCAACTGCTTCCATTACAGCTTCTGAAAGTGTTGGGTGTGGATGAATAGATTTTAAAACTTCATGCCCTGTAGTTTCTAATTTACGAGCAACTACTGCTTCAGCTATCATTTCTGTAACTCCATTACCAATCATATGACAACCTAACCATTCTCCGTATTTTGCATCAAAAATAACTTTTATAAATCCATCGTTATCTCCGTTTGCTGTTGCCTTTCCACTTGCAGAAAATGGAAATTTACCAATCTTTAGTTCGTATCCTGCTTCTTTTGCTTTTTCTTCTGTAAAACCTACTGATGCTATTTCTGGAGAGCAGTACGTGCAACCTGGAATATTATTATAGTCTATGGTTTCAACATGCATTCCTTTTATCTTCTCTACACAAGTAATCCCTTCCGCAGAAGCAACGTGAGCTAATGCTTGAGTAGGTAATACATCTCCTATTGCATAGTATCCTTCTACATTGGTTTTATAGTAATCATCAACAATGATTCTTCCTCTGTCTGTTTTAATTCCCACTTCTTCTAATCCAATATTTTCGATATTTGCTTGAATTCCTACTGCAGATAAGACAACATCAGCTTCTAATACTTGTTCTCCTTTTGCAGTTTTAACGAATGCTTTTGTTCCGTCTCCCGAAGTATCTACCTTCTCAACCGATGAATTCGTCATTATTTTTATTCCTGCTTTTTTAAGTGATTTTTCTAAATGAGCAGAAATATCAGCGTCTTCTACAGGAACAATTCTAGGCATAAACTCTACAATAGTTACTTCCGTTCCTAAAGATGCATAAAAATAAGCAAACTCCACTCCTATTGCTCCAGAACCAACAACTATCATTTTCTTAGGTTGATTTGGTAACGTTAATGCTTCTCTATATCCTATTACTTTTTTTCCATCTTGAGGAAGATTAGGTAACTCTCTAGAACGAGCACCTGTCGCTATAATAATATGCTTTGCAGAATATTCTGATTGCTTTCCATCTTTATCTACAACAGAAACTATTTTTCCTGGTTTTACTTTTGCAGTTCCCAAAACAACATCAATCTTATTTTTTTTCATCAAAAATTCGATTCCCTTACTCATTTTATCAGCAACTCCTCGGCTTCTTTTTACAATATTTGGAAACTCATAACTTGCTTCTACTTTATTTAATCCATAGCTTTCAGCATGATTTATGTAATTAAATACTTGTGCAGATTTTAATAATGCTTTAGTTGGAATACAACCCCAGTTTAAGCAAATTCCTCCTAAGTTTTCTTTCTCTACTATAGCAGTTTTAAATCCTAACTGAGAAGCACGAATTGCAGTAACATATCCTCCAGGTCCGCTCCCAATTACAATAACGTCGTAATTCATATCTATTTAAATTTTTGAGTTGCTAAAGTACTAATTATTTTCTATCCAATCTAAAATCTTCAATGCTTTTTGCAAAACTAAGCAGACCAATCTCATATAACTCATTATCAGACACATAAAAAACACAAATCAATACTCACAATGTAACAATCTAAATATCAGAATTTTAAATATATATAAAGATTTAATGCATTAAATCTTTACATATTATTCTATTCATTATACAAAACAAATATTTATTATATCTTTGTCGTTTAATACTTAAAATACAGTTAAAAGTAATGAAGACATCTGATTTTGACTTTAATTTACCAGCAGAATTACTCGCTGAAAGACCAGCAGAAAACCGAGATGAAGCAAGATTAATGGTTTTGGATAGAAAAACACAAACCATTGAACACAAACAATTCAAAGATATAATCAATTATTTTGATGAAAATGACGTTTTTATACTAAATAATACAAAGGTTTTTCCTGCAAGATTATACGGAAACAAAGAAAAAACAGGTGCTACCATAGAAGTATTTTTGTTGAGAGAATTGGATAAAGAAACTCGTCTTTGGGACGTATTGGTTGATCCTGCTCGTAAAATACGTATTGGAAACAAATTATTCTTTAATGATGACGACAGTTTAGTTGCCGAAGTTGTAGATAATACTACCTCTAGAGGAAGAACTCTGCGTTTTCTATATGATGGAAGTTATGAGGAATTTAGACGTAAACTTTATGAATTAGGAGAAACACCTCTTCCTAAATACATAAAAAGAAAACCTGACGATACCGACTTTGAAAGATACCAAACCATTTATGCAAAAGAAGAAGGTGCTGTTGCTGCTCCTACTGCTGGTTTACATTTCTCTAAACACTTACTAAAACGATTAGAGATAAAAGGTATAGATATGGTGGAAATTACCTTACACGTTGGTTTAGGAACATTTGCTTCTGTAGATGTAGAAGACATTACAAAACATAAAATGGAAAGCGAACGAATCATCATACCAAATGCTACTGCTGAAAGAGTAAATAGAGCGTTGGACGAAGGAAAACGCGTTTGTGCTATAGGAACTACTTCTATGAGAGCTATAGAATCTTCCGTTTCTTCAAATAATCGACTAAATCCATACGACGGTTGGACGAATAAGTTTATTCATCCTCCATATGATTTTGGAATTGCAAACTGTATGGTCACTAATTTTCACACTCCAAAATCTACCTTACTTATGATGATTGCTGCATTTGCTGATTATGATTTTGTGATGAAAGCGTACAAAGAAGCAATAAAGGAAAAGTATAATTTTTACTCATACGGAGATGCAATGTTAATATTGTAAAAAACACAATAAACAAGCTAATTAAATGATTCAAAGAAATAGCACATATTATTTTTTTGAATCGTTTTTTTTTATAAATTGGTATCAACAACTTAAACTTGGAAAAAATGATTTATCATAATCAATTCATTCATCGTAATGTATTTGTATGCTTTTTTATTTTATCTACATACCTTCATGCTCAGAGCATGAAAGATTTGGTAGTAGATAGTAGTGTTGATGCTAAAGCTCATAGAGAAAAGGTAATTGATTTTAAGACAAATGTTGCAAAATTAAACGCTAAACTGGTTTATGAAAATGCACAAAAGAGTCTTAATTCTAAAAATTATATAGATGCTCTACACAATTACGATTTACTAGTAAGAGCAAATCCGCAAAACCCAACGTATTTATATGAAAAAGGTGTTTGTAATTTATTGTACCAGAACTACAATGGAGCTATTGCGGATTTGAACTCTAGTATTGCACTCAATCCTTCCAACACCACAGCATACATAAAAAGAGCCAAAGCCAAAAGTATGGTAGGCGATTACAACGGTGCTATTCAAGATACCAAAAAGTATTTAGAAACACAGAAGAATTCTTCTGAATCATATTCTATAATTGCATACTCTCAACTAAAATTAGGAAATCTAGACGAAGCATATAGTAATGCAGAAAAATCGTTATCATTAAATCCAAATAACTTAGATGCAATTGAAACTCGTGCATATATATATTTTAAACAAAAAAATTACGCAAAAGCATTAGAGGATTTTAATAAAATGCTAACCGATATCTCTCGTCAGTCAGGAGTGCTGTATTTTAATCGAGCGATGGCAAATTTTAATACTCAGAAATTTGAAAATGCATGTAGCGACTGGAAAAAAGCCAAAGAACTTGGTGTTCCTAATGCAGAAAAATATATAGTTAAGTATTGTAATTAAGAATAATACCAAAAAATGGTTAGAATAACTATGCGTCGATTGCTACTTTATAAGTAGGATCTTCAAGTATATTTACATCAATAAGTTTATCTGCGTTTTTAAGTAGTGTTCTACAGTCTTCGCTCAAATGTTTTAAATGAACTTTTTTATTTTGTGAAGCATAACGTTCTGTAATCCTGTTAACAGCATCTATAGCACTCATATCTGCGATTCTACTTTCCCTAAAGTCAATGATTACTTCTTTTGGATCTTTTTCAACTTCAAACTTTTCTATAAAGGCAGTAGTAGATGCAAAAAACAAAGGTCCATAAATTTCATAATGTTTAATTCCTTGCTCATCGGTATATTTTCTTGCTCGAATTCGTTTTGCATTTTCCCAAGCAAATACAAGAGCAGAAATTACAACACCTATTAAAACTGCCAATGCAAGATTGTGCAAAACAACAGTAATTAACGTTACCAAAACCATTACTAGAATATCAGATTTTGGCATTTTGCCAAATGTTTTTAAACTCGCCCATTCAAAAGTACCTATAGAGACCATAAACATAACTCCCACAAGTGCTGCCATTGGTAACTTTTCAATCAAACCAGAACCAAACATAATGAACACCAGAAGCATTACAGAAGCTACAATTCCAGAAAGTCGTGCTCTTGCTCCCGAAGATGTATTAATTAAACTCTGACCAATCATTGCACAACCTCCCATTCCAGAAAGAAATCCAGACAGTATATTTGCACTTCCTTGAGCGATACATTCCTTATTTCCGTTTCCACGTGTTTGTGTAATTTCATCAAGAAGGTTGAGTGTAAGTAAACTTTCTATAAGTCCAACTCCTGCAATAATTCCTGCAAAAGGAACAATCAATAAAAAGTTTTGCCAATTAAGTGTAATTGTAGGTATAGAAAGAGGTGGAAATCCTCCTTTTATGGTTTCTCCTTCATTTAAAGTATCTGCAATAGTTGTAGTAGGAATGTTAAACGCAAGTACGAGTATAGAAACAACTACAATCGCAACTAAAGAAGAAGGAATAGTTTTGGTAATTTTAGGTAATCCCCAAATGATAAACATCGTTAAAACTACTAATCCCAACATAATCATCATCGCATTTGTTTCCAATAAATCACTTGTTCCTTTTTGGTAAAAATTAGGAAACTGAGACGAAAAAATGATAATTGCTAATCCGTTTACAAAACCAAACATTACAGGATTTGGAACTAGTCGTATAAATTTCCCAAGTTTAAAAACTCCTGCTAATATTTGAAAAATACCTGCTAGTATTACCGTTGCAAAAACATATTGAAGTATTTCTGCTTGAGTAATAGTTGGAAAAGCATTTCGTAATTCCACAATTAAACCTACAAAAACTACAGCAACCGCACCTGTTGCTCCTGAAATCATTCCAGGACGTCCACCAAAAATAGATGTAATAAGTCCCATTACAAAAGCTGCATACAAACCAGTGAGCGGAGAAAAACCTGCAATCATGGCAAAAGCTACCGCTTCGGGAATTAATGCCAACGCAACTGTAAGTCCTGATAATACTTCTGTTTTATAATTAATTTTCTGCTGAGAGTTAAATATGCCTAATAACTTTTTCATCTTGATTTTTTTGCAAGTTGCAAAGGTACAAGAATATATCAATTATGGAAATGCAGTCAATATTACAAATCTTTTTCTCCATTATTTAATTCTTTTTCTAAATTTGAATTAGAATTACAGCTTGTACATTCTAGAGTTTGATTATAGGAAAATATATTTGATTTTTGGTAATAAAAATCAATCCAGCCTTGAGAGTTATCATACGTATAGATATGAGAAATCCCTTCTATTTTCACAAATTTCCCTTTAGGAACGTATAAAATAGGATGCACAAATTGATTTCTAATTTTAGAAGTCTTAGGAATATGAAAGTTGTTGTTTAATTTTAATGTATTACCATCTATTTTGTAAATGTATTGAATATCATTTAGATAATTATTTGCTTCATATCTATCTGCACCATTGGATTGGTATAAAATTTCTAAAACAAAATCATCAGTTTCTGATTGCTTAATTTCTAATTCATTTTTAAGTGTTCCCGTAAAACCTGAATTGGTTACATCAAAGTAGTTAATATGAAATTTATTAATATTAAAAAAGTAATTAAAATTATTATTGATTGGCTTATCCCAACTTACCGTTAGAGTATCCGATTTTGTTTTAATTATTTCTGTTGTCTTTCTTTCTGCATCAGCTTTAAATTCGTTCATAGTAAATGACGAAACGGTAATCAATCCAATCATAGATACTATCCAAACAACAAACAATCCAATATTTATTCCTCTTAGAATAGGAGAGTTAAATTTTTTAATTAGAGCTTTTAATCCTAGAATAATAAAGTAGTACGCAGGAATTAATAATAATAGACAAAAACTAATTACGGCAATTATGTAAATGGTATTGTTGTTAAAAGTCATTTCAGTAAATACATTAAAAGGTAATGATTCATTATAGAAATGATTATAAACCGCAAAAAGTCCAAAAATTAGACTAATACCTAAAGTAAGAAAAAATATTCCTCCAATTGCTATAAATAATTTCTTCAAAAAAATAAAAAATAATTCTAATGTAGACGAAATTTGTTTAGATATTTTCTTTGAACTATCATTAGAGATAGAGAAATTTTCTTTTATAGAGCCTAAATTAATAGGTTTTCCTTCCATCTGTAATTTTTCTGAAGTTGTTTTTGCGTAAGGAATTATAACTAAACAAATCAAATAACCAATAACAAAAGGTGCAGGAGATACAATGAAGTTTCCAAAAATAACAAGTAGTATAAAACCTAATCGAAACCATGTAACATCAACTCCAAAGTATTTTGCAAAACCAGCAAGAACTCCGCCAATTATTTTATTGTCATAATCTCGATACAATGATTTTTTAACATTCTTATTCAGTTGTTCATCTTGGAAATCACTTTCTTCATTTTCTTCAGAGAAGCTTTCGGGTTTACCAAGAGTTTCTATTACTTTGTTTACATCATTTTCGTTTACAGCTTCACGATTACGGAGGAATTCATAAAAGAGTTCTGCAATTCTATGTTCTATATCCGTAATAATTTCTTCTGCATCTTCTTCAGAGTTAATATAATGACGTACTTGTTCTAGATACGAATTGAGTTTGTCGTATGCATTTTCTTCTATATGAAAAACACGTCCTCCTAAACTTATAGAAATGGATTTATTCATGATTGTGTTGTTATTTTTTTGATTGATGTTTGTAGTTCTTTCCAGCTTTGTTCCAATTCACTTAAAAATAAATCTCCTTTTTCGGTAAGAGAATAGTATTTTCTTGGTGGACCCGATGTAGATTCTTCCCAACGGTACATTAGTATATCTTCGTTTTTAAGCCGTGTCAGCATCGGATACAAAGTTCCTTCAACTACGATTAGCTGAGCTTCTTTTAGTTTTTTAATTAAATCAGAAACATAAGAATCTCCATCATTTTTGATTATACTCAAAATGCAATATTCAAGTATTCCTTTTCGCATTTGAGCTTTTATGTTTTCTACTTTCATTTTCTATCTTTATAGTTACAAATATATAAAATAATTCAGTATTATGTAATGCAAAGTACTATTTTTTATTATTTTGATTTTATTTACTAATTCTTTTTTAGTAAATTTGTCGAAATCTATTTTACAATGAAAAACAACAGTTTATTTTTCGCTTTATTTCTATCTATTTTGTTTCTGTCTTCATGTTATAATGATGAAGATTTTATAGAAGATAAAAAACCTCAAAATGATTTAGAATATACTACTCCTGAGGATTCTGAAGAGGACGATACTACTGACGGTAGCGAAGGTGGAATAGATGATACAGAAGTTACTGAAGAAGATACTACTGAGGAAACTAATTTAGATGTTCCTGAAGGAACTATGAAAGTAGGAAGCACTACTATTTCTCCTACTACATCAACTTTAGTTGAATTATCAACTTCTTTAACCTTAAATTTAATGCAAGCTAGTTTATCAGGAGCAAAGACGATTCAACTTGTACTTACTACATCAGGAGAAAAAGAAGGTAGCTTTTCATTTGGAGAAACATTTGAAGCAGGTTCTTTTATAGGTTCTTATTCCACAATGGAAGGTCTTTCCATAAACAATTCTGAAATAGTATCAGGTAATTTACAATTAACTCATATTAGTGGAAATAAATACAAATTAGTTGTTGATGCAACTTTAGATAATGGACAAAAGGTTCAAATAAACACAACAAGAGAGTTTACTTCATTATAAATGAAACAAAAATTAAAAGTATATAAAATTGGTGGAGGAATCATTGATAACAGCGATGAACTCCGCCTTTTTTTATCGGATTTTTCTAAAATACAAGGAAATAAAATACTTATTCACGGAGGAGGAAAAGGTGCAAATCAAGTTCTTAAACAATTGGGAATAGAACCTAAAATGATAGAAGGAAGACGTGTAACGGACAAAGAAACCTTAGACGTAGTGATTTCTTTCTATGCAGGAACTACCAATAAAAATATCGTAGCTACGCTTCAATCTTTTTCGTGTAATGCATTAGGTCTTTCGGGAGCAGATGCAAATGCGATATGTGGCATAAAGCGTCCCGTAAAAAAGATAGATTACGGTTTTGTGGGAGATATTACAGCAGAATCTGTAAATACTTCTTTCATAGATATTCTAATTAAACAAAATATAACACCTGTTTTTTGTGCAATTACACACGATGGAAAAGGGAATTTACTAAATACCAACGCAGATACCATTTCGGCATGTATAGCAAGTAGTTTAGCAGGTTTATACGATGTGGAATTACATTACTGTTTCGATAAAATAGGAGTTTTAAAAGATGTAAATAATGATGATTCTCTAATTTCTGAGATTGATTCAGAAAAGTATAAAGAACTTTTATCTAAAAATATCATTCACGACGGAATGATTCCTAAATTAAAAAACGCATTTAATGTGATTAATTCAGGAGTAAACAGTGTAATTTTAGAGCACCCAAAAAATTTAAATAATTCAATTAAAACAGTAATTACAAAGTAAATTTTATTCTAGAAATTTACTTCATCTAGTTTATGCAAAGAAGTTTCTACCTGTTCACCCGTTTTTAAATTCTTAACTTTCACAGTATTGGTTTCAATTTCATCTTTACCTAGAAAAACCATATAGGTTGCATTCTTTTTATCTGCGTATTTAAACTGTTTGTCTAGCTTCGCTTTTTGAGGATACAATTCTGCTTTTTTTCCTTTTTTTCGTAAGTTCTGAATAAGTTTCATCGCTTCTAGAGCTTCTTTTTCTCCGTAATTAGCAAAAATAAAATCAATGTTTTCAGAATCAGAATCAGAGAAAAGTTTGAGTTCTTCGAGTACTAGAAAAATTCTATCCAATCCAAAAGAAATCCCAACTCCCGACATATTTTTTACTCCAAACATTTCAGTTAGATTGTCATATCTTCCACCACCACCAATAGAACCAATTTCTACATTTTTAGCTTTTACTTCAAAAATACTTCCTGTATAATAGTTTAATCCACGAGCAAGTGTAATGTTTAAATTTAGTTCAGTAGAGTTTAAACCTATTTCATTTATTGAATTAAAAATAAATTCCAATTCTTCGATTCCTTTCTTTCCTTGTTCAGAAGTTTGTAAAAGTTCTTTTAATTTATTTATGGATTCGTTGTAATCGCTAGAAAAATCAAAAACAGGTTTTAGTTTTTCTATTGAGTTTTCAGAAATTCCTTTTGTAATCATTTCTTCGATTACTTTTTCTTTTCCAATTTTATCGAGTTTATCGAGAGCGACAGTAAAGTCTATTAATTGATTTTCTATATTGGCAACTTCAGCAATTCCTGCAAGAATTTTTCTATTATTGATATGAATTTCTACAGGAAGATTAAGCTGAGAAAAAACAGCATCATAAAGTAATATCAAATCCAATTCTAATTGTAACGATTCAGAGCCAACCACGTCTGCATCGCACTGAAAAAACTCTCTAAATCTTCCTTTTTGTGGACGATCAGCTCTCCAAACTGGTTGAATTTGGTATCTTTTGTAAGGAAGAGGAAGCTGACCTTGATTCATAGCAACAAAACGAGCAAACGGAACGGTTAAATCATAACGTAGTGCTTTTTCACATATTTTTGGAGTTATAGAATTTAAGTTTTTGGATTCTAGCTCCTCATTAGAAACATTTTTAAAAAAATCTCCTGAATTAAGGATTTTAAAAATCAATTTATCGCCTTCTTCTCCATATTTTCCCATAAGAGTAGATAGATTCTCAAATGAAGGCGTTTCGAGAGGTGTAAAACCAAATTTTTCGAAATTTTCTTGAAGTATAGAAATTAGTTTTCTTCTTTTAAAAAGTATTTCAGAAGTAAAATCACGAGTTCCTTTTGGAATGCTTGGTTTCATTTTGCGTTTTTTTGAGTGGTATTATTCTTAAATGAGGTACAAATATAGGCATAAGTAGTAAAATTGAACTTTTTATTTGTTGAATTTATTAGTAGATATACGTTTTATGCTAGTTTTAAGATAACTTTCATTCTTTTCAAGTATACGCGTATAGTATTCTACTGCATAATTTTATATATTTGCAAATCTTACAATGCGTATAATTTAGATAATTATTTATGAGCAAAATAATGACACTTGAAATACTGTCAAGTATAAAAGGAGCAGAATCTTCTCCTGCGGTAGAAGAGTTGTTTGCAAAAATAAAAGGAATTCAACTGGATTTGGAGGTTCATACATCTGTTTCTGCTGTAGAGTTAGACTCGTTACGTGACGATGTTGTAATTTCAAGTCCTGAAAAAGAAAAACAAATCATTATAGATAATTTTCCAAAAGAAAAAAACGGATACTTAGTTGTTTCAAAAGTAATTGATAATTAATGGAATCAAAAATAAGAAAATTACATCAAGACTTATCTTCTCAAAAAATCTCTTGTGAGGAATTGGTACAAGGTAAGTTAGATGAATTAAAAATAAACGCTCAAAACTCTGCAAACTTTTTGCTAAACGATTATGCTATTGAAAAGGCAAGGAAAGTAGATGAGAAAATCAAAAAAGGAGAAAAAATAAACCTTTTAGAGGGAATTCCTTTTGGTGTAAAAGATGTTTTTTTATTGCAAGAACAAATAGCTTCTGCCAGTTCAGATTTTTTAAAAAAATACAAATCTCCGTATACAGCAACTGCAATTCAAAAGTTAATTGATGCAGGAGCAATCCCTATTGTTAAGGAAAATTGCGATAGTTTTGGACATGGAAGTACCAATGAGAACTCCATTTTTGGAGCAGTGAAAAATGCAAATAACGAAAATTTGGTAAGTGGTGGTTCATCAGGAGGAAGTGCAGTAAACGTAGCAAAAGAATATACGGTTTTTTCCATAGGTGGAGACACAGGTGGTTCTATTCGTCAACCTGCAGGATTCAATAATGTTTACGGTTTAAAACCCTCGTACGGAAGAGTTTCAAGATTTGGAATCATGGCATATGCATCTTCTACCGATTGTGTAGGACCTATTGCAAGCTCTACCGAAGACATTGCAATAGTTATGAATATCATTAGTGGAAAGGACACAAAAGACCAAACTACTTTTGAGTCTAATGATATTAATTTGTCAGAAAAGATTAATCCACAAAGCATTACTGTTGGATACTATACAGAATTTATAGAGAATGAAGGTTTAAACCCAAAAATAAAGTCTGATTTTTTAAACGTTTTAGAACAATTAAAGAAAAATAACGTAAAAGTAAAACCATTAAATTTTCCTAATACCGAAGCTTTGGTTTCTACGTACTATGCAGTAGTTATGGCAGAAACGGCATCTAATCTTGCTCGTCTCGATGGCTCTATGTATGGAAATAGAATAGAAGCGGATAATTTAAAGGAAAGTTATTTAATTACACGTTCAGAGAATTTTACCGAGGAATCCAAAAGAAGAATCGTAGGAGGAAATCAAGTATTATCTCAAGGTCATTCTGATGATATTTATATAAAAGCAAGAAAGATAAGAACTGTGCTAACCAATAATATTAATGATGATTTAAAGCAAGTAGATATACTAATTTCTCCTTTATCTCCTTCGAATCCTCCCGAAATAGGAAACTCACTTAAAAATCCTATGGAAATGTACTTATCAGATATTTATACTGTTGGATTTAGTTTAGCGGAATTACCAACACTTACGGCACCTATAGGTACTGATACAGGAATCCAAATCACGAGTTCAAAAGCTCAAGAAGAATTAATCTTAAAGTTTACCAACTTACTAAACGAATTGATTTAATGAAAGTAGATCAACTTACACAAGTATTAGAAAAAAATGGATTGGAGCTAGTAATAGGTCTAGAAACACATATCCGATTAAATACCAACACTAAATTATTTTGTTCGTGTGCAAACGAAGAAGCAGAGAAACCAAATGTAAATATTTGTTCGGTTTGTACAGGACAAATGGGAGTTCTTCCTGCTATAAATCAAAAAGCGATAGAAAAATCCATCTATTTTGGGAAAGCAGTAAATTCATCATTTAAAAATGAAGTAATTCATTGGGATAGAAAACATTACGAATATCCCGATCAGCCAAAGAATTTTCAGCTTACTCAGTTTCAAAATCCTGTGATACCAGACGGAACAGTAAGTTGTTATAGAAACGATGGAACTAATTTTACAGTAGAATTAGAGCAAGTGCATTTGGAAGAAGATGCAGCAAAATTAGTTCATGAGAAAAATCAAACGTTGGTAGACTTTAATAAATCTGGTGTTCCGCTTATAGAAGTAGTTACTAAACCTTGCATTAGAAATATCAATGATGCTTCTACATACGCTCAGTACTTACAGAGAATTGTACAAAATTTAAAAATATCGGAAGCAAACCTAGAAAAAGGTCAGTTTAAATCTGATGTAAGTGTTTCTCTTCGTAAAAAGGGAACGAATGATTTGAATCCGAGAACGGAAATCAAAAATTTGAATTCGTTTAAATTTATGATAGAAGCATTAGAAGAGGAAGTTTCTAAGCAATTAAATTATTATCTAGAACATTCCGAATTCCGACCAGAGCAAACAACCGTTCTTTTTGATGAGGAATTAAAACAAACCAAAACCATGCGTAAAAAGGAATACGACGCAGATTATAGATACATAATCGAACCAGATATTCCTTATGTGAACATAAAATCTGTGGTAGATTCCATTTCGGTAGATGAAAGTTTACTTCCGTATTCCATTGAAACTACCATGATAGAAGGAGGAGTTTTACCTCAAGATGCTAAATTTTTTACAGCAAATGCTTCTCGTTCCAAAGTATTCTTAGAAATTAATGAAAAACTAAATAATCCGCTTTTTGTAGCAAGAACGCTTTCTAATAATTTAAAAGCAGATCAGTACGATGCAATTTCTATTGATGTATTAATTGAGATTTTCTCATTATTCAACGAAGAAAAAATCACTAATGTATTGGTACAACATTCCATTCAAGAATTAATCAAAAATCCAAATTTTGATTATAAAACCTATTTTAAAGAAAATAGCATTTCTGAAGAAAAAATAGAAGAAAGTATTGCTAAAGTAATTAACGAAAATGAAGAAATTGCTAATGAGATAAAAGCAGGAAATCAGAATAAAGCAGGAATCCTTGTAGGAAAAGTTCTTCAACTTATAGGAAAAGGAGCAAATGGAAAAGTAATCCGACAAAAAATTATTGACCAAATTGGAAATTCAAGTTCCACTACTAATCAAGAAAATAAACAAGTACAATCTTCTAAAGAAAATAAAAAACAGGCCCAAGAGGAAGAGTTAAGACAAGTAGAAATCATCATTAAAGATTCGTACAGAACTCATATTGTTACCGATATTTCCGAAAATAGTTTAGGTAAAGAAATAACTGTTTCAGGTTGGGTTTCTTCTGTTCGTGACCATGGAGAATTGGTATTTATTGATTTAAGAGATTCATCGTATCAAATTTTACAAGTTAGTTTAAGTAGAAAACATTTTTCTAATTTAGATGAATTGGCAAAATTAAAACCTGAATCGGTAATTCTTGTAGAAGGAACTGTAATCAAACGAAGCGAAGACGATTACAATCCAAATATAAAAACAGGAACAGTAGAGTTAGAAGCTGAAAAAGTAGAAATACTAAATTTAGCAAAAACGCTTCCTTTTGAGATAAAACGTGCCTCTAAAACCAATGAAAATATACGATTTAAGTATAAATATTTGGATCATAGAAGCGAAGAAAATAGACAATCAATCATCAATAGACACAAGGTAATAAAACTACTACGCGATTTATTGGACGAAGAAAACTTTATAGAAGTAGAAACTCCTATTCTTACCGCAGGAACTGACGAAGGAGCAAGAGAATTTATTGTTCCGAGTAGAAAACACAAAGGAACTTTCTATACACTTCCACAGGCTCCACAACAGTTTAAGCAGATGCTTATGGTGGGAGGATTCGAAAAATATTTTCAAGTAGCAAGATGCTTTAGAGATGAGGATTCTAGAGGAGACAGACAACCAGAATTTACACAATTAGATATAGAAATGGCATACGTTTCTATGCAAGATATTATTGATTTAAATACAAAATTATTTAAAGAAGTAGTACATAGAATTTATGGTAAAAAATGGAAATTATTCCCATTTAAGGTAATACCTTATTACGAAGCAATGGAAAAATACGGTTGCGATAGACCTGATTTACGATTTGGCTTAGAAATGCAGGATATTACTGAAATTGTGAAAGATACCACTTTTCAAGTATTTTCTAAACCGATAGAAGATGGAGGAATTGTAAAGTGTATAAAAGTAGACGCAGAGTTACAGAACGGAAGAATGTCTAAAGGACAAATAGAAAAGTTAACTTCTATTGCTCAAGAATATGGTTTAGGCGGATTGGCATACATCATTGTAAATGAAAATGATTTGCAATCGCCAATCATTAAGTTTTTGGGAGAGGAAATAGCTTCTAAAATTATAGAAACCACCAATGCAAAAGTAGGAGATATTGTATTTTTCTCTGCTGCTGATTATGAAACTGCCAACAAAGCACTCGATGCTGTTCGCCAAGAAATGGGAAGAATGTTAAATTTAATTAAACCAAAAGAACTTCATCCATGTTGGGTTGTGGATTTCCCATTCTTTGAGAAAAATGACCAAGATAGATGGACGTTTACACACAATCCTTTTTCTATGCCAAAAATAGAAGATTTAGATAAGCATATGCAAGGAGATAAGGTAGGAGAAATTATTGCTCAACAGTATGATTTGGTTTTAAATGGATATGAAATAGGTGGAGGATCTGTTCGTGCTCACAAACCAGAAATACTGGAAGCTACCTTTAAAAATATGGGATATTCTAAAGAAGAAATGATGAGTAGTGTTGGGAAAATGTATGAAGCTTTTCATTATGGAGCTCCACCGCACGGAGGAATTGCTTGGGGATTAGATAGACTTATGATGATTCTAGAAAAGAAAAATTCCATTCGTGAGGTAATTGCATTCCCAAAAACAGGTTCTAGTGAAGACTTATTATTTGAATCTCCTTCCAAACTTTCCGAAAAGAAAGTAAAAGAAATGAATATAAAAGTAGTGGAGTGATTTTAAGTTTTTAGATATTAGTCGTTAGTATAAAAAGTAATAAAGTAAGAAAACTAAATTCTCTTGCTTTATTACTTTTTTGTTTTATTTACCGCAAAGTCACAACTGCGTTAGCACATCATGAGTTCCTTAATAAAAAATAATAATAAACGAATAAACTTTGAAGAGCTACTCTTTGTTTGTTTACTCTTTGCGGAGCGGGGTATTCAGTATTTTGCACCTAATTTATAAGAAATAAATAGAATTTTAAAGCCATAAATTATGAGATTGAAGGTGGTTGATATTAATTTTTCTAAAGATTTAGATTGGATTTTTAAATTGACGAATGGAAATGAATATTTTTATATTTTTAATGAGGAAACTTATAAAAAAATAGGAATATCAAATCCTATCACTAAATATTATCTAGATTATTTAGATGTGGGGAGTTCAGTTGTTTGCGAAGTGAATATAGTTGATGATATTGGTATAGTTATGAAAATGAAATAATACCCAGCTCTCCGAAGAGTGAAGAGTCAAAATAGTAGCTCCAGCTCTTCAAAGTGTGCTAGGATTTACCATATCATCAAAGTTTACATTTTGATTTCTTTTTCACAAAACACTATGATAGTTTTTTTTTGTATCTTCGTGTTAAATATTTTTATCATGAATGCAGTTCAATTAAATATAAATCTTTCTTTTCAGCAGTTGGTAGAAGCTGTAAAACAGCTCTCCCCTAAAGAAAAAAGTAAACTTAACCAGATCATTCTACAAGAGAATCTACAAGAATTTGAACTTACTCAAAAAATGAAAGATACTTTAGATGACCGATTAGAAGAAAAGGATTTTATCCCTGCGAGGGAAGCTCTAAAGAAAATTAGACAAAAATATGAGTTATAAATTAAACATCTCTTCTAAAGCAAATTTAGATATTGTTCAAGCTTATAAATTCTACAGTACTCGCTCTTTACAAGCCTTAGAAAATCTTGATAATAAAATCAATCAAGCTTATGATATCTTAGAAAAAAATCCTTTCTTTCAAATTAAATATAAAAATATAAGAGCTCTACCCATTCAAGGATTTCCTTATATATTATTCTTTTCCATTGATGAAAAAAATAAAATCGTTAAAATTTACGCTCTTTTTAATACCCATCAAAATACCCAAAAATATCCTAAATAAATTTACTACCGCAAAGTCAGAGACATTTGCGGAGCTACTGTTTTGACCTAGCACACTTTGGAGAGCTGGAGGGTAATATTGGTACATACAATAGGGATGCTTACACTGCATGGACATTACAACTAAAAAAAAGCAAGACCTCTAAAATCTTGCTTTTTTTTATTTACCGCAAAGTCACAGACATTTGCGGAGCTACTATTTTGACTCTTCATTCTTTGCGCAGCGGGTCTCTTCACTCTAAGCTATCTGGATAAACAGCGTAGGGATTGCTTGTAATAGGGGTAATGGTGTCTTTGATTCTTGCAAATAAATCCCTCTCTTTCACATCCAAGGGTTCTATTTTAGTTAAATATAAGCCTCTTTTAAATTTTAATTTATTCTTATAATTACTACACTTAACCTTACGAACAAAATAACCTCCACTATATTCTATACTCACTGGCAACGCTTTAAAATATCTTCTACCTTTATAAAAGTCTAAAAAATCATTATCTATTCTGCATAAAGTGTCTATATTCACTTTATCTACTAGTAGCTTAATGACATCCCAATCTTTCTCCGTACGATTAAACAAAAGAAGAGCTTCTTTATCTTTCCCTTTTTTTGTATATGAATAGAAGTACGCTAATCCATGCTCTGACATATCATGAATAACTACACCTGTATCTTGAACTACATACTTTTCTTTCCCTTGATTATCATAATAACTATAAGAGGCTTCTTTCTTTGTTATGCTCTTGCTTTTATACCTACTTGGGTAATTACATGAATATACGACCATCAACACCAAAAATACAGTACTAAAATTACTCATAATATTTAATTCGTTTTCTCATCTATAGGATTTTTTGAATCTGCATTGTCTACTTTCATATTATGTATTTTAAGGGGTTTCCCTTTCTTGGAATTATCATTCCATAACTCAGATAATTTCTTCCCCCAGCTCCGCAAAGAGTAAATAACCACAGAGTAGCTCTGCAAACGTCCCCGCTCCGCAAAGAGTACGAGACCACAGAGTAGCTCCGCAAACGTCTCTGACTTTGCGGTAATCATTTATCATAACTATTATATTTCATAAAAAGATGCATTCTATTTCTTGTAGTATTTATTTTCTCAAAGTTATAAATTTTAGTAAAACAAAGACAGTAAATTATAAGTACTTACTGTCTTTATTTACTTCCACAAAGCTTTATATACTCCCGCAAAGCACAGACGTTTGCGGGGCTACTGTTTTGACCTAGCACACTTTGGAGAGCTGGGAATAAGTGGGAAATATTTTTTTATTCTTTGAACAGGAATATCCTTGAGATATAATTCTCCATCTAATAATAAACAACTAATATATAATTCCATACCATCTTTAGTAACAATCCTATAGTAGTAAAATTCATCCCAAACTAATAAAAATAAACCTCCTCCTTTTCCGTTATTTCCATACAAAGGATAAGTTAAAAACACTTCAATATGTTGTATGTCACTTTTTCTTATAACGATGCCATGACTTTTAATTACAATATTTACATCATTGTACAATATATGCACTTCTTTCTTCTTAGAATCTGCATAGTGATTAATAAATAATATAATAAGGGGAAGAATAAAGAATATAAAATGAAAAAAAACAACTCCAACACTAATAATTAAAATTTTTGTAATACTCTCTATTCCTTTAATATATGCAAATAGAAAAATAATCATAAAGTCTATTAAAAACATCTGAAGAACAGGAATTAATAAGTACTTTCTAATATTATTATTTAATACCACCATGACTTACTTTTTAATATGAAAACCCATTTCTTAAATCTGGTAAACTAAATGAATTTATTGTGTTGAAAAAATCCCCCAGCTGGTGCGAGCGTCTCGCTCGTGTTCCAAACTTGCAAATTTAATCATTCAAATCTATATTTAAAATAGTTTGGTCTTCATTTCCATAATTTCTAGCACTACTGTATTTCCAATCTATTGGATTAGTCACATGCTCGTGCCAGCAGGGGGAAAGAAATGAATGAAGTGATTTAAACTTTTTTTTAAAAACAAGCAGTTCAAAATTAGTAATTTAGAGTTGATAACCAAGAAATTACAACCCAGCTCCGCAAAGAGTAAATAACCACAGAGTAGCTCCGCAAATGTCTCTGACTTTGCGGCAATCAATTATCATAACTATTATATTTCATAAAAAGATGCATTCTATTTCTTGTAGAATTTATTTTCTCAAAGTTATAAATTTTAGTAAAATAAAAACAGTAAATTATAAGTACTTACTGTCTTTATTTACTTCCGCAAAGTCAGAGACATTTGCGGAGCTACTGTTTTGACCTAACACACTTTGGAGAGCTGGGGTTATCATCTGTAGCTGTTCGCTCAATTGTTCCGTCTTTAAATACCTTAATTATATCATCAGGACTCATTCCCATAGGGTCAACTAATCTTATGGGGTTTTGGTATACATATCCATAAGCATCCATCGTTTGCTCCGCCAACGGATCTACAGAAAGCCAACTATACCTTATATACGTCGTAACTGAGTTCATTTACTATTTGTATTCATCATAGGCGAGTCGTACTGCTTTATTTAAGTCTACGACTCCACCAGCTACAGATAATGCATCAAATCCTCGAAGTTTTTCATTACCATCTAAATCTATTTCTATAAGTGTTTCTTGAGTACTTTTATTAACTGATTTCATTAGAATTTCTTTTGTCTGTACTGCTGTGAGTTTAGGGAAATATGCTCTAAGCACTGCTGCACAACCAGCAACTACTGGTGAAGCCATACTTGTTCCGCTGTTAGACTTATATTTATTATCAGGAATCAAAGAATATATATCCGATCCTGGAGCAAATAAATCCACTTTCATAGCTCCAAAGTTAGAGAAACTAGATTTTATAGATTCAGGATTAGAGGTAGAAGAACCAACAGTAATCCAATTTTTAGCATATGGTTCTATTTCTCCTTTGTAGAAATTAGTAGGATAATTTTCTTCTATATCTATGTCTTTATTGTCATTACCTGCAGCATGAACTAGTAAAACATCGTGGTCTTGAGCATATCTTATCGCAAAAGCAACAATATCTGAATGAGGAGAAAAGGCTTTTCCGAAGCTCATGTTTATCACTTTAGCTCCATTATCTACTGCATAGATGATTGCATTCGCCACGTCTTTATCTCTTTCATCTCCATCGGGAACAGTACGAACAGTAAGGATTTTGGCTACATCTCCTGCAATTCCATTAATTCCTATATCGTTATTTCTTTCCGCAGCAATGATTCCTGCTACGTGAGTTCCGTGTTCTGCATCAGGACCTTCGTAATCATTATTTCCATAAAATCTTTCTCCATTGTTTCCATAATCATCTCCTACAATTCCACGAGAATCGTAATCTAGATTTAAGTAATAATCAAGCATATTTTGGTAGTATTCTTCGCTATCTTTATACTCATCTTCCACCATTTTTATAACGTCACTGATTTTCTTTCCTGCTAAATCTGGAGATTCCACCATCTGAGAAAGTACTCCTTTTACAGCAATTTCTTTTTGCGTTAAAGGTTCTATTTTATCTATATTTTCTTGATTTACTTCTATATCTCCTACTACATCTTTTATAACCAAGAATGTTTGTAATGCTTGTCCTTTTTGAGATTTTATGCTTGCAAGTGCTTGTTCTGCTTTACCTTTTTTTTGGTTGTATTCTTTTTTTGCTCTTTGGTATTCTTCATACTTGTCGGGATTATCAATTCTAAATCGTTCTGCATTTTCTCCTTCAAATATGGATTGGTATTTTTTTATAATACGAGTCATTTCAAAGGTGTCAAAGTTTACATCTTCTCCATTTGGATTTCCTATGAAGTTCCAACCATAAACATCGTCTACGTATCCGTTTTTATCGTCGTCTTTTTCTTCTTTACCTTTTTCTTCTTTTTTGTTTACGTATAAATTATCATTTAAATCCTCATGTTCTACATCAACTCCGCTATCTAAAACTCCTACAATAACTGTTTTGGGTTTTATCTTTTTTGATTTAAGAAAATCCAATGCTTGTTCTGTAGCAACACCATAAACTCCTGTAGTTTCAAAGTCGCTATGATACCATTTCTGTGCATCTGTAAGTTTTTGTGCAAACGAGAATGAAAACACCAAAGACAACGCTAGAATTGAAAAAATATATCTCATAATTACCTATATTAAAATCATTAACACAACAAAAGTAGAAATTTAAATTAGATAAAAATGAAAATAAAATCAGAAAGTTATGTTAAACTTTGAATAAAAAGTCGCCTTAATCAAAAAGACTAAGGCGACTAAAAAAAATTAATATAATAATTGAGAAATATTATTCTACGATTAGCTTACTTGTTTCAGAATCTGAACCAACCGTAATGTTTAGCAAATAAATACCTTTATTCAAATTACACTGACTTACAGTATATGTTTTTTCAAATAAATCAGTAGCTATTTCAGAGTTCAAATATACTACATTTCCTGTTAAATCCACAATAGTTATTTCTACATTTTGAGTTCCGTTTACTTTCTTGCTTACTTTAAAGAAATCTCTTGCAGGATTTGGAGCAACGTATGACTTAGTTGTAACAATACTTGTAGCATCTGCTTTTCTTAAATTGCTAGCATCTGAATAGTACACATCTATTAAATTTCCACTTGCATCTAATAAAACCCAAATATCTTGAGAATAAAATTTAAAATCTTGAGTTTGTTTATCATTGAATTTAAATAAAATTCCATAATTATCTTGACCGATTTCATATTTATACCATCCGTTGTTGGTAGTAGGAAGTGCATTTGGAGAGCTATTCCAATCAGTTAATCCGTGTTCTACATCGTTTGCATCTTTATACCACGCATGAACTCTTGGAGTTTCTAAAGAATTTTCTCTCTTTACATATACTGTATGTCCTGTGTTTTCTACTGGTTTGGTATTCGTTACAGAAATTAAATCTCCATTTGTATCTAACAATATCCATTTACCTTCACTGTAGAATTTAAAATCTTCAGTTTGTTTATCATTGTATCTAAACAAGATTCCGTAATCGTATCCGTTTTCTGTAATTTCAAATTCTGACCAACCATCTTCTGTAGCAACAGTTGATGGAGGATTATTCCAATCAGTAAGACCTTGTTCGTTTCCGTAATTTAAAGATATCCAAGCATGTACTTTAGGTAATTCTGTAGAACCTTGTCTTTTTACGTATACCTTTCTGTAGTTTGTAGACCCTTCAAAAATAAATTCTTTTTCAGAAACAGAATAAAATCCATATCCGTCTTTAGAAACTGCTTTTACTGTAGTATCAGAGTTCACATAAAAAGGTGATGTATAAACTTGTGCTGTAGCACTTGTTCTTGGGTCGGTTCCGTCTAAGGTATAGTATGTACTAATCGCACAACCTCCACATGAAGTACTTCTAGCTAAAGTAACCGTTACATTAGTTCCTTCATCAAATTTTCCATTTGTATTTTCTTGCGGACTGTATGCTATGATTACATCGTATTCAGCATTTTCAGGGTCATAGTCTGTTACAGAAACTGGATTTCCATTAACATCTAAAACAATCCATATATCTTTGGAATAATATTTAAAATCCTGAGTTTGCACATCTCCTAAATACCTAAATAAGATTCCATAATTATTTTCATAAATTACATACTGAAACCAATCATTACCTGCTGGTAAAGCACTTGGAGGAAAATTCCAATCCGTAATTCCTTGGTCGTTTCCATTTGCATCTTTGTACCATGCGTGAACATTAGGTGCAGAACTGTGTCCTTCTCTTTTTACGTGTACAGTGTGGTAAAAGAAATTAGTTTCAAATAAGAATGTTTTTTCAGAAACAGAATAAAATCCATATCCGTCTTTAGAAACTGCTTTTACTGTAGTATCAGAGTTCACATAAAAAGGTGATGTATAAACTTGTGCTGTAGCACTTGTTCTTGGGTCAGAACCGTCTAATGTATAATACGTACTAATCGCACAACCACTACATGAAGTACTTCTAGCTAAAGTAACCGTTACATTAGTTCCTTCATCAAATTTTCCATTTGCATTTTCTTGCGGACTGTATGCTATGATTACATCATTCTCATTACTTTCATCAGGATTATAATTTGTTATAGAAATAAGGTTTCCACTTGCATCTAATAAAATCCATTTATCTTCACTGTAAAATTTAAAATCTTCCGTTTGTTTGTCATTATACCTAAATAAAATTCCGTAGTTGTTAGCTTCAACAACATACTTAGACCAACCATCATATCCATAAAGACTTGTAGTTGGAGGATTATTCCAATCAGTTAATCCATGTTCCACACCACTTTCATCTTTATACCATGCGTGTACTTTTGGCAGAGAATAATATGCATAATTTTCTCTTCTTACATAAACAGTATGAGTGTTAGGATTATTTACAGTTACTTGAACTGATTTTGTTTTAAAACAACTTGTTTCGGAAGAATACGTAATTGTAGTTGTTCCTTCTGAGAAAATATGGAATGATTTAGAACCTAAATTAGAGTCAATTCCGATTACAGAAGGATTGCTACTGGTAATGTTTATAAAAGAACCATCATCAAAGGTTGTTGGTAAATTTGTAATGTTATCACCTAAATTGTATTCATAAGTATCATTTACTGTAACGCTTTTTACTTGTAACGGACTTTCGTCTGCCAAATCTAACGTAAGTTCATTTGAGGCATTACTACTTACATCAATCCCTCCATCTGCATTAGAATAATTAGAGTTTACAAAACGTACCTTCATGGATTCTACTTTTGGTTGTAAATCGTATCCGTACGAATTTTGCTTATCGTAAAAAGGCTGAAAAGATTCCTTTGTAAAATAGTCACACGAAGTAAACTCAGCTTCCCAAACAACTCTTCCAGAGAATTGAGCATCGGTAGATCTTTGAAACTCTATTGATGTGTTAAAAATATTATTTAAATCAGAAGGTGTTGTTCCTAAAATAGGACTTTTAACGTCCCATAAAATAATTGGGTTTCCGTTTGAAGTAGTTAAGGTTGCAGAAGAACCTTTAAGAGATGCAATCATGTACAAACTTTGACTGCTTGGAGTATTAAAATTTGCATCTGTTTGTATGCTTTCAAAATACACCGTAAACGGTTCCGATAAACTTGGACTTTCAGGACTCGTCCATGTTTGGTAATTCTGAGCAAACAATCCTGTTGTCATTAAAACGAACAGCAATTGAAATCGTAAATTTTTAAAAATCATAATTTTTGTTATTTTAAAGAGTTTTTATCGATAACAAAAGTAGTTTTTAAAAAAAATAAAATTAATGAATATGTATAACCATAGCTTTTATGGATACAATTATTGTCATTTTAACAATAACTATATAATGTAGATTATTTATATTTTTTATTTAATGCTAACAGTATAGCGTAGGTTTCTGCATCAACAATCCCATCGTATTTTTCTGGACGAAAATGATGCTGAAATACAGTAACTATCTTTTTAAAGGCTTCATTATTTTCTCCGTTAACTTCGATGTCGTATCCGTATTTTTTGAATTGTTTTTGAATTTCTTCAATATTACCTAAATCAGTAGAATTATTCATGATTGAATTATAGAAAAGATAAAAATCTTGCACCTCATACCAAGCACCAATTTCATACTCATCGTATAATTTTTTCCATGGGAATTTTGGACCTGGATCCAACTTCCTCTGAGGAGCAACATCAGAATGCCCTAAAACGTAAGTCGGTTCAATCTTGTATCTTTCAATAATGTCTTTGCAAAGTTGAGCAACTTTTTTTATCTGAGTAGGCGTATAATCAAAGTATGTGTTTGAATTCCCAACCTTTTCATATCCTTTGTTTACAATTTCTATTCCTATTGAAGTATCGTTTAGATTTTCAAATTTCCCCCATTTGCTAACACCTGCATGCCATGCTCTTTTATCTTCTGCAACCAATAAATCTATAGAGTCGTTTTCTGCATTAGGAATGAGGTAATGAGCACTAACCTCTTTTTGTGTTAAAACTTTTACCGAAAGAGGATAATCAATAGCAGTGTAATGTAAAATCAAAAAACGCACTCGTTCATTTTGACCTACTGCTGGGAAATGATTTGTTGATATTGTATATTTACTAAGCTCTGCTTTTTTTATGTATTCGTCTTTTGTTTTATTTTCTTCCGTTTGCTTTGCTTCGTTTTCAGAATTGTATTTCACTTTCTTTTGCTTTGAAGTTCCACACGACATCATCAGTACAAGACTCAAAAAGAAAACGATACTCTTTTTCATAAACTCTAATTTTTATGCAAAAATAAAAAAGAAAGTTATCCTAAAAAGGATAACTTTCTATAAATTTTAATTTTATTGTTAAAATTATTTTTTAATCACTTTCTGTGAAGAAATTTTCCCTGATTGTGATTGTAATTGAATTAAGTAATTTCCTGCAACTAAGTTAGAAATATCAATTCTATTACCTATTATGTTTCCATTAGCTACAAGTTTTCCTTCTAAATTTATAACTTCATAAGAAGTAAATTCATCAGAATTAACCACCATTATTCCTGTTGTAGGATTAGGAGTTAGTTTTACAGTTGAATCAAATTTAGAAATATCTACATTTTCATTTGACAAACCTCCTACATACAACGGTGGATTAGTTGCGTCCCAAGTAAACCAAGAGTCTTTAGAAATATTTTCTATATCTCCTGTTTGGCTTGTCCCTGGCACACCTCCTGTTCCATTATTAAATAAGAAAGAAGCATCTATCACGTCATTAAATGTATATGAATACCAATCTGTAGTTCCCGCAACTGGAGTCATTGCAACACCTGGCCAAGCTGATGAACCATACGTAGAAGGATTCATTCTAAAGTAATGAATATTTACTGATGGCCATGATGCTGGCTTTTGAAAGTAAACAGTAATATTATTAAGTGCAGCAAAGGTAAATGTTCTTTGGAAAACTCCTGATGCTTTTCCTTGAGAGTCAACAGCTATTGCTTTTACTGTAGTTGTGCTTGTAATATTTATAGTTCCTGAAAATACAGGAGAAGAAGCCGTAGGTTCAGAACCATCAGTTGTATAATGAATAGTTACGCTTCCTCCATCAGGGTCTACACCTGCGATTTCGTCTATAACTGCTGTTTCTCCTGTCCCATAAACTCCACCTTGAGTCATTCTGATAATGATAGGTGCAGTATTTACTGCCGACTTTGTCCAAACTTCATATCCAGAACCTGATGCTGCAGAAACCCAACCAGCACCTGGATTAAATGAACTATTTCCCATCTTCATTGCTAATGAAGGCTCTGCATCTGCATATCTACTCTTTACATACGCTGCATATCCACCTCCCGACTCTACTATATTCACACTACTCCAAGCGTCTATATTAGCAGCTTTACGAATTGCCATAAGTTTTGCTAGAGCAAGCACATTTGCTTGATATGTTCTACTTGTTCCGTCTTTTGCATATATCCCACCAAATATATGTGGCAACCAAATACATGGAATTCCTTTATGTGTAAGAATATAAGCATACGCCATCATTATTTGATTGTTATCTATTAAAGCATTACTTCCATCGGTAAATGTATCATGGTTATCTACCAATGGAACAGCAAATCCTGAATAGTTTCCTGATCCAGAAAGACCAGCTTGAGCACCGCTCCAATTAATCAAACTATAATTACCGTTTCTAATTGCTTGTACCATTTGGTAGTAATTAGGAAAATCAATAGCAGCTGATCTTCTTGGCGTAGTACTACCTGTTCCATCTATCCAACAAGAAACTTTTCCAAAATCTCCATCTAAAAACTCTCCCATAGAAAAATACGGGTTACTCGATTCATTGTAATCTCCAAAATATCGTTCAGGAAACCCTTTTGCTACATCCCATCTCCACGCTTTGAATCCTTTTGCTTTTAATCTACTTAAGTATTCTTTTACTCCTGCTTGTACAGTAGGATTGGTATGATCCAAATCTCTACCTCCTACAAAACCTTGATAATTACTTCCAAGACAGCTACTATATCCCTCAGAATTCCCACTAGGTCTACAATTTCCTGTAAAAGGAGGCGTAGATGCTGTAGAAGCTTCATCATCAGATACTATAGTAGAACAATCCCATGTTGGGTCTGTAAAATCCACCCAATCTGTAGTTCCACCTCTATGGTTTACCACTATATCCGCCACAGGATATATTCCGTAACCATTCATAGTTGTTAACATTTTATCTAGCTCTGCTTCTTTACCATACGATGTTTGACTAAAATCAAACCATTTAGTAGGAATATAACCTACTCCTCCTGTAGAAGCACTTGGTGGTGGTGTCCATATCATATCAAATCCCATAGAATGGAAAACTCCTGCACGAGCATTCATATACTCGTAGTAACTTCCTTCTGCTGTAATTTTAGGTTGAGCATGCTCATTCCAACCAAATCCTTGAAGCATAATATCATCTATATATGCTGGATCCTGTGCTTTTACACTCATACTGAGTACAAAAACACTTAAAAAAAGTAAAATTTTTCTATTAATCATTTTAAATAAGTTAGTATTTAGTTACAAATATATAAAAAAACAAGTGTGTAAACAACACCTATTTTTATTTTTTTTTATTATCCTACTTTCTACCATTCATCTACACCTTATTTCAATTCATCGACAATATGAAAAAAAAAGATTATAATATTTTGCGTTATTCATTATATTCATTAATTTAGATTTAAAATTTAATTCAAATTAATACGATATGAAAAAATATTTACTATTTAGTAGAAGAGTGTTCTTAATATCTTCTGTGATAGGAATACTTTTTTGTTCAAGTGCGTACACGCAAGTATGTACTGGAAAAAATAAAAACTGGAATGGTGCAGCTTGGGCTCCTCCTGGGAAGCCTAATTTAACTGATAAGGTACAAATAAACAATCCTTATGACTTTGATATGTATGGTAGTGTTCAAGCATGTACCTGCGAAGTTGGTTCACAAAATTTGGTAATTACAAGCGGACATTATATGGAGGTTGAAAATACTATAACCTTAACTAATGGAAGCACTATAACTGTGAATCATGGGGGAAATTTGGTTCAAATAAACCCCACGGCAACAGCACCTGTTGCAACAGTGAAGACAGAAACCCGTCCTATACCTAACCATACTTGGGTTCACAGATCTTCACCTATAAACAATAGCACAGGAGATGTTTTTGGATTAGTTCCGTATGGTTCTTATAATTATGACTCTCCTCAACCATCGAATCAATACAGAACAGGACAAATTTACGTTGTAGAGCAAGCAGGAACACAGAAAATAACTGATGACAGTAGCTTAATCCCCGGAAAAGGCTTTATGTTACGTACTACAGGACAACGTTTTTTAAGTTCTGCAACAGTTGCAGGTCCAAATGTAAACAATACAGCTACCTCTGTTCGGTATTTAGACTTTAATGGTATCGTAAACAATGGAACATATACCGTTCCTTTACACTCCGATGGAACTGCTGGTGCCAATATGTTATACGATATAGCTGGTGGCGACCAAAACCTCATAGGAAATCCTTATCCTTCCGCTATTGATATTGAATTATTTCTCTCTGAAAATACTGATATAGATGGTTTTATACATTACTGGACAACTCCAATGATTGGAAATGTCTGGACAGCTGGTTATTTCAACTATCCACACAGTACTAGCTTTGCAACCTGTAACCTTCTAGGAGGAGTTACCATTAATGGTTTTAGTCCCAAAAAATACATTGCTCCAGGACAGGGATTTAGTGTTTATGCTACTTGTGCTGATTGTACAGGAAAAAATATCACATTTACTAATGCTATGAGAGTTACTACAGAACCTGGTGGAAGATGTTTTGCTAAGAAAAGTAATACGGAGGAAGCTGAAAAATTATGGATTAATCTAAAAGATAATTCTAATGAATTAAACTCTCAAATACTAGTTGGATACGTTGAAAGTTCTTCTCTTGGCTACGATAGATTGTATGATGCTCCCGTAGTTAATGATGAATCCTTTAAGTTATATAGTGTACTAGATGACAGAAAATTAACCATACAAGGGAGAGGTTTATTCTCTAAGTACGATGGAATTCCTTTAGGTTTCGATGGTTTAAATAACGATGGTGTTTTTGAGTTTAGTATAGATAATTTAGAAGGTTCTAATTTAGAAAAAGAATCAATTATCTTGCACGATAGAAAACTAGACATAAAACATAATTTAACAGAAAGTAAATATTATTTTACCTCTGATATTTCTTCTGATGAAAGTCGTTTTACGATTACTTATAAGGAAAATTCTAATGAGATTGAAAATAGTACTAACAACAAAGTACTAACAGCTATTGATGATAATTTCATTGTTGTTAAATCTAATTATGAAATCGATTCTGTAACACTGTATGATTTATCAGGAAGAACCATTGATGTCATTAAACCTCAACAAAATTCATACGAAATCATCAAAAATATAAATTTAAATGATTCGGCATATATTGTGAAAATTAAAACTAACCACGGAACAACAACACAACAAATCATTAATGGAAAGTAGTTTACTTTCCATTAAACTGATTCATAGTATTGGAAATACCAGTAAAAATGAATGACTGACAAGCTTCAACGCAGAACAAAATACGTTTATTTAGCGTTGGAGCTTCTTTTATGTCCCACTCTCCTAGTACAAAATCTATTTGATTACCTTTTGTAAATTCGTTTCCTATTCCGAAGCGAAGTCGGGGATATTTTTGGCTTTGTAATTGCTCTTCTATACTTTTTAATCCGTTATGTCCTGCCGAACTACCTTTTTGTTTTATACGAACAGTACCAAATGGAAGGTGTAAATCATCGGTTATAATAAGTATATTTTCTAGAGGAATTTTTTCTTTTTGCATCCAGTATTTTACGGCATTTCCGCTAAGATTCATATACGTATCTGGTTTTAAAACTAATACTTGTCTTCCTTTGTATTTGCATTTTGCTAATAAACCAAATGATGCGTTTTCAAACTTACCTTCAAGCAAATCTACCAAAGCATCTGCTACTTTAAAACCAATGTTGTGCCTTGTATTTTCATATTTATCGCCTTTATTTCCTAAACCAACTACTAGATATTTCATTCTACATCAGCGTTTTGAAATTCGTTTGTCCATTTTTGCAACACATCAATCCACTCTTGTGCATCGTTTAAACATGGAATATAGGTAAACTCCTCTCCTCCTACACTTAAAAATTCTTCTTTTCCTTCTATTTTTATTTCTTCTAATGTTTCCAAACAATCCGTGATGAATGCTGGTGTAATCACTACTAATTTTTTAATTCCTTTTTGCGGAAAATCTTCTAATGTTTTATCTGTATAAGGTTTAAGCCAAGGATCTTTTAATAATCGAGATTGAAAGGATTGATGTACTTTTTCCTTATCTAAATTTAACTTTTCTGTTACCAAACGAGTTACTTCAAAGCATTGATGTCTATAACATTTTGCATGAGAAGGAGAATCCTTTCTCTGACAACAACCACCTATTTTACATTGACCAAAATCATCAGTTTTGTAAATATGCCGTTCTGGAATTCCATGATACGAAAACAAAATTGCATCATACTCACTCGGAAGTTGTTTTTTTATATGATTTGAAAATACCTCTATATAATCTGAGTTGTTGTAAAAAACAGGAAAATTAGTAATTTTTATATTTGGAAATTTCTTTTTCTGAATTCGTTCTGCTTCTACCACTACCGTTTCATACGAACTCATAGCATACTGCGGATACAAAGGAATCATTAGTACATCATCTACACCTTTATCAACTAATTCTTGAATCCCAAATTCAATTGACGGCTCTGCATACCTCATCGCTAATCCAACAGGAATATCCACTTTTTGTTGAAGTTTTTCTTGTTGTTTTTTTGAAATAACAACTAGAGGAGAACCTTCTTTCCACCAAATACTACTATACGCTTCTGCTGATTTTTTTGGACGAGTAGGAAGAATAAAGCATTCTACAATGAATTTTCTAAGTAAGTACGGTTTATCTATTACTCGTTCGTCCATAAGGAACTGACGAAGATACGTACGCACATCTTTTACTTTTGTTGATTTTGGCGAACCTAAATTAACCAATAAAACTCCTTTCATGTTTTTATTTTAACCAAAACAAAGGTAATTCGTTTTATATAAATAAAAAGCACACATCTATAAAAATTGGTAATAATTGAATTTTATAAACCTTTACATTAATTATTCTGCGTTAAAGTTGATGTTATTTTCTTTCATAATTCCCGACCTTATTATCTCTACATTATCTCACATAAACCCACTACGTAATTCATAAACAATCATAACGTCTGAACAACTGATACTTTCCAAAATATGGTTTATTAAAATAATAAGCCTGACCTAAATCTGGTAAAAAATAATTTTGATAAATACCATAGACTCGTATTTCATTCTCATTAAACAATAAATACTGTACTGTAGATTCATTGGTTTTAAAATCATTATTTTTTTTGTGGGCAGTATATTTCAGACTTTCATCTTTTAAAGAAATGTATTTCAATTTTTCAAAAAAATCTATATTGTCAACATCAGTAGCAATCAAAATTAATTGCAAATTTTCATCATAAAAAAAACGATAATTCAACACTTTATCAAAGTCAAAGTCTTTAACTTCATGAACAGATACTTTCGCAACATAATTATCCGTCTTTTCTATCTTTGAAATACTATATAAAACTAACTTTTCGCTTCTAGAATCATACTGCTTAAATAAATCTTGATTTAAATTTTCTAAATCGAATAAGTTGTCCAAACATTTTTCACTTCCTCCTAATTGACTTGGCATACTCACAGTGTTGCAAGTGGAAAATAACAAAACTATCAAACAAATAAAAAAACAAAGTTGAATGCTTTTAAGATACATAATTTTTATTTTTTGTTCTTTCTATATGAGATTCTGCTTGAAATATTTCACTTTCATTATATTCCACATAAGTACCATCTGTAGAATCAAACATTCTAAATTTCATGCTGGATCTTTTAAATTTTAAACGAGATTGATACGCATAATACGCATCTCCTACTCTTTCTCTATTTCCTTGTGCATTTATTGGAGTATGAATCTTTCCAAAATTCGTCATATTTGCAATAGGTACTTCTTCATTAGTCGCTGGATTTATGCTTACCCAAATAAAACCCGAAGGAATTTTACCAAGTATATATCTATCGTTGTTTTGTATTTGAGAATTTATAAACCAAAAAGCATGAGAATGTGTAAACTCTAAAACATCTCCGTTCCTTATATGCTTAGATAACGAGCCACTGTATACAGAACTTGTTTTCTCTCCTTTTTGGTTAGTTCCTAAATAATTTTTTCGAGTTGTTATATTATTTAACATCGTCCATTCCCTGTTTTTTGACCTGGTCGCCAACCATTCAAAAAGTTCCCTAGAAAAATCCAAGTCCTTTACCTCAAAATACTCTAGGTATCCATCTTTTTTTTGGGTTTCTCTAATCACCTTTTTACCTTCCAACTCTATACAATCTTCTGAATCTGCATTTTCATAGTGGATAATATCATTACCTCTTGTTTTCTTTTTATATACCAACTTGCCATTTTTTAATTCCCAAACATCTCCTTTTTTTGAAAAAATTGATGCTATACTTTCAAAAATACTCATAGCTCTTTTTTGTGAATATACAAAAATATAATAATATAAAACCAGTTTATTTTCTTAGTTTAATATCCTTTAATTAATCTCCACTCTAATTCCTTCTGAATGTGCTGCCATTTCTGGTGCATACATACATTGCAGTTCGGTAATGCCATTAGAAAAATCCCCTTTGTTGTTGGCACGAACATCGTATTCAAATACGTAAATTCCTTTATTTAATCTACTTATAAAAAAGTTGGTAGATGCATCTTTGGTAGATTCGTAATATCCTACTCCATTTTGATATTTGTAGGAAGAAAGCACATTTATTGGTTCAAATCCACTTGCTCGCATATCTTTTAAATGAACGTACTGCATATCTCTATTTACTTCTATGATGAGTTTTACGGTTATCTTATCTCCTACTTTTATTGGTGTTTTTTCGGTAATTTCTTTTAGGATTTCTCCTTCGGAATTCACTTCTTTTTTATACAGTTTTTTATCAAATTTGATTTCTTGATTATTATGAACATTGATTTTATCTAAATCTTCGAAATACTGATAAAACAACCCTCCGTACGCAACTCCTGGAGAAGTTTTTTTGATTTTTACTTCGGCTTTATCTTGTGTAATTTCTTCTTTTTTCCATGATTTTTTAAACCAACCTGATGCTTGCTCAATTGTCGGATTTTCAGTTGGAAGCACCGTTTCATTTCCGACTTCAATCGTAATTCCTTCTTCCGAATTTAAATAGGATTTCCCAAAGGTCATAAGAGCATAAACGGCATCGGTAGTTGCTTTAGTGGTTTTCCAAGCATTGGTTTGTTTATTTTTCAAAAGCCATACTTTCATTTCTTCTATAGAATTGATATCGTTTGGAGTTACTTCTGCAAACGCTTCAATTGCCGTACTTTGTGTTTCTACAGGAGCTTGATACCAATACCAACCCGAAACATTATCTTTCCAATACATTCCCATTTCATCGCTTTCTACCGAAGTTTCTTTTAGACTTTTCACTAATCGTTTTGCATCTTCTGTTTTCCCATATCGCTCTAAAACAAGTGCATTCATTGCTTTTTGATATACAGATGTTGATTCTAATTTTGCAATTTCATCTAAATATTTTTTTAAGTTTCCTTGTAATTTAGTTGGCAACTTTTTATCTAAAAAATAACTTCTTGAGTAGAAATAATTCGCCAATAAATAAGGAGATTCTTTTTTATTCCACTTTTTAGATTCTTCATAAATTCGTAAGGCTTCTTCATCAGAAAATTGTATTGCTTTCTGAATTAAACTTTCCATTTCTGATTTAATGTATTCTGATTTTTTATCTCCGAGCATTTTGTTGAGTTTCCCAAAACCTGCAATAATGTGATTAGTTATGTAGAAATCTTCTCTTCCTCCATCAAACCAAACAAATCCTCCATTAGAACTTTGTCTTTGAATAAGTTTATCTTGTGCCTGTTCCAGTTCGTTTTTCATTTTATTTAAATCAAAGAAAAGTGCAATTCGTTTGATTTGTTCTGTTTCTGATTGTGCTTCACGAATCCAAGGTGTTTCTTGAATAAGTATATTTTTAAGCTCTTGATTTTTTTCTAATCTACTTACAGTTAATTCTTTACTATTCCACTCATCAAAAACACGTTTAATTTTTGGCGATTGATTAAGAATGTAGGTAGAAAGAAGATTTCCATAAAAACGAGAGAACAACTGCTCGGAACATTCGTATGGATATTCGCGTAAGTAAGGAAGCGACATCACAGCAAGCCAAGTGGGATTGGTAGTCATTTCCAAAGTAAGGTTAAAGCTCTCTAGTGAATTGGATTTGTTTTTTAAACTTTCTAGCACAAATGTTTTTTCTTGATTTTCTTTTATAGAAATTGGTTTGGTTTCGGTAACGAGCTTTCTGTTGGTAAGAATTGGTAAAATGGATTCTTCTCCGTCGGAAAAATCTCCTGCTTTGGCAACAATTCTATACGTAACTGCTTGAATGTTTTTAGGAACACTAATTTCCCAAGAAACTTCCGTAGAGTTTGCTTGATTTACCGAAAAACTTTTTTGTGCATCTATATTGGTAAATTCCACATCTACTGGCTTGTTGTTTATTGCATCAAAAAGGAATAATTGTGCGTTTCCATTTAAGGTTTTATCGGAAAGGTTATCAATTTTGGTAGAAATGGTAATTTTATCTCCTTCACGTAAAAAACGAGGAACATTAGGAAAAACCATCAATTCTTTTTGCGTTTGCGTAAACAAGGTTTTTTGTCCGATTTGTAAGTTTTGATTATGAGCAAGCAATTGTAATTTCCATTTGGTAAGACTTTCTGGAGTAGTAAACGAAAATTTAATATTTCCCTCCTCATCGGTTTTTAAATTAGGATAGAAAAACGCCGTTTCTTGTAAATTGGTTCGTGCTTTTATTTTAGATAAGTCAACTTTTGGTTCTTTATTATTTTGTTCTGGTTTAAAATCAATAATTTCGGCAGCTGTTGAATCTACTGCAAACTCTCCTTCGGATTCTCTTACCATATTTCTTTTTGCAACTTTTTTTCTAACGCTTCCATAACCAATCTGAACCTCTTTTAATTCTTTTTGTGGAGAAGCATTTTCCATTACAATATCAAATTCAACTACATTTCCACTTGGAGCTGGAGCAGATGCATACGCAACTGCACTTTTTAAATATCTTCTTTGATAATAATTAAATCCAAAACCGAACGTATGCAAATCGTAAAATTTTGGATAATAATTTACTAAATAGGTTATTGTCTCGGAATCGCTTCCTCGGTTGATATTAAAAGAATTTCTAAAATTAGAATTGTTGTTTAGAATCGAAGGATAATACCAAAAATTATACGGATTAAACGAATACGAATGCAGTTTAAATTCATCGAGGGAAGCGTCATACATGGTAGCAAGCAGTTCGGTAGAAACTTTATCTTTATCTTTTCCTTTGATGATGAATTCCCACGTTTGTTTGCTTGCAGGTTCTATTTTATCACGGAACGTTTTGGTTTCTATGGTAAAATCATCGGGTTTTGCAGAAACTTTTACATTAATAAATTGCGAATCGTAGGCATTGTGTTTTATTATTCTTGCTTGTGCAAAAATTCCTCGTAAAAATTTCTCAGTAATCTGAATTTTTTCGGTTACTTTTCCGTCTTGGAGTTTTAGAATTTTGTTTTCAAGGAGTTGTTCGTTTCCTTCTAAATAAAACTGAACATACGGATTTTCAAGGTTGGACGTAATGGTAATGGTTGCTGTTTCTCCTACTTTATATTGAGATTTATCGGACTTTAAATTAAGGAAAATTAAATCACTACTTCGTAAGGTTTTATCATCAAGGATTTCTACAATCTGTTGCGTTTGTATGGTATCGTTTTTATAAAGTGTGAATGCGTCTACTAAGTAAAATCCTTTTTCTAGTTTTTTGTTAAGTTTAATTTCTTCAGATTTTTCGGTATTAAATTCAGTAGAAAAAATTGGATTTTCTTTTTTCCATTTATTCTTATCGGTTTGTTTTTCGTATAAATAATAAGGTAGTTTTTCGTTGAATGTTGTTTTATCGTACACTTGGTATTCTACCTCATCTAAGTTTTGGTTTGGAAGTGAAATTTTATCAGCAGGATTGATGAGTTTGGTAATGGTAATCTTTCCTTGCGAATCGGTTTTTTGATTATTTAAGTTTAAAGATTTGATTTTGAAATCGTTAAAATCAGATTCAGTATAAGAATTTGCAAGAGTAAGTTGTAGTTTTTTGGGTAAATCTCCGATGGTAATTTGAGTTTCTCCACTTCGTGTTTCTCCGTTTATATCGGTAACATCTGCATAAATAGTATAGGTATAACTTCTATTTTTGAGTTTGTATTCGTTTCTTTTGGAAGATTCTGCAATAAAATCAATCTCAAACGTTCCATCATTTTTGATTTTCACTTCTCCACTACTAATTTCTTCGGCAGATTGTTGAGGAATCCACCAACAATAACGGTAAACAAAGACTTCCTGACGAGTAATTCTGTATTTTACAGTTGCATCGGAAATGGAACTTCCTGCAAAAGATTTTGCATTTCCTTTTACTTTTACGTTATTATCAAGTGTAAATTCTCCTTTTAAATCCTCAAATTCGACTTCAAATTTTGGACGTTTGTATTCTTCTACCGAAAAATAATGATTTTCTTCAAAGTCATCTCCTTTTACATTCAAATGATATTCTCCCGTTAATCCTGTATTTGGTAAAATAAATTCTCCGAAAATACTTCCAAATTCGTTGGTAATAAGTTCCAATTCTGCAACATCTTCGTCGTTTACATTTTCGAGTTCTACGGTAACTTTTTTATTTTTTACAACAGTTGATTTCCCTTTAAATTTTTCATAAATGATTGCTTTGAAATAAACGGTTTGTCCAGGACGATAGATGCTTCTATCAGTAAAAACTTCTACTTCTGTTTGTTTTTTTTCTTCTGTTTCTCTTTTGTAATAGTTAGGATTATAAATTCGAAAAAGCTCTTTAGTTTGGGTATTTTTTAAAAAATAATATTCATAATATCTATCATTATCTAAAAAAATAATTTCTAATTCTTTATCATCTATTTTAATTAAATCAGAAGAAAGATTCATTACATCATAATCTCTATTGTTCCGATAAACTTCTTTAACTCTATACAGTTCGTTAAAGTCGTTATTTTTCAACTCTTCGCCTGTGTTTCTATTGTAAATTTTGTAGCGATTATCTTCTTTACTAGGAACTTTGGCAACTGCATAATCGGAAATTTGGATTACTCTTTTAAATTTTATTTCCGAGTTATCTTCATCAGAAAACTCTAACATATACGTTCCTTTTTCAAGTGGATTAAATGCAACTAAAGTCGAATGATATTCAAAATCATCAAAAACTTTTAGTTGAATGACTTCAGTTTTTACGTATTTCTCTTTGGTAGAAACGAGTATATTATCATCTACTTCAATTTCTTTTGCATTGTGTATATCAGGATTTACAGAGAAGATTTTTACTTTAATTTTGTCTACATTTTTATGCGAAACTTTAATTGGAATATTTTGATTTTCAAGTGATGTTTCATTGAACGTTACAGAAAACGACTTTTGTTCAATTTGTTTTTTCAGACTCTCTGAATTCACTTTCCATTTACTATTGGGAAATGAGTTAATTGCTTTGTTGGCAATTCGATATGCTTCTTTATAGTTTTTTTGTTGATTTAATAAAATTCCTGCTTGGTATAAAATCTCTGCCGAATACTCTTGATTTTTATATACATCTGCAAGTTGTTCGAGTTTTTTTGTTTTGATTGTATTATCTGTGTTCTCATCTAAAATTTGAAGTTGATTTTGGTAGAGAAAAGCCGTTTTATTCTCATCATTTTGATGAAAATTGATGAGTTCTTGTCTATATTTTTTCTTGTCATTTTGGAATTTTTCGGAAACTTCATCAGAAAAAGAATATCCATTTACTACATTCAAATAATTAAATATCAAAAAATCATACAAAGTAGGAAGCATAGAATCTTCATCTTTTGCATTCATTAAGTACTCCCAACTTTGAATTTTTTCTTTTTTAAGGAGTTCTTTATTGTTGAACGCATTTTCGTATAACGAAATTATTTCTTTATAAAATTGGTTCTCATTCCAAGTTCGGTAATCATTTGGTTTTATTTCAGTGGAAGTAATTTCTCTTAATTTCCATCTATTTTGCTGAAAATACATATCGTATAAATTGGTAAGTATAATGGAATATAAACTATTTTCTATACCTTTAGTAGATGTTACTTTATCTTGAAAAAGCTTAAATACTTCTGTTTCTGTAGGATTCTCTTCGGATTCAGTTTGCCATTTTATTTTAGAAATGTAATACATCGCACGTATTTCTTCTTTGATATTTTTTTCTTTCTGTGCTTGTTTTATAATTTCTTGAATTTTGGGAAGATTGGATTTAAACTCGCCGTTTTGTTCAGATTTTTCTATCTCTTTCCATTTAGCCGAATAATCAAACTTCTGAGCCAATACAAAAGAACTTACAAAGAACAGAATTAAATAAATTCTCATAATTTTAGTATTTAAATTAAAAAAACGTTACAATATACAGTATAAAGATGCAACAAAAATTAAAATGGTTGGAAATCATTTTTAGAAGTTTTAAAATTTATACATTTGAAAAAATGAAACATGGAAGCTTTATATACTTTTCTCTCTGATAAAATGTTTATTTCAAAAGAAGATTGGGAAGAAATTAAACAAGTCGTTCAAGAACAAGAAATCTGTAAAAAAGATTTTCTACTACAACAAGGAAAAATAGAGAAATGCATTTACTTCATTTTAGACGGTGTTTTTCGTATTTACATTGAAAACATAGATAAGGAAATTACGATTGATTTTGGCTTTCCCAATTCATTCATCAGTTCATATTCTTCTTTTTTAAAACAAACTCCCAGCAATTGCAATGTTCAAGCACTTACAAAAGGGAAAGTTTTATATATCACGCATTCAGATTTAGAAACAATTTATTCCAAAACCAAATGTGGGCATGCCTTGGGAAGAACTTTTGCCGAAGAATTCTTTTTGTACAAATCCAAACGAGAAGAGAGTTTTATGACCGAACCTCCACAAGAAAGGTACCTTAAACTATTCGAAGAACAACCCAATCTAATTGAAAAAATTCCAGGGAAATACATTGCCTCTTATATAGGAATAACCCCACAAGCATTGAGTAGAATCAGAAATCGAATTTATTAACCGAAGTTCATTTTCTTGCTTTCATATAGTCTTTTACTTTGTAGTCATAATTTTAAAAATGACAAAAATGGAAAATGTATTTTCAAACGAAAGAAAATTGCTTAATGTATTTAAACCAACAGGTGCTTTTATAGGTGCTTCATGGACTGCGTTACTACTAGGAATTACTTCCTATTGTATAGGTTTATGGAATGCAGATATGGAACTCAATGAAAAAGGATATTATTTTACTGTTCTGTTATTCGGGCTTTTTTCGGTAGTATCCATTCAAAAAGCAGTAAGAGATAAAAAAGAAGGAATTCCTGTGAGTGATATGTATACAGGGATAAGTTGGTTTGCTTGTATCGCATCATTAGTGTTAATTACCGTAGGACTTTGGAACGCAGACTTATGGTTGAGTGAAAAAGGATTTTATGCAATGACTTATGTATTAAGTATGTATTCTGCAATATGTGTTCAGAAAAATACTCGAGATTTAGAATTAAATAAACGACATGAGGAAACGTTTCGTATTAATCATGAAAATGAATAACTTATAAAAAACATATTTCATAAACACCGCTACAACAATATATAGCGGTGTTTTTCATTTTTTCAGACTCAACGAAATAAAACTAAAAGTTTAAAATTTATTTCTTATTTTCGCTCCTAAGATATGGTAAAGTATACAGAAGAAAACATAAAAACACTCGACTGGAAAGAACATATTCGTATGCGTCCGGGAATGTATATAGGTAAACTTGGTGATGGTTCATCTGCAGATGATGGTATTTATGTTTTGCTCAAGGAAATTATAGATAACTCTATAGATGAGTTTGTAATGGGATCTGGAAAGCGAATAGAAGTATCTGTAAAAGATGGAATTGCTAAAGTCAGAGATTATGGTAGAGGTATTCCACTCGGAAAAATGGTAGATGCTGTATCTAAAATGAATACTGGAGGAAAGTATGACTCCCGAGCATTTAAAAAGTCCGTGGGATTAAATGGTGTCGGAACAAAAGCTGTAAATGCTTTATCGTCTTATTTCAAAGTGAAATCGGTGCGTGATGGCGATGCAAAATATGCTGAATTCACAACAGGAGAAATAACTTTTGAATCGGAAACAGAAAGTTCAAAATCAAGAAATGGAACCGAACTTACCTTTCAACCAGACGAAACCATATTCAAAAACTATAAATTCCGACCTGAATACATTGAGCGAATGCTCAAAAACTACGTCTATCTTAATCCTGGATTAAAAATAATTTTTAATGGACAAGAATTCTATTCAGAAAACGGTTTAAAAGATTTACTGAATGACACCATAGACGACAAAACGTTGTATCCTATCGTACATCTAAAAGACGAGGATATAGAGCTTGCATTTACTCATACAGAAAAAACACAATCAGAAACGTATTTTTCTTTTGTAAACGGACAAAACACAACACAAGGAGGAACACATCTTTCGGCTTTCAAAGAAACCTATGTAAAAGTAATTCGTGATTTCTTCGGTAAAAATTACGATGCATCGGATATTAGAAAATCAATAATAGCTGCGATTTCTTTAAAAGTAATAGAACCTGTTTTTGAATCCCAAACAAAAACAAAACTTGGGAGTAATGAAATGGGACCAGACCTCCCTACTATAAGAACTTTTATGCTTGATTTTTTAAAAAGTAAATTAGATAACTTTCTACACAAAAATCAAGAAATTACAGAAGCAATACAACGAAGAATTATCATTTCCGAAAGAGAACGAAAAGAACTTTCTGGAATCCAAAAATTAGCACGTGAAAGAGCAAAAAAAGTAAGTCTTCACAATAAAAAACTTAGAGATTGCAGACAGCATTACAACAACAGTAAAAATTCTAGAAACTTAGAATCTACACTTTTTATTACCGAAGGAGATTCTGCTTCTGGTTCTATTACAAAAAGCCGTGATGTAGAAACACAAGCTGTTTTTTCACTACGAGGAAAACCATTAAACTGCTACGGATTAACTAAAAAAATTGTCTACCAAAACGAAGAATTTAATCTCCTACAAGCTGCACTCAACATAGAAAACAGTTTGGAAGATTTACGCTACAAAAATGTGGTAATTGCAACCGATGCCGATGTTGATGGAATGCATATTCGTTTATTACTAATTACCTTCTTTCTTCAATTTTTCCCTGAATTAATAAAAAACGGTCATTTATATATATTACAAACACCTCTTTTTAGAGTTAGAAATAAAAAAGAAACTCGTTACTGCTACTCAGAAGAAGAAAGACAGAAAGCAATCTCTGAATTAGGCAGAAATCCTGAAATTACTCGTTTCAAAGGATTAGGAGAAATCTCTCCCGATGAATTTAAACATTTTATAGGGAAAGACATTCGCTTGGAACCTGTGGTTATTGGAAAAGATATGACAACAGAAGATATGCTAGAATTTTACATGGGAAAAAACACACCTATTAGACAAAACTTTATAATCAACAATCTTGTTGTAGAAACTGACGAAGCATAAAAAACTATTTACTAAAACTATGAAAATTGATAACAAAAAAAAAGTCGCTCCTATTTTAGAAATCATATATGTGGTAATTGCATTTCTTCTAATAATTGGTTTTTTCTTTTCCTTTATTGCAGAAGAAAGATTTGACCCAAGAATTCCTAATGGTGTTTTGCTCGTAATCGCATTTTTAATCTTAGGTTATCTCTATTGGCTTGGACATGCGATATTCTTCTATGATAGTTCAGGAGAAGCTATAACAATTAAAAATCAATCTTTTACACCTCTCCCGTTTCTAAATAAAGATGAAAAACTTGCTGAGTTCCCTAAAAGAAAAATTAAACGGTACAGTATAAAAAAAATATTTCCTTTTAAAAAGAAACTAAAACTCACCTTACATAGCAATAAAAGTATGTCTGGAAAAACGTCTATAACTTATGACATTAGTTACTTAACAGGTAAAGAAATTAGAGATTTAAAAATTTCACTTAGCAATATTGCAAAAGAAAATGCTCGAAATGAGAAACGTAAAAACACAATAGATAAAAATAAAGACAACGTAAATGAATGAAAGTGATTTTACATCGCCTAATGAAGAGTTAAAGAAAATTTCGGGAATGTATCAAGATTGGTTTCTTGACTATGCTTCCTATGTAATTTTAGAACGTGCAATTCCTTCTGTATACGATGGATTAAAACCTGTACAAAGGCGTATTCTCCATTCCATGAAAGAACTGGAAGACGGAAGGTACAACAAAGTTGCCAATATAGTAGGAAATACCATGAAGTACCATCCTCATGGAGATGCTTCAATTACTGATGCAATGGTACAAATAGGACAAAAAGAACTTTTGATTGATACGCAAGGAAACTGGGGAAATATCTATACTGGAGATGGAGCCGCAGCTGCTCGTTACATAGAAGCTCGTCTTACTCCTTTTGCTCTTGATGTTGTCTTTAATCCTAAAACCACAACTTGGCAAAAATCCTACGACGGAAGAAATAAAGAACCTGTAGATTTACCTATTAAATTTCCTCTTCTTCTTTCGCAAGGTGTAGAAGGTATTGCGGTTGGTCTTTCCACTAAGATTCTTCCTCATAATTTTTTAGAACTTATAGATGCTTCTATTGCTCATCTGAAAGGCAAAAATTTTGAATTATTCCCTGACTTTATAACTGGTGGAAGCATTGATGTATCTAATTATAACGATGGACAACGTGGAGGAAAAGTACGAATTCGTGCTAAAATTCAACAAACAGACAAACACCAACTAACTATTTCTGAAATTCCTTATGGAACAAATACTTCTTCTCTTATAGATAATATTATAAAAGCTAACGAGAAGAACAAAATTAAAATTAAAAAAATAGAAGATAACACTTCTGATAAAGTAGAAATAAACATACAACTTGCCAATGATGTTTCTCCAGACAAAATGATAGATGCTCTTTATGCGTTTACCGATTGTGAAATTTCTCTTTCTCCTAATGCTTGTGTAATTACAGAAAAAAAACCTGAATTCCTTTCTGTATCTGATATTTTAAAAAGAAATACTGATTTTACCGTTTCGTTACTAAAAAAAGAACTGGAAATAGAACTTGATGAACTGCAAGAAAATTGGCATTTTGTTTCATTAGAAAAAATATTTATAGAAAATAGAATCTACCACGATATAGAAGAACAAGAAACGTGGGAAGGTGTTATAGAAGCTATTCGAGTTGGTTTAAATCCTCATATTTCTCATCTGCTTCGCGAAGTAACAGAAGAAGATATCGTAAAGCTAACCGAAATTAAAATTAAACGAATTTCTAAATTCGATTTAAATAAAGCTCAAGAAATCTTACTTGCCTTAGAAGGAAAAATAAAGAACGTAAAATACAATCTCAAAAATCTTATTCCTTATTCCATTGATTACTTTACCGAAATAAAGAAAAAATACGGAAAAGGAAAAGAACGAAAAACAGAAATTAAAATTTTTGACACCATTGATGCTACAAAAGTTGCTGTTGCAAACGTAAAGTTCTATGTAAACAGAAAAGAAGGCTTTATAGGAACTTCCCTAAAAAAAGACGAATACCTTTTTGATTGCTCCGATATAGACGACATCATTATTTTTCGAAAAGATGGAATTATGAAAGTTGCCAAGGTAGATTCCAAAACATTTGTAGGAAAAGACATTATTCATGTTGGAATTTTTAATAAAAACGACGACAGAACAATATACAATCTAATTTACAGAGACGGAAAGTTAGGTCCTTGGTATATGAAACGATTTCCTGTAACGTCTGTTACACGAGAAAAAGAATACGATTTAACTCAAGGAAAGAAAAATTCAGAAATTTCTTACTTTACAGCAAATCCTAATGGAGAAGCAGAAACAATTCAAGTACTTCTTCGTCCGAGTCAACGTTTACGAAAACTAAAAATTGATATTGATTTTTCTGAACTATCTATTCGCGGAAAAGAAACCAAAGGAAATCTTGTCACCAAATTTCAAGTTAAAAAAATTATTTTCAAAGAAGAAGGAGTTTCTACTTTAGAACCTAGAAAAATCTGGTTCGACGAAACCATAAAAAGACTCAACGACGAAGAAAGAGGAACTTTTTTAGGCGAATTCAAAGGCGATGATAAAATAATAACCATAACTACAAGCGGAGATGCGAAACTTGTAAACTTTGACTTACTTAATCACTTTGATGATGAATACCTAATTATAGAAAAGTGGAGAGAAGAAAAACCAATTACTTGTGTTTATTACGAAGGAGAAAAACAAATCTATTACGTAAAACGATTTATTCTTGATGATACTGACTCTGCTCAGCAATTCTTTATGAAAAATCATGAAGAATCATTTATAGAATGGATAGGAATTGGAGATATTGTAACTCTTACTCTTTCATTTACTGAAGAAAATGGGAAAGCAAAAGACGACGAAACGATTATTCTTAATGAATTCATTGCAATAAAAGGAATCAAAGCACAAGGAAATCAACTAACCAAAAATAAAGTTGATAAAATGAGTTTCGAAGTTGAAGATGAGGAAGAAGATGTAGATATTTTTGAACAAGAACATTTCTCTCCTGACTCTGATGAGGATATAAAAAAGAGTTCCTCCTCTGAAGAAGGAACTCAAGGAATGTTAAATTTTGATGATTGATTTATTCCACCACAAACTTAAACCTAATCTGAACATCAGTTTCTCCACCGAAATTATTTCTTGTTGTTCCTGTTTTAGTAGCTGGTTCGTGAATTAAATACATATCTACTGTTATAGTTTCTGCATTTCCTGTAGAGATATTTTGAATCAATCCTAAGTTTTCATTATTTGAATCTTTTGTATCATCTGCGTTATACGAAATAGTTAAATTACTTGTTGTTGTTTCATAAAAAATAAAATGCTCATCACTTTCTGCGATTACTTCTTCGGTAATATTTTTTATATCATTCAAGTTTGATTTGTTTAAAAACCGAACTGAGAAAGTATAATTTTCATTTTCATCAAGTGGAATTTCAAATGTTCCATCATTATTCTCTTCGTTAACTATATACGTAATTTCCTGCAAAGTTGTTGTATTCATTACTGTGATTTCCACATCAGTAATTGCTTCTTCTTCATTGATTATTTTTGGAGTTCCATCGTCATCAGAACATTGAATTGTTATAAATGAAAAAATTGCTATAAATAAAAATTGTAAATATTTCATAATTGTTTGTTTTAATAATTGTATTTAATTTGAATGTTAAAATTTCTTCCTAAATCATCGGAAAAATAACGTAAACGATTTAAGTAGTTTCTATATTTTGTATTGAATAAATTTTCTACCGAAAACGATAGATTAAGTGATGATTTTTTAAAGTTTATAGTCTTGTTGGCATTAATTCCCAATAAATGATATGCTTTTTCTGTACTCGACACATCTATATTTCTCTCTACTACTTCCTCATTCTCAATTATTGAAATTGAAAAATTAGTATTTGGAAAACGATTTTGTTTTGCTACAAAAACACTTGTAATTCCTGCATTTAGGTTCTTCCATTTTTTAATTTTAAAACTCAATTGATTGTTAATCGTAAATGGCGGAATAGAGATTAAAGGTTCGTTCTTGTCTGTATTTTGTGCATAGATATAAGAAGCATTTCCTTTCCAACTCATAAAAGAAGCATCGTAATTAAAATCTAAATCTGCTCCCAATAACAACGCATTATTTTGTTTATAGTTCCAAACTAAGAATTCTCCTCTTGTATTTTTTTCTATTCCAATCGGCTCTATATACATGTAATCTTTAATAAAATTCACATACGGAAGTAACGATACCGAAAAATCAGCAAACTTTTTTTCCACTGTAAATGAGATTTGATTAGAAATTTCTTTTTTCATCTCCAAATCTCCGTATTCTATAGAAGCTGAAGAATGATGTAATCCGTCACTGAAAAGCTCCGCAGGATTAGGAATTCGTTGCGATAAATTGTAATTCAACGTAAGAGAAAAATCATTAAAATTGGTATAATTAATTCCCAATGAACTTGCAATAGAATTAAAATTTAATTTTGGATTTGTGAGGTATTGTGTCGAATATTCTTTAGTTATTAAATTAGAGAACTTAACGTCATAATTCAACTCTTCCCAACGACTTTTGGTATAAAACTTCTCTGCATCTATAGAAAAATAATCGTACCTAATTCCAAATTCGGATTTCCAATTAGAATTCCATTTATAATCCGTTATAAAATATGAACCAAATTGATTGCTTTTATAATCGGGAATCAATCTTCTAACTCCCGTATCTGGATTAGGATAATTATCTTGATTTCTATACATAATTCCAAATTTTGCATTAAAATCGGTAATAGCATCATATAAAATATTAGCCGAAAAAGTTTGCGTAATAAGCTCTAAATCCAATGCGGGAATGGTGCTACTTTCGCTTGTTCTTCTCACGTCGTATTCCTTTCTGTTATTCATCTGAAAATCATACTGAAAATCAACTTTCCCAAACTTCGCAAAACGCTTATACAAATTCACTTTTGCCAAATGATGTATAATTTTCTGTTTTGGAGCATTGATATCATACGAGAAATCTTCTATAATTAATGGTTTTCTTTCACTAATTGCTTGGTACAAATCCCTTGAATTCCCGATGTGAGATGCTCGTAAAATTCCAATTTCGTTGTCTACATAATTATAAAAAAATGAAATTCCTTTTTTAAACGAATGAAAACCCGACTCAAACGAAATTCCTTTCGATAAGTATCCTGTATTGGTAAGGTTATAATCGGGAGCATGATAATCTCCATGGCAATTAAACGAAGCTTGACCTTTGATGAAAAATCCTTTTTTGAATGTTTTTGTTAATGTTGAGTTCAATAAAATTCCTCTTCCATTACTGTTTCCGCTTACCATTGATTTCCCATACAATGAATCTTTTTTAGGAAACTTTTTTGACTCTAACAAAACAATTCCTCCAATCGCATCTCCTGAATATTCCAACGCATTTGATGATTTAATTACCGACACTTTTTCCACCGAATTTATATCTATACTTGGAGCATGTTCTATTCCCCACTGTTGATTTTCCATACGCACACCTTGGTTTAGCACCATAACTCTACTGCTATGCAATCCGTGTATAATTGGTTTCACAATAGAGTTTCCTGTGTTTATAGATGAAATCCCACTCACTTCATTTAATGCGTCTCCTAAATTTTTAGAACTGTAATTTTCTAATGTTTGAGTATCTAATTCGCTTTTAATCCCTAAATTATTATACTCTTTGGTTCTTACATTTACTTGTTCTAGTTCATGAACGTGATGTTCCATTTTTATTATTAACTCCTTTTTTACAGGAATAGTTATAGTTATAAAAAATGGTTCGCATTCATCATGATAAACTGTTAATTTAGAATTTCCTTTTAAGTTTCCTTTTATCAAAAAAACACCTAGAGAATCAGTGTGTACAATTGTTGTTTTATCTTTGGTTTGTAAAACTACTTTTGAATTTTGTAATGCTTTTCCATCGTGAAAGTCTATTACTTTCCCTTTCACTTCATATAATTGATTCTGTGCATTCACAAAAGAAATACACAAAACCAATACATAAAAAATTTTATTCATTGATTAATGATTAATTGTTGTTTAAAATTATATTTTACATTTTTTTTAAATAACAATTTCAGGAGGAGCTCTTCCTTTACGTAGACTTATCTTTTGATTGAAACAGAAAAATTGATATTCCGATTCTAAAACACCAATAAATAGTGTTGTTTCTTGGGAATTATATAATTCAGAAACGTAATAGTGTTGATTAAAAAAGTTTGCAATAATCTTACATTCCTTACAGAACGCGTAAATTTGAGTTGCTTCTTTTTTATTGTTTTGTTTTAATTGGTAATGAGTATTAAATTCATGCGTATGAAAAGTAAATGCATAATTCCAAAACGAAAAAATCCATACCGCTAAAAGAAAATAAGAGAAACTATTTTTTTTAATTCTTCTCACAATGCAAAAATATAAAAAAACTCAAAAATCATTTGAGTTTTGAGTTTTTTTATACTTCATTATAATAGCTTTTTAAATCTCTTTCGCATAAACTAAAACTGTTCTACTTGGAAAGTATGCGGTAATATGATTATTGACTATCGGATATGAAACATTGTAATCAATTCTATCAAATCCACCAAAAGCTTTGTCATCTGAATTAAATATAATTTTTAGATTCCCTTTCCCTTCATAATAAAAACTATAATCCGCATAGGAATTATTACTAAAATTAAATGCAAAAATTAGATTACTTTTAGTTAAAATCAAGATTTTATGCTCATTGTGGTCGTATATTTTATACGAAAATTCATCAGAAACAAGCTTTCTCTGTCTAGAAAAATGAATCATGGCAGCATCAAACGCTTGTAAATATTTGTATTTCAAATGATCGGTATCTGGCAAACTCCATTGTCTTCTTGCATAGTGATAACTCCAATTGTTACCTTCTCTTGGGAAATCAACCCACTCAGGATGAGCAAATTCATTTCCGATAAAGTTCATATAACCTTCTCCTCCTACAATTAAAGTAACAAAACGTATCATTTTATGCAGAGCAATTCCTCTATCTACAATTAAACTCTCTGTAAATACACTCATAGAAGTATACATTTCCTTGTCCATTAACCAAAAAGCAATGGTTTTATCTCCTACTAAAGCTTGATCGTGGCTTTCTGCATAAGCTATATTTTTCTCTCCGTATCGTCGATTGTTCAATCTATAATACATATCTGTAATATTCCAATCTTCATCTTGAGTTGTTTCCAATAGATCCATCCAATAATCAGCAATTCCCATAGCTAATCTGTAATCAAATCCTAAACCTCCTTCCTCTACAGGTCTACATGCTCCCGGCATTCCACTCATATCTTCTGCAATGGAAATTACATTTGGATTCACTTTATGAATTAATTGATTTGCTAACTGTAAATAAAGAATAGCATCGTTGTTGGTATCATGGAAATAATCATCGTAGTTCCCAAAGCCTTTATGTCCAAAATGGGTATAAAGCATTGACGTTACACCATCAAATCGAAATCCATCAAAATGAAATTCGTCCATCCAATATTTTAAGTTGGAAAGTAAAAAACGTTTTACTTCTAATCTTCCGTAATCAAATAAACGAGAATCCCAATCAGGATGAAAACCATTAAAATACAAGTCTGTACCATCTAAATCCGTAAGACCTTCATCAAAATTTCTAACCGCATGAGAATGTACTACATCTAGTATTACCGCAAGTCCCATTCCATGAGCAGTATCAATTAATTTACGCAAATCATCTGGCGTACCAAATCGTGAAGAAGGAGCAAAAAAGTTGGAAACTTGATACCCAAATGAACCATAATACGGATGCTCTTGAACCGCCATAAGCTGTACAGCATTGTATCCTAAACTTTTGATTCTTGGCAATACTTCTTTTGTAAATTCTTTGTAAGTACCTACTTTATACTCTTCTGTTGCCATTCCAATGTGAGCTTCGTAGATATAAGGTACATCTTTGAATTTAAAGTTGGAATCCGTCCATTCAAAACAAGACTTAGGAACAAACTGACCATCAAAGGACTTATCTTCGTTCTGCTGAACACTTTTTATATATGCAGGAATTCGTTCAAATGCACCGTTAGAAGTAACTACTCGCATCTTTATCTTGGAAAACGGAGCGATTTCTGTTTCGTTTAGGAAAATTTCCCAAACACCAAACTCATTTTTTTCTAATGAATGAGAAGTTCTATTCCACTTATTAAAATCGCCAATCAAATACACCTCTAATGCATTGGGCAACCAATCTCGAAACCAATATCCTTTTTTCTTGTCGTCGTAATTAAAACCAAAATATTTATATCCGTCTGCAAAATTCTCTAATGAACCAAAATGATGATTAATGTGATTAAGTGTATTTTGGTACCATTGATAACGATTATTTATTTGACTCTCATACGGTTTAAGATAAGGGTCATTTTCTATGAGCTTTAATTCCATTTCTTGCGTAATAATTTACCTCAAATATACTCAATAAATCAAATCTTACAATAATTTAAGACAAAAAGCTTTCATTTTATCATTCAGAATTTTCAAACACACTTATAAAATGCTATTTTTGCAAAAATTTTTTAATGAAATCAATCAAACTTTTTTTCAAGACTTGTTGCAAAGAAGCGATAGAATCTCTATACAATATAAATATAGATTCTCTAGAAATTCAGACTACTAGAGATGAGTTTGTGGGACATTATACACTGGTTGTTTTCCCACTTATAAAACTACTAAAAAAGAATCCTACTATTTTAACCGAAGAAATAGGAAAACACTTAATAGAGAAACATCATGAATTTAAAAGTTATAACTCTGTAAAAGGTTTTCTAAACGTAGAAATTGATACTTCTGTTTTTTATGATTTCATAAAAACTAATTATTTCTCTAAGAGTTTTGGGATTTCAGAAAAAAACAATCAAAAAATCATGGTGGAATATTCTTCACCAAACACCAATAAACCTTTACATTTAGGTCATATAAGAAATAATTTGCTTGGATTTTCTATTAGCCGAATTCTAGATGCTTCTGGATACGAGGTTTTAAAAACACAAATCATCAATGATAGAGGAATTCATATTTGCAAATCCATGATTGCTTGGATGCTTTATGGAAATAATGAAACACCTGAATCTACAGGAATGAAAGGCGATCATTTTGTAGGAAAATACTATGTAAAATTCGACCAAGAATACCAAAAACAAATCAATGAACTTGTAGAGCAAGGACAAACAAAAGACGAAGCAAAAAAAAATGCACCTATACTACTCAAAGCTCAAGAACTTCTTGTAAAATGGGAACAAAATGAATCCGAAACCCGAAAAGTTTGGAAAATGATGAACGACTGGGTTTATAGCGGATTTAATGAAAGTTACAAAAGACTTGGCGTTGAATTTGATTTTATACAATACGAATCAGACACTTACATTCTAGGTAAAGACAAAGTTTTAGAAGGTTTAGAAAAAGGGATTTTCTATAAAAAAGAAGATAATTCTGTGTGGTGCAATCTAGAAGAAGATGGTTTAGATGAAAAACTTTTACTACGAAAAGACGGAACTTCTGTCTACATGACACAAGATATAGGAACTGCAATAGAACGAATAGAAAAATACAATACCGATGAATTAATTTATACCGTAGGGAACGAACAAGATTACCATTTTCAAGTTTTATTTTTAATTCTTAAAAAATTAGGATACAATCAAAATGATAATCTAAAACACCTGTCGTATGGAATGGTAGATTTACCTGAAGGAAAAATGAAATCTCGTGAAGGAACTGTTGTAGATGCTGATGATCTAATGGAAGAAATGCATCAAACAGCAAAAACCATCTCGTTAGAATTAGGCAAACTGGAATCTTTCAACGAAGAGGAAAAAGAAGAACTATACGAGCAAATTGGAATTGGTGGATTAAAATATTTCCTACTAAAGGTAGACCCAAAAAAACGAATTTTATTTAATCCAAAAGAAAGTATCGACTTTAATGGAAATACAGCTTCATTCATTCAATACGCTCACGCAAGGATTAATTCACTTTTAGCAAAATCCGAAGAAACAAACTTTGATTTTGAACTAGGAAGTTTTAATGATTCTGAAGAAAAAATTCTTTTACACTTAGATTTATTTTCAGAAATAATAGAAAAATCAGCAAAAGAATTAAACCCTGCATTGATTGCAAATTATACTTTTGAGCTTGTAAAACTTTACAATTCTTTCTACCAAAATTGTTCGGTACTAAAAGAAGAAAATCAAGAAATCAGAAAACAACGTTTAGCACTCTCTCAACTTACAAAAACAACTATAAAGAACGCTCTTTATTTACTCGGAATAGATGCTCCGAATCGTATGTAACCTAACTTCTAATTTTATCTAACATGAAATACAATCCCAACGAAATAGAAAAAAAATGGCAAGAATTTTGGAAAAAACACCACACATTCAAAGCTGAAAATAATTCACACAAACCAAAATATTATGCCTTAGATATGTTTCCTTATCCTTCAGGAGCAGGTTTACATGTAGGTCATCCTTTGGGCTATATAGCTTCTGATATTGTTTCTCGTTATAAAAGACACCAAGGATTTAACGTTTTACATCCTATGGGATACGATTCTTTTGGGTTGCCAGCAGAACAATACGCCATACAAACAGGTCAACATCCTGCAATCACTACCGAAACAAATATAAAACGATACCGAGAGCAGTTAGATAAAATCGGGTTTTCTTTTGATTGGGAAAGAGAAATACGAACTTCCAATCCCAACTATTACAAATGGACACAATGGATTTTTATTCAACTTTTTAATTCTTGGTATTGTAAAAAAAGTCAACAAGCTCGTCCGATTGATGAACTTATAGAAGCATTTGAAACTAACGGAAATTTAGATATAGAAGCTGAAACTTCTTACCATGAAATTTTTGCTTTCGATCAGTGGAACTCATTCACAGAAAAAGAAAAAGCAGATGTTCTTTTAGAGTACAGATTAACGTATTTGGCTGAGGCAGAAGTAAATTGGTGTCCTGAACTAGGAACTGTTTTAGCAAATGATGAAGTAATAAACGGTGTTTCTGAACGTGGAGGTTTCCCTGTAATTCGTAAAAAAATGACTCAATGGATGATGCGAATAACTGCTTATTCTGAACGTCTTTTACAAGGATTAAATACCATTGATTGGCCAGAACCAATCAAAGAATCTCAACGAAATTGGATTGGAAAAAGCAAAGGAGCATCAATAATATTCCCCCTATCCCCCAAAGGGGGAAATAAACTAAATAATAAATTTGGTTATATGACGGGAGGAAATAATGCTCATTTATTATTAGACAAAGCCAAAGAGATGAGGCAAAACCCAACAAAAGCAGAAAAAGTACTTTGGGAAAATATAAAATCCAAAAAATTAGGGTATAAATTTAGACAACAACATTTAATTGAAGACTTTATAGTTGATTTTGTATGTCTAAATAAAAAATTAGTAATTGAAGTAGATGGAGAAATTCATAATTCACAAATTGAATACGATGAGCAAAGAACTTTAATTTTAAATTCTCTCGGCTACGAAGTAATTCGATTTAGAAATGAAGAAGTTTTAAATCACATAAGTGAAGTGCTATCTAAAATTAATAATAAACTAAACAGTATAGTTCTCCCTTTGGGGGATAGGGGGATTGAGGTTTTTACCACAAGACCTGATACTATTTTTGGAGTTTCTTATATGACACTTGCTCCTGAACATGATTTGGTTTTGAAAATCACTACCAATGAATACAAAGATAAAGTTCAACACTATATAGAAGAAACCGCAAAACGTTCCGAGAGAGAGAGAATGTCAGACGTAAAAACCATTTCTGGTCAGTTTACAGGAGCGTATGCAATTCATCCGTTTACAGAAGAAAAAATCCCGATTTGGATTGGCGATTATGTGCTTGCAGGATACGGAACAGGTGCTGTAATGGCTGTTCCTGCAGGAGATGAACGTGATTATGCTTTTGCTAAATATTTTGATTTACCTATAAAAAATATCTTTGATAAAGATATTTCCGAAAATGCTTTTACTGAAAAAGAAAACTTTATACTAGAAAATTCTGACTTTCTAACTGGATTGAATTATAAAGAAGCAACGGAAAAAATAATTACTGAAATAGAAAATAAAAAGATAGGAAAAGGAAAAATTAATTACCGACTTCGTGATGCTGTTTTTTCAAGACAAAGATACTGGGGAGAGCCGATTCCTATCTACTACAAAAATGGAATTCCTCACGCAATCCCAAATGAATGTCTTCCTTTGGAACTTCCTGAAGTAGAAAAATATTTACCTACCGAAACAGGAGAACCTCCATTAGGACGTGCAGAAAAATGGGCATGGCATACCTTAGATCAAAAAGTTGTTGAATGTAGTTTAATTAATGAAGTAGACATATTTCCTTTAGAACTGAATACTATGCCAGGCTGGGCAGGAAGTTCTTGGTATTTCAATAGATATATGGATTCTAAAAACCAAGAAGAAGCATTCTCAAAAGAAGCCAACGAATATTGGCAACAAGTAGATTTGTATTTAGGAGGAAGTGAACACGCCACAGGACACCTACTCTACTCTCGTTTTTGGCAAAAATTCCTTTTTGATTTAGATTATGTTTCTTACGATGAATACGCCAAAAAACTCATCAACCAAGGAATGATTTTAGGGAATAGTGCTTTTATTTATAGAAAAACCAATGAAAGTATTTTTATTTCTGCTAATCAAGGGATACAAGAAAACTATTTAAAACTCCATGTAGATATTTCTTTAATTAATGAACAAGATAATTCACTAAATGTTGAAGCATTTAGAAACTGGAGAGAAGAATATAAAAATGCTAAATTCATAACGGAAGAGAATGGAAAGTTTTATGTTTCTCGTGAAGTAGAAAAAATGTCTAAATCCAAATACAATGTTGTAAATCCCGATGAAATTTGCGAAGAGTACGGAGCAGATACTTTACGAATGTATGAGATGTTTCTTGGACCTATTGAACAAGCAAAACCATGGAATACACAAGGATTAAGCGGAGTTTTCGGATTCCTAAAAAAGTTTTGGAAACTATACCACCATACCGAAATTGGTTTTGATATTTCTGATGAAATTCCTACCAAAGAGGAATACAAAATTCTGCATCAAACCATAAAAAAAGTAACCGAAGATATAGAAAATTTCTCATTCAACACTTCTATTTCTACCTTTATGATTGCTGTGAATGAACTTACCAAACTAAAGTGTAACAAAAGAAAAATACTCGAAGAATTATGTATTCTAATTTCGCCTTTTGCTCCTCATATTGCAGAAGAAATTTGGTGGAAAATAGGAAATACTGAAAGCATAAGCACCGTACAATATCCTAAATTTGATGAACAGTATTTGGTAGAGAATACCAAAAATTATCCTGTTTCATTCAACGGAAAAATGAGATTTACCATGGAACTTTCTCTTGATTTATCAAAAGAAGAAGTGGAAGAAATTATAATGAAAGACGAAAGAACTCAAAAACAACTAGAAGGAAGAATCCCTAAAAAATTCATTTATATTCCTGGTAAAATAATTAATCTAGTAGGATAAAATAAAATTACCTGTTTATGAATTGATAAGCAGGTAATTTTATATAAATATTCACAATTTTACACCTATTTTTACGTTATAAAATATGTTTTGAATTATTTAATAAAGAAATGACACTAAAAATCACTCTTCTTTTTTTTGGAGCAATTTTAGCATTTTGGATTAGTGCAATTTGTGGCGGAGGAGCAAGTTTAATTTTAATACCTATATTAAATCTACTATTACCAACTTCTGTTGTCCCTTTTTCATTAACCATAGGAACTTTTACTAGCTCTGCATCAAGAATTGTGGTTTTTAAAAAGCATATTAATTGGAAAATATTCTTATGGTTTGTACCTTTTTCTGTACCTGCAGTTCTGTTGGGAGCTTATCTGATAAAATATGTAAATCCAATTTATTTACAATTAATTGTTGCTTTATTTCTGATTGCAAATGTTCCACAACTTTTTATTTCAAGGAAAAAACAAAAAAAAGAAGAGAAACCCTATCCTAAATTTATTCTCGCTATTATTGGCTTTGTTGCTGGTTTTGTCTCTGGAATCACAGGAGCAATTGGCTTATTGTTTAATCGATTTTATTTAAAATACGGATTATCAAAAGAAGAAATTGTAGCAACAAGAGCTGCTAATGAAATTTTTCTTCATCTAATCAAATTGATAATTTATATTCTACTTGGCTTATATTCAACTCCTGCACTTTGGTTGGGAATTGCAATTGCTATAGCTACAATTATTTCATCTTACACGGTAAAATATATATTGCCTTATTTGAGTGAATTTACTTTTAGAAAAATTGGCTATAGTGCTATGGTAATTTCTGGGTTTGTTTTACTTATATCTACTTCAGATAAAATAATGACTCAAGATAATATTTCTTTTTCAAAAAATAAACTTAACGAAACAACAATAAATTGGAGAAAAAGTAATTTTGTACTGGAATTTGCAATTGATGACGGTCTAGAAATTGAAAGAGCCATTTTACCAAATGAACTACCCAAAAATCTTAATCAAAAATATTTGGAATTATCTACTTTATACGATAAAATTTTCTTAGAAAAAGTATTTCAATTAGGAGAAGAACCTAATTATGAATTTTATTGCTACAAAAATGACGAATTATCTAAATTCGAACTTGAATAAAAAAAGCCATTTTGTCTGAAAAAATTGAGCACAAATCTTAATTTATGTTATTTTGTCTTAATTTTAATTAATTACTGAATTTGGAGAGTAATTTGTAATCTTGTAGTGAAAACAACAAGAATTAAAAAAATATGGACTTTAATAAATTTACAATAAAATCACAAGAGACGATAAGTCAAGCACAGCTTATCGCTCAAGAAAATGGCAATCAAGCTATTGAAACAGGACATATACTCAAATCTTTACTCGATTTAAATCATAACATTGTAGAGTTTATTCTCAAAAAAAACAATATAAACATAAACCTAGTCAAAGATTTAGTAAATAAACAAATCGAATCCTATTCAAAAGTAGAAGGAGGAGAAGCACACCTCTCTCCTAACGCAATTAAACTTTTAAACGAAGCACAAATTCAAGCAAAAAAAATGAATGATGAGTTTGTGAGCTTAGAACATTTAATTTTAGCTTTTACTTCTACTTCTGATGCTGTTTCTCAGATTCTAAAAGACCAAGGATTATCTAAAAAAGGCGTTGAAACCGCAATCAATGAATTACGGAAAGGACAAAAAGTAAACTCTGCATCTGCCGAAGAAACATACAATTCGTTACAGAAATATGCAAAGAATTTAAATGAATTAGCAAGCAACGGAAAATTAGATCCTGTAATTGGTAGAGATGAGGAAATTCGTAGAGTTTTACAAATTCTTTCACGAAGAACCAAAAACAATCCTATTCTTATAGGAGAACCTGGTGTTGGAAAAACCGCAATAGCAGAAGGATTAGCTCATAGAATTATCAACGGAGACGTCCCTGAAAACCTAGCAGATAAAGTGCTTTATTCTTTAGATATGGGAGCATTGATTGCTGGAGCAAAATACAAAGGAGAATTTGAAGAACGATTAAAAGCAGTTGTAAAAGAAGTAACAGAATCCAATGGAAAAATAATTTTATTTATTGATGAAATCCATACACTCGTAGGTGCAGGAGCATCTGAAGGAGCTATGGACGCCGCTAATATTCTAAAACCTGCTCTTGCAAGAGGAGAGCTTAGATCGGTTGGAGCGACAACACTCAACGAATATCAGAAATACTTTGAAAAAGATAAAGCTCTAGAAAGACGTTTCCAAAAAATAATCGTTGATGAACCTGATACCGAAAGTGCTATTTCAATTCTGCGTGGAATCAAAGAAAAATACGAAGTTCACCATAAAGTTAGAATAAAAGATGAAGCAATTATTTCTGCAGTGGAATTATCTCAACGATACATATCCGATAGGTTTTTACCAGATAAAGCAATTGATTTAATTGACGAAGCTTCTTCTAAACTAAGAATGGAAATGAATTCAAAACCAGAAGAATTAGATGTTTTGGATAGAAAAATTTTGCAGTTAGAAATTGAAATTGAAGCAATTAAACGTGAACAAGACGAAGTAAAACTTGGTCATCTTCAAAAAGAACTGAATAATTTAAGCGAAAAAAGAAACGAACTTAATGCTACTTGGCTCGAAGAAAAATCTCGTGCAGAAAAAATTCAAGAAGTACGAAAAAACATTGACGATTTAAAAATCGAAGCAGAAAAAGCAGAAAGAAATGGCGATTATGGAAAGGTTGCAGAAATCCGATACGGAAAAATAAAAGAACAAGAAAGCCTACTAGAAGAATTAGAAAAAAACCTAGAAACCGACCGCCCCGAACTTATAAAAGAAGAAGTTACCTCAGAAGATATATCAGAAGTAGTTGCTAAATGGACAGGAATTCCTGTAACCAAATTAATGCAATCCGAAAGAGAAAAACTACTACACTTAGAAGAAGAACTTCATAAACGCGTAATCGGACAAGACGAAGCCATTCAAGCAGTTTCTGATGCAATTAGAAGAAACCGTGCTGGACTTTCAGACGAGAAAAAACCAATTGGTTCATTCATGTTTTTAGGAACAACAGGTGTAGGAAAAACAGAACTTTCCAAAGCACTTGCAGAATATTTATTCGATGATGAAAACAACATCACTCGTATAGACATGAGTGAATACCAAGAAGCTCATGCTGTGAGTCGTTTGGTAGGTGCTCCTCCAGGATATGTAGGATACGACGAAGGTGGACAACTTACCGAAGCCGTACGAAGAAAACCGTATTCGGTAGTTCTTTTAGACGAGTTTGAAAAAGCTCATCCTGATGTGTTTAATATTCTTTTGCAAGTATTAGACGATGGAAGACTTACCGATAACAAAGGAAGAACCGTGAACTTTAAAAATTCCATTATAATTATGACTTCTAATTTTGGCTCACAAATGATACAAGAGAATTTTGAGAACTTAAATGAGTCCAACGAAAAGCAAGTTTATGAAAATACCAAAAGAGAAGTTCTCGCAGAAATGAGAAAACAAATTCGTCCTGAGTTTATAAATAGAATTGATGAAATCTTGTTATTTACACCACTTTCCAAAAAGAATATTTCTAGTATTGTAGACATTCAATTAGATGAATTAAATAAACTTCTTGCCAAAAAGAATATTACACTTTCCTCAACAAAAGAAGCAAAAAATTACTTGAGTGAAAAAGGATACGACCCTGTATTTGGAGCAAGACCTTTAAAAAGACTTATTCAGCAAGAAGTATTAAACTTACTTTCTAAGGAACTTCTTAGTGGTAAAATACATGATAATTCCAATATAGAAATGGATTATTTCCCAGAGTCAGGAATTATTTTCAAGAAAATTTAAAGTAACATCACATAAAAATAAATCGCCTTAAATGAATTTGAGGCGATTTCTTTTATACTAACTAGACAGAAGTTCTTGTGCTTGATTTATAGCAGAATCTGTAAGGTTGTCTCCACTCAGCAGAAATGCAATTTCATTAATCCGCTCTTGCTTGGTCAGCTTTTTGATTTCCGAAATAGTTTGATTTTCTTCTTTATGTTTATATACTTTGTAATGAGAATTTCCTTTTGATGCCATCTGCGGAAGATGTGTAATTGCGATTACTTGCATAGAATTAGACATTTCTAAGACCATTTTCCCCATTTCATTGGCAACTTTCCCTGAAACTCCTGTGTCAATTTCATCAAAAATCATGGTTGGTAGGTTTTTATTTTTAGCTATTATGCTCTTTAAAACCAACATCACACGAGAACGTTCTCCTCCCGAAATAGCTTTACTCAATGTCTTTTTAGCAACACCTTCATTTGCTGAAAAGTTTATTTCTATGGACTCTTTTCCAAATTTCCCAAAATTATCTTGAGCGAGTAAATTGATTTCTAACATTGCTTTTTCCATTCCTAAAAGGGAAATTGAATCAAGAATATTTTTGGTTAAATCAGGAATATTTTTAGTTCTATTTTTATGTAAACTTTCGGAAATAGTTTTGAGTTTTAATTCTATTTTTGTGATTTCTTTTTTCGATTTTTCGATTTCTTTTCTTGCAAATTCTACTCCAGATGTTTTTTTAATTAATTCGTCTTTTATTTCTTGCAGTTCTCCTACCGAATTTACTCGATGTTTTTGCGTAAGTGAAACTGTTTGATTGTATGTATTTTTTAGTTTTTCTTGTTCTTCTGAATCCAAAATAAAATCATCGCTTATATTTTCCAATTCTGATTGAATATCTTGCAACTCAATTAAAGAGGAATTAATTCTTTCACTAATGTTTTTAATTTCTTTAGAAAAAGGTGCTATTTTATCTAACTTTTGAGAAATGGAATACAAAAATTGATTAACTCCATACTCTTCATTTTCTAAAATTTGGAATGAATATGAGATTTCGCTTGTTATTTGTTCTGAAGCTTCAAATTGTTTAATTTTTTCTTCTAGTTCCTCAAGGTTGATAGTATTAAAATCAATTTCATTTAATTCTTCTAATAAAAAACTATTGTATTCAAATTCCTTTTGAGCTTCTTCGTATTGTTCTTGGTATTTTTTAAGACTTTTTTGTGTTTTTTTATATTCTTTATAGCATTCTGAATATTCAGCTATTAACTGTTGATTACCTGAATACGTATCAAGCAGTTCTATCTGAAATTTTTCATCAAGCAACTCTGTGGTTTCAAACTGAGAATGAATATCAATTAAATAAGACGTAATTTTCTTTAATGTATCTAATGTTACAACGGAATCATTTATAAACGCACGAGATTTTCCACTCGGTAGAATTTCTCTTCTAATTATTGTATTCTCTTCGTAATCAACATCATAATCAAGAAATAGTGATTTTAACTCGAGTTTTGAAACATCAAACTGAGCTTCTACTACACATTTTTTTTCTTTATTTTTTATTGCTTTTACATCTGCTCGTTCTCCAAGAATTAGTTTTAATGCATTTAAAATAATTGACTTACCTGCTCCTGTTTCTCCTGTGAGTATATTTAACTGATTTTCCCAAAGAATTTCTGAACTTTCAATCAGTACAAAATTCTTAATCAATAGTTGTGTAATCATTTACTTTTTGATTTTATCCCAATAATCGTTTGTGTTTGCGGGAGAAATCTGATTTAAGGTATTTTTCATTTCAGCAATATTTCCTGTTGCAGGATTTCCTCCCGAAAAAATATCTACAATTTCTTGTTTTTTGGTCGTCATAAATACATCAAGAGCATAAAACTGAAACGTATTTCTAAGCTTTCCTAATAAATTAATTGATTTAATTATTTGGTTTTTAGCATTTAATTCATTGGTGGTTAGCATATCCAATCCCAAACGATGATAATTGTAATTTACCAGTCGAAACTCTGAATTTTGAGGTTTTAACAAGTCTGTAATAAATGAACCTCGTGAACGGTATCCATCTAAAAAGTTCCAACCAGGAAAACTTTGATTCTGAGCATTATCTGCAATTGCTTTCGCCTTAGCAAAATAGATTTGTCCGCCATTAGGAGCATACGAATCAGCATCAAATCCTAGAATGGTATATAAATAAAAAGCAATTACATCAGTTAAATTCTTACCACTAAACTTTCTTTCATTAAATACCAAAGGTTCAAATTGCACATATTTAAATGTAAATTTGGTATCATTGATGTTCAATGCAGGAGAGAAATACGTAGAATTATACACAGGACGCATAGATTGAACAATCAAACTTGCTTCAAACGTATCATTAGAAGGACGAGAATTAATAATAATCGCAAATGAACAACGAATTTTTTCAAAGGATTTATAATTTTTATCCGTCCACTTGGTTTTATTTATAAAGTTTTTAAGTGAGCTCTCCAATGTTCCATATACTTGAGTATTTCCTGTCTGAACTTGAGAATAATCAACTTGAACATCTGCAAGAAATTCCTGAGAAAATACAAACTGACTAAAAACTATAAAAAAAAGCATCTGTGCTACTTTCATACGTAGTGTTTTAAAAATGTAAATTTACTAAAAGTGAAACCGTAATCCAAAGTTTATTGACTCAACTCAAAATTTACTCATTGTTCAATTTTGCTTCTATGGAATCCAGTATATCTACCGCAACTAATTCTTTACTTTTTGTCTCGTAATAATCAACTGTAGTATCTTTAGAGATGATGTATATTTTATTGGTATCTTTTTTGAATCCTGCATCTTTATCTTGAAGGGAATTAAGCACAATCATATCTAAATTTTTTCTTTTTAATTTAGATTTTGCATTTTCTAATTCATTATTGGTTTCTAGTGCAAATCCTACCAAAAACTGATTTTCTTTTGCTTTTCCTAATTCGCTAAGTATATCTATGTTTTTCTCTAGTTCTAAAGAAAGTTCAACTTCTTCTTTTTTAATTTTATTTTCGTGATATACTTTAGGTTTATAGTCAGAAACTGCGGCACTTTTTATTACTATATCTACACCTGCATAGTACTTCATTACTTCTGTATACATTTCATATGCTGATTGTACACGAATTAATTTTAGGTTTTTGTGTTGTAAATCTAAGTGTGTAGGTCCTGAAATAAGAATTACATTAGCTCCACGTTTTAATGCTTCTTTAGCTAAAGAATATCCCATTTTTCCTGAGGAATGATTTCCTATAAACCGAACAGGATCAATAGATTCATAAGTAGGTCCTGCGGTAATCAAAATATTTTTTCCGTTTAACGAAAGTTGTTTTTGAATATCGTTTTCTATAAAGTCTACTATATTTTCGGGTTCAGCCATTCGTCCTTCACCTTCCAATCCACTTGCTAACTCTCCTACTCCAACAGGAATTATTTTATTCCCTATTTCCTTCAGTTTTTCTATATTCTCTTGATTAGATGAATGTTTATACATATCTAAATCCATGGCAGGAGCTACATAAACCTGAGATTTCTGAGAAAGATAGGTTGCCAAAACCAAATTATCACTTTGAGCGTTTGCCATTTTAGCAATTGTATTGGCAGTAGCAGGTGCAACAATCATCAAATCCGACCAAAGAGCCAACTCTACATGATTATTCCAAGTTTCATCATCGGCAATAAATTCAGATTCTACAGGATTTTTAGAAAGCGTAGAAAGCACAAAAGGTGACACAAACTCCCTTGATGCAGGAGTCATAATCACCTTTACATTAGCTTTATTTTTTACCAATAATCGAACAAGATAGGTTATTTTATACGCTGCAATTCCTCCTGTTACAGCAATTAACACATTTTTATCTTGCAAGACAGACATTAGACATTGGTTAAATTAGTTATTTCCCTCTTCCTCTGGTTGTCTGTAATAAATATCGTTATCCAAAAGCTCTTCAATAGCAATTAAAGTCGGTTTTGGTAATTTTTCGTAGTATTTAGAGATTTCAATTTGTTCTCTATTTTCAAATACTTCTTCTAAACTATCGTTGTGAGTACCAAAGTTATCCAACTTTTTATTCAACTCATTTTTTAGTTCAGAATTAATTTGCTCTGAACGTTTTCCCATAATTACAATTGCTTTGTAAATATTCCCTACCTTTTCTTCTATAACATCTCTATTATAAGTAGTTGTAGTTGTTGGAGCTGTTGTATCTTTTAATCCCATAATGTATATACAATTATTTTATTGTTACTTTCTTTTTGTTTCTATTTGCTATTTCTTCTTTATGTAACACCATTAATCCATCTAATTTTTCTTTAAGTTGATTTGCCTTTGTAATGTATTCGGATTTAGGAAATTCTTCTTCAAATAAACGAATCGCAGTTTGAGCATCTTTTATTCTCTCTTCTTGTAAATCCAAAATAGAGTTTTTTGCTAACTCGTACTTAGACAAAAAACTATAATAATAAGCTTGTTCTTTTAATTTAGAATCAGGAAAATCAGACATTACATTATCAAAAGAAACTACAGCAGCTTTATATTTCATAGTTTTATAAAACGTTTTTGCATTTTCAAATGCTTTTTTCTCTAGCTTTTCTTGCAGTTCTTGAATCATTAAATTACACTCAGCTAGTTTCTCTGAATTAGGATATGTATTAATAAAGTTCTGCATTTCTCTAATTGCACTCTTCGTATTCGTTTGATCTAAATTGTACTCTCCCGAACCTTTATAAAAACACAAAGCACTCATATACAAAGCATCTTCTGCTCTTTTATCAGAAGAAAATCCCGTGTGGAAATTTTTAAATTGGTGTCCTGCTAATGTATATTTCTCTAATTTAAAGTTTGCATTAGCACTTCTATATGCAATTTCTGAAGCCAAATCTGTTCCTGTAACATACGGAACCATTTTCTCATAAAGAACAACCGCATGAGAATACTTCCCTTTAGATTCAAAGTATTCTGCCGTTTCCATTATGTTTTTGGTATCAGTACTCTTCAGAGCTTTTTCAAACTTAGAATTACACGAATATAAAAAAGCGAGAGATAGCGATATATAAAATAAAAATAACTTATTCATCATAGAACCTGTGAACGTGCAAAGGTAATGGAAAAAAACAAATTGTAAAAATTAAATACTTCTACTTTGCAAGTTTTGTATGCAACGACTGAATATCTCTATCAAAAAGATACAAACCTCCTTTATCCGAACCAATTAAATCTAATTTTTCTAGTATCAATCTACATAATCTTTCTTCTTCTATCTGTTCCGAAACATACCATTGTAAAAAGTTGTGTGTAGCATAATCCTTTTCATTCAAAGTAAGCTCTACAATATTGTTTATATTTTCACTTACTTTTATTTCATGAGCCAAAACTGCTTCGAATAATTCATTAAGACTAGAAAAATTATTTTTAGGTTTTTCAAACTGAGGAACTATTGCTTCTCCATTTCTTTCGTTAATGAATTTAACCAATTTTAGCATATGCATTCTTTCTTCTTCTGAATGCTCGTAAAGAAAGTTTGCGACTCCTTCAAAACCATTTATCTCTGCCCAAACTGCCATCGCTAGATAACCGTTTGATGAATCTCCTTCTAATTTTATCTGATTATTTAATGCTTCTTTTACTGAATTTGATAACATAATTACGTATTTTATTTACCAAATATAAAAAAAGTTTAACTAAATAATACTATCTAATTAAACTTAAAATTTAACTTTTAACTGCACTATTTTTAAGCAGATATTTTCTTTACTTCGTTTTTAATTCTTTGGTTTAAATCTTCAGAAACAGGAACTAACGGTAATCTCACATACGGTTTTACAATACCTAATTCATTAAGAGCAGATTTTATTCCTGCAGGAGAACCTTCTTCAAAAATCAGAATTCCCATATTCATTAGTTTATAAAAAATCTTGTATGATTCTTGTGCATTATTGTCCAACGCATAGTTGATCATGCTTGAAAATTCACTTGGAAATGCTTGAGCTAAAACCGAAACAACTCCTGAAGCTCCCGCTAAAACCTGAGAATTCGCTAAATCATCATCTCCCGAAAGTACTAAAAAATCACTTGGTTTATCTTTGAGTATTTCCAAAGTTTGTACAAAACTCGGTGCAGCTTCCTTTACAGCAACTATATTTTTAAAGTCGTTTGCTAATCTCAAGGTTGTAGATACACTCATATTTACGACAGTTCTCCCTGGCACATTGTAAAGTATAATTGGTTTTTCGGTTGCGGTAGCAATTGCTTTATAATGCTGGTATATACCTTCTTGATTTGGTTTGTTATAATACGGACAAACAGATAAGATTCCATAAAAATCACTTAAATCTGTTGTCTTAATTTTGTTTACAACTTCTTGTGTATTATTTCCACCTAAACCAAGAACTAAAGGAAGTCTATTGTTGTTTATTTTAATCACAAAGTCAATTATTGATTTTTTTTCATCATCAGATAAAGTAGCTGTTTCTGCAGTAGTACCTAGCAGTACAAAAAAATCAACTCCTCCACTTATATTAAATTCAATTAATTTTTCTAAAGCAGAAAAATCTATAGTTAAGTCTTCATTAAAAGGTGTTACCAATGCTACACCTGTTCCTCTTAGTACATTATCCATAACGTAAATTTACTTTTCTGCAAATTTCGCTAATTTTTAACAGAATACAATGAGTTTTACCTTTTATTTAGTAAGATTAACGAAATCCGATAATTCTGTTTAAATGTACATGATTGTTTACGAATTAATATCTTTACAAAAAATAAGAATTTATGAAACTTGCTCTTCATTGGAAAATACTTATAGGAATGCTATTAGGTTTAATTTTTGGTTTCTTTGCTAAGGAATTTGAGCTCAATAGCTTTATAGTAGAATGGATTAAACCTTTGGGAACGGTATTCATCAACCTTTTAAAAATGATTGCTGTTCCATTAATTGTAGCATCTCTTATATGTGGAATGTCCGAATTAAAAGATATTTCTAAACTTAAACAATTAGGAAGCAAAACAATAATGATGTATTTACTTACCACATTTATAGCCGTTTGTACTGGATTAATTGTTGCCAACATAATACAACCAGGAAGTTTTATAAATACTGACTCTAGAGAGCTTCTTCTTGAATCTTTTTCTAACGATGCAAATTCAAAAATAGAACTTGCAATTACTCAAAAAGAGCAAGGAATTATGCAAACATTGGTAGATATAGTTCCTGATAATTTTTTCTTTGCAATGAGTAATAATTCCAACATGTTACAAGTTATTTTCTTTGTTTTACTATTTGGATTGGGAATGATTTTAATAGATAAAAAGAAATCAAAACCTGTGATAAAATTCTTTTATGGAGTAAATGAAATAATTTTAAAAATAATAGATTTGATTATGCTTTTTGCACCTATTGGTGTTTTTGCCTTAATGAGTAGTTTAATTGCCGAAATTCCTGATTTTTCTATTTTACAGGCACTTTTAATTTATGGTTTTACCGTTGTTTTAGGTTTATCATTTTTAATTTTTATTCTCTATCCTTCTTTACTTTTTGTATTTACGAAACAAAAAACCATTTCTTTTTACCGTAAAATACTTCCTGCTCAATTATTGGCTTTTTCTACCAGTTCCAGTGCTGCTACACTACCTGTAACTATGGAATGTGTAATTGAAAAATTAAAAGTAAAACGAGAAGTTGCTGATTTTGTCCTACCGATTGGAGCAACTATAAACATGGACGGAACGAGTTTGTATCAAGCAGTTGCAGCTCTTTTTATAGCACAAGTATTTGGAATTGATTTAAGTTTCAGTCAACAATTAATGATTGTACTTACGGCAACGTTGGCATCTATCGGTTCGGCGGCAGTTCCGAGTGCTGGAATGGTAATGTTGGTAATTGTTTTAGGACAAGCAGGTATTCCTGAAGCAGGTTTGGCATTAATATTTGCTATTGATCGTCCACTGGATATGTTTAGAACTATGGCAAATGTTACTAGTGATGCAACTGTAGCTACAATTGTAGCAAAAATGAGCGAAAAGAAAAAGTCGTTTCACTAGTGAAACGACTTGTATATTTCTTAAAAAAATAACTTTTTAGTTAAGGGAATCAGATAATTCTGAACCAGCTTTAAACTTAGCTACTTTCTTTGCAGCAATTTGGATTTTTTGCTTTGTCTGAGGGTTGATTCCTTCTCTAGCACTTCTTTCTGAAACTGAAAAAGTTCCAAATCCGATTAAAGAGATTCTTCCTCCTGCTTGCAATGTTTTAGTAACGTTGCTTGTAAAAGACTCTAACGCTTTCTTAGCAGCTACTTTAGAAATGTCTGCATCAGAAGCTATTGCATCAATTAGTTCTGTTTTGTTCATGTTAACTATAATTTATATTGGTTAGTAAATATACACAAAGATAAGATTTTGTTTTAGTTACGCAACTATATTTCGTTTATTTTTGGCTATATTACGATTTTTATAGCGTTTTATCAAAATTTAAACTTATTTTTTTACTTATAGGAGTTGCAACACAAATTAAACGATAGTTACTTTTAATTTCGGATTCCGTCAAGATGGAGTTTTCAATCATTCCTAAATTTCCCTTTACAATTTTGCATGCACATTGAGTACAAACTCCTCCTTTGCATGAATATGGAATTTGATATCCTCTATCTAAAAAAGCATCTAGCAATGAAGATTCTAATGTTTTCCAAATAATTTTATTTTGCTCTCCTTTAAACATAAAATCAACTTCCACTTCCTCTATTTCTTTATGTTGACTTGAAATTTTATTGTAAAAATCTTGTAAATTATGATGCTGAAAAAATTCGTAATGAATATTTTTTATTGGAATTCCTAAATTTAAAGTTGCCAAAACTATTTCTTTAATCATTTCTGGTTGTCCACACACCATTACTTCATCAACTTCGTCCCAATCCAATAGTTGATTGATGAATAATTTTAATTTTTTCTCTGTGATTCTTCCTTGAAACAAAGGATCACATTTCTGTTCGGTGTATAAAAAATAAGGATATAAATTTTTAGGATACTGATTATTTAATTCTTCAATTTCATCGTAAAAAATAGTTTTTTCTTGCGATTTATTTCCATAAAAAAGATATATAGAAACACCTTTTTCGGTTTTTAAAGTATGTTTTATGATGCTAATTATAGGTGTAATACCACTTCCTGTTGCAAAAAAAACAAGAGTTCTTTTTTCATTTGGTCGTTCTGGAATTACAAAATTCCCTTTAGGAAAAGAAACTTCTAGCGTAGAAAGATCATTGATATAATCGTATAAATAATGCGAAATAGTTCCTTCTTTTGCTTTTTTTATAAGTATTGATAAATTTCCCTCATCTGGAGCAGAACATAAAGAATAATCTCGATAATGATACGTTTCGTCTAATTTAATCTTAAGTGTAATGTATTGTCCTGGTTTAAATTTAAAATACTGTTTCAGTTCTTTGGGAACATTCAAGTTGATACGTACCGAATCTAATGTTGGATACGAATGCGATACAATAGACAGCATATTAAATTCATCCATACGATATATTATTTTCCTTTATATAAAAAAGTCATTTTCAAACCTATGAAAATGACGTTATTTTTGTTTTTTAATCAATTTATCACTTACAAAAGTGCATCAATTTTTTCTGCTAATTTTTCTTTTGGAACAACTCCTACAACCTTGTCTACTACTTGTCCTCCTTTAAAGAAAAGAATTGTTGGTATGTTTCTAATTCCATACTCTACCGATACATCTTGATTGTTATCTACATCAACTTTACCAACTAATGCTTTACCATCGTATTCTTTTGCTAATTCCTCTACAACAGGAGCTACCATTCTACAAGGCCCACACCATGCCGCCCAAAAGTCTACCAATACTGGTTTATCCGATTTAACAACCTGCTCATTGAAATTATTGTCTGTAAATTCTAGTGCCATAATGATTTCGTTTTTTAGTCTTTGCAAAGGTATATTTTTTTTGTAATTAACATACGAAGTAATAATACTTTTTAATGATAGCACCATTTTATAAAGAAATTATTACCTAAGTCAATCTTCTTTATACCATGTTAAAACTTTTGATTTCTATATTTTTTTGATGATTAATAATCTATATTTTCAGCTTTTATTTAAAGCTATTCTTATATGCAAGCATTGTGTTTTTAAGTAGCATTGCACGAGTCATTGGTCCTACTCCACCAGGGACAGGCGTTATATAACTAGCTTTATCTTTTACATCTTCATAATCCACATCTCCTGCAAGAGAATATCCTTTTGGTTTTGAAGAATCGTCTACTCTAGTAATCCCTACATCTATTATTATTGCTCCATCTTTTATCATAGATGACTTTAGGAAATTAGGGTTTCCCAATGCTGTGATTACTATATCTGCATTTTTTGTATATTGTTCTATATTTTCTGTTCCAGAATGCGTAAGAGTCACTGTACAATCACCAGGATATGCTTTTCTTCCCATAAGTATACTCATTGGTTTCCCTACTATTCTACTTCTACCTATAATTACACAATGCTTTCCTTTAGTAGGAATTTTATAATGTTCTAATAAACACAAAATACCATAAGGAGTTGCAGGTAAAAAAGCCTCCATATCAAGAGCCATTTTCCCAAAATTTTGAGGATGAAAACCGTCTACATCTTTATCTGGATTTATACTCATTATTATTTTTTCTTGATTGATGTGCTTTGGTAAAGGAAGTTGAACAATAAACCCATCTAATCCGTCCTCATTGTTTAATTTATCTATTTCTTGTAACAGCTCTTCTTCCGAAATTGTATCAGGAAGACGTACTAAAGAAGATTTAAAACCCACCTCTTTACAATCTTTTATTTTGTTGTTTACATACGTTTTACTCGCACCATTCTCTCCTACTAACACTGCACCAAGGTGAGGTTGTCTCCCAAATTTACCTACCAATTTATCTACTTCTTCCTTAATTTGGGTCTTAACGTGTTTTGCTACTTCGTTTCCATTTAATATTTTTACCATTTCTTTTAGAATTGTTTCTCGCAAAGTTACTTTTTTTCTTAATTTCTTCTAAATTTTATCACAAAAAATTAAAAAATTCTTATTTTTAATCCCACTTCTAAAAATAGGAAGTATATTTGCATTATTGCTCAAAAACCCTTTACATAAAGTATGTTAAAAAATAGCGTTATACTAGGATGTTTTGCATCTCTTTCATTGTTTCTTTTTTGTTTTAACTCTTCTAGTGACGGAGGTGGAGATGATGAAGCTACTGTGATAAGAAAAGTTCGTAATACACTTACTCAGATGCATTATTCATCAAAACGAATTGATGACAAATTCTCTAAAGATGTGTTTAAAAGATATATAGATATTTTAGATCCTTTTAAAAGATATTTTAAACAATCTGACTTTACAGAATTCAAAAAATATGAATTTTTACTTGATGATTATTTTAACGAAGATAATGTTGACTTCTACCACTTAACTGTAGATCGATTTTACGAACGTGTAGAAGAATCAGAAAAAATAGTAAATGAAATTCTAGAACTTCCTCTTAATTTTAACGAAGAAGAATTCCTAAATACAAACGAAGACACCAACGAATATGCTAAAACTGATGAAGAATATAGAAATAACTGGAAAAAATTCTTAAAATATCAGGTTTTACGCGAGGCCGAAACACTACAAGGTCTTGGAGATGAAATAGAATCTGAAAGTAAAGACTCAGCAAGTACTAAAACGTTCCAAGCGATACCTAAACCTTTTGATGCCGTAAAAGACTCTGCTGTTGCAGAAGTAAAAGAATACATGAAAGATTATTTTAGACGTGTTAAGTCTAGAAAAAAACAAGATTATTTCTCTATCTATGTAAATTCTTTCACAGAAGAATTCGATCCACATACTACTTATTTTTCACCAAAAGAACAAGATAATTTTAACTCTAGTATAAGTGGAAAAATCATAGGTGTTGGTGCTCGATTACAAGATAAAAAAGGGTATCCTATTTTTGTAGAGCTTATAATTGGCGGACCTGCATGGAAAAGCAATCAGATAGAAGTTGGCGATAAAATACTAAAAGTTGGTCAAGGAAAAAAAGAACCTGTAAATGTGGTAGGAATGCTCCTAGAAGACGCGATTCAGTTTATACGAGGAGAATTAAACTCTGAAGTAGTTCTTGTAATACAGAAAAAAGACGGAACTATAAAATCCGTATCTATGACTCGTGAAGAGATTGAACTGGACGAAAGTTTTGCAAGAAGTGCTATCATAAAAAAAGGCAATAAAAAATATGGGATTATTTACCTCCCTGAGTTTTACATAGACTTGGAAAATCCTAAAAATGGAAGAAACTGTTCCGAAGATATTAAAAATGAAATTATAGAACTAAAAAAAGAAGGAATAGAAGGCCTTATCATTGATTTACGAGGAAATGGTGGAGGTTCTTTACCTGAGGTAATTGAAATTGCAGGACAATTTATTACTACAGGTCCTATTGTTCAAGTAAGACGTACAGACGGTTACGAAAAAGTTCATAATGACAAAGATTCCTCTGTAGAATGGACAGGTCCTCTTGTAGTTCTCGTAAATGAAATGTCGGCTTCTGCATCTGAGATATTTGCTGCGGCAATACAAGACTATAAAAGAGGTGTAATTATAGGTCCTTCTCAAACGTATGGAAAAGGAACTGTTCAATCTGTAATGCCTTTGGATCGATTTAATTTTTCTGATGATAAATACGGAGCTATTAAACTTACAATTCAAAAATTCTATAGAATTAACGGAAGTTCTACTCAATTAAAAGGTGTGGTTCCCGACATAATTCTAGATAGCGAATACAAATATGCAGATATAAAAGAATCGGCTCAAGATAATGCTCTTCCGTGGGATAATGTAGAAAAATTATCGTACCTCACTTGGTTTCAGCAAGTAGATTATGACTACATAAAAAACAATAGTAAAAAACGTCTTGAAAACCAATCGTATCTAAAAAAGATAAATGATAAAGCAGAGTGGATAAAGTCGGTTACTGATGAAAAAGAAATTCCTCTTAATCATAAAGAATACTTTGAAGATGCAAAGAAGAAAGTAAATCTTGCTAAAAAATTTGAAGACGAACTAGTGTACAATACGACTCTAAAAGTTCAGACACCTGCCGATGAAGAAGTATTATTCAAAAGTGACACTGTACTGAAAAGCAAAAGAGAACGTTGGTATAAAAACTTAAGACACGATTTTACTGTAGATGAAGCTGTAAATGTACTCCAAGATATCAACCATAAATATTCTTACACTTCCTACTCAAAATAAATTGGATTTGAACGAGATAATTTTAGAACTAAAAAACAATTGGAATTTATCGGTTGACTCCGTAAAAATGATTCCTAAAAGCGGTTCTGAAAGAGAAAATTACATTGTAGAAACAAATTCTAATAAATTTGTATTCACAAAAAACAATGATGTTTCTGAGAACGAAAGTTTTATTTATTTTTCAAGATTTTTAAAAAGCAAAAACATTGCTGTACCCGAAATTATAAAAGTTGCTAAAGATAAAAAATCCTATTTACAAAGCTTTGCAGGAGATGCTACATTATTAGATGTTCGGTTAAGTGATGGATTTTCAGATAAGGTAATCAGCTTGTATTACAAAACATTAGATGAACTTTTTAAGTTTCAAACAGTAGAAAATATTGATTATTCCAAGTGTTTTGATTTTAAAGAATTCAATTCTAAACTAATCATTCACGATTTATATTATTTTAAAAATTACTTTCTAGATATACTTAATTTTCCTTATTCCAAAGTTGAATTACTCAATGAGTTTGAAATTTTTTCTAATGAATTACAGAAATTAAAGCCAAAAGGATTAATGTTTCGTGATTTTCAAAGTAGAAACATCATGATTCAAGGAAATTCATTGTGTTTTATTGATTTTCAAGGAGCGATGTTGGGAAATATGATGTATGATTTAATTTCACTTATTTGGCAAGCAAAAGCAGAAATTCCAGAAAATTTAAAAACCAAATTCAAAGAATATTATTTCCAAAAAATTCAAACTTACTTTCCTGCTGTTTCGTATAAAGAATTAAATAAATCCTATGAATATTGTTTGATTATACGATTATTACAAGTTTTAGGAGCTTATGGATTCAGAGGTTTAATTCAGAAAAAACAACATTTTTTAGAAAGTATAGAAAACGGACAAAAAAATCTAAACTATATATTAGATAAATCTGAAGTTTTAGACAAGTTCCCTACTTTAAAAAGTTGTATCAATCATTGTGCTAACACCAAAATAAAAATATAATGCTTACCATAGAAATCAATAGTTTTTCTTATAAAAAAGGGATTCCAACTGATAAATCAGGAAACGGAGGAGGTTTTGTTTTTGATTGTAGAGGAATTCTAAATCCTGGAAGGTACGACAGGTACAAAAAACTATCGGGTAAAGACAAGGACGTTCAAGAGTTTTTGCTCGCAAAAACCTTATTTCCTCAATTTATAGACTCTGTAAAATCAATTATTTCCATAAACGTAGATGATTATGTAGAACGTGGATTTACCAACCTCCAAATATCCTTTGGTTGTACAGGAGGACAGCATCGTTCAGTATTTTCTGCTGAAACAATTACTCAATTTCTAACTAAAAAATACGGAGAAAAAGTGCTTATAAAACTCACACACATCAATCAAGAAAACTGGATAAAATAAAACACTATGAAAGCAATGCTTTTTGCCGCAGGATTAGGAACTCGACTAAAACCTTTTACCGATTTTCATCCGAAAGCGTTGGTAGAAGTAAATCAAAAACCTGTATTACAAAGAAATATTGAATTTTTAAAATCACATGGAATCACAGAAATTGTAATTAATGTTCATCATTTTGCTTCGCAAATAATTTCTTTTTTAGATGAAAACAATAACTTTGGTTGTACCATAGAAATCTCTGATGAAACTGAAGAACTATTAGAAACTGGTGGAGGATTGCTTAAAGCCAAAGAATACTTATTTGATGATGATTTTTTGGTTATGAATTCTGATATTCTTACTGATTTAAACCTAAAAGGATTAATAGAAAATCACAAAAAAAACAATGCAATAGCTACACTTGCTGTTTCCGATAGAGAAAGTAGCAGAAAACTTCTATTTAATGATGAAAATAGACTTATCGGTTGGAAAAATTTAATCTCAGGCGAACAAATTCTAACGGATAAAAACTACTACAAAGAATTTGCATTTAGCGGAATTCACATTATAAGTCCAAAACTATTTGACTTGATTGAGGAAACAGGAAAATTTTCCATAATGAAATCCTATATGAATCTAATGACAAACAATAATATCTATGGTTTTGTACACAACGCAAAGCTTATAGATGTAGGAAAACCAGAAGCAATTGCACAAGCAGAATTAATTTTTATCTAACCTAAACAATTTGTATGAACTGCAAAAATAAACTAGTAATTGGAACCATGAAATGGGGAAGCTGGGGGAAAAATTTCAATGAGCAACAAGCAACTGATTTTTTCACTTCTTGTATTGAACTAGGAATCAATCATTTTGATTTAGCTGATATTTATGGAAATTACCAAACCGAAAAACTGTTTGGCAACGCATTAAAGAATTCTTCTGTAGAAAGAGAAAAAATTCAAATTACTTCTAAATTTGGAATTGAATATCCTTGCGAGAATTCAAACTTCCAAATAAAAGCATACAATTCATCAAAAGAACATTTTAATAATTCTTTGGAACGAAGTTTAAACGAAATAGGAACGAATTATATCGACCAATATCTACTTCATCGTCCTGATTATCTACTGAATGGAAAAGAACTAAGTTCTGCTGTTGAAAATGCAAAAACAGAGAAAAAAATACATGAATTTGGAGTTAGTAATTTTACAATCTCTCAATTTGAATTCTTAAAAAATTACACCAAACTTTCAACAAATCAGATTCAGTTTTCTGTGAACTATCTTTCTCCTCTCCTATCCGATGACTTTTTGTATTACCAAAAAAATGAAATTCCGCTTATGGTTTGGTCGCCACTTGGTAACATTTTTACGAGCGATAACGATTCAAATACAAGAATAAAAAAAGTACTGGATAAACTTTCCAAAAAGTATAATTTAAGCTACAATCAATTGTTGATTACATTTATTAACAAACTTCCTAATGCAATTTTACCAATAATAGGAACAACTGATATAGAGCGAGTTAAAGAAATTCAACAATGTCTAAATGTAAATCTAGAACATTCTGATTGGTACGAACTTATAGAAGCATCTCTAGGGAAACGTGTAGATTGAGTAAAAAATAATTACGAACTCTTTTTCAGTATTATACGTCACTTCTACCTCATCAGTTATGAGTAGAAATAAAGCTTAATTTAAACTATTTTCCTATTATTGATTATCAGAAAAATCAATACGAATCATTGTGCTGTATTTATCTCTAAGTTTAGAAAGACTTGCTTTTTTTGCATCTAATTTATCGTATGAATCTTTTACTAAAGGATTGTTCTTGTCTGCATTTCCAAAGAAAGAAAGATTATTATCTAAAACTGCAATTTCTTGTTCTAAATCCTGAATTTGCTTTTTTAGTTTTCGTATTTCATCGTCTAATCCTCTTTCATCTTGGTTGGTAATAATGCTTTCCAATTGCATTTCTACATTAAACTGAGTTTTTTCTGATTCAGAAATATCTAATTTAGAAGTAATTTCCTTAGCTAATTTATCGAACATTCTATTTACATTCATGTTAGCTCTTGGAACTTTTCCTACTTGACTCCACTGTTGATGAAGTTTTTTTATCTCATCTAAAACCTTGTCTTTGTTGGTTTCTTCTTTCAGAATCTCTAAATCTTCTAAGATTGTATTTTTAAGAGTTAAATTCTTTTTAAACTCTTCGTTATCTCCTTCGTTTCTATCTTTAAATCTATCAAAAAAGTGATTACACGCTTCTTTGAACTCATTCCATTTTTTATCAGAAAGCTTTCTTGGAATATGTCCTACTTTTTTCCAATCATTTTGAATTTTTTTGAATAAATCCAATGCTTCTTTCCAATTTTCACTGTCTTTGTTTTCTTCTGCAATTTTTATAAGTTCCTCTTTTTTCTTTAAATTCTCGTGCTGTTGATGTTTTAAATTTTTATAAAATTCATTTTTAGCATGATTAAAATCACGAAGAATTGTTTTAAAAGAAGTCCACGTTTCGTTTGTATTTTCTTTTGGAACTTTCCCTAAATCTAAAAACTGTGTGCGAAGTTTTTCTACTTGTTTTATCTTATTCTGCCAATCTCTATGCACCAAGTTTTCTTGCTCTTTGGTCACCTCTGATAGCAAACGTAAAACTTCGTTCTTTTTAACTAAATTTTGCTCTTCTTGTTTTCGAAGTTCCTCAAACCATTCATTTTTTCTATCATGAATTTGATTGGTAATTTCCTTAAACTCTTGCCAAGTAGGTTCTCTATGTTCTTCCGCAACAGGAACAGCTTCCTCTTTCCACATTTTATGTAGATACTGCAATTCATTAAGTGCTTTGAATAGATTTTCTTCTTGTAAAAGTTCTTTAGATCTTTCTATGATATTTTTTCTTTGCTCCAAATTGTGAGCATGATCCATTTCTTGGAGTTCTTTATTTAGGTTTAAATAATCATAGAAATTATCTAAATGATGAAAATACGTTTTGTATATGTTATCTGCATCTGCTCTTGGCACCATTCCTGAATTATGCCAAGCTGTTTTTATTTCTCTAAACTTCTGAAATATTTGCTGGTTAGAAGTAGCTGGATTTTGGTATAATTCTTTTAAGTCTTCTATAATTTGCTTACGAACTTCTAAATTTTTCTTTTGTTGTTCGTCTTTTTCTTTAAAGAAAAGATCTAGGTTTTTTTTGTGATTATAAAAAAGTTGTTTGAATTTATCTTGCCAAATTGATTGATACACAAAAGTTTTATCTTCAGACTCATCTTCAGAATTTAAAGTTGCTTCAAATTCTTTTTGTTTTGCTTCTTTATCTTCAGAAATTTTCCCTCTTACTACTTTTGCAACACTTTTTACTATTGAATTAATCTTTATAGGAGAAAAATCCTGCATGAATTTCTGAATCTCTTGATGAATTTGACTTAAATCTAACGATTCAAAATCTACATCAGGAATATGATTCTGATCTTGTTCTTCCTCCTCTTGGTGGCTTTTGTGATTTTCAGCATCATGATCTGAATTTTCAGACACCTTATTCTCTACTTGTTTTTCGTTTTGAATATTCTCGTTTTTATTTTCTCCTTCTGCATCGTGCAGGTTATCCAATTCAGTGTTCATAACGCATTAGTTTGTGTACAAAAATAATAAAATAAATTAGAAATAAAGGGAATTAAAAAAAAATACTATAATTTAGTTGCCTGCTAATTCTATGTATGAAATCTAATAACATATTACAGAAAGTTAAACAGAAAATAGGTATTTCGCTATTGATATTGGTTGTTTCTCTTATAACAGGAGTTATTGGATACATGACAATAGAGGGATATTCCGTTTTAGAAGCAGTTTGGTTTACGGTTATTACCTTTACTTCTGTGGGTTTTGGCGAACTTCGTCCTTTATCAAATGAAGGTAGAATTTTTACTATTTTCTTAATGTTATTTGGAACTGGATTTGTATTGTATGCTGTTTCAATTATTGCTGCAGAACTTTTGGATCAGAGATTTATCATCGCTATTAATAGAAATAAAATGGAGAAAAAAATAAGTCATTTAGAAAATCATGTAATCATCTGTGGTTTTGGTAGAAATGGAAGACAATCAGCAAGAAAACTAAATCAATATGAGCAGTCTTTCCTTGTAATAGATAAAAGAGATTTTGATGTAAGTGACGATACACACAAAGGATTAGACAGCGTTATCTACTTAACTGGTGACGCCACGGAAGAAAGCATTTTAGAAAAAGCTCAAATAAAAAAAGCTCGTGGATTGATAGCGGCATTACCATCTGATGCAGATAATTTATTTATAGTAATGTCTGCAAAACAACTCAATCCAAAGTTAAAAATTATAAGTAGAGCTTCTAACAGCAGTACCATAAACAAATTAAAAATTGCTGGTGCAAATAACGTAATTATGCCTGATAAAATAGGTGGAGAACATATGGCATCACTCATAATTACTCCTGATTTAGTGGAATTTATGGATAACATTTTTTTAGAAGGAACTAAATCGGTAAATCTATTGGAAATAAACGAAAGTAATCTCTCATTAGACGAAAATAATCGTACGATTAAATCATTACAAATTCGAGAAAAAAGCGGTTGTTCTGTAATCGGATACAAAGATAAAGATTCAAAATATACCATAAATCCTGATGACTCTCAAATTATAGAAAAAAACAGTTCTATAATACTACTAGGAAGACCTCAACAAATAGAAAAATTAAAAAACAGCATATACAATGAAGATAGTATCTTATAATGTGAATGGAATTCGAGCAGCAATGAATAAAAACCTGATGAGTTGGATTGAATCAGAACAAATAGATATTCTTTGTTTTCAAGAAACAAAAGCAATGCAAGAGCAAATAGATGTGATGGCAATTCAAGAAGCTGGTTTTCCGTATTATTATTTTCATTCTGCACAGAAAAAAGGATACAGTGGCGTAGGAATTATAAGCAAACACGAACCAAACCATGTAGAAATAGGAACCAATATCGACTTTATAGATAATGAAGGACGTGTACTGCGTGCTGATTTTGATAATTTCTCTGTTATAAGCTTATATTTACCTTCGGGAACGAACATAGAACGACTGGATTTCAAAATGGAATTCTGCTATACCTTTTCTAAATACATTCAAGAGCTTAAAACTAAAATCCCTAATTTAATTATAGTTGGAGATTATAACATTTGTCACGAAGCGATTGATATTCACGATCCTGTACGAAATGCTAACGTTTCTGGTTTTTTACCTATAGAGCGAGAATGGTTATCTTCATTTATAAATGAATGCAAAATGGTTGATTCTTTTCGACATTTCAATAAAGAACCTCATAATTACAGTTGGTGGAGCTATCGTGCTAATGCAAGAAATAACAACAAAGGTTGGAGAATCGACTATTGCATGGTAAGTGATTCATTAAAAAACAACATGAAAAATGCCTCAATTTATCCTGAAGCTAAACATTCCGACCATTGTCCAATTTCCGTAGAGTTAGAGTTTTAAGGAACTAACACTTTGATGCTTTTAGGTATAACGGCTACTTCTAATTCGTGCGTGTCTAGTTTTCTTTTTTCTCCATCAATCTGGAAGTATTCTAAATCCTTGTTTACTTTTATTTTGTAATTTTTAGACAAGGAAGAGTAACCGTATTTGGGTAATTTTTTAATCGCAAAATGAAGTAAAAAACCAGGCCAATCAAACCATTTAAGTTTAGGAATTGCAAGCATATTTACCAATCCGTCATCGTATTTTGCATCAGGAGAAAAACTAAAATCGTATCCTATTTGATTCGAATTTGCAAAGTTTAAAAACAAAACATTTCCCGCGTACTCAGCACCTTTTTTAGACTCGATTTCTACATAATTGTATTTAATCTGAAATAAAGTTTTAATGGTGCTTTTTACATAACCAACAATTCCTCTTTTTTGATTGTTGTCGTAAACAGAAATTACCTGTGCATCAAATCCAATTCCGAAGTTACTAAAAACATAATCATCATTTACTTTTATGCAATCAATTTCCTTATACTTTTGATTTTTAATTATTTGTAACGCCTCGTAAGGATTTAAGCTGATATTTAAGTTTCTTGCTAATCCGTTCCCTGAACCAATAGGCACAATTCCTAAAGATATGTTCTTGTTTACAAATCCTGAAGCTACTTCGTTGAATGTTCCATCTCCTCCACAAACTACAACTGTTGTATCTGAATCCAGCTGAATGTTTGCAAACTTGTTTTTTGCATCGTGAACGTGTTTGGTAAAATAAAACTCATACGATTCGCCTTTAAACACCTCATCTATTATATCCAAAAGCTTCTCTCCTTTTCCTTTTCCAGAAATTGGATTGATTACAAATAAATAATGCATTAAATTAATTTGAGTTGTGCAATGGTTTCCGTAGGATTTTCAGAAGAAAAAACAGTATTTCCTGCTACTAAAACATCTGCTCCACATTCCACAAGTTTAGACGCATTTTGCAAATTAACTCCACCATCAATTTCAATAAGTGTAGATGCTGACTTTTTAAGTATTAACTCTTTGAGTTTTTTTATTTTATCGTAGGTATTTTCTATAAATTTTTGTCCTCCAAACCCTGGATTCACACTCATGATTACTACTAAATCCACTATAGATAATACATCTTCTAATAAATCTACTGAAGTATGTGGATTTAATGCTATACCAGCTTTCATATCCAAGTTTTTGATTGCTTCTAAGGTTCTATGCAAATGAGTAGAAGCTTCGTAATGAACACTCAAAATATCTGCACCTGCATTTTTAAAGTCATTTAAGTAACGTTCTGGTTTTTCAATCATTAAATGAACATCTTTTGTTTTTTTTGCTACTTTGTTTATTGCATTCAAAACTGGAAACCCAAATGAAATATTAGGCACGAACATTCCGTCCATAACGTCTATATGAAACCAATCTGCTTGACTGGAATTAATCATTTCTAAATCTCTTTCTAAATTACCGAAATCTGCCGAAAGTACCGAAGGAGCTATATATGCCATTTGAATATTATTTTCTGCAAAACTACAATTAAAAAGTAAGTTTTTTTCTACTAAATCGTAAAAAGTTATGCAAAAGAAGTTGTATAAATAATATAGATAATATAAGCCAGTAATAGTAAAATTCCTTTACTTCTACTTAGGCGTTCTCCATTTTCGAGCACTATAAATACAAAAAGAAGAACCGACATAAGTATATTAATTGAAATATCAAATGCAATCTGAGAAGATATTTTAATTGGATTTATAAGAGCACAAATACCCAAAACTAAAAATGTATTAAAGATATTGGAACCTACTACATTCCCTATGGCAATATCTATTTTTCCTTTTCTTACTGCTGTGATTCCTGCTGCGAGTTCAGGCAAAGAAGTTCCTATAGAAACGATGGTAAGACCTATAATGCGATCGGAAATACCAATGGATTTAGCAATAGAAACTGCTCCTGTAACTATAAAATCTCCACCATAAACCAAACCAATTAATCCTAAAACAATCCAAAGTATCGATTTTCCTAAACTCATTTGCTGAAAATCTTCTTCGGAAACCTCGTTTGATGAAATAGAAAGTTCAATATTATAAACCACAAAAATGACAAAAAACGAAAGTAAAATTAATCCTTCGCTAAAAGAAATTACATCTTTGTCTGAATGATCTAAAAAAACATCAGAGCTTATAAAAAAGACAATTAAAGACGCCAATAAAGCAAATGGAATTTCGAGCCAAGTTGTATTCCTATTTACTTGCAATGATTTTATAACAGAAGTAACTCCAAGAATCAAACATATATTAGCAATATTGCTTCCCAATACATTAGAAATAACCAAGTCTGATTTTTTTTCTACAGAAGAAAAAATATTAACTGCAAGCTCAGGTGCAGAAGTTCCAAAAGCTACAACAGTAAGACCAATAACGATTGCAGGAACATTAAAATTCTTAGCTAACGAAGACGCTCCATCAATCAAGATATCTGCTCCATAAATTAAAATAACAAAACCAACAATTAGCTGTATAAAATCCATAAACTTTTAATCATTAAGCTTAAGAACTGCCATAAATGCTGACTGAGGAATTTCTACTTTTCCGATTTGACGCATTTTTTTCTTTCCTTCTTTTTGTTTTTCGAGCAGTTTTCTTTTTCTAGAAATATCTCCTCCGTAACATTTAGCTGTTACATCTTTCCTTAATGCTTTGATGGTTTCTCTTGAAATAATTTTTGCTCCAATTGCTGCTTGAATAGGAATATCAAACTGTTGTCTTGGAATTAATTCTTTAAGTTTTTCGCACATTTTCTTTCCAATATAATAAGCTGAATCCTGATGAATAAGAGCTGAAAGAGCATCAACAATTTCTCCGTTTAACAAGATATCTACTTTTACGAGCTTAGAAGACCTCATTCCAATAGGAGAATAATCAAACGAAGCATATCCTTTAGAAATGGATTTTAATCTATCGTAGAAATCAAAAACAACTTCGGCAAGTGGCATATTAAATACCAACTCTACACGTTCTTGCGTCAAGTAACTTTGATTTACAATTTCTCCACGTTTGTCTATACAAAGAGTCATTACTTGTCCCACAAAATCTGATTTTGTAATTATAGTAGCACGAATAAATGGTTCTTCTACTCTTGATAATCCATTAGCTTCTGGAAGTTCAGACGGATTATTTACAAGAATTGGTACGTCTGGTTCTTTTTGTGTATAGGCAACATAGGAAACGTTGGGAACTGTAGTAATTACATTCATGTTAAACTCTCTGTCGAGTCTTTCTTGAACAATTTCTAAATGCAACATTCCTAAAAATCCACAACGAAAACCAAAACCAAGAGCGGCAGAAGATTCCGCTTCAAAAACAAGAGATGCATCATTTAAATGTAATCTTTCTAACGATGCTCGCAAATCCTCAAAATCTTCGGTATCTACAGGATAAATTCCTGCAAAAACCATAGGTTTTACTTCTTCAAATCCTTCAATTGCTTTATCCGAAGGATTCTGTACAGAGGTAATGGTATCTCCTACTTTTACTTCAGAAGCTTCTTTTATTCCAGAAATTATGTAACCTACATCTCCGCATTCTATGCTTTTTTTAGGTACTTGAGTCAATTTTAAAGTTCCAATTTCATCGGCATGATATTGCTTTTTTGTTGCCATGAATTTCACTTTTTCTCCTTTAGAAATTCTTCCGTTTACTACTTTAAAGTATGCTTCTATTCCACGGAAAGGATTATAAACAGAATCAAATATTAATGCTTGTAATGGAGCATCTACATCTCCTTTTGGAGCAGGAATTCGTTTTACAATTTGTTCCAATAGTTCAGGAACACCTTCTCCTGTTTTTCCACTGCAACGCAAAATATCCTCATAGTCACAACCAATTAAATCTACAATTTCATCGGCAACTTCATCTGGATTTGCGGAAGGCAAATCGATTTTATTGAGAACAGGAATAATTTCTAAATCGTGTTCTAATGCAAGGTATAAATTAGAAATCGTCTGAGCTTGAATGTGTTGAGCTGCATCTACTATAAGTAATGCTCCTTCGCAAGCTGCAATAGAACGAGAAACTTCATACGAGAAATCCACGTGTCCTGGAGTATCAATCAGATTCATGATATAGGTTTCTCCTTCATATTGGTATTCCATTTGTATGGCATGAGATTTTATGGTAATTCCACGCTCTCTTTCCAAATCCATATCGTCGAGAGTTTGATTTTGTAACTCTCTATCGCTCACCGTTTTTGTTTCTTGTAAAAGGCGATCAGCTAACGTACTCTTACCGTGATCTATATGTGCAATTATGCAAAAATTTCTTATGTTCTTCATACATTTCTACTCAAACCACAAAAATACATTATTTTTTTGGGAAGTGTTACAATATTTTTTGAGGAAGTAATTAGAATTTAGGATAAATATTTATCAATTCCATTTTTGATAATTATATTTAATCCTTGTTTTGCTTGTGATTCCACTTTATGATTGATGTTAAGGTTGGTTTTATCGTTTTCTGCGTGATCTAAATGATACACAATTGCCGCAAATTTTATCCTTCTATTTTTTATTCCTATGTGTTGCATACGAGCAAAAAACTCGGTATCCTCTCTTCCCCAACCTTTAATATCTTCGTTGTATCCGTTTATTTTAATTGCGTCTTCTCTCCAAAAAGAACAATTTGCACCTCTTAATTTTGTATTAATTTCCAGTTGAATTCTTGATTGTCTAGCTAGGAAAAAGCATCTAATATTTCTAAAGCGTTTGTATATTTTTTTATCAAAAAAGCTAAAATTAATTTGTTTTTTAGCTAGTACATCTTTTACATACTTCTGCTTGATCTTCACTCTAGTTCCATACAGATAAACGCCTTTCTGTATAAATTTTGAATAATCTTCAACTAAATTTTTATGTGGAATACAATCACCATCAATTTGAATAATGTAATCCGCAGAAGATTCAGCAATAGCTTTATTAAGTATCTTAGACTTATAAAATCCTGTATCTTCTTGATTACAATGAATTACATTTAATTTATTCCTATATGCATCTATCACTTTTTTATTTTCATCATTAATTTGATCTTCAGCAATCAAAACTTCGTAAGGCAAAAGGCTTTGATTACAAACTGCTTTTAATATTAAATTTAAAATATCAGATTGATTGTATGTAGGAATTAGTAGAGCTACTTTTATTTTATCATTCATTTTAGATTGAATATCGTATTACACCAATTTTCTAATGTATATTTATATACTATCTTTTCATCTATAGGTTTAAAATTAGATTCAACGAACTCTTTTGGTATGTTTATATTTTTTTCTGGATCTATATAAAGTATGTTATTAGTATCATAAAAATCGTAAGAGGTAATGTCCTTGTTGGTGGTCAATATCTTTTTTTCATTCCCAATTGCTTCAAAAACCCTAAATGTTAATCCACTTTGCTCGTTTCTTCTCTGTAAGTCTATAATGATTTTCGCATGCTTGGATTCTTCAAAAATGGTCTGAATCGGAATATTATCCTGAAAATACTCAATTCTAGAATCGTCACGTTTTCTTTTTGATTTAATTTTTGCTTTGTAGCTATAATTATTTTCATCTAGATAATCGAGTATTTTTTTTAAATCATAAAATCTTTTATCATACGAACCTATAAAATAAAAATGATATTTATATTCATTTGATTTATAGTTCATTGAAGGTATGAAATTTGTAATAAAGTTGTAGTTTAGCTTATTTGCATCTTTTTTTTCATAGGTAAAAAACCTATCACAATAAGGAATTATTTCTTTTTGTCTTGGTACTCTTTCTAGACCATCATAGAAGTAGGCTATATAATCATTGGTTTTCTGCCTAATGAACTCATGTGAATCTTTGTTTAAGAACTCCCCTCTAACACACAAAATAGAATCAAATTTTTCATTTTTTAGTTCTTGTTTAATTACCTTATCTCTATGAATTTTTCTTAGACTGCTTTTGTGAACTAATTTGTAGTAAATATTTACTATTTTATGAAGAATATTTTTGTATTTATAAGGTATACTTATATAAAATAATTTAACATCATACCCTTTATTTTTAAGATAACTGTATGGATACTCAAGATATCCATTGGTATAAGGTGTAAGGATTAATATTTTCTTTGGATTCATATATTTTTTGGATGTTTTATAATACCAATTAATCTTTTAAGTTTATAGGTAAATATTTTTTTGGAGAATTTTTTTCGATGTTCACCGATTAGGAAAAACCAAGGGTTTCCTCTTCTCAAATCTCCTTTTATAGTATAGAATTTAAAATTATGTTTCCATGCTATATAATTAAAACTTAGTTGATCTCTTCGACTTTCATCTAATACTGTTTTAAACCAAGATTCCATAAATTTAATGCATTGCTCGTCATTGTGTTTTCTTAGTAAAACTCCTGCAAAAATTAATCCATTATTTTTAGGATATCCTTCTTTTTTTAATTTTTCAATATACGAATCCATTTTTGCTGGATCGCCTTTTTTATTTCCTTTTTCGTATAATTCTTTTAAGAATTTATACTCATCATAGATACAGTTTCTAGGATCTGCAATAGTTTGGTTATGATCAAAACATGCTAAATAATTATCTTTTAGCACTTGATTTATTAATTCAATAACATCGCCAATTATTAAATAATTACTATCTACATAAATGCTATAATCGTAATCCTTAAAATATTTATGTGGATGCAATTTAAAATACCTATTGCTTCTTACAGAATCATTTTTAATAGGTGGTTCTACTTTAAATATCTTCCAAGGTTTTCTGTTTTTTAATTTTTCAGGTTTGTCGGTAAAGCAAATAAAGTCAATATTCTTGTTTACTTTTTGAGGTAAAATATCAGAATAACCACCAAATACCGCTGTATATACTACAATTTTCTTCTTTAACTCCTCCATGTATTACTCCAAACCAAAAGTATTAGTTTCTACTAAAATTATAAAACATCAATTATCTCATTTCTTCTACCTATCCAAAATCATGAAATGCTTTGTACTATAAATACTTTTCTATCACTTTTTGTGAAACTCCTGTATTTGAGAATCCACCGTCGTGATATAAATTTTGCATGGTTACTTTTTTGGTAAAATCAGAGAACATCATTACACAATAGTCTGCACATTCGTCAGCTGTCGCATTTCCAAGAGGAGATAAATCTTCTGCAAAGTTTATAAATCCTCCGAACCCTTTAACTCCTTGTCCTGCAGTAGTAGGTGTAGGAGATTGAGAGATGGTATTTACTCGCACTTTTTTAGCTTCACCAAAATGGTATCCAAAGCTTCTTGCTATTGATTCTAAATACGACTTATTGTCTGCCATGTCGTTGTAGTCAGGGAAAACTCGTTGTGCCGCAATATAAGAAAGAGCAAGTATACTTCCCCACTCGTTCATAGCATCTTTTTCCCAAGCTGTTTTCATTACTTTATGGAAAGAAACAGCAGAAACGTCCCAACCTTTTTGTAACCAATCGTAGTTGATATCGGTATAATGCATACCTTTTCTTACGTTAACCGACATTCCTATAGAATGAAGAACAAAGTCTATTTTTCCGAATTTTTCTATCGCTTTATCAAAAAGTTTTCCTAAATCCTCCATAGAAGTTGCATCTGCTGGCACTACTTCTGCATTGGTTTTTTCTGCGAGTTTGTTTATTTCTCCCATTCTCATTGCTACAGGAGCATTTGTTAAAATAAATTCAGCACCTTGTTCGTAGCATTTTTCAGCTACTTTCCACGCTATTGAATTGCTATCTAAAGCACCAAATATAATTCCTTTTTTACCTTTTAATAAATTATTAGACATAACTTCGTTTTGTATTGAATTGACAAATATAATATAATAATCCGATTATAAATCTACAGAGAAAATAGAGATTTAGGAACAGCATGAAAACCTAAAGAAATAACCGCTTGCTCTACATCTTTTATAGCTACTATTTCGTCTGTATGCACATTTAATTTTATAGGAAATTCCTCTTTATTGATTATTACATCTGTAATACCTTCCAGCTCAAGGATTTTTGTTTTGATTTTTTGTAAATCTGAATCCTCAGTTGCATTTACCTCAAATACTTTTCCATAATTACCAGGTATAATGTTTTCTGAATATAAGCTCATATTATTGTTATTTAAATTTATATATTTCTAATTATCTAAATGTTGTTTTATTATAAGTAATTCTGATTTTATATACTCCAATCTAGAAATCAACTCAACTTTATCTGTTATCTTCGAATTTTCTTGTAATTCAATCTTTGCTCCTTCTAAGGTATATCCTTTTTCTTTAACTAAATGATAAATTGTTTTTAAGTTTTCTAAATCCTTTTGAGTAAAAAGACGATTTCCTTTTTTGTTTTTTTTGGGTTGCAATATATCAAATTCCTTTTCCCAAAAACGAATAAGAGAAGCATTTACATCAAATGCTTTTGCCACTTCTCCTATCGAATAGTATATTTTATTGGGAAGATTTATATTCATGAAATCTTCCTACTTTAGTTTTGCAATTACTCGTTCTCCTCCATTAGAAATCACATCTCCTTCTTTTACCAATATCTCGGAATCAAGAGGAAGAAAAATATCTAAACGAGAACCAAATTTTATAAATCCGTACTCATCTCCTGCTTTGGCAACATCATCTACATTTGCATATAAGACAATTCTACGAGCAACATAACCAGCTATTTGACGAAATAAAACAGTACTTTTATTCTCAGCTTCTACAACCACAGTAGTTCGTTCGTTTAAAACCGAGGATTTTTCGTGCCATGCAACCAAATATTTCCCTTCATGATACTTTGTGTATACTACTTTTCCCGAAACAGGATACCTACATACATGAACATTAAGCGGGGACATAAAAATAGAAACTTGAATTCTCTCTTCTTGTAAATATTCATCAACAAAAACTTTTTTTATAATTACTACTTTTCCATCTACTGGAGCTATTATTTCATTGGCAGAAGCATTATTTCCTCGTTCTGGGTTTCTAAAAAACCATACAATAAAAAAGAATAATACCAAAAGTGGAATTGCTATGATTAATCCATAAGAATCTAAAAAATAAAGACTCAAATTGCTGATTACAAAAACTCCAATTAATGAAAATAATATAATGTTTTTTCCTTCCTTATGAATTCTCATACAATGTAATTAATAATATAATATAAATAAATAACGGGTACACAAGCAATAAAACTATCTAATCTATCTAATAAACCTCCATGACCTGGAATCAAAAAACCACTGTCTTTTACATTAAACTCTCGTTTCAGTTTAGAGGCAACTAAATCTCCGATTGGTGCAAAAATAGAAATTAAAAATGCTATAATTATCCAATTTCCTTTTAAAAATAAATCGTCTGTATTGTACTCAATTATAATTCCTGCAATTATAGTAAAAACAATTCCTCCAAGCAATCCTTCTACTGTTTTTTTAGGAGAAATACTAGGAGCTAATTTTCTTTTCCCAAAAAACTTACCTACCAAATACGCAAATGTATCGCTAATCCATATCAATAAAAACATATAAAAAATATGACTCGAAAAAGAATTAAGAGAATTTGTCGACTCTGGAATAACTAACACTAAAGAAAAAGGAACACCTATATAAGCACATAAAAATATCAATTTAGAAGTATCCATGTATAATTCCTGCGGAAACCTAAAAACAGTAATTACTGCAATAAAAAATAAAAATGTATACAACGATTTTTTTAATGCAAATTCCCAAGAGCTCGAAAAAAAGTCTATTCCACTAAAAAACTGATTCGTAAATATATAATAGGGAATACAAGCGACCAACAGACTTATAAAAATCATGAATTTATTATCAAATTTCATAAACCAAGCTGTTTCCAAAAAGGTTCCTAAAAAAAGGAAGGTCATCAATCCATAAAAAATAATTCCTTGAAAGAGAGAATATTCATATCCCGAAAGATATGAAACCAAGTAACTTCCGTAGGAAGTACAACCTAAAAAAAGAATCAAAACATAAATCGTCCCCGAAATGGTTCTTAAAAGCATATTATTCATCGTATTTTATTATTTTTTAGGAGTTTCTATTAGTAATAGAATAATATTCTTTTTATAAACTGAAAAGGTAGTATATTTATTTTTGTTTTGAATTGAATAATAGTCATTATATAAATTTATAAACTTACTAAAAAGTTGTTTTTCCTCAGCTATAATGATTACCATATCAGAGGTAGATTCAAGCTGAAGAAGTTCTTTTTTCTCTCTAGAAACATATACTTTCCCTGTTTTTCCATCTATGTAGTCTGCATATAAAATGGTTGCATCGGAGGCATCTTCTGGTAATTCAGTAAAACCGATATCAAAATTAGTTAGTAAATCAAATACTTTATTCTCTCTAGTATAAACTATTTTTATTTGCTCGTATTTAAATACATTATGTAAATTTTCTTGTAATTCATCTTGGTTGGCACAGAAAAAAAACTTCCCTTTATTTTGAGTAAATTTTTCGGCAAACAACATCGCCAAATCCTCATTTTTTTCAATAGGAGTATTGGTATAAGGGATTGTAGATCCCTTTATTTGTTCTTCTTCGTCTGGAGGTAAAATTTTTTTAATCAACGATTTGAAAAAGTTCATACATCAAATGTACTGTTTTTTAGTGAGTATAACAACCTAAACAATAACTACTCTTGCGACATGCTTATCGTTTGTTCTTGAGAATTATTATCTTGAGTTTCTTGTTTTGTAGTAGCAATCTCCTGCTCATATTTTCTTTTACCAAAAACCTCTTCTAAGTCTTCTCTAAAGATGACTTCTTTTTCTAATAATTTCTCTCCTAACTCTGTTAGCTTTTCTTTATTCTCTTGCAGTAAATCTACTGTTCTCTGATATTGCTTTTCTACTAAATCGTAAATAGCTCTATCAATTTTCTTTGCAGTTTCTTCTGAATATGGTTTACTAAAAGTATAATCCGTTTGTCCTGTACTATCATAGTACGAAAGATTCCCTACTTCGGGAGAAAGTCCGTAAATAGTCACCATGGCATTGGCTTGTTTATATACTCTTTCTAAATCATTTTGAGCACCAGTAGAAATCGAACCTAAAATCACTTGCTCTGCAGCTCTTCCACCTAGTAATGCACACATTTCATCAAGCATTTGTTCTGTGGTAGTAAGACTTCTTTCATCGGGAAGGTACCATGCGGCTCCTAATGATTTTCCTCTTGGAACAATGGTTACTTTTACTAGCGGTGCAGCGTGTTCTAAAAGCCAACTTACCGTTGCATGACCTGCCTCATGAAAAGCTACACGTTTCTTTTCTGATGGTTTTATAATTTTACTTTTCTTTTCTAATCCTCCTACAATTCTATCTACTGCATCTAAAAAGTCTTGTTTTCCTATTGTGCTTTTATCGTTTCTAGCTGCAATAAGTGCTGCTTCATTACATACATTTGCAATATCTGCTCCCGAAAAACCTGGTGTTTGCTTCGCCATAAACTCTACATCAAAATCCTTCTCCATTTTTAAGTTCTTAGTATGAACTTTAAAAATCTCTTCTCTTTCTTTCACATCAGGTAAATCTACCATTATGGTTCTATCGAATCTACCGGCTCTAAGTAATGCTTTATCTAAAACATCTACACGGTTAGTTGCTGCCATTACAATTACATTGGTGTCAGTTCCAAATCCGTCCATTTCGGTAAGAAGTGAGTTTAATGTATTTTCTCTTTCATCATTACTTCCTTGAATTCCTCCTCTAGATCTTGCTCTACCAATTGCATCAATCTCATCTATAAAAATAATTGCAGGAGATTTTGCTTTTGCTTGTTGGAATAAATCTCGTACTCGCGATGCACCTACACCTACAAACATCTCTACAAAATCAGAACCTGAAAGAGAAAAGAAAGGTACTTTTGCTTCACCTGCAACTGCTTTTGCCAGTAAGGTTTTCCCAGTTCCTGGAGGACCTACAAGAAGTACACCTTTTGGTATTTTTCCGCCTAATTTGGTATATTTATCTGGATTTTTTAAAAAGTCAACGACTTCCTCTACTTCTTCTTTTGCTCCTTTTAATCCTGCTACATTCTTAAATGTAATTTTCATTTCATTCTTTTCATCGAAGAGTTTAGCTCTCGATTTCCCAATATTAAAAATCTGAGGTCCACCTCCCATTCCACCTGACATTCTTCTAAAAAGAATAAAATAAAATACTCCAAAAATAGCTACCCAAACCAAGGTTTGAGTTATAATTTGCTCAAAAACAGAAGCCTGAGGTTTGGTTTTAAACTCCGTAGCTAGTTGCTTAGCTTGTTTTGTTTCATCAAATTTTTCCCTAAAAAACTGTAAATCACTTACCGTCATTATGTAATTTGGTGCAGTTTCTAATGATGGAAATATGGTGTTGTTGTTTTTTTCTTCCTTTTTAATACCCAACTCATTTTTTGCTTGATCAGTCAGATATATCTCTACATCACCTCCATTATTTTTATCTAGTACTACTTTCTTTACATAACCTTTTTCTAGATAGTCAAAAAATTTATACTCATCTATACTATCTATTTTCCCTATATCTAAAAAGTTTGAAATAACATAAAAAAGCAAAAATGCTCCCATAATCGCATAGAACCAATTAAAAGAATTGGGTTCCTTTCTGTTGTTATTTCGTTTCTTTTGGTTGTTATTTCTTGGAATAGGTTTCTTATCTACTGCTTTATTATCCATTATGATTATCTATAACTGTTACTTTTGCATCTCCCCACAATCCTTCTAAATCGTAAAATTCACGGTATTCTTCTAGAAAAACATGAACTACAACAGAAACATAATCAATTAGAATCCACTGATTATTTCCTATACCTTCTACGTGCCACGGATGCTCTTTTGTTTCTTTTCTTACTTTTCGTTCCACCGAACCAGCAATTGCTTTTACTTGAGTAGTTGAATTTGCACTGCACACTATAAAATAGTTTGTAATGGAATTTTCAATCTCTGATAAATCTATTAATGTAATATTTTCGCCTTTTACATCTTCTATCCCCTCTATAATAGTTTCAATTAGATTTTCGTTCTCTTTTTCTATGTGCATTAAAAATAAAATTAATTATAAAACGCAAATTTAAAGAAATTGTTTTATATTTCTATGCAATTCTATCATTATTATTTATGTACATTTTATGTTAAGTTATTTTATAAACGAATGTGATTCTACTAACGATGAGATAATTCGCCTAATCGATTCTAATACTTCAAATTTTTCATGTGTTTTTAGTTTTAATCAAAAAAATGGAAGAGGACAATCTAGTAATAAATGGTTAAGTGAAAATGGAAAAAATATTGCAATATCATTTGTTGTAGAAAAGTCAACTATTTTTAATCCTAATTTCTTTTCTTTTTTTATTCCTGTACAACTCGTAAACTTTCTAAATGAAATCACTCATGAAAACTTTGTGATAAAATGGCCAAATGATGTACTTTACAACAATAAAAAAATTGCAGGAATTTTAATCGAACAAAAAAAAATAATTGCTAAAAATGTATATATAATAGGTATTGGAATCAATATAAACCAAGTGAATTTTGATTCTCTTCCAAAAGCAACTTCTTTAAAAAACATAACATCAGAAAATTATAACTTAACTTCTCTTGCAACAAATCTTCAATACTTTTTAAAACAAGAATACCAAAAAATAGAATATAAAACTATTGAAGAGTACACCAATATTTTACTAGAAGAATATCATCAAAAATTATTTGGAATCAATCAAGTAAAAGTATTTAAATTTGATAATAAAATCCAAAATGGAATCATACAAAAGGTAGATTTAGACGGAAAGCTACATCTAAAAACAGAATCCGAAGAAATAAAAACGTTTAAAACCAAAGAAATAGAAATGTTGTATTAATCCTTCTTTTCTTTGAAACAAAAATTCACGATTGGAAATTTCCCACATTGATTGACATTCCACAATCCAAACTGAAATCCTTTTAAGTGATTGGTTTTATTGATTATTCCTGCTTGAACACCTTTCATATCTCCCGAATAATTTATAAGTGCTAATTGAACTCCTCTTCCTTTTCCTACTGCATTCAAAAGACTGGTTATACTAACTCCTTTAAACTCATAAATGATGGAACTTGTTCCTGCAATATTCATTCCCGACACAGCAATAGAACCTGTTTGTGCGGAAGAAATAGAAATCCCATTGACATAACACATAATTTCTTCATTTTCTTTTGTGAAATTTGAAAGGTCTTCTTTTGTGGTTAATACCTCATATATCAGAAAAGGAGCATGGAAAGTAAAAATAATAAAACCATGAATTGCCGCTACTGCAGGATTTGCATCGATAAGCATTCCATTTACGGTTACCGAATGTTTTGGATTCGTAATATCTTTGGTATTTTTTATATTTTTTGCCCAAACACTCAATGCCAAACCAGAAACTTTATCTGTTTTGGAAGGAAGTAACGCAATAGGAAATTTTCTATATATAGAGTCAAACTTTGGATATCTTCTGTCATAAAATTGTTGTAAATCTTTAATTGAATGATTTTTAGTATTAAAAATTCTTCCATCTAACCAATATACCGTATCTTTTTTTGAGATGTTATTTCTAATGGTTTTAATTGCATAAACAGAATCGTTAATCGGAATGTTTACTGGAGTTAAACAACTTTCTTTTTTTACTTTTGAAAGTTTTAAAGATGGACTATAAACGTTTAATTTATTTATAGTTACAAATCCAAAATTCTTATTGATAGTATTGATATCAGAAACCAAAATTTGTATGGTGTCTTTAATAGGTGATTTTTCTTTTTCTCTTAAAACAAAAATAGAATCATTTTTCCAGGAAAGAACCATTCCTTTACCTTTGTGTTGACTATAATGAAAGGTGTCAAAGTCTAATATTTCTCCTTTCAAAATCTGAATTTTTTGTTTAAATATTTTTTCATTTGTAATTTCTCCCCAACGATTTTTATACGTAAACAAATCTAATTCAATTACTTCACAACTATCGCTTTTTATTTGTGAATGGGAATATAAAGTATAACACATCATTAAAAATAAAATACAGGTTTTCATCTTATTAAAATTTAGAATTACAAGACAAAAGTATTTGCGAATTGATGATTATTAATTTAGAAAAACACAAGTGATTCAAGTATTTTTTGTATTTTTCGCAAATTAATTTGCATTCTACGTGTGGAAGAATTCATTAACTCATTAAAAGAAAAGCACAACTCAAACCTAAATTTGATTGATGAAGTTGCTCAAGTTCTAGATATTAAATACGATGCTTCGTATAGAAGAGTTACAGGTAACGCAAAATTCAGTTTGGAAGAAGCTGTTATTTTATCTGAACATTTTGACATTTCGTTAGATTCACTAAAAAAACAAAATCAAAACAAGTATAACTTTCTAAATCAAGATAATAGCTTAAAAAATATTCATCAAATTGCCAATTATTTAGAAAAATCATATGCTTTATTAAAACCTTTTGAAAATTCTAAAAGTTCGGTTGTTTACTCGTCTAAAGATATTCCTATTTTTCACACATTGGGAAACTCTATTTTATCTCGGTTCAAGATGTACAGTTGGACTTGGATGCTTGATGAAACTTTTCCTAATAAGAAATTAAAATTCTATGATTTTCATTTACCAAAAAAACTTGTCGATTATTCCGAAAAGCTAAAAAATTTATATAGAAATATTTCGATTACCGAATTTTGGAACAGCACAATTCTTGATAGTATTTTCTATCAAGTTACCTATTTTTACGAATTGAATTTACTTACTAAATTTGAAGTTAAACAAATCCAAGATGAACTTGAACTTTTATTAATAGAAGCAGAAAATAAACTGCAACAAATAAATAATCAATCGTATTCCATCTACCTAAATGAAATGTTGCTAATGAATAATAGTATTTTATTTAGCAATAAGAAAAAATCTTTAATGCTAATTCCTCTTAATATTTTAGGTTTTATAAAAGTTGAAGAACCAAATATCATCAATGAACAATTGCGTTATTTTGAGCTTCAAAAGCAAAATTCGATTTCTCTTTCTACGACAAATCAAAAACAAAGAACTATTTTTTTTAATTTACTTCGCACAAAATCAGAAACATTCTTTAAAAATATAAAATGAGTATAATAAAATCACTTCTCGGAAAAAATCCACAATTAGGAGAAAATTGTTTTATAGCAGAAAATGCTGTATTAATTGGAGATTTAGTTGCAGGAAACGATTGTAGTTTTTGGTATAGTTCCGTAATTCGTGCAGATGTAAACTACATACGAATTGGGAATAAAGTTAATATTCAAGATAATGCGACAATTCACTGCACATACGAGAAATATCCCACTGAAATAGGAAATAACGTTTCGATAGGACACAATGCTGTTGTGCATGGATGTACTATACAAGACGATGTTTTAATTGGAATGCATGCTGTTGTTATGGACGGATGTTTAATAGAATCCAATTCTATAATTGCTGCTGGAGCTGTTGTTACTCAAAATACACACATAAAATCAGGAGAAATTTGGGCAGGAGTTCCCGCTAAAAAAATAAAAACCATTTCTAAAGAACTTTTGGAAGGCGAAATCCATAGAATTGCAAATAATTACCTAAAATACAGTAGTTGGTATAGATAAAAAACAAATACAATTTATTTCTCATTAGGATTTACATAAATACTAGACACCAAATATATTATAACCGATTATCTAAAACTAACAATCGACTTTTCTCATTAGAGAAAAGTCGATTGTTTTTTAGGGAAAACTAAACTGTAAGTATAGTTTATGTGTTTACTTAAGTTTCTTTTTAACTTCTACTTCTTCGTATGCTTCCAAGATATCTCCGACTATGATGTCATTGAATCCTTTGATATTTAATCCACATTCGTAGTTTTTGGTAACTTCTTTCACATCATCTTTAAAACGTTTTAAACTTTCTAAGTATCCATCGTGAATTACGATACCTTCTCGTAAAACTCTGATTTTAGAATTTCGAGTTACTTTTCCTGAAATTACCATACAACCAGCAATTGTTCCTACTTTAGAAATTTTAAATATTTCTCTAATTTCTACGTTACCAATTATCTGCTCTTTTATTTCAGGAGAAAGCATACCTTCCATTGCTTCTTTTATTTCTGCAATCGCATCGTAAATAATAGAATAATATCTAATTTCTATTTCTTCTTTATCTGCAATATCTCTTGCATTTACAGAAGGACGAACGTTAAATCCTAATACCACAGCATTAGACGCAGAAGCTAATAAAATATCTGATTCAGAAATTTGTCCTACACCTTTATGAACAATATTTACATGAATTTCCTCAGTAGATAGTTTTTGTAATGCATCGGTAAGTGCTTCTACAGAACCATCTACATCTCCTTTTAAGATAATATTTAATTCTTTGAAATCTCCTAATGCTATTCTTCTTCCAATTTCATTTAAGGTAATATGTTTATGAGTTCTTAGAGATTGTTCTCTTTGCAATTGTTCTCTTTTGTTGGCAAGTTGTTTTGCTTCTCGTTCATCTTCAAACACTTTGAACTTATCTCCCGCAGTTGGAGCTCCATCTAAACCTAAGATTGTAGCTGGAGAAGCTGGACCTGCTTTTTGGAGCTGATGTCCTCTTTCATCTAATAAAGCTCTTACTTTTCCGTGGTTTTTACCTGCCAAAACATAATCTCCTACTTTTAATGTACCATTCTGAATAAGTATCGTAGAAACATATCCTCTACCTTTATCTAATGACGCTTCAATTACCACACCACTAGCTACTTTATCAGGATTTGCTTTTAAATCTAGTACTTCGGCTTCTAACAATACTTTGTCTAGTAAATCCTCTACATTATTTCCGAATTTAGCAGAAATCTCTTGAGATTGGTATTTACCTCCCCACTCTTCTACCAAGATGTTCATAGCAGAAAGTTGTTCCCTAATTCTATCTGGATTTGCTGTTGGTTTATCTACCTTGTTGATTGCTATAATCATAGGAACACCTGCAGCTTGAGCATGAGCAATTGCTTCTTTGGTTTGAGGCATCACATCGTCATCGGCAGCAATTACAATGATTACAATATCGGTAACTTGAGCACCACGAGCACGCATTGCAGTAAAAGCTTCGTGACCAGGAGTATCTAAAAATGTGATTCTTTCTCCATTTTTTAACTTCACATTGTACGCACCAATATGCTGTGTAATTCCTCCTGATTCTCCTGCGATAACGTTGGTTTCTCTTATATAGTCAAGCAATGATGTTTTTCCGTGGTCAACGTGTCCCATCACAGTAACTATAGGAGCTCTTTTCACTAAATCTTCTTCCTTGTCTTCCTCTTCATCAGAAATAGATTCTTCGATTTCGGCATCTACAAAGTTTACTTTGTATCCAAATTCTTCTGCAACTAAAGTCAACGTATCAGCTTCTAATCTTTGATTCATGGTAACCATGATACCTAAAGAGAAACATGCAGAGATAACTTCTGTAGCAGAAACGTCCATAAGCGTTGCAAACTCATTTACAGTTACAAATTCTGTAACGTTTACTTCTCTAGAACTTTCCCTTAATTCCTCTTCGTACGCTTCGTTTTCTCTTCTTAATGTACGCTTATCTTTTCTATATTTAGCTGACTTAGAACGAGTTCCTTTACTCGTAAGTTTTTCGTAGGTTTCTTTGATTTTGTTTTGTACCTCTTCTTCTGAAAGTTCTCTTGGAGCCGTTCTTTGCTTAGAGAATCTTCCTTTTCCTGAATTAAGAGGTCTTTTATTTAATTTTTTTGGCGAACTTGACGCATCTTTATTTTGAGGCGTTTTATTTACGTCAACTTTTACCTCTTGAATTCTTTTTCTTTTCTTTTTCTTGTCTTTAGATTCCGACTTTTTCTTTTCAAACTGAGATAAATCTACTTTTTGACCTGTAATTTTAGGACCATCTAATTTCTGATATTGGGTTTTAATTACTTCGTCTTGTACAGGAACTTCTTTTGGTGGTTGCGATTCCTCTTTTTGAATTTTATCCGCTTGTACTTCAGTTTTTTGAGGCGTTTCTTTTTCTTGCTCTTCTTTTTTAGGTTCTTCCTTAGGTTTAACTTCTTTTTGAGGAGCTCTTTTAATCGTTTTTTTAGTTGGAAGTTCTATTTTACCTAAAATCTTTAATCCTGATTTGTCATCATTTTCAGAAGATGGAGTTTCTACTTCTTTTTGTTCTGGTATCAATTCCTCTACCTCTTGCTTTTTCGGTTTTTCCTCCTCAGTTTTTGGCGGTACTTCCTGTTCTGGAATACTAGTTTGTTGCTCTGGCTTTGTAATTTCTTTAACTTTAGTATCTTGAGAGTCGTGGATTTTCTTTTCTACTTCTTCTTTGATTACTTTGTCTTTTTGAAATTCTTTCATAAGAATATCATAGACTTCATTATCTACTTTCACGTTAGGATCACGTGCAATAGATATGTCTTTTGATTCTAAAAATTCCACTACTCTACTAAGAGAGATATTAAATTCTTTAATTACGTTCTTTAATCGTATAACAGGCATATATATAAATATGTTTTGTTTTAATCTATTCTAATCACTTAATCATCTAGTTCTTCTTTCAGAACTCTGATAACTTCTACTATAGTTTCTTCTTCTAAATCTAGTAAACCTACTAAATCCTTTATATCTTTATCTAAAACACTTCTAGCAGTATCAAGACCAATTCTTCTGAATTCTTCTATAACCCACTCATCTATTTCATCTGCAAATTCTGAAAGTTCTACATCTTCGCTAAGAGGTTCGTCACTGTAAACATCGATGTTGTAATTGGTAAGTGTAGATACCAATCGAATATTTTGTCCTCCTTTACCAATAGCTCTTGAAAGTTCTTCTTTTTTAAGGTATACTTTAGCTGAGCGGTTTTCTTCATCTACTTCGACACGAGAAACTTTTGCAGGAGTCATTGCTCTTGAAATAAATAATTCTGTATTGTTTGTATAATTAATTACATCTATGTTTTCGTTTCTTAATTCACGTACAATCGAGTGAATTCTAGAACCTTTCATTCCCACACAAGCACCAACAGGATCAATTCTATCATCATAAGATTCCACTGCAATTTTTGCTTTTTCTCCTGGATTTCTTGCTACGCCTTTTATCATGATAATTCCATCAAAAACTTCAGGAATTTCTTGTTCGAATAATTTTTCCAAGAATACTGGGGAAGTTCTAGATAATATTATCTGAGGTTTATTTCCTCTTAATTCAACATTGTGAATTACTGCTTTTATAGATTCTCCTTTTCTAAAGAAATCACTAGGAATTTGTTGATCTTTTGGTAAAATCATTTCATTTTGTTCATCGTCCATTACAATTACATGATGATGACGAATATGATGTATTTCTCCATGAACGATTTCTCCAACCATTTTTTTGAATTTAGCAATTAAATTATTGCTATCGTGTTCTGCTATTTTAGCATTTAAATTTTGTTTTAATGCGAGTATTGATCTTCTTCCTAAATCTTTCAGTTCAATTTTTTGGGTATATTCTTCACCTACTTCATAGTCAGGGTCAATTTTTCTAACTTCAGATATTTCTATATCTAAAAGATCGTCTTCAGACATTTCATCATCTACAATATTTCTATTTAAATATATTTCTAAATCTCCTTTATCTGGGTTTACAATGATATCGAACTGCTCATCAGAACCGAATCTTTTACGAATTACATTTTGTATAGACTCTTCTAATATCGCCATTAAAGTGATTCTATCTAAATTTTTTTGATCTTTAAACTCTTCAAAAGATTTAATTAATTCATTACTATCCATAAAAAAATGATATTAAAATTTTAGGACTATTTGTGCTTTATTTATACTATTTATTGGTATTGTTTTTTCTAATTGAACTGTTTCTTTTCCTTTTCCTACTTTTTTAGGTTGTCTTTCTTTCCATTCAATCACAATATTTTCATCATTTACCTGTGCAAGAATCCCTTTGTATTCTTTTTCCTCTGTTTTGATTTTTAATTCTCTTCCTATATTTTTAGCATATTGACGAGCCATTTTGAGCGGTTCCACAACACCATAAGAACTTACATCTAAACTAAAATCCTCTTCTTCTCTATCTAAATTAAACTCGATAGCTCTCGAAAGATCTAAACAATCTTGGATACTTACAGAAGAATCTCCATCTATATAAACTTGAATTCTATTATCTATAGAAACCTTTAAATCAACCAAAAACAAATCTTTTCTTTCCCTTAGAAAGTTTTCAATTAACTCATGTACCTTGCTTTCCAAATTCATTAAAACTCCACCTTACTTATTGTAATAAAAAAAGACCTTTAAAAAGGTCTTCTTCATTGTCTTTCTATTTCAGTATGCGAATTTACAACAAATTTTGATAGTAACAAAATTGTTGCAAAAAAATCGTTTACGCTGTAGCTTCCTCTACAGAAACATACGAACGATTATCTCTTTTCTTTCTAAATACTACTTTACCATCTACAAGAGCAAAAATCGTATGATCTTTACCAATACCTACTCCATTACCTGGATGATGTTGAGTACCTCTTTGTCTAACGATTATATTTCCTGCTTTTACTGATTCTCCTCCAAATGCTTTTACTCCAAGTCGTTTAGAGTGTGATTCTCTACCGTTTTTCGAACTTCCGACTCCTTTCTTATGTGCCATTTTAGTATGTTTTTATTTTTTTTAAAAAATTATAAAGAAACGATTTGAATTTGAGTATACTGCTGTCTGTGACCATTTTTCACTCTGTATCCTTTTCTTCTTTTCTTTTTGAAAACGATTACTTTATCACCTTTTACGTGATCCAATATCTTAGCTTCTACAGAAGCTCCTTCTATAGTCGGGGCGCCTAAAGTCACTTTACCATCGCTTTTAAGTAATACTTTATCGAAATTCAAAGAATCTCCCGCATCACCTTGCAAACGATTTACAAATAACTTTTGGTCTTTTTCAACTTTGTATTGAAGCCCAGCTATCTCTACAATTGCGAACATATTTATTTTTTATTTAAAATGAAGTGCAAAATTATGTTTTTTTTAATTAATACACAAACGATTTTTTAAGTTTTTTTTACCTTATAAAAATAAATCCTTGCTTTGTAAAGCAAGGATTTACGTTATTTTATACTAAATAATTTTACTTTTCTGCTAATAGTAGATTATCTACTTTTTCTACTTCTTCTTGAGCCAGAACCTCATCAACTAATATTTTTCCGCTGTGCTCATCTATAAGTATTTTTTTTCTCATCGCTATTTCCACCATTTTCTGAGGAGGAATTGTGAAGTAAGAACCTACTGCTGCTCCACGCTCTACACTTACTACCGCTAAACCGTTTTTAGACGCTGTTCTAATTCTATTGTATGAAGAAAGGAGACGATTATCAATCAATTCTGAAAATTCTTCTACTTTTTTATTAAGAAACGCTTCTTCTTTTTCAGTTTCTTTAATCAAGCTATTTAGTTCTGATTTTTTATGTTTTAGATGCTTTTTGTATCCATCTAATTTCTCTTGAACATCTGCAATCTTCTCTTCAACTTTAGAGATTTTAAACTTAAACTCTCCTATTCTTTTCTCTGCCAATTCAATTTCTAGTTCTTGATACTCAATTTCTTTGGTAAGTGAGGTATGTTCTCTATCGTTTCTAATGTCATCTAATTGTTTGGTGTATTTTTTAATTAAAGCTTGAGAGTTCTTTTTTACCTCATTTTTTTCTTTAATATCTACGTTAAGCGAATCTATATCTTCTTTTAAGTTTTCGATTCTCTTTTCTAAACCAGCAATATCATTTTCTAAATCCTCTACTTCTACAGGAAGTTCTCCTCTTGTATTTCTGATTTCGTCTAATTTAGAATGTATGATTTGTAAATCGTATAAAGCTCTTAACTTTTGTTCTACAGTTATTTCAGAACTATTTTTTGTTGCCATAGTGTTAAAAATAATTTACTGGATTGGTATTTTCTTTAGAAATATGAAGTGCAAAAATACTATTTTTTTTCATTAAATAATCATAAATCAGATTTTTTGTAAACTGCTCTGATTCATAATGTCCTATATCCATTAAAACAATTTTGTTTTCAGCTCGAAAAAAGTCATGGTATTTTAAATCCGCAGTAATATAAACATCAGCATTGGCATGTATTGCATTAGAAATAGCAAAACTTCCTGAACCACCTAGAACCGCTATTTTTTTTACTTTTTTATTCAATAATTTAGAATGTCTTATACATTTCGTTGGAAGGTGTTTTTTTACATATTCCAAGAATTGAGATTCTGATAATTCTCGTTCCAACTCTCCTACTCTTCCTATTCCTACCTCTTGGTTTTGATTCTCTAATCTAAAAATATCATACGCAACTTCTTCGTATGGATGAGATTCCATTAATGCAGATATAATTTTGTTTTTTAAGTAATCTTCAAAAATAACGTTTAAACAAATCTCTGCTACGTTTTCTCTTTGATGTTTCTTACCTATAAAAGGGTTTGCTTTTTCTTTTGGATTAAACGTTCCTGTTCCTTCGTATGAAAAAGAACATTCAGAATAGTTCCCTATATTCCCCGCACCTGAATCAAATAATTTCTCTTTTACCTTTTCTATATGAGTTTTGGGGACGTAAGTTGAGAGTTTTAGTATTTGTTTCTCTTTTGGGATAAATATTTTCTGATTAATTAACTGCAATCGATTGCATATTTCATAATTAACTCCAGTAGAAGAATTGTCTAAATTGGTATGAATTGCAATAATTGATATATCATTTTTAATTGCTTTTAAAACTATCTTCTCTACATAATTCTTTCCTGTAATTGACTTTAAACCAGAAAAAATAATCGGATGAAACGTAACTATTACGTTTGCTTTTAAATCAATTGCTTCCTGTATTACTTTTTCTGTACAGTCAAGAGTAATTACAACACCAGCAACAGCATCATTTCCGTTTCCTACCAGTAATCCTACATTATCAAAATCTTCTGCATAAGATTTTGGCGACCACTCAAAAAGTAGTTTTTCTAATTCGAATACATTCATAGTTCAAAAATAAAAAAAGTGCTGAAAAAATCAGCACTTTGCAACTTCTTTTATTTAATGTTACTTCACTTTTACTAACTCTACGTCAAAAATCAAGTGTGCATTAGGAGGAATTACACCACCTGCACCTCTAGCACCGTAAGCTAAATGTGGCGGAATTAAAAGTTTTGCTTTTCCACCTTCTTTAAGTAACGCAATTCCTTCGTCCCAACCAGGGATTACACGTCCTGCACCTAATGGAAATTCAATTGGTTGATTTCTATTATAAGAGGAATCAAATACAGTTCCGTCTGTTAACATTCCTGTATAATGCACTGCTACTGTTTTTCCTTTTTCTGCTTGAGTTCCTGTACCATTTGCAAGAATTTTGTACATCAATCCTGTAGGAGAAGTGGTCATTCCTGCTTTTAATTCTGTCAACTTTTTCTCTGCTTCTTCTTTTGCTTTCTTTTCCTTTTCTACTTGAGCTTGTTTTGCTTTTTCGAAAGCTTCAGCTCCATCGTACTTTTTATATTCTTTTCCTTTTCTTTTTATGGTAAGTTTAATGATTTTAATGTCTTCTACAGGTTTGTCATTAGCTCCTGTTTTTACATTCGCCAAACTATCTACCACTTGTATACCTTCTATTACTTTACCAAAAATAGTATGTCTTCCATCTAACCATGGAGTTGGAACTTCCGTAATAAAAAACTGGCTTCCATTGGTATTAGGACCTGAATTTGCCATTGAAAGCATTCCTTTGCTATCGTGTTTTAACTCATTTTTTTCATCTGCAAATTTATAACCAGGACCTCCCATTCCTGTACCAGTAGGATCTCCTCCTTGAATCATAAAATCTTTTATAATTCTATGAAAGATTAATCCGTCATAAAAAGGTTTTCCTTTTTCTTTTGCGGTATTTTCTATAGTACCTTCTGCCAATCCAACAAAATTTGCAACTGTCATCGGTGCTTCTTTTTCATAAAGTTTTATGAGCATTGTACCTTTTGAAGTTTCCATTTCGGCATATAAACCATCTTCTAATTTTTTGTCTAATTCTAAATCCACTGCTTTATTATTTATAAATGTTAATAATGTCAATAAACCGCATACTATACTTTTCATATATTTTATTTTTTGGTAACTAGGTCAAAGAGTATGCCACAAATTTTATAAATCAAATACAACTCCTAATGCTCCATGCGAACCAACCTCTACATAAGCACCTACTTTATCTGTAAAGAAATATCTAAATCCTAACCTTGCACCTAGACCTATTCCATCTCCTGAAAATCCCACATCTATACCTGGATACAAATCTATGTTATCATTAAATTCTAATAATTCTCCTAAATGAAAATTAGTTCTTCCGTAAAGAAAAAAGTCTTCATCTCCAGAAAAATAAAAATCCGTACCTGCACCAAAAGAGAACCAATTATTTACTCCATAATCAAAAGTTCCTGTAATTCCTGTTCCATAACCAAATGCTCTGAATCCTACTTGAACTTTTTTGTCTCCTTTACTTACTTGTGCTTGACCAAATGCTGAATTAATCCCTAAAAACAACACCGCTAATACTAATGCTTTTTTCATAATATATCTAAATTTAATATTTATCGTTTTCTTTTTCTCGCTTGCACTTCTTGTTTTCGTGCGTCGCAAACTTACGATATAATAATTTAAATTTAAATCTATTTTTTTGATTTTTCTACTCTGTAAACAATATGCTCTATTATAATTATAGATTAACTACAACACCTACTGCTCCATGAGAGCCTACCTCTATATAAGCTCCGAGCTTTTCACTAAAGAAGTAACGAAACCCTAAGCGAAATCCTATTCCGACTCCTTCCGTTTTTATCCCTAAATCAATCCCTGGATAAAGATCCATATTATCATCTAAATAAAGTAATTCGCCAAGATGAAAATTAGTTCTTCCATAAAGAAAAAAGCTGGCTTTGTGTTCTTCTGAAAAATAAAAATCTGCTCCTCCACCTAGAGAGAACCAGTCGTTCATACCATAATCGTAGTTTGCCACGACTCCGTAACCTATACCAAAAACCCGAAAACCTCCTTGAAATTTACTATCTCCTCTTTGTATTTGTGCTTGAGAATAGGATTCTGTAAATGCAAATACGACTACTAAAATCAGTATTACTTTTTTCATAATAAATCTTATTTAAGTTGTTATCTGCACAATTTACATAAAATAAGATTTATATAAAATAATCTAGTCTAAATATGTTTTCGCCCAGCTATCTTTTATTTTTATTTTAAATCTATTTAAAAATTCTTTTTGATTAGATACTGAGATATCGTATATGTAGTCTTCTGCCGTAAGCTGTTTTTTTTGAATTAATTTTTTAAACTCTGGTAATAACTTTGTCTGAATTCCTTCTTTATTTTCATACGAAATAAACATACGATTCAACAATCCCGTTTTTAAATTGGACTCTATTTTTTTAATTATTTGCGTCATCGCATCTATAGAACAACCCGAAGCTTTTTCTTTAGATTCATCTGCATATACTTTTATAAATCTATCTTCTATAATTTCGTAACCTGCATATAACTTTGCTCCATGAGCTGTCCAATTTTTAATAAATTCATCTAACGCTATCTGAATCAGCTCTAGTTGACTTTTCTCTATTGTTTTATTGGACTGAAAAATCCAAACTTTAATTTCCTCCATAACTATTTCTGTATCATCTTATCCAAATTTCACTTTATCGAAAAAATAAGCTATTTTATCGAAAAAACAAAAAAACTCTGATAATCGTGCATATCTTTGAATCAACATAAAAAACAATATATATAACTATTCCTTAGAAAAACCACCACACTTGTGTGATGGTTTTTTTTTATTTTTTTCCTTGTTGTTGAAGTTTTTGTTGCTCTTGAGCTTTTTCCATCATTTCTTGCATTCTAGCTTGCCATTTACCTTTCTTTTTAGGTTTTGCTTTATTCGCCTGCATTTTCTGATGAATTTTCTTTTCATCAATCAAAAAATTCTTAATGAATAAAATAATAATGATGTTAATTGCATTTGAAACAAAATAATACCAAGACAAACCTGATGCTAATGAATTAAGAATAAAAATAAACATCAGTGGCATTATGTACATCATTACTCTCATATCTGGCATTCCTTCTTGCGTTGGTTGTTGCATATTGCTGGCAGTCATTCTTGTGTAAATAAGTAGTACAGCACAATACATAATTGTAAACAAACTTACATGATCTCCATAAAAAGGAATATTAAACGGAAGAGTTGTTATGGAATCATACGCAGTTAAATCATCTGCCCAAAGAAAGCTTTTTCCTCGTAAATCAAATACGTTGGGAAAGAATCGGTACAAGGAGATAAAAATTGGCATCTGCAATAATGCAGGAAGACAACCTGCCATAGGATTTACGCCTGCTTTCCTATACAATTCCATGGTAGCTTGTTGCTTCTTTAGAGCATCTGCATTTTTATTTTTTTCATTTAATTCCTCTAGCTCTGGCTTTAAAACTCGCATCATCGCACTTTGTAAATGCTGTTTGTACATGATAGGAGAAGTAATGAGTTTTACTATGATTGTCATTAAAAATATAATCCAACCTGCAGCAATACCTGCACTACCGATGGTTTTATACATCCACAAAAAGAATATATTTAACCAACCAAAAATTCCCCAACCAAATGGAATTAAATCTTCAAAATTCTTACCGTAAGACTTTAATAAATCTCTTTTTAAAGGAACAAAATACCACGTATACTCCTCCTTTACGTCATTTTGAAAAGCAACTTCTGAAGTATATGAAAAATCCTTGATAAATTCTGAATTTTCATCTTTTATTACCTCGGGAGTTCCTTTTGTATTTACAAGTTTGTTTTTAGGTTCTAAAACAGTAGCAAAAAATTGTTGTTTAATTGCTATCCAATCAATTTTTTCTTCTTCTTCAAAACTTTTACTTTGCCAATAATCATCTTTTGCAAAATTTTCATACGAATAATTAAATTCGGTATAGGTATTTTCTTGACTTCTACCTTTTTCTAATGCAAATGCTTTTTGATGATGATTTAACGTAATTAAATTATCATTTGTAATTTTATATAAATTACTGGTTTGCACTTCAAAATCAAGAGAATAATCTTTTTTTAATGTATATACATAATTGATTGTTGCATCTGCAATTCGTGTAGTAAATGTAATCTTATTGGGAGAATCTTGATTTGCCGAGAAGTATAAATTTCGTGTATCTACTAACTTTCCTTCTTTTGTTTTGAAAGTATACCCAAAACTTGCACTATTACCTTTAATTAAAAAGAGTTCTTTATGATGATCTTTACCTTCTTTACTGTACGCATTAAACTCTTTTAGCTTTACTTCTTTTAATTGTCCTCCTAATGAAGTGAATTTAAGCTCTAGTTTTTCATTTTCGAAAGAATATAACTGCTCAGCTTGATTGTTACTATCAACTGTCGCAGAATCTTGAAGTTGAACTTTTGCTGTTTGATTTTCTTCTTCGCTCTGAATGGAGTTTTGTTTAGTTTGTGATGTGTTTATTTGCTCGGATTCTTCTGATTTATTATAGTAATTATACGTAGAAAAACCGATTAAAATTAATCCAATTAAAATGAAACCTATGAGTGTGTTACTATCAAATTTTCTTTCCTGTTGCATTTTCTAACTGATTTGAAGTTTTGTGATTAATTGTAGCTTCTACAAAAGCCTTAAATAAAGGATGTGGATTTTCTACGGTTGATTTATACTCAGGGTGGAACTGAACTCCAATATAAAAATGATGATTTTTACTTTCTAATATTTCTACAAGACCTGTGTCTGGATTTATTCCCGAAGCAATCATTCCATTCTCTTCGAACTGACCTAAATATTCGTTATTAAACTCATATCTATGTCTGTGTCTTTCTTGAATTTCAGATTTTTCATAAATGGATTTTATACTTGTATTTTCTTTTAATTCGCAAGTCCAACTTCCTAGACGCATCGTTCCACCTTTTTCTGTAACTCCTTTTTGTTGTTCCATGATACTAATTACAGGATGTTCTGTCTGCGTGTTTACTTCTGTACTTTCAGCTTTTTCGTATCCAAGAATATTTCTAGCAAATTCTATTGCCATTGTTTGCATTCCAAGACAAATCCCTAACGTTGGAATATTATTTTCTCTACAATACTGAGCAGCTAACACTTTTCCTTCTATACCTCTATCTCCAAAACCAGGAGCAATTAGTATTCCGTCTAATCCTTTAAACGTTTCTTCTATGTTTTCTTTGGTAAGTTCTCCAGAATAAATCCATCTAATATCTACTTTGGCATCTAAATAAGCTCCTGCATGGATAAAAGATTCTGCAATAGACAAATAGGAATCTTGTAACGAAACATATTTCCCTACCAAACCTATTTCTATGTGATTTTTAGGATTTTTATGTCTTTCCAAAAAGTAATTCCATTTAGTTAAATCAACTTCAGGATAAAGATCTATACCAAGCTCTCTAAGTACTACTTGATCTAATTTTTGTTTCAGTAAAACTTTTGGAACCTCGTAAATTGTACTTAAATCTTTACATTCAATTACATTTTCATTTTTTAAGTTACAAAATAATGCCAACTTTTCTCTAATGCTTTTTGATATATCGTGTTCTGTTCTACAAACCAATACATTCGCCTGAACTCCACTTTCCATAAGCAAACGAACCGAGTGTTGAGATGGTTTTGTTTTTAATTCTCCACTAGAAGCTAAATACGGAACTAAAGTTAAATGAATAATCATTGAATTTTTCTCACCTAATTCCCAACGTAACTGCCTTACTGCTTCTATAAAAGGAAGAGATTCTATATCTCCTACAGTTCCTCCTATTTCGGTAATTATAATATCATAATCTCCTGACTTTCCTATAATTTGAATTCTTCTCTTTATCTCATTGGTAATATGAGGAATAACTTGAACAGTTTTTCCTAAAAAATCACCTCTTCTCTCCTTATTGATTACGGTTTGGTAAATTTTTCCTGTAGTAACGTTGTTGTCTTTGCTCGTAGGAATATTTAAGAACCGTTCGTAATGCCCCAAATCTAAATCAGTTTCTGCACCATCGTCGGTAACATAACACTCTCCATGTTCGTATGGATTTAAGGTTCCTGGATCGATGTTTATATATGGATCTAATTTCTGAATTGTAACTCTATATCCTCTTGACTTTAATAATAATCCGAGCGAAGCGGAAACAATTCCTTTTCCTAAAGATGAAGTAACTCCTCCTGTAACGAAAATATGTTTTGGTAATTTCATGCTAAATTATAGATTGGAATTTTTTAATTCGCCTGCAAAGTTACTATTTTTTTATTAGTCTTTACCAATGATTGATTAGCACTTTTTAAAGAATTATTGTTTTCTAATTTTATACTGTAAAAAATAAAAAAATCCCAAGGGAAACTTGAGATTTTATATCTTTGTGACGACGGAAGGAGTCGAACCCTCAACCTTCAGAGCCGTAATCTGACGCTCTATCCAATTGAGCTACGTCGCCATAAGGGAGTGCAAATTTACTCTTTTTATAATTCTAAACAAAAAATTATGTCTCGTTTTTTAATTTTTATAGTTTTTATAATTTTTCATTCATGCACAAAGAAAAAAGAATCATTCAAAAAATCAGATTTAAAGCATTCTGTATCTATACAGTTACAAGAAACCAAAGACTCTACACACATCTATCCCATCTACTCTGATAACGTTTATTTTTCTAAAAATGAACTCCCTATAACCTCTTTTGTTATTGGCTCTTCTTCGTACTACAGCTACTTTGCTGAATTAAACGCACAAAGTTCTATAAAAGGAGTTCTTTCTGCTCAGAATTTTTACACTGATTACATTAAAAATAATCAAATCCCAGAAGTAGGAAACAATCAGTTTTTAGATGTAGAAAAAATAATTCAAATCAATCCTAAATTGTTAATTTTATACCCTAATCCCAATCATATCAATCAAATAAAAATTTTAAAAAAACATGGTATACAAACCCTTTTTCTAGAAGATTACAAAGAAAAAACACCACTCGGAAAATCCGAGTTAATCAAACTTTTTGGAATATTAACAACCAAAAAAGAAAAAGCAAATCAATCGTTCAATCAAATAGAACGCAACTATACTTCTTGGAAAAATAAAGCATCTCAACAACAAAACAAACCTACTGTTTTTGGAAAAATAATGTACGGAGATTTTTGGTTTATGCCACAAGGAGAAAGTTTTTCTGTGCAATATTACCAAGACGCAGGAGGAAATTATTTATGGAAAGAAAAATCAGGAACCGAATCCATGCAACTTTCTTTTGAAGAAGTTTTAGGAAAAGCAAAAAATGCAGATTTTTGGCTCGACGCCAGTGATTTAAAATACAAAAACCAACTACTTCAACAAAATGCTCATTACCAACTTTTTGATGCATTCAAAAACAATCATGTTTACTCAATTTCAAAACAAAAAAAAGAAAACGGAACAAATAATTACTACGAATCAGGAAGTTTATATGTTGATTCTGTTCTTATGGATTACATTTCGATTTTACACCCTAAACTTCTCCCTAATTATTCCACAAAATACATTCAGAAGTTAGAATAACACCAAAACTCCATCAATAAAAATAACTTATAATATTAAATTATTTTTTTACTTTATAATTTTTAATTATATATTAGCATCTAATTAGAAAAAGGTTTTTAACCCAACTAAATTGGGACTAAAAACCGCGAAGCGTACACTATTTTGAAATCATTAAATAAAGTAACATTAATAGGTCATATCGGTAGTGACCCTGAATTAAAAGAGCTAGAGAATTGTAAAATAGTACAAATTTCAATTGCTACTTCTGAATACTGGAAAGATAAAAACGGAAATAAAGAAAAACAAACTCAATGGCACAATCTTGTGTTTTGGAATAAGTTAGCCGAAACTGTTGCTTTATATGTAAAAAAAGGAAGTAGAATCTATATAGAAGGAAAACTAAAAAACAGAAGTTTTATAGATAAAAATGATACCACAAGATATGTTACCGAAATTCAAGTAAATGAAATGATTATGTTGGATAAAAAAGGTAATTCCTAGAAATCGTCTAACGGAGATTTAATTTTTGATTTTGTAATTTGAGTAACATGAGTATAAATTTGAGTTGTTTTAATGGAATGATGACCTAAAAGTTCTTGGATAAATCTGAGGTCTGCTCCACTTTCTAATAAATGAGTAGCATAAGAGTGTCTTAATCCATGTATTCCTATTTGCTTGTTTATTTTTGTTTTTTGCATCGCCCGCTTAAATACTTTTTGAACACTTCCAACAGAATATTTTCCACCATATTGCCCTTCAAAAAGCCACTCTTTTGGACGATACGTTTTATAATAAGATCGTAATAAATCTAAAATAGTTTGAGGTAAATTAGTGTATCTGTCTTTTTTACCTTTTGCAGATTTAATCAGAACCACCATAGAAGAAGAGTCTATATGATTAATCTTAATGTTAACAATTTCACTTACTCTCAACCCCATACCGTAGCAAAGTTTGAGCATTAGCAAGTGTTTTTGATTGGAAACTGAATTAAATATTAGTTTAATTTCTTCTTTGCTTAGCATTTTTGGTAAAGACTTTGGCTTTTTAGGTCTAGGAATATCAAAAAACATTCTTTTTCTATGAATTACTTGTTCAAAATAAAATTTCACAGCATTAATATTTCCATTGAGTTTTCTTTCGCTCCATTTGTTGGTGGTTAAACAATAAAGAAAGTAATCTTTTAATTGTTTTTCGGTTAATTCGTCTACCGAACGGTATTTTAATAAAATAAGTAAATACGCAAATTCAGAAAGATAGGTTTTTATGGTATTATCGCTATACGCTTTAAGTTTGAGTTTATTAATAAAATTAGAAAAAGCTTCTTGATTTACGATGTGAATTTTGTCGATAGTGTTTGCTCCCCACTCTTTTTGGGTAAGGTTTAATTCTCTTCTTATGACTACTAAATCAGGCAAATACCAACATTTTTTGGTTTGACTCCATTTAGAAGATGGAAAACGAGTTTTAAGTTTAATTTTTAGTTCGTTGCTATACGGGAAAGAAATCCATATCACTTTTTTAGTATAATGTTCACCAAAAGAAAATTGATATTTTGCTAAATCCATGTCTTTATTTTGTATAGAATAATGTTAAAACAAAATTACAAAACAATTCACAATATACAATATGAAGACATCACAAAATACATTAAAAACCGTTACTATTAGTGATGATTTCAGTAAATTTAACTTTTTAAAACACATTATTGTATTTTAAAATAATGTCCATATATTTGTGTGTTGTGCGTCATGCTAAAAAAAAGACAGTGCTAAAAATTAACATTAAAGAATAGACAAGAAAAATGCTTTTT
>JACJZS010000004.1 GCA_020635515.1 Flavobacteriales bacterium
AAAAGTTCCACCTTACCGATGGAACTTTTTTGTATTTTATGTTAGGTTATACTAATTGTAGAACAAAGCAAACGACTTACCTTTTAGCGTTAAACTGTTATCGTTATCGGGATTGTATACATTCATACTCTTAAACTCTTTTCCTAAATCAGGTGTATAGCTTTTTTCTGATTTATTAATTACAAGAATTGTATTTTCTCCAAAGTATGTACGCAAAACTACCAATACTTCATCTGTTGATTTTAGAATTTTGGTATCTCCGTAAAGTAATGACAATCTGTTGTTTCTGAACTCTAATAACTTTTTAACTTTGTTTCTAAGCTTAGTTTGATTTTCATTTAAATTAGAAAATTTCATCATTCTTCTACAATCAGGATCATTTCCTCCTGGCATTCCAATTTCATCTCCGTAATAAATTACTGGAATTCCTGGAATAAAAATATTAAATGCCATCAACTGAGAAATAATATCGAAACCTTTATCTCCTTGATTTTCTATATTCCTTGCATATCCTGCAAGTTTGGCATCTTCATCAAACTTTACGCTTCCATCAGCATACGAAATAATTCTAGCTTTATCGTGATTTCCTGTAATATTTCCCATTACATGGTGTGCTCCGTAGTAGAATAAACTTTCTTCCAATGCATTAGAAAGGTTGGTAAGTGAAACATCAGGATTTATAAGTGAATGTGTTAGATGATGATACATATTAAACTCAAATTGAGCATCAAGTAAACCGTTATTCACATAAGAAGAAATTAATCCGTGTCCACCATACGTTTCTCCTATCTGATATAGTGAACGATTATCTACCACTACTCTTTCTTTTAATTTTTTGGTTAATGTTCTCCAAAATTCAATAGGAATATGTTTTACAGCATCATGACGAAATCCATCAATTGGGAATCGTTTGAACCAATCTACTGCATAATCCGTCATTACCTCAGTCACTACTGGATTTTCTAAATCCAACGTTGGAAGAAATGGATCAAACCAAGTTGTTAATCGAAACTCGTCCCAAAGTCCCATATTCTCTCTTCCGTCGGGAGTCACGTTGCTTGTTTTCCAATCAGGATGTTCTTTTATAATTGGATTTTCTTCATGCACATGATTTGCAACATAATCCAATAATACGTTCATGTTTTCTCCGTGTGCTTTATTAATTAACTCCGTAAAATCTGCATCTGTTCCGTATCTATAATCTATTTTATCACAAGAAATTGGCCAATATCCGTGGTATCCACTAAATTTTGTTTTAATTCCACCTTTGTCAAATAAACCGTATGCGGTTTCTGGATTCTGAGAAATCGGGGAAATCCACAAGGTATTTACACCTAAATCCGTAAAGAAATTATCTTCTATTTTCTTTGTAATTCCTTTAAAATCTCCTCCTTTGTAATCATTTAATGGTAATACTTCTGGTATAGATAAAGGTTTATCATTTTCCTTATCTGCATCATAAAAACGATCCGTTAATATAGAGTACATTACCATCGTTTGTTTGTCTTTACGCGTTAAATCTTTTGTACTTAACACTGGTTTTCCATTTTCTAATGGAATTAATATATCGTTGGTAGCATCTTTTCCGTTGTGTGCGTAAATTCTAAGAAAACATCTTCCTGCATTTTGCAAATCATTTGGTAACGAAATAGAGAGTTTCTTTCTACTCTTTTTTGCTTGTTTTACATCTAGTATCTGATTATCTAAAAGAACTGTATAGTTTACTTTGTCTTTAGACTCTACTATTATTTTTCCATTTTTATATTCTTTGGTATAAATAAAAGGCTTTTTCTTATTTAAATCTCCTACCTCAAATACCGAATTAGTTCCTCCTATTCCATTGCTTATGGTACTAGCATTTGTAGGATCAGGAAACTCTTTACCTTCTTCTACAAATACATACTCATATCTTCCTGGATTCAAATACGTAGAAAAAGAATACGTATTTCCCTGCTTATTTAATTTATTCTTATTGATATCCCAACCGTTAAAATTCCCTTTTATCTTTAAATTCTTGTACTCTTTAGGTGCTTTAAACTCAAAATCGAATTTTTCCTGTAAGGTGTTTCTTACTGGTATTGCATAGTTAAATCCATTTTTCTCTATTATGAGCATATCTACAGGATTTTTCATTTTTCCTGTAAGAGTAAGTATTCCTTTTTGATTTAAAATAGCTAATCCATCAGGAACGTGTTCTATTTTTAAATCACTTGAATCCGTAAAATAATCACTCAAAACTACTTCTGTTGGTTCCACTGAAAGCTGTACCAAAGACGATAAACCTACAATATCTGCTCCGTATCTTGTATTGTGTTCTTGAGCAAATACAAAAACTTCTACAAGTAGAAGCAATCCTATTAAAAAATTTTTCATTATGTTTTTATAAAGTATGGTTAAAAAAAATTCTCCGACTTAAAGTTGAAGAATTTTTATGAGATTGTCAAATTTATTTTATTCTATGCCTTTACTCCTTCTTTTTTAGGAAGAATATAAAGCAAATGATATTTAACTAAATTATCTATTGGTTTTCTAATTACAAAACCAATTTTTAAATGAAATTCTGCCGCTACTGCATACAATATTTCTTCATAATAATGAGCTACAGAACCAATAAAATTAATTTCAGAGAAACGAGCTTCTTTGTATGGTAAAATTTGATTTACTACAAATTCTTTCATGCTGTCATAAATCAACTTCTGAATAAATGGTTCGTATTTATGATCAGAAACAAATCTACTAAATGTAGCCAAATAGGTATTTGCAAACTGATTTTGGTATACGTTTTTATTTAATTGTTCTATCGTTAAATTATATCTTTCTTTAAATGCTTGACATAAACGTTTAGGCATTTTTTTCAAGAAATATGCTTGAAGAATTCTTTTACCTAAATTATTTCCACTTCCTTCATCTCCAAGAATATATGCTAGTGATGGAGTTGCTTCTTCTAATTTTTCTCCGTCGAAATAACAAGAATTAGAACCTGTACCTAAAATACAAACAATTGCAGGCTTTCCATTGTATGCTGCATAAGCAGCACCTAATAAATCGTGATCAACGGTAATTTCTGCGTTTACAAAACACTTAGACAATGCTTTTTCCACCACAGCATTCATCTTTTCGGAAGAACAACCTGCTCCATAGAAAAACACTTGTGTCGCTTTTTCCTTTAACTCTACTAACTGTTCATTCTTACCAATCTCCGCTTCTATCTCTTTGGTTGAAATAAAGTACGGATTGAAACCTATTGTTTCCGTTCTGAACTCTTCTTTACCTTCTGAGTTTAAAATTACCCAATCACTTTTTGTTGACCCACTATCTACTATTAATATCATTGTAAAAGAATTTTTATATTACCATTTATAGAATACTCTTTTTTAAGTTGTCAAATATACACTTTATTTTATTAAAATCCTAGAAAAATAATAAAAATGTAATTTTTACACTATCCTTAATTTAGCAAATCTAAGTAAAAGCTTCTTTTTACCTGCATTATCAAAGTTTATATGAACTTTCGCATCTTCTTTCTCCCCTTCTAAAAACTCCACTTCTCCTCTCCCAAATCGGTCGTGAACAACTGAATCTCCTACCTTTATATTTAAATTTTCTTTTGTATTCGCTGAACTTACCTGATGTATTGGTTTTAAATTCTGAGGATTACTTACTCTCTTTTTAGGAATTATATTTGCTTGTGGTTTGCTTTGACCTTGTGAAAAATCGCCAAAAATATCATTACTCAATCCTGAGCGATTTACATTACTTTTTAAGTCTTGATTTAGTAATTCAACATATTGTTCATCTATTTCTTCGATAAAACGACTTGGCTCATTATCTACTATCTTTCCCCATCGGAATCGTGTTATTGCATAACTGAGGTATGCTTTTTTCTCCGAGCGAGTTAATGCCACATAAAAAAGTCTTCTTTCCTCCTCTAACTCTTGTCTTGTGTTAGATGCCATCATGCTTGGAAACAAATCCTCTTCCATTCCTGCAACAAAAACAACAGGAAATTCCAAACCTTTAGCTAAATGCACCGTAAGCAACGAAACTTTATCTGCATCTTCATCATTTTGACCTTGAACATCAGAAGCAAGTGTAATATTTTCCATAAAATATTCAAGCGTAGGAACTCCATCTTCTATTTCTTTTTGCTCCTCTATAAATCCTTGAATACTATTTACCAGTTCGTTTATATTCTCAATTTTTGAAATACTTTCTGGTGTATTATCTTCTTTTAATACTCGAATCATACCTGTTTGAGTAGCAATTTGCATAGCAAGCTCATGAACTTCAGTAGTATTTAATTGTATTTTGAACGATTTAATCATTTCCCAAAACACACTTAATTTACCTGAAATCCCTTTATTTAAACCTATAGAAACTCCTATTTGATTAATATTTTCTAAAAGCTCGTAGATTGGAGTTTGTTTTTCGTCTGAAGCAATTATTAATTTATTTAAAGTAGAATCTCCTATTCCACGTGCAGGATAATTGATAATACGAAGTAATGCTTCCTCATCTTTTGGATTAACAAGCACACGTAAATAAGCCAGTAAATCTTTAATCTCTTTTCGCTGATAAAAGGAAATCCCACCAAATACCTGATACGGGATATTTTTTTTCCTAAGAGCATCTTCTATTGCACGTGATTGAGCATTGGTTCTATACAGAATTGCGAAATCGCTATTTTTTTGCTGATGATTAAGCTTTGATTCAAAAACAGTATTAGCTATAAAGTTGGCTTCATCGGTATCAGAAAATGCTCTATACACTTGTATTTTCTCTCCTTGCTCATTAGAAGTCCACACATTTTTATCTAATTGCTCCTTATTATGTTTAATTATGGTATTAGCGGCATTTACAATATTTTTTGTTGAACGATAATTTTGCTCTAACGCAATGGATTTCGCATCAGGATAATCCGATTGAAAATTAAGAATATTCGCAATGTTTGCTCCACGAAAAGCATAGATACTTTGAGCATCATCACCTACTACACATAAATTTTCGAAGCGAGAAGCTAATGCTTTTACAATTAAATACTGAGAATGATTGGTATCTTGGTACTCATCTACGAGTATGTAACGAAATCTATTTTGATACTTTGCTAATACCTCAGGAAAACGAGTAAGAATTTCATTGGTTCTAAGCAACAAATCATCAAAATCCATTGCTCCATTTTTAAAACATCTTTCTACATACATTCTATATACCTCGCCTAATTTTGGTTTTCTAGAAGATGCATCTGCCTCAATGAGTTCTGGAGTATTAAAGTATGCTCGAACCGTAATTAAATTATTTTTATACTGAGAAATACGACCTAACACCTGTTTTGGTTTATAAATATCCGTATCGAGTTCTAAATCTTTTATTACTTTTTTAATCACACTCAGAGCATCTTGAGCATCGTATATAGTAAAATTTGAAGGATAACCCAATAGTTGTGCTTCACTTCTAAGAATTCGAGCAAAAACGGAATGAAAAGTTCCCATCCATAAACTCTTTGCCTCGGAATCCCCCACCAATTTAGCAATACGCTCTTTCATCTCTCTTGCTGCCTTATTGGTAAATGTGAGTGCTAAAATAGTAAACGGATCCACTCCTTTTTCTATTAGATGAGCAATACGGTAAGTAAGAACTCTAGTTTTCCCAGAACCTGCTCCTGCAATTACCATTAAAGGTCCTTCGGTAGTAATAACTGCTTCTTTTTGTGAATCGTTAAGTTGAGATAAATAATTTTGCATAACAACTGTAAAAGTAACTTATGTGAAAGAGTTATAAAAATAAAATACAAAAAAAGACTTCAAAAAATTTTGAAGTCTTTGTTGTGGGAGCTGAGGGATTCGAACCCCCGACCCTCTCGGTGTAAGCGAGATGCTCTGAACCAGCTGAGCTAAGCTCCCGATTTGGTTTTGCAAATATACACTCTTTTTTTTACGTACCAAATTTTTTTTTGATTTGATGCATTTTTTTTTACTGAACTCTATTTAAAAGATAGTTTGATAAGTCATAGAAAGGTTGTTTCTTCTCTTTTTCTACTTCTATTTTTTCTAAATACTCAAAGGAAATAGTATTATACTTAGCTACTAATTCTAATGCTATCTCATCTACTGCTAACCTTTTAAAAATACGTTCTACAGCAAAAATCTTGTCAATACTTCTTGTCTTATTGGAATACCAATACTTTAATTCATCTATATCTTCCTTAGAGCCTTTTTCTAATGCTAATAAATAAAGTATTGTTTTTTTATTTTCATAAATATCTCCTGCAACTTTTTTTCCAAAATTCTCTTGACTCCCAAAAACATCTAAATAATCATCCATAATCTGAAATGCTTTTGCAAGATTAAGTCCGTATTGGTAGATTAATTCTGTATTTTCTTCTGACGCTTTGGAAATTACAGCTCCTATTTTAAATGCACATGCACCCAAAACGCCTGTTTTATATTCTATCATTTTATAATACTCATCAAAAGAAACTTCTTCTTGAGTTTCAAAATTGATGTCGTATTGTTGTCCTTCGCATACTTCTATTGCCGTTTTAGAAAAAAAAGAAGTACATGTTTTATACAATTCAGCAGGCAACTGCTCAAAAAATTGATATGACTTAATGAGTAAAGCATCTCCTGAAAGAATTGCTGTATTTAAATCATATCTTTTGTGTACCGTTTCTTTCCCTCTTCTAAGTGGAGCTTCGTCCATTACATCATCATGAATCAATGTAAAATTGTGAAAATATTCTAATGCGAGAGCAGGACGAATTGCCAACTTTTTATCTCCGCCGAATAAATCGCATGCCATAAGTGTCATCACAGGACGAATTCGTTTCCCTGCATTAGCAAGCATATAATTTAACGGTTCGTACAATTCAGTAGGTTCACTACTAAATTTATTATTCTCTATCTCTTTGTTTATTAACTCTAAATATTCTGTAAAAAATTTCATCGTATTAATTTAAAAAACCTCTCTGCATATTTTTACAATATTATCAGATTTCCCCATAGAATAGTAATGAAGCACAGGAACTCCTGCTTGTTTAAGTTCTTTACTTTGCTTTATACACCACTCAATCCCTACTTGTTTTATCTCCGTAGCGGTTTTGCATTTTTCTACTTCAGAAATCAATTCTTCTGGTAAATCAATCCTAAAAATTTGAGGCAATATATTCAAATGTCTTTTTACGGCAAGTGGTTTAATTCCTGGTATAATAGGAACTGTAATTCCCATTTCACGAGCTTTTTCTACGAATTCAAAATATTTTTTATTATCAAAAAACATCTGAGTAACTACGTAATCCGCTCCTGCGTCTACTTTTTCCTTTAATCTCTTTAAATCAGTTTGTAGAGATGGAGATTCTAAATGTTTTTCAGGATAGCCAGCAACTCCTATACAAAAATCTGTTTTACAGGATTCATCAGCAACGGAATTTAAATATTTCCCAGCATTCATATCGGCAATTTGCTTCACTAAATCAACGGCATAATGATTTCCTCCTTTTGTTGGCACAAAAACTTGCTGATCTTTTCTTGCATCTCCTCTGAGTGCCACCAAGTTATCGATTCCCAAATAATGACAATCCACCAAAACATATTCCGTTTCTTCTTTGGTAAATCCTCCACACAACACATGCGGAACAGCATCTACATTGTATTTATGCATAATGGAAGCACAGATTCCTATGGTTCCTGGACGCATCCGCGTTATTTTTTTCTCTAACAATCCGTTTTTGTCTATGTATACAAATTCCTCACGAGAAGTTGTAACGTCTATAAATGGAGGTTTGAATTCCATTAATGGATCTATATTATCGTATAAAGTTTGAATATTGTGTCCTTTTTGAGGAGGAATAACTTCTATGGAAAAAAGAGTTTTGTTTTCACTTCTTTTTATATGTTCCGTAATCTTCATGTACTTGAATTCTATATCGCTCACAAATTTGCAAATAAAGTTTTAATTCACGAAATAGTTTTGCTTAATTTCTGAGATTGTTTCAAATCAAAAACGAAATAGTTTAGAAAAATAATTACTTTTGTATTTATGTTTTCTAAATCGTGTGAATACGGACTCCGAGCAAGCATTTTCGTTGCAAAACAAAGTGTTAAAAATAATAAAGTTGGTGTAAAGCATATTGCAGAAGCTATTGATTCTCCTGAAGCTTTTACAGCAAAGGTTTTACAAAAGTTAGTTAAAAATAAGATTATCACTTCCGTAAAAGGTCCTTATGGCGGTTTTTTCATAGATGAAAAGCAAATAACTATTTCTATCAGTAAAATTGTAGAAGTAATCGATGGAAACGATGTCTTTACACGATGCGGATTGGGATTAAATGAATGCAGTGACACATCTCCTTGTCCTCTACACAACAAGTTTATCTCCATCAGAAATGACCTGCACTTAATGCTAAAAAACACCTCATTATTAGAACTTGTAAATTATAAATCTGACGTTCTAAAACGATTAAATTTTAAAAATTAAAAAATCATAAAAGACAATATTGTCTTTTATTAGAATATATCGTATCTTTGTCTAAAATTTTTAGATAAATGAATGATGCAAGACATAGAAACTATAGAAGACATAAAAGTACTTGTTGATGAATTTTACAACAAAGTTCGCCAAGATGATTTACTAAAAGATATTTTTAATAATGTAATCCAAAATCGTTGGAAAATCCATTTGGAGAAAATGTATCGTTTTTGGCAAACAGTACTTTTAGAGGAACACACCTACTACGGAAGTCCTTTTCAACCTCATGCAAAATTACCTGTAAACAAAGAACATTTTGAAAGGTGGAAAAAACTATTTAACGAAACTATAGACGAAAACTTTTTAGGCGAAAAGTCTGAAGAAGCTAAGTGGAGAGCAGGAAAAATGGCAGAAATGTTTTTAAGTAAAATCAATTATTACAACGAGAATAAAAATACACCAATACTATGAGTGCTTTAGATACAAAAATATCGATAGTTGTAGTATGCGTATTTATATGGATTGGCTTTATAGGAGCAATTAGTTTTATGGAAGCATGGATAAAATTTAGAGCTCCTGGTATTACTCTTCCTTTAGGTCTTGGAATAGGAAAATTGGTATTTTTCGCACTAAATAAGATGGAATGGTTATTTTCTTTAATTATCATTATAAGCTTATTTTACGCTAGAAATCCATTAAATTTTAATTCTATATTCTTTTTAATTCCTTTTGTGATTTTACTTATACAAACCTTTTGGTTGCTTCCTATTTTAGATGCACGTGCCGATTTACATATACAAGGAGAAGTAATTTCTTCATCTTTTCATCACTTTTATTATGTAGGATTAGAAACCATAAAACTGGTTTCACTTTTTATTTTTGGAATCAAATTATTAACTCAATAAATACCATCATCATGACAATAACGGAAAAAAGCATTGTAGGAGAAATTGTTGCAGACAACTACAAAACAGCGTCAATATTTAAATCAAACAACATAGACTTTTGCTGTAAAGGAAACAGAAGCATAGCCGAAGTTTGCGAAAAACAAGAAATTAACACAAAAGAATTAATAGATTCTTTAATTGAGTCTGCGAATACAACCGATAGCGGTTCTTCTGATTTTAATTCATGGAGCTTAGATTTACTTATTGATTATATAGAAAAAAAACACCATGCGTATGTTGAACAAAAAATTCAAGAGATTATACCTTTCTTAACCAAAGTAACTACTGTACATGGAGGAAGACACCCAGAATTACATGAGATAAATAAGTTGTTTACAGAAGCTTCTCAAGAATTAACTCAACACATGAAAAAAGAAGAGCTTATTTTATTTCCATTCATAAAACAGCTAGAAAATGCAAAAAAGAACAATCAAACTGCTGAAAATCCTCATTTTGGAACAGTAGAAAATCCAATAGAAATGATGAAATACGAACACGATACAGAAGGAGAACGGTTCAGAAAAATAGCTCAACTAACTGATAATTACACACCTCCACAAGATGCTTGCACTACGTATAAAGTTACGTTCTTGATGTTACAAGAATTTGAAGAAGATTTACACCACCACATTCATCTAGAGAATAATATTCTATTCCCAAAAGCCATAGAATTAGAAAAAAAAGTCGTAAATGCATAAACCTATAAAACGCCATAAAGCTATACAACCAGTAAGTCGTGAACATCATCACGGCTTACTACTTTCATGGAAAATCCGACAAGGATTAAAACTTAATATTAGTACAGAAAGAGTTTGCAATTATTTGAATTGGTTTTGGGAGCATTATTTAAAACCACATTTTGAAGTGGAGGAAAATTATATTTTTCCAATTCTAGGAAGCAACAACCAATTAGTTATACAAGCTCTTGAAGAGCATCAAAAAATAAAGGATTATTTATTACATAAAAGACTTCTAACCGCCAACGAACTAGAATCTCTTGAAAAATTACTCACAGAACATATTCGTTTTGAAGAACGAATTCTATTTAATGAAATAGAAAAACATGCTTCTAATGAACAATTAAAAAGAATAGAAAATATTCACTCAGATATTACAGCAGAAGAGTGGAAAGATGAATTTTGGGAATACCCTAAAAAGTAATTATATTCTTGCTGGTCTTTTGATTACAATTATCAGTCTTTTTTTACATCTGAACGTGATTCTTTACCTCAAATGGTTTGGGTATTTCTTTTTCTCCTAAATTTTGCAATAAATCTATCTCTATACCTCTCGCAATTGTAGAAATTGGGACATCATTTGCTGAGCCTTCAAATGGATTTTCTCCTACTCTTCCTATTCTGTTCATGGTATGAAAAATCCACATAATCATAACCGAAAAAGGCACACACAACCAAATAAATAAATTTCTAACTCCCAGTTCTTCTCCCAACTCCGCGAATGTCCCGACCATTGAAAAAGGAAGTATTAAAATGAAAATCCACGTAAAATAATGCAATAAAGATGCAAATTGCCTAGGATATGGAAAATTCTTTATTCTTTCTGACTTCCCTTGATGCACAAATAAATCTTTGATAATATTTTCTAATTCTAAATACGAGAACTCCCATATAAAACCTTTTTCCTTTAATGCTCTTAAATGATTGGATTGAAGGTACAAAAGTGCTGTTTGCTTGTTATTCTTATCCTTTATATAATCAAATTCCTTTTCTGAAATATACGGTTTTATTGCTTTTTCAAATGAAATATTAAATTCTGGAACATAAATCTTATTTGCCCATTCTGAGTTTGTCTTTTCATTCATAATATATTCCCAAGCTCTTGGTTCTCTCATTGCATAACGCAATGCTGTAAGCCAAGCAATATGACGATAAAGAATTGTAGTTATTTCTTTTTTTAAATAAGTTTCAGATTCTGCCTTATCTGCATATTCATTAGTTACATACGTTTGCACAAGCATTCCAAAAGTCCTAGACGAATTAACTATTCCTCCCCAAATCTGACGACCTTCCCATATTCGTCCATAAGCTGCATTGCTCTGAAAACCTATTATAAAAGCAACAGCTGTACCTATTAACGCTACTGGTGTAAATGGAATCTGTATTACTTTTTCGCTAAACGTATATAATCCTACCTCTATAATTGCAATACAAAAAAAATACATAGACTCTACACGAGTCCATAATGCCATATCTTTTAAACCAAATATTTTCTTTATGTACATATTCTCTATTATTTATCGCAAATATAATTATTTATAAAAAATTGCATATACATAAAAATGCACTACAAATACCTTTTTTATTACCTCAATTAAAATATTATTGTACATTAGTATCATTCAAAACTTAAATCTTTAGAACATGAAAAATTTAGTAGAACAAATCGAAAAAACAGTAAAACATTGGTATATTCCTCTTATTGTAGGAATTCTTTTGGTGCTTTTAGGGTTATGGACATTTTCAGCTCCTTTGGAATCCTATCTTGCATTATCAGTATTATTTAGCATCTCTTTTTTTACTTCGGGTTTCTTTGAAACTATCTTTGCATTGTCAAACCGTAAACAACTAGACAACTGGATTTGGTATTTTCTTCTAGGATTTATGACTTTAATTGTAGGAACTATCATGCTTATTCATCCTGAGATTTCTATGGTAAGCTTACCTCTTTACATTGGTTTTATGGTAATGTTTAGATCATTTGGTGCAATAGGTCTTGCCATTGACTTACAAAAATCCAACGTACCAAATTCCAATTCTCTTATGCTTCTTGGCTTTTTAGGTATTTTATTTTCATTTATTCTAATTTGGAATCCTATTTTTGCAGGAATTACAGTCGTTGTATGGACAGGTATTGGCATTCTTACTTTTGGTATTCTAAATATAATTTTGGCTCTAAAACTAAGAAAACTAAACTCAAAGAAGTAATTGATACCTATACCATTCTTACATAAAGAAACATCTATTTTGGTATAAGAATAAAATTAATAAAATCACTTACCTATTTTAAACTATCTTGTATCTTGCTCGTCTAAAAGTAATACAAGAAAGAGAGTTCTATGTTTAAAAATATTGTAACGTACAGTATACTATTACTGGTATATTCAACACTAAATGCACAAAACAACAACATAAGTATAAAAGGATTGGTTTGGGATTCCACACAAAATATTCCTATTCCTTATGCAGACGTAACGATTAAATCTTCTGAAAACAATGAGATTGTAAATGCTACCGTTTCTGAAGAAGATGGTTCTTTTTTAATTGAATCAACTCGTAACGAAAATATTTACTTAGAAGTTAGCAGTATTTTAGGATACGACATGACAAGAATCGACCTTACTAATCAACCAAAACCTTTTGTTGATTTAGGAAAAGTAATACTAAACCCTAACGTAAAACTTTTAGATGAAGTAGTAGTTCGCCGTGAAAAATCAACCGTAGAATTTAAACTCGACAAAAAAGTATTTAATGTAGGAGAAGATATTAGCAGTACAGGAATGGGAGCATTGGAAGTATTAAATAATGTTCCTTCTGTAAATGTTGATTTAGAAGGAAATATTACGTTGAGAGGAAACTCAGGCGTACAGATTCTTATAGATGGAAAACCATCTGTTTTAGCAGATGAAGGAGGAAAAGCATTAGCAAGCATAACTGCTGACATGATTGAAAGCATAGAAATCATCACAAATCCATCGGCAAAATACGAGGCAGAAGGAACTTCAGGAATTTTAAACATTATTTTAAAAAAGAATAAAAAAGACGGCATCAACGGTTCTATCTCTGTGAATACAGGAATCCCAGGCGACCACAGTATAGGAGTTAGTTTAAACAAGCGTTCCAATAAATTTAATTTATTTACACAATTTGGCGTAGGATACGAAAAAAATCCCAGGTATATTGATGCTATAAATGATAATTTTTTGAATAACACAAAACTTAAAAGTAATAGCGAAGGTTCAAGAAACGAACAGTTTTATAACATTACCTTAGGAAGTGATTATTATTTGAATGATTTAAATACAATTACACTTTCTGGCCGATTTGCTTATGAAATAGAAGATGAAAATTCAGATACCAATTTTAGAAAATTCAACTCAATAGAAAATAGCATAACTAATTGGGAACGTAAAGAAACTACCAATTCGGATAATCCTAAATGGGAATTTGATTTACAATACAAAAAACAATTTAAAAATAACAAAGACCATGTTTTGCTTTTTAGTGCTCAAGGAAACTTTTTTGGAAAAGTGAAAAAATCAGATTTCTTAGACACTTCACTCGAAGGAAAACAAAATACCTACATCGATTTTCATCAAGCGAACTACAACCTAAAAGCAGATTACACCAATCCTTTAACTGATGAAATAAAACTAGAAACAGGAAGTGTTTACAATATTATTGATATTGGAAATGATTTTCAGGTGCGTAATCTTGTAGATGATATTTGGGAATTAGATGCAAGTTTTAGCAATAATTTTAAACTTAGTCAAAAGGTACTTGGAATCTATTCTACTGCATCGTACGAGAAAGATAAATGGGGATTTAAAGCAGGTATTAGACTAGAAAACACAGATTTGGAAACACATTTACAAAACACAAACACAACAAACAGACAACAATACACCAACTGGTTCCCTAGCTTTCATTCTTCCTACAAATTCTCTAAAGCTTTTTCTGTGCAAGCAGGATATTCCAAAAGAATATTTCGTCCGAGAATGTGGGATTTAAATCCATTTTTTAGTTTTAGTAATAATTTTAATTTACGTGTAGGGAATCCTAATCTAGAACCTCAGTACGCAAATTCATATGAACTTACAGGAATTCTATCATTACAAAAACTATCATTAAGCAGTAGTGTTTATAATTTATACACCACCAACGTAATTGAATGGATTACCAGCTATGAAAACGAGGTTTCTACAAATAGTCCTACGAATATAGGAACAAATAACAAAACTGGTGTCAGCATAAATGGAAAATACAATGCTACCAAATGGCTTACTTTACATGGAGATTTTGATTATGGTTGGTTTAATCGTGATGCTAATTACAACAATATTGACTATAGTTTTTCTAATAATCAATGGTCTAGCAAACTAACTAGTAAATTTAAACTTCCTGCCAAATTTGACCTTGAAACTACTTTTAATTACAATTCAAAATACGAAACTGTACAAGGAAAAAGAGCTGGTTTTTACGTAGTAAATATTGGTATCAGAAAAAAAATCATCAACGGAAAACTTGTTCTCAACCTCAACATTAATGATTTATTTGAAACAAGGAGGTACGAAAATTTTGTAAATCAAGAAAACTATTCTATTTACACTCGTTTTCAACGCGGAAGATTCATAAAATTTGGAATTAGTTATGGATTTGGTAAAGGCGAAGCTGTACACTATTCTGGTGGATAAAGAAAGTATAATTCCAAACTCCTAAACCCTAATAAATCACTTGCTTATCCGTCTACTTTGCAACGAACTAAACTTTTCGTTTTCTACATTTTTTAGGTAATTGGTAAGCGATGGTTTACTCATAGAATCTTTGGTTCTATAGATTCTTCCTTGGTATTTTTCTACAATTTCATCTAGTTTCTTAACTAAATCGGGAAGTTTTTTATTGATTTTAAAGTCTAATGCAAGCGTATATCCTTCCATTGGAAAGCTGTTGTATGCTTCTGGATTATTTTTTCCAAAAAGTTTGAGTACTGCTAAAAAAGAACCTTCTCCTGAATTCGCAATAGTTTCCAACACTTCTTGCATTCCTTCTTTTCCTGTTTCCTTTGGAATCACAAATTGGTACTGTATAAAACCTTTCTTTCCATAGATTCTATTCCAATGAAGCATCGCATCAAGTGGATAATAAAAGGTATCGTAATCGATAAAGTTCTTTAGATGTTTTACGCGTTGTTTGTTGTAAAATAAGAAATTAAATATTTTTACAGTAAGTGAATTAAGTACAAAATTAGGAAAGAAAAACGGTATAGTTAATTTTTTCTTTTCTTTAAGTTTTAGTGGATTTTGTTTGTATTTTACGGGAAGTTCATTTACTCGTGCGTGTTCTCCTCTCATTAGAATACTACGCCCTAGATTTTTTCCTTTTTGCAAACAATCAATCCAAGCAACAGTATACGTCCAGCTTTCAGACTCATCAAAAAGTTTGAATATTTCGTCTAGGTTCTCTGCTTTAATTGCTTCGTGTCTAATGTATGCTGATTCTATTTTTTTGAGTTGAAAGCATGCAGAAACAATAAAACCTGTAAGTCCCATTCCTCCTATTGTTGCCCAAAATAATTCAGAATTTTCTTCTCTAGAACATCGAATCAATTCACTTTTTTCATTTAATAAATCAAAGTGTAAAACGTGTTCAGAAAAACAACCATCTACATGATGATTTTTACCATGCACATCAGAGGCGATTGCTCCACCTACCGTTATGTATTTAGTTCCTGGAGTTACAGGAAGAAAGAAACCTGCTTCTACACATACTTCCAAAATATCAGAAAGTAAAACTCCTGCTTCGCATTCCATTAATCCTGTTTCTCTATCGAAGTCAATGAATTTATTTAGTCGTATACAAGAAACTATATTTTCGGACAAAGAAGCATCTCCATAACACCTACCATTTCCTCTAGGAATGATTTCTTCATTTTCTTTTATAAAATTTTTATAGTATTTTAATCCATCTTCTTTTACCTCAGTAGCGTTAATTTTAGGATACAATCCCCAATTCGTCACTTCTTGTTTTAATTTAGAACTCATAACCGTCTTTAAAATAAATTAATACTGCAAACGAAATTCCCCACAAAAGCAATACCACTTGTAAAAAATGATCTTTAAAAATCATTTTGGTTGGCGATTCCGTTTTATTAAATACAAATGTTTGTTGCAAATACCTTAAAACTCCAAGTATCACAAATATTACGGTATACAAAACATTGTGATGCATTCTGCTTTGAGCTTCATCAGAAAGCACATACATTAGGTAAGCAACTATCATAACTGTAGAAGAAACTGCCAAAGCTACATTTATAAACTCCAAGTTATATCCTCCAAGTGCCTTTCTCGTTTTCCCTGTTAATTCTTCATTAATCAACTCTCCTCTCCTCTTTCCTATCGCCATTATAAGTGCCAAACTAAATGTTAGAACTATTGCCCAATCAGAAATAAGAATTCCTGTGACATATCCTCCAACTAAAAGACGCAAAAGAAATCCAAAAGAAATTATAGTTATATCTATAAGTGCTATATGTTTAAGTTTAAAAGAATACGCTAAATTCATAAAAAAATACAAAGCAATAAGAAACAGAACTTTGTAATTATTTATGTAAACCAAAAAGCCTACTACAACTGCTAGTAAAATAAAAAATAAGATTAAAGCAGAATTCTTGCTTACTGCTCCACTCGCAATAGGACGATGTTTTTTCTCTGGATGATTTCTATCTTTCTCTACATCTACATAATCATTGATGATGTAAACAGCACTCGCAACAAAAGAAAAACAAAAGAATCCTACAAATGATTTATACAGATATTCTACGTTTAGAAACTGCCCCGAAAAAAACAACGGCAAAAAAACAAAACCATTTTTAATCCACTGATGAACTCGCATCAACTTAATGTATTTCATATACAATAATGTTTGTGCGAATTTACTAAAATTTTATCTCTGAATCACTATAATTGAATTAGTAAATCCTTTCTTTTTTAATTTTTCTAATTCCAGTGATGCCTGCTGATAAGAATTATATGTACCATACAAATATTGATAATCTGGTTTAATCTTTATTCTTTCTACATTGTCTAAACCTTTCAACTCACTAGAGTTCTTACTATACTTATCTTTTGACATCATCAACTCAATCGTATATTTCCCTTCTTCCTTTTCTTTTTTATCAAAATCTACCAACATTGCATCTGTAAATCCTGCTCTTTTAGCTTCTTTTAAATTTTCCTCCGACTCAGACTTATACGAAGTAGAACCATAGAAATAATGATACCTATCTTTTTTCTTTACTACTTCTACATTCTTTAGACCTTTAAACTGTATTGCATCTCCCGAATATCTGTAACGAGAAACTAAAATCTGAACCTTAAATTCAGTATTAGGAACAGGATTTTCTTTTATTTTCACTTCCTGTTTTTTTGTATTTTCTAAATCATACCCTGATTTTTTATAATACTCTTTCTTGTATTGTTCAAATGTTTTGTAGATAGACTCCGCCATTTTGTTCTGTCCTTCTTCCGAAGTCAAAAAAGCCCTATCTTCATAATTACTTATAAAACCTGTTTCAATTAAAACCGCAGGCATTGCCGTTTTTACTAAAACTAAAAAAGGACCTTGCTTTACACCTCTAGAAGTTCTCCCTTCATTACTCTGAAAGTTTTCTTCCATCAATTGTGCAAATCGGAGTGAGTTCTCTAAAAACTTATCTTGCATCAAGGTCATTCCTATTACCGTTTCAGGAGAATTAGGATCGTATCCATCATAATTTTCCTTATAATTTTTTTCTAAAAAAACCACCGAGTTCTCTTTTGCTACTACACTAAAATTAGCATCTTTCTTCTTACTGTTTTGTGCACCCAAAACCCAAGTTTCGGTTCCTTTAGCTGAAGAATTACTAGCAGAATTACAATGTATAGAGATGAATAAATCTGACTTTGATTGATTTGCAATTTCAGCTCTCCTATAAAGCTCAGGATATGAATCGTCTTTTCTGGTATAAATTATTTTTACATCTTTGTCTTCCTTTTCTATTTTCTCTCCTAATTTTCTTACCACAGCTAATGTTACATCTTTCTCCATTTTACCATAAGAGTTAGCTCCACCATCGTGTCCTCCATGCCCAGCATCAAGAGTTAAGGTAAAATGTGGTTCTTTTTCCTGTGAATACGAATTTTCAGACACCAAGAAAAACACACAAGCAAACACATAAAAAATGTTAATCTTAGTAAAAATTAATTGTTCCGATAAAAAATATTGTATTTTTGGCGTTTTAAAAATCATAGTTGAGTATTTTGAGAAAAATCACAGACAAATATACAATCATTCTATTTCTACTGCTAACTTTTAACATAATTTTAGCACAACAGAATCCGATTGATTCTACTCAAAACAATACCAAAATTGACACCATAAAAGTCAATAAAAATAAACTCAACGATGTTTTAGACTATAAAGCTCAAGAAATCCAGAACAACTTTAGAAAAAAAATGTCTTACCTTATAGAGAAAGCTGAGGTAAAATACCAAGATTACGACATCTTTGCTGATTATATTTCCATAGATTGGGAAACAGGAGAAGTATACGGAAGAGGAAAAATTGACTCTACAGGAAAAATCACCGAAAACGTAAACTTTATCCAAGGAGGAAAAACATACGAATACAATGAGTTTAAATTTAATTTCAAGAACAAAAAAGGACAAGCTTTTGGTGTACGAACCGAAGAAGGAGAAGGTGTAATTGTTGCTGAAAAAACAAAGAAAGCAAACGATTCCGTTTTTTATATGCGTAGAGGTTTATACACTACCGACGAATATTTTATTGACAAAAAAGATTCCCTTGCCGACTACCACCTAAAAACAGGAAAAATAAAATACATAGACAAAAGCTCCATTATCACAGGACCTATACAGATGTACATAGAACAAGTACCAACTCCTCTTGTGATGCCGTTCTTTTACCTGCCCGAAATTTCAAAAAACAGAAGTGCAGGAATCTTAATCCCTTCTTTTGGAGAAAGAGAATCTCAAGGTTTTTACCTGCAAGGATTAGGATATTATACTCCTATTGGCGATAATTTTGATTTAACGCTTAAAACCGATTTATATACAAAAGGAAGTTGGGCAATATACAGTAGTTCTACCTACTACAAAAGATATAAATACAAAGGTAATTTTTCAGCAAATTACACCACAAACATCAGTGGAATAAAAGGTCTTTCTGGTTATTCTAAAACTGCTTTATATAGAATTCAGTGGTCGCATCAGCAAGACCCAAAAGCCAATCCAAACCTTACATTTTCTTCTAGCGTTAACTTTATGAGTTCTAAATTTTATTCCAACGGAATAAATAACGGAAATATTTTTAATGCCAATGTACTTCAAAACACAGCAAACTCCTCTATATCTATAAATAAAATCTTTCCGAACTCTCCTTTTAATGCCTCACTGAGTTTATCTCACAATCAGAATAACTCTACTCAAACCATGAACTTCAATCTTCCTCAATTCTCTTTAAACATGAGCAGAATTTATCCTTTTGCACCTAAAGTAGGAAGTAAACAAGGATTGTTGGAAAATCTCAACATGAACTACAGTTTAAACATTCAAAATAACTTATCAGAAGTACCCGAAAAAGATGTATTCACTTCACGAATGTTTAACAATGCTAGAAACGGAATGCAACACAAATTAAACTTCGCCACAAACAATACCTTGTTTAATTACTTCACTTTTTCTCTAGGTGCAAATTATACAGATGTAGGCGTTCTAGAAACTGTTGAAAAACATTACGACGAAGAAACAAGCCAAGTAGTTACTGAAAAAGTAAATGGTTTTAAAACCTACAGAACTTTTGGTTTTAATTCTAGCTTATCTACTCAGCTTTTCGGATTTCTAAACTTTGGAAAAGATAAAAAAATACAAGCAATCAGACACGTTCTTACTCCAAGTGTTGGCTATAGTCTTACTCCTGATTTTTCTAAAGATTTTTGGAATTATTATGACTCTTACATAGATGGAAATGGAAACGAGATAAAGTATTCATACTTTGATGGTGGTTTGTATGGAAGTCCTGGAAATAGATTTTCTAGCTCTGTTAACTTCTCATTAAACAACAACTTAGAGATGAAAGTCTTGGATTCTAAAAGTGACTCTACCAATGTGAAAAAAATAAAATTATTTGATAACCTTTCCTTAAATACCTCTTACAACATTGCAGCCGAAGAATTTAAATGGAGTCCTATTTCTGTAAATGGTTCTACTTCTCTTTTTAAATCTAAACTTCGAATGAATTTTACGGCAACTGTAAATCCGTATAAAATCGAATACACAACCAATAATAATGTTCGTTCGGGAAGTTATGTAGATGAATTCGGATATTTTAGCTTATCTAGATACAACGTTTCTATGAACTATAATTTAAATAGTTCTGATGTAATTAAAACCAAACCTTCTTCACTTTACAAGAAAAAAGGAACTATACGAAACGAAGTCTTTTATTTTGATGATGAAAACTACGCTCACTTTGACCAAAGTTGGAATCTCGGATTTGGATTAATTTACAACTACGCAAAAAATCTTTCTGGAAGTTCTAATCTAAAAGAAACCACTGCATCGGTACGAATAAACGGCTCTATAAAACCCACTCCTTATTGGACTATTTCTGGTTCTACAAATTACGACATCACCAATGACAAACTAGCATTTACTACCTTTACGTTCTCTCGTGATTTAAGGAGTTTTAATATTAATTTTTCTTGGGTTCCTTTTGGCACATACAAAACATGGAATTTCTTTATAGGAATCAAAGCAAACATACTCAAAGATGCTGTAAAATACGAACAACGAAACTTCCCTCAGTCAAGCACTTTTTAAACAATAATTTTGTATGTTTGCATGAAATAGAATACGTTTTTTTTAGATGAATCAAAAAATAGAAACTACAAATGCTCCATCAGCTATCGGACCTTATAGTCAAGCGATACTTGCCAATGGTTTTTTATTTATCTCTGGTCAAATTCCTATAAATCCAAAAACAGAAGAAATTGAGACAGGAATAGAAAATCAAACACATCAGGTAATGAAAAACATACTTGAAATCCTTAAAGCATCTGATTTAAACTTTTCTAACGTAATTAAATCATCTATTTTCATTAAAAACATGTCTGATTTTTCTATTATAAACGAAATATACGCAAGCTATCTTTCAAATCCGTTCCCTGCAAGAGAAACAGTAGAAGTAAGCAACTTGCCTAAAAATGTAGATATAGAAATTTCTGTAATTGCCTCAATTAATTAAAAATGAATGTACTTAGGAATACCATCGCTGTAATTATAGGTCTTTTTGTTTCTATGGTAATCATCATCATAGGAATTACTTTGAATGAAGAATGGATTCAATATCATAATTACGACCCTTATTTCCCTTTCGAACGTTGGCAACGTGTTGTAAAAGGTGCAAGCGACTGGTTTTTTGTTGCTTTACTTATTTCTGGAGGTATTGCCTCTATAATTGGAGGAATTACCACAGCTTTAATCGTAAACAATGCCAAAGTAGCTTATTCAATGTTGATAGGTCTTATATTATTTATAATTGGTATTGCTGATAATGTACTCACTTCGGGACATCCTACGTGGTATAATATTTCTATGTTTTTTGTTTATTTTCCTGCTTCATGGATTGGAGGAAAGATTGTAGAAAAGATAACAAAAAAACATTCCTAATCAAAACCATGTCTAAAACTACTGAAAAAATAAAATACCCGATTCGAGAAGAAATGAAACTTTTCGAAAAGAAATTCTACAACTCTATGAAAAGTAGAGTTCCTCTATTAGATAGAATTACACATTTTATTGTTCGTAGAAAAGGAAAACAAATGCGTCCGATGTTTGTTTTTTTAACTGCTAAATTATTCAGTAACATAAATGAAAAAACCTACCGAGCAGCATCTCTAATAGAATTGATACATACCGCAACATTGGTTCACGACGACGTAGTAGATGAAAGCTATATGCGTAGAGGTTTCTTTTCACTTAATGCTCTTTGGAAAAACAAAATTGCTGTACTTGTTGGCGATTATTTACTTTCTAAAAGCGTTCTACTTGCAACGGAAAATAAGGATTTTGATTTACTCGAAATCATTTCTAATGTAATTAGAAAGATGAGTGAAGGAGAACTTTTACAGTTAGAAAAAGCCAGAAAATTAGACATTACAGAAGATGTATACTACCAAATAATTACCCAAAAAACGGCAACTTTAATTTCTGCCTGTTGTCATGCTGGTGCTATTTCCGTTAATTGCAACGAAGATGATGCAAAAAAACTTGAGCTATTTGGTAAGTATACAGGAATTGCTTTTCAGATAAAAGATGATTTATTCGATTACACAAGCACAAACATTATTGGAAAACCCGTAGGAATTGATATTCAGGAACAAAAAATGACCCTTCCGCTTATTCATGTTTTAAATACTACCGATAAAAAATCAAAAAAGTGGATTCTAAACTCAATTAAAAATCACAATAAAGACAAAAAAAGAGTGCAAGAAATCATTCAGTTTGTAAAAGATAATAACGGTTTGGAATATTCCATTTCAAAAATGAATGAATACAAAGAAAAAGCATTAAACATACTCAATGAATTCCCCACATCTGAAGCAAAGGAATCATTGGAACTAATGCTCAACTACGTAACAGAAAGAAAAAAATAAATGCGAGCTGTCATTCAAAGAGTTTCTCATGCTTCTGTAAAAATAGAAAATCAAATTGCAGGCGAAATTCAAAAAGGTTTATTAATTTTTCTTGGAATTGAAAACGAAGATAATCAAGAAGATATACTTTGGCTTTCTAAAAAAATTAATCAATTAAGAATTTTCTCCGATGAAAATGGATTGATGAACAAAAGCATCAATGATATAGATGGAGAAATCTTAGTCATAAGTCAGTTTACCTTATTTGCTCAAACAAAAAAAGGAAACCGCCCAAGTTTTATACGAGCAGGAAAACCCGATTTTTCTAAACTGATGTATGAAAAATTCATTACTGAATTAGAAAAAATACAAAAGAAAACTGTACAAAAAGGAGTTTTTGGAGCAGACATGAAAGTTAATCTTCTCAATGACGGACCTGTAACTATACTTATTGACACTAAAAACAAGGAATAACTAATATTTATTTTCTTTTAAATTGTTCTCAACACACTTTAACGAAAATTTAACCATTAAAGTCAATATTAATACCTAAATTTGCAAAAACTTTAGTTAATGCACTCTGAACAACAAATTATTGACGATTTAAAAGATTGGAAACAAATTATTAAACCCTATACAAAGTCAGACAATAAAATGGCAATGAAACAAGTTTACAACACTTTTATTCCTTTTATTCTGATTTTTACTCTTGCTTGTTTTGCTTACGAGTATAATATTTGGTTGGGAATGTTCATCGCTTTACTTGATGGTTTTTTTCTTACTAGAGTCTTCATTATTCAGCATGATTGCGGACATCAAGCGTTTTTTGAAAAGAAAAAACAAAACAATAGAATGGGATTTATTTGTAGTTTTTTAACTCTAATTCCATACAGTTACTGGGCACGTTCGCATAATCATCATCATTCTCATCAAGGACAATTAGATACTAGAACCATTGGTGACGTAACACTACTTACCGTTTCTGAGTTCAATGAACTGTCAAGTTTCGAAAAATTTAAATACAAAGTATACCGCTCTGTTCCTGTAATGTTTTTAATCGGACCTTTATACTATATTTTTATACACAACAGACTACCTCTTATTTCACTAAAAGGTTGGAAAAAAGAAAAACGAGCTTTAGTACTTACTAATCTATACTTGGTTATATTTTATGCTATACTAGGTGCTTTAATTGGATACCAAAAATTACTTCTGTTATACCTACCAATTATTGTGTCTTTTGCCGTAAATGCCATTTGGTTTTTTTACATTCAACACCAACACGACCCAAATTATAAAGCGTGGAAAAAAGATTGGGAATTCTTACTTGCTGCAATTGTAGGTAGTTCTTACTATAAACTCCCTAAAATTCTAAACTTCTTTTCTGGGAATATTGGTTATCATCATTTACATCATTTATCTCCAAAAATACCGTTTTATTACTTAGAAAAATGCAGTAAAGAAAATCCTATTTTTCAGAAATATGTTACCACACTTACTTTTGGCTCTAGTCTAAAGTATGCATTCTACACTCTTTGGGACGAAAAATCAGGAAAAATGATTACATTTTCTCAATGGAAAAAATCCTATAACAACGTTGCTTAAAAACCGTTGAAAAAAATAAATAGAAAGAATAATAAACAAACTTATAAAACATCCAATTACAATTGGGTGTTTTTTGTATTTTTTCTAGGAGTTTTAGGTGCTGGAATCTTTTTTTATTATCACTACTACAAACCTCAACTCATTCGTTACAAACAATTTGGAATTCAATTCCCTATAGGAAACTACTTACACGGAATCGATGTTTCTCGGTATCAACAAAACATTGACTGGAAAGAAGTAGAAAAAATGAATGTAGAAGGAGTTCAAATCAAATTTGCATTTATAAAAGCAACAGAAGGTATTAGTATACAAGATAGAAAATTCAAACAAAATTGGGAAAACACAAAAAAAACAAGTATTAGACGTGGAGCTTATCACTTTTTTAGAGCAAATATAAATCCTGAACTGCAAGCTGATTTCTTTCTAAAAACAGTTACCTTTGAAAAAGGTGATTTGCATCCTGTTATTGATATAGAAACAACCGATGGAAAAAATAAAATCGTGATACAAGAACGCGTACAGCGATTTTTAAACAGAATAGAAGAAAAATTAAATACAAAGCCAATTATTTATACCAATGTAGATTTTTATAAGAATTACCTTTCCGATGAAAAGTTTAATGAATATCCTCTTTGGATTGCTCATTATTACGAACCAATACAACCTAGAACTAATAGAAATTGGCACTTTTGGCAACATTCAGATAGAGGAAACGTAAATAGCATACAAGAGAAAGTAGATTTTAATGTTTTTAACGGAACAGAAAAAGACTTAAAAAAATTAACACTTCAATAAAATGAATTCAAAAAATATAAACGGTTTTTCGAAACTAAGTAAAGAACAAAAAATTAATTGGTTGGTAGAAAACTTTCTAGAAAATAATCAAGAACATAAAAACGTTCTTTTGCAATACTGGAATAAAAACTTACTATTACAAAAATTGCATGATGAGTTTGCAGAAAACACACTTACCAATTTTTATATTCCATTTGGAATTGCTCCCAACTTTTTAATTGATGGGAATTTTTATGCAATACCTATGGCAGTAGAAGAAAGTTCGGTAGTTGCAGGAGCTTCTAAATCAGCTAAATTTTGGTCTGATAAAGGAGGTTTTAAAACAACCGTTATTTCTACTACCAAATTAGGACATACTCATTTTATTTTTAATCCTGAAGAAAATTCTTTTGAGCAGTTAAATGCATTTTTTAATTCTGTTTTAAAACAAAAATTACTAGAAGCTACTGAAGGAATTACTGCGAATATGCGTAAACGTGGAGGAGGAATTCTAGATATTGAACTCATTGATAAGACTAATGAGATGGAAGGATATTATCAACTAAAAGCAAGTTTTGATACTGTTGATAGCATGGGAGCAAACTTCATTAATTCCTGTTTAGAACAGTTTGGAAAGACGCTTACAGAGGAGATTCAGAATTCCGATTTATTTTCTAATCAGGAGAAAGAGTCGTTACAAGTAATTATGAATATTCTAAGTAATTATACTCCTGATTGTATTGTACGTGCAGAAGTTTCTTGTCCGATTGATGAATTTATAGACGATAGCGGAATAGAACCACAACTTTTTGCTCAAAAATTTCAACAAGCTGTTCAAATTGCAGAAATAGAACCGTTCCGTGCAACTACACACAACAAAGGAATCATGAACGGAATAGACGCAGTAGTAATTGCAACAGGAAACGACTTTAGAGCAGTGGAATCGTGTGCTCACGCTTATGCAAGTAGAAATGGAAAGTATTCTAGTTTAACGCATTGTGAAGTAAAAGACAACACTTTCCGTTTTTGGATAGATTTACCAATTTCTATAGGTGTTGTAGGAGGATTAACTTCACTTCATCCGCTGGTAAAAACAGCTTTGGCAATTCTCGGAAATCCTAACGCAAAAGAACTTATGAGTATATGTGCGGTTTCTGGTTTGGCTCAAAATTTTGCTGCGATTCGTTCGCTTGTAACCACAGGAATTCAAAAAGGACATATGAAAATGCACCTTTTAAATATACTTAATCAATTAGGAGCAACAGAAGAAGAAAAGCATTATTTTACTATTTTCTTTAAGGATAAAACAGTAACTCATCATTCCGTAGTAAGTGAATTTAATCGACTTAGAAAAAAGTAATATCCTATATTCCTCCCCCTTTAAATTCAATTTGTATATTTACCTACAAAATATAAAAATGAAAGAAAAGAAAATATCACATATAAGCATTCAAGTATCAATTCAAGCCAGTATTGATGATGTATGGAATTATTGGACCCAACCTGAACACATAACAAAATGGAATTTTGCAACTGACGAATGGCATTGCCCAAAAGCTAAAAATGATTTAAAACCCAATGGAAGTTTTTCTTGGAGAATGGAAGCAAAAGACGGAAGTATGGGATTTGATTTTACTGGGAATTATGAGGAAATTATAGATAAAAAACTAATTACTTATAAAATGTCTGATGGAAGATTTGTTGAAATTGAATTTACGATAAAAGATAAAGACGTCATTTTAAAAGAAACTTTTGAAACTGAAGGCACAAACACAGACGAACAACAAAGAACTGGATGGCTTGCAATACTTAAAAACTTTAAAACGTATGTAGAGTTGTCAACTAAATAATTTTCAAAAATTAATGGAAGATAAAAGTAAAATAAGTTTGCGAGATGCTATTTCAATTGGGATTGGAGGAATGGTAGGTGGTGGAATCTTTGCAGTACTTGGATTAGCTGTTTCTCTAGCAAAAGGAGGTACACCTGTTGCTTTTTTATTTGCAGGTATACTTGCTCTGATTACTTCTTATAGTTATGTAAATCTTTCTAAAAACTATCCTGATCGTGGAGGAACTGTAAAATTCATTAATCAAGGATTTGGAAAAACTGTTTTTAGTGGTGCTATCAATAATTTATTATGGATTAGTTACATTGTAATGTTATCTCTATACGCTTCTGCTTTTGGCTCTTATGCTCCCAACTTATGGGAAATCACACATAATAAAACAGTAGATTTTCATATTTACGCAAGTGCTATAATTATCATCGCAACAGCTATAAACTACTATAGTATAAAAGTTGTAGGAGAAATTGAATCTTATGCTGTAATTATAAAACTGGTAATTCTTTTAGGGTTTATAGGTATAGGTGCTTATGGATTAATCGGAAATCCTAATTTAGAACAACTCTCTATTTCTAACTGGGAAAATCCAATACAATTATTTGCAGGAGGTATGATTATATTTGTAGCTTATGAAGGATTTGAATTAATAGCAAATGCGGCTCCTGACATAGACAATCCACAAAGAAATATACCTAAAGCATACTATTTTTCGGTACTATTTGTTATCATTCTTTATATTGTAATTGCAATAGTAACTGTTGGCTCGTTGCCTTTTTCACAAATCGCAGATGCACAAGATTATGTACTTGCAGAAGCGGCAAAACCAATGCTAGGACAAGTTGGGTTTACGATTATAACTATTGCAGCACTTATTTCTACCTTTTCAGCGATTAATGCTTCTTTGTATGGAGGAAGTAAAGTTAATTATGAAATTGCTGAAGATGACGAACTCCCACATCATTTTCTTGCAAAATTATGGAATCAACCGATTGGTTTAATGATTACGAGTATTTCAACCTTACTTTTAGTTAATTTGCTTCAATTAGAAAGTATTTCTACTGCAGGAAGTATCGGATTTATTCTCATTTTTGGAATCGTTAATTATGTTGGATTTAAACTATCTAAAGAAATGCAAACAAATAAAATAATTCCTCTAATTGGTTTTGTGTTGTCTATTCTTGCTTTAATTATTCTAATCAATCAACAAATAAAATCAAATCTTACTGGTATACTCGTTTCTGCGGGAATTATTCTTTTTTGTTTTATTGTAGAATGGTTTTATAAAAAATCAGAAAAATCTAAACAAGTAACATCGTAATTTTTCGTAATTTCGCAAAAAAATATTTTTATGTTTAAACCTGAAACCGTTTACTTTGAAAACGAAGGAATTAAAAAACTAAACGAGTATGTACAAGAAATTAATCCTTCTAAAATAATCATCTTAGTTGACGAAAACACACATAAATATTGTTATCCTAAATTTATTACTGATTTAGAAACAGATTCTACTATAGAAATTATAGAAGTGGAATCGGGAGAAATCCATAAAAATATTCAAACTTGTTATCAACTTTGGTTATCGCTTTCTGATGTTGGTGCAGACAGAAAAACACTAATGATTAATCTTGGAGGCGGAGTAGTTACCGATATGGGATCATTTGTTGCGTCTACGTATATGAGAGGAATTAAATTCATAAATATTCCTACTACGCTACTTTCTATGTCTGATGCTTCGGTAGGAGGAAAAACTGGTGTCGATTTAGATAGTTTAAAAAATCTTGTAGGAACATTCTCTCTTGCAGAAATGGTATTGGTTCATTCTCAATTTTTGGAAACACTTGATGAAGTACAACTAAAAAGTGGTTTTGCAGAAGTAATAAAACACGCATTAATTGCAGATAAAAATCAATGGGAAGAGTTAAAATCTATAGACTATAAAAACATTAATCAATTAAAAGACTTTTTACCTAAAACGGTTTCCATAAAAGCTGATATTGTAACTCAAGATTACAAAGAACAAAACATTCGTAAAAATCTGAACTTTGGGCATACTATTGGTCATGCATTAGAAAGTATGTATTTACAAAGTGGAACAACCGTTTTTCATGGAGAAGCAGTTGCTATGGGAATGCTTGCAGAATCTTATATTTCAAAAGAATTAGAACTTTTGAGTGAAGAGGAGTTTAAAGAAATAGAAAAATATATTCTCAATATTTACACTGTATATCCTTTTTCTGAAGATGATTTTGAATTTATATTCTCAGCAATGCGAAAAGATAAAAAGAATGAAAACAACGACTTTAGATTCTCTTTACTGGAAAAAATAGGAAAAGGAGTTTATAATCAGAAAGTATCTGAAAAGTTAATTTTAGCTTCTTTTTATTATTTGATTGATTTGGGGAAATAATCTATAAGTTCCAATTTTTAAGTTGCGAAAGAAAATGATGTGCTGTTAAATCAAACTGAACAGGAACTACCGATATGTAGTTATTTTCAAGAGCATATTCATCGGTATCATCACCAGAATCCATATTTACAAACTCTCCTGTAAGCCAATAGTATTGTCTTCCTCTCGGATCGATTCTTTTGTCAAATTCTTCTATCCAATTGGCACGAGCTTGTCTACAAACTTTAACGCCTTTAATTTCTTGCTTGGTTGCTTTTGGAATGTTTACATTGAGTACGATTCCTTCGGGAAGTTTATTTTCTAATACATTTTTAGCAATGGAAAGAATATAATCAGAGGAAGCATCAAAGTCGGCATCGTAATGAAAATCACATAACGAAAAACCAATTGCTGGAATTGAATTAATTCCTGCTTCTACGGCAGCTGACATCGTTCCTGAATAAAGTACATTTACCGATGAATTAGAACCATGATTAATTCCTGAAACGCATAAATCTGGTTTTCTAGGCATAATTTGGTCGATGGCAATTTTCACACAATCTGCAGGAGTTCCACTGCAATAAAATTCCTTTTGCTCTCCCTCATCTACCACTACCGATTCGCATTGTAAGGTGGAATTTATAGTAACGGCATGTCCCATTCCGCTTTGTGGTTTATCGGGAGCAACTACATAGACTTCTCCTAATTGATTCATTAAATGAATTAATTTCCTGATTCCTGGAGCATTTATTCCATCATCATTGGTAACTAAAATCAACGGTTTTTCCATAGCTTTTTATGTAAATCATTTTTTTATGCTTCAATTGAAATTTTTACCTTTCCTCCTAATCCTTTTTCTACAATATCAAAAAGAGTTTTGAGCGTTAAATTACTTCCGTTATTTTCAATCCGAGAAATATATTCACGCTTTTTATTCACTATTTCTGCCAATTCAGATTGAGTTAAGTTTTTCTCTTCACGCACTTTTTTTAATTGAAGTCCTACTTTAAAACTCTCAAAATCACGATCAAGTTGGTCGCGTCTTTCAGTTCCTACTTTTCCGTAAACATCGTCTTTTATTTGTTTCCAACTTTTTGTATTCATTTTTGCTCTTTTTCGTTATAATATTCAAACATTAATTTCTTTGCTTTTTCGATTTCATTTTTTGGTATTTTCTGTATTTTCTTTTGAAATCCATTCAGCAAAATCACTAATTTATCATTGTCAAAGAAGCAAAATACTCTCCAAATATTTGATGCAAGCTGAATTCTAGCTTCGTAAAGTCCTTTTGCTCCAGTTAACTGTTTTAAGTAATTTTTTGGCACTCTTTCAAGTGTTTCAATCGCTTCAATAATTTTAAAGATTTTATCTTGAACTTTTTTAGGTTGTTCTTTTAAGAAATCTTCAAAATGATTTTGATATGAAATAACTTCTCTGACTTTCACCCACAAAGGTAATATAAAAGTTACATCAAGTCCAAATTTATTTTCAGTTTTAAATTCAAAATACGGAATATTCCTAACTGATTTTCTTTATGTATTGGTTATGATTTTTAATTTCAATAATTAGCGAGAGAAAAATAGGTGGTATTCTTAGTAACAAATCTACACAACTTTGTGTAATTAATAAAGGTATATACTAACTTGATATAATAGAAGTACTTTTGCTTAAAATATTCAACTCAAAAATACAATGAATTATAGAAAAGCCGAAAATAAAGACTTAAACCAACTATCTGAATTATTTGACCGCTACAGAATCTTCTATCGAAAAGAATCTGACATAAAAAAAGCAAAAGACTTTTTAGAACAACGAATTTTAAATGATGATTCTGAAATCTTTGTAGCTGAGAATAAGGAACAAACGTTAATTGGTTTTGTACAATTATATCCACTATTCTCATCTACTAGAATGAGTAAATTATGGCTTCTAAATGATTTATTTGTAACACCTGAGTATCGAAAAAAAAGGATTTCAATTGGATTAATTGAAAAAGCCAAAGAGCTAGTTGTAAATTCTAATGCTTGTGGAATGTTTTTAGAAACTGAAAAATCAAATCTAGTTGGTAATAATTTATATCCAAAAACTGGTTTTGAATTAAATCAAGAATCAAACTTTTACGAATGGAAGGTTAAATAACATTTCATAAATTGATTCTTTCCATCATTTTCTCTACTACTTCGTAAGCAGCAGGACAAATTAGTGTATTTTTAATGGTAAGATGATTAATTTGATAGATATTTTTTCTATCGGTATGAGGAAATTCTCTGCATGCTTTTGGACGAACATCATAAATCATACAATAATTATTCTCATCTAAAAACGTACAAGGAACTGACTTCAGAACAAAATCATTATCTTCATCTATACGCAAATAGGTTTCTTCGAATTCTTTTTCTTTAATTTTAAAATGTTTAGCAATTCTAGTTATATCTTGCCTTGTAAATAAAGGACCTGTTGTTTTACAACAATTTGCACATTCTAAACAGTTTATTTCATCAAAAACCTCATTATGAATATCCAATACTGAATCATCTAATTTTTTCGGTTTTTTATTTTTTACTTTTTGTAGAAATTTTTTGTGTACTTTTTGTTTTTCTTTTGCTTTGGAATAATATTCTTCTAGATTCATTTATTTGAACTTTAAATAACAATTCCAGCATAATAATCCCCAACCAACAATCATTAATAATCCTCCGAGCGGTGTAACGGGACCTAAAAACCTCATCTTAATTCCTAATACATCTTGCATTGAAAGAAAATATATACTAAATGAAAATAAGAATGTTCCTAGCATAAAACTCCAAATCATATACTTTTCTAAAGGTGTTTTTAACTCAAACATAAAACCTATGATGAGCAATACAATAGCATGATACATCTGATAACGAACACCTGTTTCAAAACTCTGTAGTTTTTCTAAAGATAAAATATCCTTTAATTTGTGAGCTCCAAATGCTCCAAAGACTACTGATAATCCTCCTAAAAAACTTCCTACTACTAATGCTATCAATTTCATATAAACTGTTACTATAATTTATTCGTACAAACTTATTACAATTTTTGTATATAATAAAAAAGCGTTATCGAATCAACAATAACGCTCTATCATTTTATAATAATGCTTTATCCAAAAAACTTATGAATTTCTAAAAGAAGACATTGTCCTGGTTCTAATTCTGCCGAAATCCAATGATCAACAAAAGAATATTTTTCTCCTGTTAAATAATCTGTATATTCATTATTGAATGTGCCTGGAATATTCAAATAGAATTTTTCGCTATGATTGTAGTTGGTATTTGCAACAACCAAAATAGAATTATGAACTTTCCATGGATCGTAACGTTCAAAGGCAACTACATGACCATAAGGACTTTCAGGATAATGCACATAAACACTATGTTCGTTTCCTGTTGCAATGATTTTAAAATGCTTTTGACGGAATTCATTGACTTTTTTTATGAACTCTACTATGTTTTCTTCTCTATTCCAAAAATAGGAACCTTTATAGAATAAACCTAGAGGTAAATCTTTGAAGTATTCTATTTCTCCATCAGTAAAATTAAGACCTGTATTTATAGGATAATCTTCTAACAACTCAAATCCAGAGTGAATAAAAGGCATACAATTCGCCATCATAGAGTTGATAACCCACATTTGTTTATTGTGAAGTATTCCTCCTCTTTGCATAGCTCTAGGAGTATTATGTGTTTCGGGAGTACCGAAAAATGGCAATGCAATGTTTTCTGCTGATTTTTGAATTACATTTTTGATTCCTCCTTGCGTTTGTCCTGTTGTTCTCCATTCAAAACCAAGAGTTCCGTTGTATCCTGCATTTCTGCTAGACCATTCGATTTCAAAGTTTTCCTCCATAAAAGCAAAATCTTCATCAAACTCTCTTGCAGAGGTAATGATTTCTTGCATTAGTTTTTTAGGAACAGCATGTCCCATATCCATCATCACACCATCTATTCCAAATTCTTTTTGGTAATAAGGAATAACTCCTGCTAATTTATCCCAAAGAGGACGATTGATGTATTTATCTTGAGCTAATTCAGGGTCGTAATATCTGATGGTATTGTAAGCTATATAATTGTAATTATTATCTGCTTCGTAAGGATAATCATACATTCTTAAATAGGTAACATCGCTCCAAGCTGGCTGAATATCATCGGGTGGCCAATCAGCAAAAGCACCTGGTATAATTAATTCTCCTTCGTCTGTTTTAGCTACAAACTTTCCGTCAACTACTTCTATTTGTTCTGGTTTTGGTGGTTTTTTAAACAAACTTCTGTACTCACTATTTGGAGCCAAGTGAAATCCTCCTCCATTAGGTATTTGTTTAATTACATTCAGCTCATCAAAAGAAAATTCAGGTGAAGCATATTCAGAAGCTCTGGATTTATCAATCCAATAAAACCATTCTGGGTTTTCACGAACCCAATCTCCATCTAGTGAAGAAGTCCTAAGTACAAATTCCATAACGACACGAATCCCCAATATATGAGCTGCTTCTACTAATGCTTTAAACTGTTCGTCTACAGAAAACGGAATTAACGGCTCTGCTAAATTAGCATCGAATTCATACTGGTTTTTGATCGCATACGGTGCTCCTAAATCTCCTTTGTTTCCATCTGATCCAATTTTAGTTAGAGGAAGGAAATACAATACATTACAACCTAAACTTTTAATATAAGGAAGCATTGCTATTGTTTTTAGGAATGTTCCTGTTTCTTTTATAATTCCATCTAACGACATGGTTATATCATTAGGATTAACTCCTATGTGTCCATCGTTATCGTGGTCGTAAGCTGTTGTTAATCTTGGAAAAATGTTATAAATGGTAGATGTATACGTCCAATCTCCTCCTATTCCACTTTTATCAATTTTATTAATTTTAGATAAAGATTTATTGTAACTAACATTTTTTTTCTTCTTATCTATAATGTTTTCTATCGTATCTTTATAGAATACATTAAAATTAGTTTTTACATTCCCTTTTTGATTAGATTCTTCTAACCACAACGCAGGAATATGGTAATCTATGTCCGATTTTTCGGGATTATCTTTTAGATAATCATAAATTTTCTTTAATACAGAGCCTCTCATATTTATATTTTATGATTAATATTAAAATTATAGTGAAAGCAAATATAAATTAAACTTTAAATAAAAACTATTTTTTCGTTAATTTTTAGACGATTTTAAAGCCTAATTTTTCTCATGTAAAATACCTTTTAATTAATTTCTGCAATGAATAAATTATTTTCTAAAAGGTAGTCTTTCGAACTTATTAATTCATCTAGATGGATTTTCCCAATGATATAATTAAATCCTGCACTGTAATACTTTTCATAAATCTGTTCAAATTTGATATGTTGCAAATCAGATTTACTATTAAACCTTAAGTATATTGTTAAGGTTATATCTGAACTGTACGATAAATCCGAATTTTGATTCATTTTTTTGTATTCATATTTATACGAATACGTAAGTGCATTAATGTCTGATAATACCGCTGATGCTGTAGGATTTCCACCAGAACCTTTCCCTAAAAGAATTTGCTGATTCGAGAAAGAAGCTCCAATAATAACCGCATTATATTCATTCTCAACCGAATACAGTGCATTACTTTGATTTACCAAACTTGGCATTACGTACATGATTACCTTGTTATCGAGCGTTCGAAACATTCTAGAAACCAGTTTTATTTTTTTACTTTTTTCAACTGCAAACTTGATATCTTTTTTATGCAATGTTGAAATTCCAAAATGAAAAACATCATTAGGATTGACAAGCAATCCAAAACCATGAAGAGCTAGAATAACCAACTTATGCAACGAATCAGTTCCATTGATATCATCTTCTGGATTTTCTTCTGAAAAACCTAACTCTTGAGCTCTCTGCAATGCAATTTCAAAAGTACTTTTCTCATTAAACATCTTGGAAAGAATGTAATTAACCGAACCTGAAAAAATACCTGAAATAGAATGCAATAAGTCGTTATCGTAATATTCCTCTAAATTCCTGATAATCGGAATACTTCCACATACCGATGCTTCATAAAGTAAAGAGGTTTGATGTTTTTTTTGTAATTCTATAAGTTCTTTCAAACGATATGCCAGCATTTTTTTATTCGCTGTTACTACATTTTTATTATTCTCTAATGATTCCTTAACGATACTAAATGCTTCATTTTCATCATTTATAAGTTCTACTACTATATCTACATTTTCATTTTGAATTAAGTCAACTGGCTTTGTAGTAAACCATTTTTGTAGAAGAGAACGCTTTTTTTCAGGGTTTTTAATTCCTATTTTCTCAACTTCTCCTTTTATACCTCTTGTTTCATGAAGAATGTTATATAAACCTTGTCCTACGTTTCCAAAACCAAAAAGACCTATCTTCGTTTGTTTCATAAATTAATCGTTAATGATTACAAATATAACCATTTAAAAAAAAAATATGATTTTAAATTTTAAGTCGGAAAATAGTATAAAAAAAGTCGGCTTTGAAAGCCGACTTCACAATTCTCAAGTCTAATTTATAATTTACTTATTGATAAGTATTTTCTTAGATAAAACTTCATTTCCGTCTGTAACTTTAATGATATGCAATCCGTTTACCGTTGAAACTTCGTTAAGGTTTATTACTTTGTGGTATCCATCTGCGTAATTACCATTTTCATTATACACAAGTGAACCATTTACGTTATAAATTGCTACTTGCACTGATTTAGTTCCATAGAAAGGATAATTAATTTTCACAAATTCACTTGCAGGAGAAGGAGCAACAGTAAATTCTCCTCCTTCTTGAGAAACTGATAAAGACTCTGATTTTCTCGCACTTGGAGCTGAAGTTGTTCTTGAAACTAAAACACCATTATTAAATTCAAACCAAGTATCTTGGGTAATGTTTAATTGATCCGCAGTTTGTACTCCTCCGATGATGAATAAACATCCTAAATTTTGACTAGTAGAAGGAACTTCATATACTGAATATCCATAACTATTTGACGGAGTAACTACTGGTAAATTATTTGGCCAATTTGAAGTATTAGTAATAGCTACATCTTGCCCACTAGATCTATCCCAAACATGAATTTTTGGTAATTGAGCTGGTGGAACTCCTAAAGTTTTAATATAGATTTTAATATTAGAAGATACAGCATCAAAAGTTAAAGTTTCAGAAACTCCTACGTAGTTAGAGTTGTCTCCGTATACAGGGTAAGAAATAGCTCTTACAGTAGTATTAGCAGAAACTTGAATAGTTTTAGAAGCAGTAAAAGATTGAGCAGTAGCACTAGTTTTAGGATCAGAACCATCAGTAGTATATTTGTCTACATAAGAACAACCTCCACATCCTTGAGTTCTAGCAATAGTTACATTAACAGTAGTACCTGCAGAATAGTTTCCATTTGCATTTGGCTGTACATCTTTAGTGATTTCTACTATTGAAATTGGTTGAGGGGCATCAGGATTAGTATCAGTAACAGAAACTAAATTACCATTAGCATCTAGTAAAATATATTTATCAGAAGTATAGTATTTAAAATCAACGGTTTGTTTATCTGTATATTTAAATAAACATCCGTATTCAGCTGCTTCAAAAGTATATGTAGACCATCCATTATTTACGGTTGTTGTTGTTGAAGGTAAATTATTTGGCCAGTTAGATGTATTGGTGATTGCAATATCTTGTCCATTTTCTTTTTTCCAAACATGGATTTTAGGATTAGAACCATTCCATGATTGTCTTTTTACATAAACTACTTTCCCTGTATTTGTAGGAGCTACAAAAGGATAGTGAATAGGAGTTGAAGCAATGCTGTATCCCGTAACTTTATTATAACGTAAAACATAAATTGTCTTATACGCTGGCACATCTGAAGTTACAGTAAAAGCTCCCGTGTATTTTATGGCATTTTGACTATTTGTCCCAATATTTGCAGGATTCACAGCATTTTCATCTGTAGAATAGTAAATTTCCCAATCAGAAGAAGCAGTACTGTCATAACTTAGCGTTGTAGTCACAACAGTTCCTACATAAAAATCTCCACTAGGTTCATTGTATGAAGGAGTTAAATCGAAAGATACACTAGGAACAGGCTGTACTTGTTCAAAAGTTAAAGTTTCAGAAACTCCTACGTAGTTAGAGTTATCTCCGTATACAGGGTAAGAAATAGCTCTTACAGTAGTATTAGAAGAAACTTGAATAGTTTTTGAAGCAGTAAAAGATTGAGCAGTAGTACTAGTTTTAGGATCAGAACCATCAGTAGTATATTTATCTACATAAGAACATCCTCCACATCCTTGAGTTCTAGCAATAGTTACATTAACAGCAGTACCTGCAGAATAGTTTCCATTTGTATTTGGTTGTAAATCTTTAGTAATTGTAACAATAGAAACTGGTTGAGGTGTATCTGCAAATATAAATGTTTTAGAATTTTCAATATATTGTGAATTATCTCCATATAATGGGTATGATATGGCTCTCACTGTAGTAGTAGAAGTAATTTCTATAGTTTTCAATGAACCAAAATCTATCGCAGTAGAACTAGTTCTCGGATCAGAACCATCAATTGTATATAAATTTATAGCTGGGCAATAACATGTATACCTTTCAGTATTTACTATTTTAACATTTATTTTATCCCCTTCTAAATATTTACCTTCTAAATTTGGCTCTTTATCTGATGTAATTTCAACTAATGTAGACGGTTGTGATTTAAATTTAATGATACTACTTTTTGTATTAGACCACACCCTTCTATAACCTCCAAGTTTAATATCATATAAATTCATAGATAAAGTAGACTTAAAAACCGTGGTCTTAGTTATAGGGATTGTAGGCAACGGATTGGTTCTATTACGAATATATTTACCATAGTATATTCTAGTTGGGCTTATTTCTGGGTTTGTACCATCAGTAGTATAATAATACTCCCCCGTTTCACAATCTATTGAGCTACTTCCTATACTTACATCTGCAGTACTCCCATCTAAATAAAATCCTTGTGATGCTTGATGATTATCAATTGAATTTGCCGTATTTTCAATAAAACCTTCATGATAAGTTTCTCCATCTTCATACACAAATGATATATACCCAGCATGAGCTAACCTTAAAACGGGTAATCCATCTTTATAACCATCTACAACACTAACAGTTAATCTTCTATGAAACCTAACATCAAAAGGGTTTTGATATTTTTCTCCATTTATAACCCCCGCTTCAATAACTTCAGGAACAGTTCCATCTAAAGTAAAATACATTTCTTTACCTTCAATATGAGATAGTGAGACCTCTACAGTAGTATCTGCTAAGAATCTCCCATCTTTATAAGGTTCCGTGTTTGTAGTAACTATAACTTCAGAAACATCAAAAGTTAAAGTTTCAGAAACTCCTATGTAATTAGAGTTATCTCCATATACTGGATAAGAAATAGCTCTTACAGTAGTATCAGAAGAAACTTGAATAGAAGTAGAAGCATTGAATGAAATAGCAGTAGCACTAGTTTTAGGATCAGAACCATCAGTAGTATATTTATCTACATAAGAACATCCTCCACATCCTTGAGTTCTAGCAATAGTTACATTAACAGCAGTACCTGCAGAATAGTTTCCATTCGCATTTGGTTGTACATTCTTGGTAATTGTTACTATTGAAATAGGATTAGAACAGTTTTCAAAAGTATACGTTTTTGTAAACTCTTCAGAATAAGGAGCTCCACCGTATTGAGCTTCCTCCACGGCTCTAACAGTAGTGGTAGAAGTAACATCTATTCCTGTAACTGTTTCTCCTGTAGAAGACCCCATTACTAATAATTGATAAGTAGAGCTTGTTTTAGGATCAGATCCATCAGTAGTATATCTTACATATCTGTTGTAAGGATTTCCACTAGTAGAAAACTTAACATTTAAAGTAGTTCCATCACAATATTTTCCATTAGAATTTGCAGTAGCACTTTCGATAGGAGTTAAGATAATAGGAGTAGTCGCTTCAGGACTTGTTTCTGTTACAGAAACTTTATTCCCACTCGCATCTAAAAGCACATAAATAGTATTCCAATTGTAATACTTAAAATCTTGTGTTTGTTTATCAGGATATACAAATAAACATCCAAGAGAAGTTCCATTTACGTTATACTTACTCCAACCATTAGAAGTTATCGTAGTTTGAGGTAAATTATTTGGCCAGTTAGACGTGTTAGTTAAAGGAACATCTGCTCCCGAAGCGTTCGTCCAAACATGGATTTTAGGATTAGAACCATTCCAACCCTGTCTTTTTACATAGATATCTACCGCCTGTAGATACAGTAATCCTGCTACAAAAAAAGCAAGCAAGGATACAAAAAATCTAGATTTTAGTTTCATAGTGATTAAAATTTATTTTTAATTCTCGGAAGCAAATTTATATCATAGAACATTAATTAATGCTATGTATATTTAGGTTTTTGTACTTACAACACTTACAATATGTGTTAAAAACACTTACCTGTTATCAAAAAATCACAAAACAATGCAATTATTTATCATTTTAACAAAAAAAAGACACTTAAAATTAAATAAAAATCAAAGAAACCATATATGTTAAAATTATGTTAAAAATAACAAAGGTAACTTCAATTAGGTAGTTTTACTTTCAAAACCCTATATTTGTAATCATAACAATGGAATAATGATTGATGTTATTTTAGGAGGAATAGGAACAGGATTTCTTTTAAGTTTGGTTCTTATTGGTCCTGTGTTTTTTTTGCTTATAGAAACGAGCCTTACAAAAGGAATTAAGTCTGCAATCGCTCTTGATTTAGGCGTAATTGTAGCGGATATTATTTGTATTTTGGTTGCCTATTATGGGAGTCAAGATATCAGTGGATACATAGACCAACACCCTGCTCTTTATAGAATTGGTGGGTTTATTGTTGCTATTTATGGTTTATTTATACTCACCAGCAAAGGAACACGTAGAATTACACAATCAGAATTGATAACACCTAATTATTTAAAAACATTCATTAATGGCTTTTTGCTTAATTTACTAAATGTTGGTGTAGTCGCTTTTTGGATTTCTACTGTTCTGCTTATACGCACTCAATTCAACAATAATGATTATGATTTTTTAGCCTTCATGGTTGTTACATTATCTACATTTATTGGTATTGATTTGTGTAAAATCTTTCTTGCTCAACGCTTCAAGAATCAACTTACTGATAAAATAGTAACCAAAATAAAACGCATAATGGGAATAATCTTAATTATCTTTGGAATTATTTTCTTTGTAAAAAGTTACAACTTACCTTTTGTGGAAAAAATTGAAAAAAGAATACCTGGTCATTAATTCTCTGTTCCACATTCCAAAAACTGCAAAAACTCCTCTTTACTTTTAACTCCCGAAATAGGATAGTTCACTACTTCTTGATTTGAATTTATAATCACATACTGCGGTTGGGAATTAGAATTAAAATTCTCTTTCTGAAAAACAGACCACTTATCCCCTATTGTTTTTAACTTACGTTTTTTGCCGTTCTTTAAGGTTACAATTACTTGTTCGGACTTTGGAAGTTCTTCCTTGTCATCTACATACAACGAAGCAATTACGTATTGTTCAGATAATAATTTATAAACATCAGGTTCACTCCACACAAACTCCTCCATTTTTCTACAGTTTTCACAACCATAACCCGTAAAATCCAATAAAATTGGTTTTTCTAATTCCTTGCTCAATTTCAGTGCATCTTCGTAATTATGAACACAAGACAAACCAAGTGGACAAGATTCTTCACTAGATTTATAAATACTTAAATGTGCAGGAGGAAGAATTCCACTCAAACTCTTTAAACGAACTGTTTCAGAAGGAAAAATCCCCCAAATCAGATATCCCGAAAAACACAATACTAAAAATCCTATAAGCTTTCTAGTAATTCCTATTTTTCCATTTTTATCATCGTGAGGAAACTTAATTAAACCAAATAAATACATTGCTAATGCTGCAAAAACAAGTATCCAAATTCCAATAAAAATTTCTCTATAAATAAAATTGGTTTTTGCTACTAAATCCGCTTTCGACAAAAACTTCAATGCCAATGCCAATTCTAAAAATCCTAACACCACTTTAAATGTAGTCATCCAACCACCTGATTTTGGTAAATCAGCAAGATAATGCGGAAATAAAGCAAAAAAGCCAAAGACAATTCCCCAAGACAATCCAAAACCTAACAATGCATAAGTCAACTGCCAAGCTCCTCCTGTAGTACTCAAAGCTCCTGCTAAAACACTTCCCAAAATAGGTCCTGTACACGAAAAAGAAACCACAACCAAAGTAAGTGCCATAAAAAATAATCCCACAAAACTTGTTGCATCTGATGCTTTATCCGATTTATTTAATACCCAACTAGGAAGTGTAATTTCGTAATACCCAAAAAAACTTAAAGCAAAAAATATAAATACCACAAAAAAGAATACATTCAACCAAATATTCGTAGAAATCTGATTAAAGATATCTGAATTAACACTTTCAAAAAGATGAAAAGGAACACTTAATAACGTAAATATTACAAGAATTAAAAATGCGTATATCAATGCACTTTTTTTATTGTTTGATTTGGTAAAGTAGGAAATCGTAAGTGGTATCATCGGAAATACACACGGAGTTAGAAGTGCTATTATTCCTCCTAAAAATCCAAGGATAAAAAGTTTTAAATAATTTCTTTCTGACTGACTACTTTCTTTTTCTCCGCAATTTTTTATCGGTTTTTCTATATCTATACTCGAAATTATCAATGCTTTTTTATCCTCTTTTTTGGTAGCAGAATCTAATACCACAGCATTCTGTAAAGTATCTCCTTTCAAAGAGTCATGTTGAATCTCTTTTTTTATATCACTTGAAATTATAACAGAATCTTTATCGCCCTTTTTATCTTTATCATCTATCTTCTTTGGTTCTTTTTCTTTGGGAACAATATTTAACTCTACAATTTCTGACTCTGGAGCAAGACACTGTTCATCATTACAAACTTGATAGTAAAAGTTAGCACTTATCTTTGTTTTTTTATTTTCTTTTAGTTTAAATTTCTGAGTATAAACTACTTTTTTTGAATAATACTTTAAATTTGTTTCAAAAACTTCGCTGTATACTTCTTTTAACTTACCTACTTCTTTGATCTTTCCGATTAATTCTAGGTTTTTATTTTCTTCGAAAGTAATTTCGGTTGGGATTCCAGAATCAGGACTTAAATCTTTTGAGTATAAATGCCACGGTTCTGCAATGGTTGCCGTATAATTTGCTTGGTATTCACCTTCTTTTAATTCCTTTATTTCTCCTTTCCATTTTACAGGAGAAACGATTTGAGAAAACATCAACGATGTTACCAAAAAAAAGAATGCTAAAACGATTTTTTTCATTTTTAACTTTTAAGTCTCACAAAGATATAGCAACTTTAGTTATCTCAAAAGCGTCTAAAAGTTAATAAAAACATAAAAAAAACAACAATTTAGATACTTTTAACATTGTAGAACCTGTATTCTAAATCATTCTTATTCTATATTAGCTCTACTTAGTATTTCCTTTCAAAATCCCATTCATCAAAAAATTGCTTTAAGTAACTTTCCATAAACAAATGGCGTTCTTCTGCTATTTTTTTTGCTGTTTCTGTATTCATTAGGTGTTTAAGTTTAAGTAACTTATCATAAAAATGATGAATCGTTGTATTTCTTTTTTGTTTGTATTCTTCTACACTTTTAGAATCTTGAAACTCTTTAGTTCCATCGTAAATCAAGCTATTCTTACTTCCTCCATATGCAAAAGTTCTTGCAATCCCGATTGCTCCTATTGCATCTAATCTATCCGCATCTTGTACAATTTTTGCTTCTATACTCGTTGGTTTTTCATTAAATCCTCCTTTATACGAAACTTGATTCACAATCGCTATAATTCTTTCCGTGTAATGAAAGTGTTCGGAATTTAATTCACAAAATTCTGTAATCAACTCTTCAGTTCTATCAATTCCGTTATGCAGTTTATAGTCTCCTACATCATGCAACCAAGCGGAAAGTTGTATTAGTTTGATGTCTCCTCCTTCTTTTTTAGCAATATATTCTGCCATTTTTACCACTCTACACACATGAAACATTTCATGTCCTGTCTTATCATTTTTTTGGTACTTTTCTACAAACTCTTTAACCTTATCCATTTTTACTAAATTCTATTCTAAAAGTAGTTCCTTTATTTGGAATGCTTTTTAATACATATATCTTTCCGTTGTGGTATTTTTCAATAATTCGTTTTGCTAACGAAAGACCTAATCCCCAACCTCTCTTTTTGGTAGTAAATCCAGGTTTAAATATATCATTTTTCTTCCTTAAAGAAATTCCTGAACCTGTATCTGAAACATCTATCAAATAATTTTGTTGATTTTCTTCTACTTTCACTGTTATTTCTCCTTTTGACTTCATGGCATCTACTGCATTTTTCATTAAGTTTTCTAAAACCCAAGACAAAAGAGCTTCATTTAATTTGATATTCGCACTTTGTAATTTACTTTCAAATTTAATCTGTACCGAACTAGAAATACGAACTCGTAGGTAATCTATTGTTTTTTGAATTACTTCTATCAAATCATTTTCTTTTAATTCTGGCTTGGAACCAATTTTAGAAAAACGTTCTGTAATTACATTAAGACGACTAATATCATGTTCCATTTCTCCAACAGCTTGCTCGTTTACGTCCTCCATTTTCAGAAGTTCCAACCAACCCATCATTGACGAAAGTGGCGTACCAATTTGATGTGCTGTTTCCTTTGCCATTCCTGCCCAAAGAAAACTTTCTTCCGTACGTTTTAAATTCTTAAAATACCAAAGTGTAAACCATATAAAAATCGAAATAATGACAATTAAAAATATGGGATAATATTGAAGCTTATAATGCAAATCTGAATTTTTATAATAAAGAAATTGTTTTATATCTCCAAGCTCAATTGCTATTGGTTCATAAGTAGACTCCATCTCCATAATTTCTTCTTGTAATGCTTCAGAATCACTTTCTATATCTTCTGAAACATTTCTCATAAAAATCGGATTCTTATTTTTATCGGTTACTATTACTGGTACTGAATTATTTTGCTCAATTATTGAAAGTAAAAAGAACTGAAAATTAGGTTCTATTTCTATATTGCTTCCTATTATCCTCTGAGCTTCTGCCAACGTTTTTACCTTTTGCTCTTCCTCATGTTCCAACTGTTTTACCATCGTATTGGACACATAAATTACCAACACTACCAAAAGTAATGCTACCAAAAAACCAATAAATCGAGTAACCCGAAAATTCTGATACAAATCCACAAATCAAATCTACATAAAAAAATCAATAAACTACCTCGAGGTATTCTCTTCGAATAAAATAGTAATGAGTATTACAAAAACTAACTCCCAAAAATGTTTTTCATAGCCGAAAAACAACGTTTGAAAATAATTTAAAACTAAATCCCATGATAGAATTAAAAACGTACAAACAAATAATAATGGGAATACCAATAAAAATCTACTTCTCCTATTAATCTTTGGTAATGGTTTTTCTATAACTTGGAAATTCACTTTTTCTATTTGATTTTAAAGCTATTAAAAATTTTCTCTTGTATAGGTTTTAAACTTTTATACTTATCATTTTCACAAATAAAAGTAATAATATATACACTATCTGTTTTAGAGTCAGGAATAAATCTTTGCACAAACTGATAATTTTTATTTGTTTTAGAAAAATCTGCATTGTGTTTAATCTCAAAATATTCTTCCGTTCTAATGGTATCCATTTCTAGTGGATATTCGGAAGATTCATATTTTATTACTTGCTCTACTTCTAACATTATCTGTTTTTCAAAACTCAACATGATAGGTTTATGCTTAATAATGTTTACATTTTCTGCAAGTTGATTTTTGTGTACTTTTTCTGAACTCACAAAAAATCCATCTTGAATAACAGGATTTAAAGACATCCACTTTTTAGGATACTGCAATTCAAAATCATACTCCTCAGAAACAGATTTATACGCATTACAAGAAATCAATAAAACACCTACAATTAGAATTAAATATCTCATTTTCTTTTATTTTTAAACTAATGGAGAGTATAGCTTATATCTCCATTAGTTTATTTTTTTATCTCAGTAATTTTGGAAAGATATAAAGTAAGCTGTATAAAATTCCAAAAATAATACCTCCTAAAAGTAAGGACTTTAAAATCAAACCTCCTAACAATAAATAGTATTGAGTACCATTTACTAAATCATAAGAATTTAAAAATCTATTCAATACTTTTAAATAGTCTCTTAAATAGTAATTTAAAGATAGTATAAGGAAAACGCTTATTACTATCACTAAAATAATATTCTTATAATTCTGTGAGATTTCATTCATAATATTTAGTCTTTAAAACACCTATAATTAGAATTAAATACCTCATTTTAATTTAAACGAGTTTACCATTTTGTTAACTTTTTTATTATCGTATTCTTCGTTTTCTTTTACAGAATAAGTAACATTATACAAGCTTGTTGGGTTTTGTAAAAAATATCTCACATTCATTTTGTAATTTTCTTTTTGATATTTAAAAATCCCTTCTAATGACACATAATTATCTATGACTTCCTTTTTTGAAACTTGCAAATATGGCAAGAAAGAGTTATCCAATAAATAATTCAAATCAATAGAATCATTTTGCTTGAATTGTATAATAGTTAACTTTTGGTTTATTGATTTTAAATTTGTCGAATCCTTGTGTCTAATTAAGTACTGTCCTCTTATTGAATCCACTACATAATTTTTAGGATATTCTATTTCAAAAACATCATTTGAATACGTATTCCATTGTGAACTACAAGAAATAAGCAATAAAATAAATAAAAAAATCAAACTTTTCATCATTTTTTCTCCAGCTTATTCAATAAATAATAAATACCTGCTACAAAAATAACGATAAATTGAAATATCACGCTATATACAAGTACTAGATTACTATGGCAATTTATTTTTATAAAAGAACCTATACAAATAAATATCATACTAAGAATATATAAATTGATAACAAGTTTGAATTTTTTATTCATAATTACATCACTTTAAATACTAGGGATTTGTTCTTAAATCTTTATTTAAAGTACAACTTGTCAATATAGCTACTCCAACTCCTATAGGATTTGTGGCTTGAGCAATAATACTAACTGGGTCAGAACCAAAATTATTCCACTCTCTAACAAAACATTGTCCAACACTTCCGCTTTCAGAAGAAGGATTAGTAGAATTTCCATCTCCACCTCCACCAGATGCAGCACCTTGAGCCCATATAGAATCGCTACTATATGGTTCCCAATAATAACCATAATAGCTTTGTAAATACCCATTCAATGTAGGCATTCCACAACTGGTTCCGCTACCTCCACAAACACTATTTAACTCTCCCTCTGATGCTTTCTCAAATGCATCTAAACTTAATTTGTTTGTCATTTCTTTAAACTTTTTAAAATTAATACTTAATCTGATTTTTACAAAAATTAATTTGTGTTATTTTTACACAACAAAGAAATAGATAATTACTTAAAAAATAAAGTCTAATTAAGATTAAATAATTATATTTGCGACTAAATTATAACTATTATGAATAATAGCATAGGAAACAATGTTAGAAAATATCGAGAATTAAGAGGCTATTCTCAGGAATATATGGCAGAGAAAATGGACATTACACAATCTGCATATGGAAAAATAGAAAAAGAAAATGTTAAAATAACAATCGATAGATTACAAAGAATATCAGAAATTTTAGAAGTTGATTTAGGAAATTTAATCAATTCAAAAAATCAAAATATTTTCAATCTATACAATAATCAAACAGCAAACGGATATATAGAAAATCAATATAACGAAATGAAAAGCACCTATGAAAAAATCATTTCAGACAAAGACGATGAAATTAAATTCCTCAGAGAACTTTTAAAAGAAAAGTGATTTTTTTGTAAATTTGTAATAAACATATTTAATGGGATATGGCAAATGCAGTTCAAATACAAAATAAACTCATTAAAAATATTTTAGATATTTCTAGTATTCCTGTATTGGAGTCTATCAATCAATACATTAATTTTCTTTCCGATGAGCAAGAAGTAATATCTGTACCTCCACAGATAAAAGAAAAAATATCAGTAAGTCAAAAACAAATATCCGAAGATGATTTTTTAACTGATGAACAAGCAAATGAAATAGATTTAAAATGGTTAGACGAAAAGTAATTTGGTCTAAACAAGCATACAATCAACGAAGGGAAGTTTTAAACTATTGGAGTAAGCGAAATGGTAACAACACTTATTCAAAAAAATTGCTATCTAAAATCAATGACACCACTAAAAGATTAGCTAATTTTTCTTATGCTGGAAAATTAACCGATTTAAAAGGTGTCTACATTTTTATCATGGGAAATTACAGTATCTTTTATCAAGTAAATAAAATGCAAATTGAAATTTTATGTTTTTGGGACAATCGAAGAAACCCTAGTATTTTAGATGATTTACTTTAATTTCTTATTTGAGTATGTAATAAAATCAAATTCCTCAGAGAGCTTTTAAAAGAAAAGTGATTTTTTTTTATGTAAAGATTTTTCTACTTTTACTTATACTTTACTTAGCAAATGGAACAAACAAATAATTACATCGACTCTAACAAAGATAAATTCCTACAAGAACTCATAGAACTTTTAAAAATACCTTCAATATCTGCCGACCCAATGTACGCACAAAACTTGCTGGATTGTGCTGATGCTATTGCTAAAAACCTAGTAGAATCAGGAATTGAAAATGTAGAAGTTTTAGAAACCAAAGGATATCCTGTAGTATATGGAGAAAAAATAATTGATAACTCTTTACCGACTATACTCATCTACGGACATTATGATGTACAACCTCCCGATCCAATTAATTTGTGGGAAAGCGACCCTTTTGAACCAACAATAAAGAATACGGAAATCCACCCTGATGGAGCACTATTTGCTCGCGGTTCTGCTGATGATAAAGGTCAGTTTTTTATGCACGTAAAAGCTGTAGAAGCAATGATAAACACCAATTCTCTCTACTGCAATGTGAAATTCCTAATAGAAGGAGAAGAAGAGGTTGGTTCTGAAAACTTAGAAGACTTTTTAATTGAACACAAAGACAAATTAAAAAATGATATTATTCTTATTTCTGACACCAGTGTTCTTTCTATGGAAAACCCAACGCTTACTACTGGATTGCGTGGTCTTAGTTACTTGGAAGTGGAAGTGGAAGGTGCTAACAGAGATTTACATTCTGGTTTGTATGGAGGAGCTGTCCCAAATCCGATAAATATACTGTGTGATATGATAGCATCTTTGCACGACAAAAACGAAAATGTTACAGTAAAAGACTTTTACGATAAAGTTTCAGCTATCACCAGCGAAGAATTAAAGGAAATGCAGAAACTTCCTTTTGATTTAGAAGAATATAAAAACGCTATTGGTTTAAACGACATTACAGGAGAAAGAGGATATAGCACACTAGAACGAACCACTATTCGTCCGTCGCTAGATGTAAACGGTATCTGGGGAGGATATATGGGAGAAGGTGCAAAAACTGTTATTCCATCAAAAGCATACGCTAAAATATCTATGCGATTGGTTCCGAATCAAAATCCCAATGAAATCACTAAATTATTTTCCGAACACTTTAAATCCATTGCACCTGCATCAATAAAAGTGAATGTAAAAGCATTTCACGGAGGAAAACCATACGTTCTTCCTTGTACAGACAAAGGATATATTTCCGCAAAAAAAGCAATGGAAAAAACTTTTGAAAAAGAGGTTCTTCCTCTTCGCGGTGGCGGAAGCATACCTATTGTTTCTACATTTGAAGAAATTCTAGGAACAAAATCTGTTCTTATGGGATTCGGACTAGATTCCGATGCATTGCATTCTCCTAACGAACATTTTGGATTAAAAAATTTCTATTTGGGAATTAAAACAATCCCATACTTTTTTAAATACTATTCTGAATCCAATTAATTTTAAAATAATGAAAAAAATTCACTTATCATTTTTATCAGTCCTATTTTGTTTGGCATTTTCTTTTGCTCAACAAAATATGATTAAACGAGGAACAAATCCTGATCCAAAAACTCAAGAAATTCCTCCTATGCACAAAAACTGCGAAAAGTTAAAAGCTAATTTTTCCGCATTACACGGATGTTTGGTTAGAGAAATTAGCAAGGAATTTGAAGAAAACATTACAGTTCCTAAAGACCAAAAAGAACAACACGTTCAAGTACAGCTATCTTTATCTTTTGACACAAAAGGAAAACTAAGTAATTATACCATTACTAATGATGTAGCAAAAGAATATGAAAAAGAAGTAAAAAAAGCATTCAAGATTGTTCAGAAAAACTTAAACAAAAAAATAGAGCCTGCATTAGGAACAAACCGAAAACCAATAAATTACAACACAAACATTACCTTATTCTTTTCTAAAAAGTAACCAACGTCCAAAAAAAATACATACATTTGTTGACACTAAAAAATCAATTATTCATTATGAAAAAAACAGTATTAGTATTAGCTTCTGTAACTATGATAGCTTTCACATCTTGCAAAAAAGAACAACAAGAAACTGTAACTGAAGAATCTACTCCTGCAACTGAACAAGTGATGGAAAAAGAAACTAACACAACAGAAAATTCTTCTGAAATCCCTAATTTTGAATCTGCTGAATTAACGTCACTTGCCAAGGAATTTGCTACAATTATAGATGAGACTATAAATGCATCAAAAACAGGAGATGTACAAAAACTAACTGAATCTACACAAAAAGTAACCAATTTACTTAGTACATCAAAAGAACTTCTAAATAAAGTATCTAAAGAAGACTTGGCTAAATGGCAAGAATACAGCTCTCGACTTCAACAAAAGCTGAACATACAATAAAACTTACATCTAAAATAAATAAATCCTCATATCTAATATGGGGATTTTTTATTTCTAAAGTGTTCTTATTAATACAGAACTAACACGAAGATAAATAAAAATTACTATTTTTGACAACAATTAATAAAGTCCTAATTTAAATGGAATATCATTCAAAGTCATTGTCGATAGTTGTTCCTGTATACAACGAAGAAGAAAACGTTCCTTTACTTATAAAAAGTGTAGAAAATGCTCTTACACAATACAAATACGAACTAATTCTTATTGATGATTTTTCTACTGACAATACGCGAAGAAAAATACTTGAAATCAATCATCCGAATGTAGTACTTATAGAACTCAAAAAAAACTACGGACAAAGTTCTGCTCTTATGGCGGGGATTGATTATGCAACAGGAGATTACATCATCACTATGGACGGAGATTTACAAAATGACCCTACCGATATTCCTATGATGATTGAACATTTAGAACAAGGAGATTTTGATTTGGTAACAGGAATTAGACAAAAACGAAAGGATAATTTCATCAGAAAAATCCCATCTAAAATTGCCAATTTTATCATTAGAAAAACAACAGGATTGTACGTAAAAGATCATGGTTGTGCATTAAAAGTATTCACGAAAGAAACCGCAAAAGAACTTGACATTTACGGAGAATTCCATAGATTCATTACACTTATCGCATTTATAAATGGAGCTCGTGTATCGCAAGTAAATGTTAAACACCATTCTAGAAAATTCGGGAAATCCAAATATGGATTGGAAAGAACATTCAAAGTTTTAAATGATTTACTTCTTCTTCTGTTCCAACGAAAATTCATGCAAAAACCAATATACTTATTCGGAAATCTAGGAATTTTTACATTTTTATTAGGTTTTTTAGTTAATATTTACTTGGTAATTCTTAAGATTTTGGGATATGAAATTGGGAATCGTCCTCTGCTTCTACTTGGAGTTTTATTGATTTTAGTAGGAATTCAATTTTTTACTATAGGAATCGTGCTTGATATGCAGATGCGTACTTACTTTGAATCTCAAGATAAACGTCCGTTTAATATAAGAAGAGTTCACACCTTTGAAAAAGTATAAAAAACCATTATTTACTGCATTAAAAATCGGAATTAGCATTCTGTTGCTTTATATAGTATACAGCAGAATTTCTTTTTCTAAAATTTGGGATTTGATTTTGGTTTCCGATACCTTGTACATTATTCCTGCATTGCTGTTTTTTATTTTTTCTCAACTGATTTCTACTTATCGGCTTCAATTATTTTTCCGACAAATTAATTTAAATATCAGTAATCGCTCCAATATCATATTGTATTTGATAGGAATGTTTTATAACTTTTTTATTCCTGGAGGAATCGGAGGAGATGCGTACAAAGTGTATATACTTCATAAAAGTTCATCTATAAAAATAGGGAAGCTATCAACTTCCGTACTTATGGATAGAATTAGCGGACTTATAGGAATTGCTCTTACTTCATTATTTCTGCTGATGTTTATGAAGACTTCTATTATAAATATAATTGTACTGCTATTTCTAATTGTGTTTATTTTTTTGGGTTCTATTCGCCTAGTTGGAATCCTAAAAAAAGATTTCAAAACTGCTTTTAAAGTTTCATTATTATATTCATTTTTTGTACAATCAGCACAAGTAATTTCTGTTTATTTTCTCGTTTTAGCATTAAAAATTGAGCATCAACAAATCATCTATTTACTTATTTTTCTAGTTTCTTCTGTTTTGAGTATTGTTTCTTTTTCTGGAATTGGAGCACGAGAATACGTTTATATGAAAGCTTCTGAATTCTATAATTTTAATGAAGAAACAGGAGTTGCTATTGGTTTGCTTTTTACTGGAATCACGTGTTTAGTTTCTCTCTTTGGAATCTTCTATGTTTTTAAATCTTCCAAACAATTGATTTCTTTATTTTCCAGTAATACACATTCACAAAATCTGTAAATTATATACTTTATCTTTAATTTCGTCGTTATTAATAGCATGAAAACAACTGGTATTTTAGCTTTTATAATTATATTATTTTCATGTACTAATGAAAACAGCAAACCTCACTTAACCGCTTTGCTTATCAATAACAAAACAGACGAAACCACAGAAAAGAAACAAGAACAGCAACGGACAGGAAAAACAATTCTAGAAAGAATTTCTCCTCCTAAAAATTACACTCGCAAAGAAGTTCCTAGAAATTCATTTCAATACTATCTGCGAACACTTAAATTAAAACCCTCGGGTTCTAAGGTAAAATACTACAACGGAGCAACTAAACCCAATAATCATGTATATTGTGATGTTGTTGATTTAAAAATCGGAAATAGAGACCTCCACCAATGTGCAGATGCTGTTATGAGACTTCGTGCAGAATATTTATGGAACCAAAAAGAATATGAAAAAATTCACTTTAATTTTACAAACGGTTTTCGCGTTGATTATTCAAAATGGAAAGACGGAAATAGAATTGTTGTAAATGGAAATAAAACGTATTGGAACAAAAAGTACAATCCTTCCAATACCTATCAAGACTTTTGGAACTATATGGAGATAATTTTCGCATATGCAGGAACTGCTTCTTTAGAAAAAGAATTACAATCAATTAATTATAAAAATGCAGAAATAGGAGATGTAATTATACAAGGTGGAAGTCCTGGACATGCTGTAATTATCGTTGATAAAGCAACTAATAATAAAGGAGAAAATGTGTACTTACTTGCTCAAAGTTATATGCCTGCACAAGAAATACAGATTCTAATTAACCCAAACAACAAAAACCTAAGTCCTTGGTATGAGTTCAATAGTGGAGTTATACTAACTCCCGAATGGAAATTTATAAGTAACAACATTAAACGATTTAAAAACGAATAAAAACTATTTTCATGAATAAATCCAAAAATAAAGCAACTATATTTATCAGTGATATTTCACAAAAAGAATTTCCGATTTCTGAAAAAGTATCGTACGAAAATATTAGAAATTCCATTCTAAAATTAATTCAAACTGATTATCCTCAATTTACACAAAGTTGTTGTTTATCTATTTCTGAATTAAATGAGTATAGAGAAAAGTACATTTCAGGTTATTTAAATAAACAAGTTGGAGAGCTTTCCGAATTAGAAAAAACCGTTCTCGATTCTATTACCAATCGAACATCATTAACCAATAAAATAGATGATGACGATGACAAAAAATTAACTTTCGGACAAAAAATTACCGATAAGGTAGCAAACTTTGGAGGTAGCTGGACTTTTATAATTTCTTTTGGGACTTTTATTTTTTTATGGATTACTTTAAATTTCTTTTTCCTTATTAACAAAGGATTCGACCCGTATCCGTTTATTCTTTTAAATCTAATTCTCTCTTGTTTAGCTGCATTCCAAGCTCCTATAATTATGATGAGTCAAAACCGACAAGAAGAAAAAGATAGAGAGCGTTCAAAAAAGGATTATATGATAAATCTAAAATCCGAATTAGAAATCAGAACTCTACACGAAAAAATAGATCATTTAATCATACATCAACAACAAGAACTCATGGAAATTCAAAAAATACAAATAGAGATGATGAATGATATTTTAAACCTAGTAGAAACAAAAAAATAAAACTTTTTTTTCCTCATTAAACTTTTCTCAACAAACAAAGTCTAAAAGACAGATGAGTACAGACGAAGAACTAATTGCATTAATCAAAAAGAATCCAAATAAAGGATTCAGAGTTTTATTGCAACAATATAAAGAAAAAGTATATTGGCAAATAAGGAGAATGGTTCTTACTCACGACGATGCCGACGAGCTGACTCAAATGGTTTTTATAAAAATTTTTAAAAATCTAAACTCATTCAAAGGAAACTCAAAATTATCTACTTGGATATACCGAATTACGACCAACGAAACCATTACATTTTTAAACAAAAAAGCCAAAGAAAAACACATATCCTACGATGATTACATACAAAATAAAGCTAAAAACCTATACGCAGATGATTTCTTTTCAGGAGAAGAAATTGATACTATCCTCCAAAAGGCATTAGCACAACTACCTCAGCAACAAAATTTAATCTTTAAAATGAGGTATTACGACGAACTGAAATTTTCTGAAATAGCCGAAATTTTAACTCTTTCGGAAGGTGGTGTAAAATCTTCTTACCACATTGCTCAGAAAAAAATTGAAGAACTTGTAAAAGTAAAATGCGAAGTATAACTAAAAAACTAAAGCCATGAAAAACCTTAACTCTTTTAAAACACCAAATAATTACTTCAACGATTTAGAAACCAAAATCCTAAATCAAACAGTACATACAAAGAAAGAAAGAACCATTTTTTCTTTAAAAAAAGTTTTCCCTTATGGTATAGCCGCGTCTGTACTTTTAGTTGCTTCTGTATTTTGGTTTCAACAAAATGAAACTATTCAAGAACAAAAGAAAGAACAAGTATCCGAAGTTTTATACGAAACTTATTTTCTAGACAATCCTTACGAAAGTGAACTTAACACCTACATAGACGAAGAAGTTGCTTATAATGGCTTTTAATCTTTTGTGAAAAAATTTGAGGAATACTTTTTGTTAACTTCTATGGTGTCTATACTTCTTTGTCATGCTGAGCTACGTCGAAGCATCAGTAAAAAATATTCTTTATTTTAGAAAGGAACGAAGAAAGGAGTGCATTTCTTTTTTTTGTATATTTGTATAAACTCTATTTTATGGAAACATTAAATATTACTGCGTACACTGAAGACCATAATCAAATAAATGCCATAAAAGCGTTTATGGAATCTCTGAACATAAAGTTTAAAATCGATAACAAAGAAAGTAATTATAACCCTGAGTTTGTAGAAAAAATTTTAAACAGTAAACAAGATCATAAAGATGGAAAGGGAGAGGTATTGACTTTAGACGAATTCAAAAAACTATGCAAATAAAGCTATTACCTGACGCAAAAAAAGATTTTGATTATTGGAAGAAAACAGGAAATAAAATAATTCTAAAAAAAATAACTCAACTCATTGAAAACATGCTAAAAACTCCTTACGAAGGTTTAGGAAAACCCGAAGCACTGAAGCATGAACTCACTGGATTATGGAGTAGAAGAATTAATAAGGAACATCGAATAATATATGAAATAGAAGATGACTTTTTAATTATACATTCACTCAAAGGACATTATGAAAGTTAATTCTACAATATTCCCGAGTATCTACTAGAAACACAAAAGAAGTACATAGAAACCTTAGAAAAGAAAAATCAACTACTCAAACAAGAACTTGCAGAGGCAAAGAAGTAAGAATCTTAATAAAAGAATCTTTCGACGTGCTCAATATGACTATACAGCATTGTCATACTGATTTCTATGATAAAATCAAGATGACTATACTTCTTATTTATTTTTTGCTTAACTTTATGTAAAGCTACGTTTTTATGAAAACCTACACATTAGAAATTGAAGATTCAACAGTACAAAAGGTAATGAATTTTTTAAAAACTTTCTCTAAAAAAGAAGTGAAAATTATTCCACAAACAACTGATTTTGAAATTACTAAAAAAGAAGTTCAGAAGGATTACCAAGCATTATTAAAAGGTACTCAATTTTATACTATTGAGGAAGTTGAACAAGAGATGAATGATTTAATCAAACATGAAAGTAAAACTAACTCGCGAATTTAGGTATCGACTAAAAAGACAAATAGAGTTTATAGCATCAGACAAACCTAAAGCAGCGAAAAAGTTTAACGAGCTTTTTACTCAAAATCCAAGAAATGCCTTTTAAATGTAGAAAATCCATCTTTTTTGAAGATGAATACATTCGAGACTTAATTATAAAAGGGTATATTGTTGTATACAGAATCAATGAATCCGATGATATTATTGAAGTTTTTGGGTTACATAAATGGCAAAATGAGTTAAGTTGATTGTAATTTATCATTAGTATAAACACAAAAGAAATCATCTTAATAAAAGAATCTTTCGACACTGCCTGTAGTGAGCATGTCGAACTGCTCAAGATGACTATACTTCTTTGTCATGCTGAGCTACGTCGAAGCATCAGTAAAAAATCTCCTTTATTTTAGAAAGGAATGCTTTTCATTTTTTTGTATATTTGAGAGGTAAAACAATTAATATGAATACAAGTATTAGAGTAGATATATTAAATCCAAAAGCAACAAATTTGCTTAAAGATTTGGCAGACTTGAATTTAATTTCCATCAGAGAAGTACCTAATAAAGGTTTTGAAAGCACTTTGAAAAAACTTCGTTCAAAATTAAAACTGTTCCTAATTTAGAGGAAATTACAAAAGAAGTAGAAAAAGTAAGAGCGAAGCGATATGAATGATAAACCAAAAAAGACTATCATTGATACAAACATTTGGATAAGTTATTTAATTTCAAAAAATTATACTCAACTTGACGAAATCATTATTTCTGGGAAATGTATTTTGATTTTTAGTCAAGAATTATTGGACGAGTTTTTATCCGTAATTCAAAGACCAAAATTTAGAAGTTTTTTTTAATCAAGAAGATTCTGAAAACTTAATTGAAGTGATTCAAGAATATGCTGAATTCGTAGAAGTGAATAGTAAAATAGATGCTTGTAGAGATAGGAAAGATAATTTTTTATTATCTCTTTCAAAAGATTCACATGCTGACTTCTTAATTACAGGAGATAATGATTTACTTGATTTAAACATCTTTGAATCCACTAAAATTATAACTATCACAAAATTTATAGATAAAATCAATCATGTATAATCTTTCGACAACTCAAGATGACTATAGAGCTTTGTCATGCTGAACTACGTCGAAGCATCAAAATGGCTTTTAATCTTTTGTGAAAAAATTTGAAGAATACTTTTTGTTGACTTCTATGGTATCTATTTCTAAGGTAAACTTGGTATTATCTTCTTTGTTAATTGACTCTACTTGAAAAGGCATTGTATACTCGCTTACTTTTCTGAAATTACTGTAATAAATAGTTTCTCGAGAATTAATTTCCTTGATTAAATTGTACGTAGAAACATCAAAATAATACAATATAATTTTACCTTTTTTTGATAACGAAACCTTAAAACACAATACCTCTCCTACTTTTTCTTTTCCTAAATATTTGGCGACAAATCCTTTTTCTGAATATTCTAATAAATCTGAGTCAAACGGCTCAGGAACATAATTCTTATTTTCTACTAACTTATTTTTATTAAAGTCAAATTCATATGCTTTTGTTCCATCATAAACTTCTGTTGTTTGTTTTTTTCCGTTTAAGGTAAGTACTGTTTTGGTTAAGTTCGGTTTTTTCTGAAATAATTCTACAGGAATCTTATCTTCTCCGAGTATAATTTCTCCTTTTATATAAGTGGAATTTAATTTTTTCCAATTTTCTACAGTTCCTGTAACCTCTAAATTTTTTTGTATAATTTCTTTTGCAGTTTGACTAAATCCAAAAGCTGAAACCAACAAAAATAAAACTGTATATAGATATGTTTTTTTCATAATTTTTAGTTTTTTTCAAAAATCATTCCGAAATGAATATTAACTTATTTTCATCCACTTCATATCGCTTTTATAATACTCTACAAAGTAGTTTTTTATCATTTGATTTTGCTGATGATTTAAATTGGAATCTCCTAAAAGCAATTCATTAATAGTTCTTTTTGCTAAATACACCAACTGTTTGTCTTCTACCAAGTCTGTAAGTTTAAAATCAATTTGTCCACTTTGTTGCGTTCCGAGAATATTTCCTGGTCCGCGAATTTCCATATCTACTTCCGATATTTTAAATCCATCATTGGTTTCACACATGGTTTTAATTCTCTTTTTTGCTTCTTTGGAAAGCTCCATTTTAGTTACCAATATACAATAACTTTGCTCACTTCCTCTACCTACTCTTCCTCTTAACTGATGAAGCTGAGAAAGCCCAAATCGTTCTGAATTTTCTATTACCATAATCGAAGCATTAGGTACATTTACACCTACTTCTATAACTGTAGTTGCTACCATTATATGCGATTTTCCTGTAGAAAATTTATTCATTTCTGCTTCTTTTTCTCGTGGTTTCATTTTTCCATGAACGATAGAAATTTGGTATTCTGGAGCAGGGAATTCAGAAGCAATATATTCAAAACCGTCCATTAAATTTTTATAATCCAAGGTTTCACTTTCTTCAATAAGTGGATAAACTATATACACCTGCGTTCCTTTTTCTATCTGCTGACGAATAAATCGAATAATTTCGTAACGTTTATCTTCGTAAATATGGATTGTTTTTACTTGCTTTCTTCCTTTAGGCAGTTCATCAATTACGGATAAATCTAAATCGGAATAAAAACTCATTGCTAACGTTCGCGGAATTGGCGTTGCTGTCATCACCAAAATATGTGGCGGAATACTGTTTTTTTTCCATAATTTGGCTCGTTGTGCAACTCCAAACCGATGTTGTTCATCAATTATTGCCAAACCTAATTTTTCAAACTGTACAACATCTTCTAATAAAGCATGTGTTCCTACCAGTATTTTTAAGTTTCCTTCCATCAAACCAGAATGAATTTCATTTCGCTTAGCTTGCGAAGTTGAACCAGTTAGTAATTCTACTGGAATCCCTAAAGGCAAAATCAACTCTTGAATCGAATTAAAATGCTGTTGAGCTAATATTTCTGTTGGAGCCATCAAGCATGCTTGAAATCCATTATCAATTGCTATCAACATAGAAAGTAAAGCAACCATAGTTTTTCCCGAACCAACATCTCCTTGCAACAAACGATTCATCTGAATGTTTTTTTTCATATCAATCCGAATTTCTCGTACCACTCGTTTTTGAGCATTGGTGAGTTCAAACGGTATATGGTTAGAATAAAATTCATTAAAAAAATATCCTACATTCAAAAAAGGATTTCCTTTGTTCTGTGCAATTCTGTTTTGCTTTTTCAATCCCATTTGGAGTTGAAAAAAGAAAATCTCTTCAAATTTTAGTCGTTTTTTTGCTTGATTTAATGCTTGAATATTTTCAGGAAGATGAATATTTTTTAATGCTTCTTTCCTAGAAATTAGTTGATTTTCTCTTATAATCTGTTCACTTAAATTTTCAGGAATTAAATTATAAATTTCATCGAATAAATTAATGTATACTTTTTGATACCAACGGTTATTAACTCCTTTTTTTGAAGTTTTATCAGTGAGAGAATATAGTGAAGAAAAACCTGTATTTTTAGTAGCAAAACTAGAATACAATTCAATTTCTGGATGCGAAATGCTCAACTTCCCATTAAAACTAGTTAGTTTTCCATAAATTACCACTTGAGCATTAATCGGAATGGAAGTAATCAACCATTTGGTAATACGAAACCAAACCAATTCTATAACTCCAAATTCATCTTTAAAAACTCCTACCAAACGTTTTTTACCTGCTCCATATTGCACTTCTTTAAGCGATACAATCTCTCCTTTTAACTGAACTTCTTGTTCTAGCGGAGCTTCCACTGTTTTAGAAATGATACTTCTATCTACATATCTATACGGAAAATGATTTAGCAAATCAAAATACGTTTTGATTCCAAAAGTTGACTGAAGTACTTTCGCTTTTTCCTCGCCAACACCTTTTATATATTCTACAGATTTATTTAATATACTTTCATGCATTCTTTAGTTTTCTTCCAAATCACTCAAGTGAATTTTTAACGCCTGCACAGAGATATTTATTTCCCACATAGAAAGAAAAAGAGATACCAACAACAAAAGTAAAGCAATCGCAAAAAGAATAATCCCTAGACAATCCAATTCAAAGAAAATCATCAGCATAGCAAAAACACTAAAAAAAAGACTTGTTACGCCAAAAAGTTGCATCAAGCGGATTAATTTAATTCTGAAATTTAAACTTTTTATTTGTTTAATTATCATTCTTTTATGATCCTCATCATAACTTTTTTTAAGACCTCTTACAATGGTTGCTATGGCAACAAAACGATTGGTATATGCCAATAAAATTAAAGAGGTAGCAGAAAATAAAAGTGCTGGCGTTTCTAGATTTAAAGTCATTTTCTAATTATTTTTACATTATCTGGATATTCTTCTCTGTATATATCTATTAGTATAAACAACAACGAAATTAAAAGAGGTCCAAAAATAAGTCCTAAAAAACCAAATAAATTAAGTCCTACTATAATTCCGAATACTGTAATTAAAGGATGGATATTATCTAATCTTTCCAACAACGTAAACCTAAATATATTATCTACACTTCCTATTACTACAGTTCCCCAAATTAAAGTAAAAACACCTTCATACGTCTGACCATTAGCAAAATAAATAATAGCAATAGGCACATACGCCAATGCAGAACCAACAATAGGAACAGCTGAAGCAAAAAAGGTAATTAAAAACCAAAACCAAATATCTTCTAATCCTATAATCCAATATCCTATAAAACCTGCAATTGCCTGAACAAATGCAACAAGTGGAATTCCTATTGCATTAGAAAAAACCATTCTATAAAAACGTTCCCTCACACGAACACTATCCTCTTTTTTCATTGGCATCCATATAAAAAACTGATTTTCTAACCACGAAGCATTGGTAAGCATAAAGTAGAAAATAAAGAACGAAAAAAAAATAGTTGTTAAAATATTCAATCCCGAATTTATGACTCCACTTACATTTGATGCTAAAAACCCACTTAAATCTTTTAACAAAGAACTATCAAAGATATCTATGTTGAATGTTGTAGATAAATACTCAGATATGTTTTTAATTGATTGCGTTAGCTTGGCAGGATAATCTTTTAAATCTCCTAATTTAGAATAAATCAGTACTCCAAAAAAATACACAGGAATTAAAATAGAAATCAATGCAATTAAAAGAATCAGAACTCTTGCCATCCAAGGTTTTATCTTTTTTATACTTAAAAGTCTTTTATGCAATCTCCTTGTAAGAATGTATAAAGTGAGTGCTCCCAAAAAGCTAGGTATAAACATTATCAACTCTTTACCTACCAAATACATGGTAAATACAATTATAATCAAAAAAGAGAGTTGTTTTAACTGTGAATTAGTTAATAGTACTTTCATAAATTTTAGTAATTATGGTGCTGGATTAGGGAAATTAAAGTGTATTTCATTTATTTTTTCTTCTATATCTTTAGTAATTTCTACATCGATACTCGAAATATTTTCTTTTAACTGACTCATTTTTGTGGCTCCAATTATATTTGACGTTAAAAAATCACGAGTATTAATGAATGCAAGAGCTAATTTCGATGGAGGAATTGATAATTCATTGGCAAGTTTTGTATATTCCTCTACCGCTTTTTGCGTATTCTCATGCTGATATCTTTTAAAGTAATTAGGAAATAAAGTATATCTGGATTTTTCAGGTCTTTGATTATCTATATATTTTCCTGAGAGTAATCCACCTCCGAGCGGAGAATACGCCAATAACCCAACATTTTCTCGATGACAAATCTCTGAGTTTCCTATCTCAAAAACACGGTTTATCAGTGAATATGGATTTTGAATAGTACTAATTCTTTGTTTCATGTTGTTCTCTGCACATTCAATAAACTTCATCATTCCCCAAGGAGTTTCATTCGAAATCCCGATTGCTCTTACTTTTCCTTTATTAATAAACTCTTGCAACACCTCTAAAACTTCTTCAAACGGCGTAAATTCTATTTCTGGCTTATGCTCATAATTCAATCCTCCAAATCTAGGCGTATGCCTTTCTGGCCAATGAAGTTGATATAAATCTATGTAATCCGTTTGCAAACGTTTCAAACTTCCGTCTAATGCTTGTTCTAAATGTTCTCTAGTAAATCTTCCTCCTCCACGAATATGTTTATTTCCAGGACCTACCGCTTTACTAGCTAGAACTATCTTCTCTCTGTTGTTTCTTTCTTTTAACCAATTACCAATTATTTTCTCTGTATCGCCATACGTTTCAGGAAGTACAGGAACGGAATAAAGTTCAGCTGTATCAAAAAAATTAATCCCTTGCGAAACGGCATAATCCATCTGTTCAAAGGCTTCTTCTTGCGTATTTTGTTCACCAAATGTCATGGTTCCTAAACATATTTTACTTACCTCTATGTCTGTTTGTGGTAATTTGGAATAAATCATAAATAACAAAAACTAGTTTAAAAATTTAATTCCCAAATTTAATGATTTTACTTGTCTTTTGATTAAATTAGCAAAAAAATTACACCTATACTTTTTAATAAAAAAAAATAAAATCACAATAGAATGAAATTTAGAAATTTTCCTATGGTTCCTCGCGTTGTATTTGGTAGAGGAAGTTTTAATCAAACTGCTGAGATAATTGCACCTAAACGCATTGATGATAAACCAATGATTTTTTTCGTAGATATTTTCTTTAAAAATAGTCCTCTTGTAGATAAAATTCCTCTCGAAAAAAATGATAAACTAATATTCATAGAAACAAAAGAAGAGCCAAAAACCATTTACGTTGACTCTATAAGAGATGAATTAAAGCAGGAGTTTGGAACAGTATCGGGAATTATTGGAGTTGGAGGAGGAACAGTGATGGATATGACCAAAGCGGTAGCTCTTATGATGAACAATGAAGGTTCTTCTGCGGAATATCAAGGTTGGGATTTAGTAAAAAAAGCGGGAGTTTATCACGCATGTGCACCTACTCTTTCAGGTACTGGAGCTGAAGTTTCTAGAACCGCGGTACTTACTGGACCTGAAAAAAAATTAGGATTAAATTCTGATTTCACACCTTTCGATCAGGTAATACTAGACCCCGAATTAACCAAGAATGCACCTAAAAATCAACGATTCTACACAGGAATGGATTGTTATATACATTGTATTGAATCGCTTACAGGAACATACCTAAACGCATTTTCTAAAAGCTATGGAGAAAAAGCTCTTGAGCTTTGCCAAGATGTTTTTCTAAATAAAAAAGAGTGGACAGACGAATCTGATGATGATTTAATGATGGCATCATGGCATGGAGGTATGAGTATTGCCTATTCACAAGTGGGAGTCGCTCACGCACTTAGCTACGGACTTTCTTATTTACTCGGAACAAAACACGGAGTTGGTAATTGTATTGTTTTTGACTATTTGGAAGAATTTTATCCTGAAGGAGTTCGTGAATTCAAACAAATGGTAGAGCAAAATGAAATTGAAATTCCTAGAGGAGTTTGTGCAAATCTTACTGACGAACAGTTCGATAAAATGATAAATGTTTCCATAAATATGGTTCCTCTTTGGGAAAATGCACTTGGTAAAGATTGGAAACAAGTAATAACTCCTAAAAAATTACGAGAAATGTATGAGAAAATGTAATTCAAATACAAAAGCGTAAAAACCTAATTACAAAACATTTAAACATAAGATATATACATATTGATGCATTTGGAATTTACTTAAAATTAATCTTAATTTAACTTTCTATTTATTTGCTCATAATTTCTTATTTTTACAGCAAATTCCTAAAACATAATCTCTACAAAAATGGACAAAAAAGATTTCTTATACGAAGGTAAAGCAAAACAAATATATTCTACTGACGACGAAAATAAACTTATAATTTTATTTAAAGACGATGCTACTGCTTTTAACGCTCAAAAAAGAGGTACTGTGGAAAGTAAAGGTGTTCTAAACAACACTATTTCTACCATGATTTTTAATTATTTAGAAAAAAATGGAATTACTACACACTTTATTGAAAAGCTAAACGAGCGTGAGCAATTAGTAGAAAAAGTTGATATTATTCCTCTAGAAATGGTTGTTCGAAACTATGTAGCGGGAAGCATGTCGCAAAGATTAGGAATTGTAGAAGGACACAAATCTCCTGTTACTATATTTGATATTTGTTACAAAAAAGATGAATTAGGAGATCCGTTAATTAACGATCATCATGCTGTAGTTTTAGGTGCTGCTACCTACGAAGAATTAAAATATATGTATGAGGTAACGGATAAAATAAATGAACTACTAAAGTCATTATTCGACAAAATGAACATTATTCTTGTTGATTTTAAAATTGAATTTGGAAAGAATAAAGATGGGAAAATTATCCTTGCAGATGAAATATCTCCTGACTCTTGCCGACTTTGGGATAAGGACACATTAAAAAAATTAGATAAAGATAGATTCCGTAGAGATTTAGGTGGCGTTTCTGAAGCATATATAGAAATAGAGAGCAGAATGAAAAACGTACTTAACTAATTCTTAAAAGCCGTTATAAAGTATGAATTTTTATCAACGAAACTACTTAAAAAAACACGCCAATCAGTTAGATTCTTTTCAAATTGACTTAGAAAATAACTCCATTCAACTTATTCATAATCAAGAATCAAATGAAAGAATCCCCGAATCAGTAGACTCTGTAGAGGAAGAATGTGGGATTTTTGGACTTTATTCTAGTCAAGACTTAGATACTTTTTCTCTTGGACAATTTGGACTTTTTGCTCTACAACACAGAGGACAAGAAGCTTGTGGTTTCACGGTTCTAAAAGATGAAAATTTACATACTTTCAAGCAAGATGGCTTGGTTTTAGACGCATTTAAATCAGCTGACTCTACCGATGCTTATCAAGGAAATGCCGTTATAGGACATACCAGATATACCACAGCAGGAGATAAAAAAAGATACAACTACCAACCGCTTTATGCGAAAAATCAATACGATAAAATAATCCTTTCGGTAGCTCATAACGGAAACCTTACCAACAGCAATGAGATAAAAGAAAAGCTACAAGAACAAGGTGTTGAATTTCTTGCAACCAGCGATACAGAAGTAATCCTACGATTGATACAAGTTTACCTTTTTGAAGGTTTAGAAAACGCTATAAGGAAAGCGTGTTCTTTTATAAAAGGAGCATATTCTGTAATTGGTCTTACCAACGATTCTTTTTTTGCATTTAGAGACCCAAATGGAATCCGACCAATGGTAATGGGAAAACTCAACGATGAAACCTATGTTTTTGGTTCTGAAAGCTGTGCTCTCGATGGAATTGGTGCAACTTTTGAAAGAAATATAAAACCTGGAGAACTAATTATCATCAACAAAGATGGTTTTAAATCTTCTACTATTGATGAAAATTCTAAGCAAAGAATATGTGCTTTTGAATATATTTATTTTGCAAGACCCGACTCTCATTTAGAAAACATTCCCGTGTACGACGTGCGAGTAAATAGTGGAAAAAAACTATACGAACAAGCTCCTGTAGATGCAGACATTGTGATTGGTGTTCCCGACTCTGGAATTCCAGCTGCAATTGGTTTTTCCGAAGTATCAGGAATCCCATTTTCTCCTGTTCTAATCAAAAACAGATACATAGGACGTTCTTTTATAGTTCCTACTCAAAAAATGAGAGAGCGAATTGTAAATTTAAAGCTCAATCCTATTGTCCCAGAAATAAAAGGAAAAAAAATTGTAATCATAGATGACTCTATCGTTAGAGGAACTACCAGTATGCGACTTGTGAAAATTCTAAGAGAAGCAGGTGCTAAGGAAATTCATTTTAGAAGTGCTTCTCCACCGATTATCGCTCCTTGCTTTTTAGGCATAGATACACCTTCTAAAAAAGATTTGATTTCTGCAAATATGAATTTAAACGAGCTTCAAAAATACATGAATGTAGATAGTTTAGAATTCTTATCTGTAGACAGTTTAAAGGAAATATTAGGTTCTAGCAATCACTGTTTTGGTTGTTTTACCGAACAATATCCTCTAAGCGAATTAAATAAGGATTAGGAATATTTATTTTCACAACTTTCTAAACTCCAATAAAGCATTTTCGTTTTCATCGGTTGCTAGCTTTTGATAGTAGGTTTTCCCGTCTAATATTAGTTTTAGTTCTCCTGTGTTTGGTGCTACTTCTCCTAAATTATTTGCTACAAATACCAGTCTATGTACTGATGAATTTTTATCCAATGTAAGTCCGAATCTTTGTTTTTCTTTTTTAATTTCTACTTTGTGAAAGATAAGTTTATCGTTATAAAACAGTGAAATTAAATCTCCATCTTCTTGTCCGTAATCGTAAATTTCGAAGACAAGTTTTCCATTTTTATAATTGTATCTGTTTGCCAACACATCTTTTCTTGTATTTCTTTTTTCGGTAATGATTTCTTCTTCTGTTTTTGGCTTAATTCTTTCTACTTCTTTCTTTGGCTCTACTTTTGGTTTTGGAATTGACTTAGGTTTTTCTTCTACTTCATTAATTGCAACCACTTTTTCAACAGGTTTTGGAGTTGTTACTACCTTAGGTTTTTCTATCTTTTTCTCTACTTTTGTTTGATTTGGAAGTACTTCTAACTGTACTTTTGCTTGGTATTCCAATCCACAAGAATTGGTAGCAGTTACGTAATAAGTTTGTGATTTTTGCACATTTTTAAGTAGCGGATTTCTTTCCGTAGAAGAAAAATTATCTGTATTCCATATATAAGTATATGTATCGTTTGTAGGATTTGGCTGTGCATAAATCTTCACATCACTTCCTTGTTTAACTGTCTTTTTATAAGACACTACTGAAAAAGAGTCTGATATCTTAAAATGGACTTTGTAATTCCCAGTTTTAGAACGAATTGATAGTTTTTGGTTACAAGCTGTTTGGGAAGTACTAGAACCATACAATACAAAAAAGACTTCTAGAGTATACTCTCCTGCACAAATTCGAGTAAGGTCGTTTTGCTTGGAATCTATTTTCCATTTCTGATCTCTTGGTCCGCATCTTCCTTCTGAATTACTAAAATTTTTAAACATTCCAAAAGGTCCAAATCCTGCACAATCAGAATCATGAGGAAGCTCCAAGGTATGGTATTTTATATTCTCAGGACGTTTTCCTTTTTTGTACAACACATACTGTAATTCTCCTTTACAAACATTGGCTTGTTTATCTCTCCAAGATTTTATTTCTGCTCCTGCTAGTTTTAATTTTCCTGATTTTCTTTTAAAAGTTCCTAAATCTACTTGAAAATCATTTCCACTAATTTTATCTATTCCCTCTCCCGAACAAGAATAAAATTCTTTATTTCCATTTACTTCAAGATAAACTGCAGATGCAAAGCTCCCAAAATTGTTTTGAGAAAAGATAAAACTGGTAATTAAAAATATTATGCTCGTTAGTTTCATTGGTTCAGTACATTTTTAATCTTCAATTCTTTAAAATTCCCTAATTTTTGTAATTTTTGAATATTTGATTCGGATAAATTGCCGTAAATTGTAATGATAAACGATTTGCTTTGCACTCGTTTTTTATGAAACTCTTTTAAATCCTCAAACGTAATTTCCGAATAAAGTTCGTATTCTTTTTGTAATGGATCTAAATTAAAACCATACTGTTTGAGTAAGTTTATCTTCTCAGAAATTTTTCTAAATTCAGGGTATTTAGAAGAAGTACTATTTCGTAAATACGATTTAATAAAATCCATTCGCTCTGGTTTTTCTGGAAATTCATTGAAAATGAATTGAATTACTTCTAGCGTTTCGTCTGTTTTATCTGCTTGACATTCGGCATACGCAACAAGAACTCCATCTTTCTGATTCAAATACGATTTACGATACACTCCATGTGAACTATATGCCAAGGAACGCAATTCACGAACTTCTTGGAGTAAAATTCCAGAAAATCCTCCGAATAAATATTCATTATAAAACGATGCAATCGCTTTTTCCTTGAAAGAGGTTTGCTGTTCTTCTAAATTGTATCCGATATATACTTGATTTTGAACGTTTTTTTTATTTTCGATATAATAAATGGTATTTTCTGTAATCGGTTGATTGATTTTTTCTTTTAAAGATTCTTGCTTTTTATTATCTGAAAAAGATAATGGCTCTAAAATCTGTTTTACTTCAGCAATTTGTTTCTTTCCTGTATAAAATAAAGTAGTATTGTATGCATTAATTTTTTGATATTCTTCAATTACTTTTTCTTCACTATATTTTTTTAATTCATTTACTGATAAAAAATCAAGGTATTCGGAATCATCTCCAAAGCGTGCATATTGAAATAAAGCTCGTCCCATTTCATGTGGTGATTTTTTTATGAATTTTAATTCTGCTTTTTTCTCGTTAATCGCATTGGATATACTGCTTTTGTCGATTTTTGGATGATTTATAAGTTCGTTAATTAACGGAATTGCTTGAATAAGATTCTTTTCTAAACCTTTAAATTCGATGTAAAAACGATTTTCATTACTGTATACATAATAATTAATCCCCAATATTGAAAATTTCTTTTTCACTTCTTTTAAATCGTAATCTTCAGTATAAAACTCATTAAAAAGTGACGCAATAAACTCAGCTGATTTTATGGAATGAGAGCCAACTTGTTTTTCAATCTTCAGTGAAAAAATATCATTAATTTTATTTTCATTGCAGTATAAATCTACACTTGAGTTTATTTTAGCATAATTTACATCATTAAAGTTGATAAATTTAGGATGCGATTCTGTTTTAATATTTTTAAATTCTTTTGCATAAACAGACTCTTCTTTTTTAGCATATTGAACAGGTTCAAATTCAGGTTTAGTCAGTTTTGTCTTTTTAGGAAACCCCATTTTAGAACGGTATGTTAATTTATTTCCCGACAAGTACTTTTGAGCAACACGAACAATCTCCTCTTTGGATAATTGTTCTATTCTTTGAGTCTCCAATAAGTAATCTTCCCAAGATTGATTGTTGCTAAACAATTCTGCTAATTTGATTGCTCTAGAGTTCAAATCTTCTATTTCATTTTGTTTTTCAATACTTATGTTTTGTTTAATTGATTGAAGTTCCTCTTCTGAAAAATCTCCATTTTTTATTTTTTCGATTTCTTCTAATACAATTTTTTCTGCTTTGTCAAAAGATTGAAAGAATAATTTAGGAACAATGGCAATTCCAAAAATTCCATCATCATTTAAAGACACATTCATTGCTCCTGAAAAAAGAAGCTTTCCATCTGTTTTTAATTGATTTAATTTCCCTGTTTCATTTTGATTGAACAATAAACGAGAAATAACATTTAATGCATTAAGGTCTTTATGAAAATTTTGTACCGTTTTATAACAAATCACTTCTGCTTTCACAGGAGTATAACGCACATTTTTTAAAATATCAGATTTAAATTCATCATTTTTTATAAAGTTTGAGTTTGGAATTTCTCCTTGTGGTAACCTTGAAAAATCTCTTTCTAAAATGGGAATAATTGTTTGAGAATTGAAATTTCCTGAAAGAATGACTGCCATATTATTGGCAACATAATACGTGTTGAAAAATTCATACATTTTGCGTAGAGATGGATTTTTAAGATGTTCCACAGAACCTAAAGTAGTTTGTGTTCCATAAGGATGATTGGGGAAAGAATTTGCTAAAATATCATCTTGAATTTTATACATAAAATTATCCATAGAACGATTCTTCTCTTCATATACTACTTCCAATTCCGATTGGAAAGAACGAAATACAGGATTTATAAAACGTTCAGAATACAATGCAATCAATTTCTCGACTTGTTCAGACGGAAAATAATTGTGATAAACAGTCATATCAGGACTTGTAAATGCATTGGTTTTCGTCCCTCCAATTTCAGTAATAAGTCTATCAAATTCAGTAGGAATTGCGTACTGGGATGCCTTTACACTTTGCGTGTTAATTTCTTGTTGTATCTCTTTTCGTTTTATTTCATCTTTAGTTTTTGCGATTTCGTTGTACCAATATACAATGGAATCCAAATGTTTCTTTTCTGCTTGATAATCTACTGTTCCAATTTTTTGAGTTCCTTTGAATAAAAGGTGTTCCAAGTAGTGTGCAATTCCTGTTGCCTCTTTGGGGTCGTTTTTAGAACCTGCTTTCACAACAACTGCTCCAAACACTTCCTTTGCAGTAGTGTCTTCATTTAGAAAAATTGTTAATCCATTACTAAGGATTATTTTTTCTACATTTAATGGATTCTTTTGAGCACAAACAACGGATGTGAAACTTACCAATGTAATCACATAAAAAAATATTTTCATTGAGTATAAATTTATCTTCTTATATAAAGACGAAAATAATAGAAAAAGGTTGCTTAGAAAACCAAAATCACAGCATTTTTAGTCGATTTACTTCTAAATCAGTAAGTTTTCTCCAATCACCACGTTTCACGTTTTTCTTGGTAAGTCCTGCAAAAACGACTCTATCGAGAGCAACAACTTCGTATCCTAGTCTTTCAAAAATTCTACGCACAATCCTGTTCCAACCGATGTGTATTTCTATTCCTACTTCATTTTTAGGTTTTCCCTCTACAAAAGAAATGCTATCTGCTTTTGCAATTCCTTCTGGAAAACGAATTCCTTCGTTTCTAATTAAATCTAGATGTTCCCCAGAAACTTTTTTATCTAACGTAACGTGGTATAGTTTTTTAACTCCGTGTGATGGATGTGTGAGTTTTTTAGTAAGAAAACCATCATTAGTAAGCAATAAAACTCCTGTGGTAGGACGATCTAATCTCCCAACAGGAAAAAGTCTATAAGGTGTAGCATTTGCAACCAAATCTAATACCGTTTTACGCATTTTTTCATCGTTGGTAGTAGAAATAAATCCTTTTGGTTTATTGAGAAGAATGTATACTGGTTTTTCAGGACGAAGCACTTTATCATCAAAACGAACAGTGTCGGTTTTTAGGACTTTATATCCCATTTCGGTTATCACTTTTCCGTTTACTTCTACCAACCCATTTTTGATTAAATCATCTGCTTCTCTCCTACTGCAAATTCCTGCATTGGCAATAAATTTGTTTAATCTAATTTCGTCAAAACTAGACTTATCCTCTTTCTTTAAGGTTAGTTTATTTGCTCTTGATGTATTTTTAGAATAGGTTTTCTTTTTAGAATCTTCTGAAATAGAATTCTTTTTTCCTTTTAATTCAACTGGTTTAGTTCCAAAGTTCACTCGTTTAGATGAATTATTAGATTTATTTGATTTAGGAACTATTTTCTTCCTCATGGTTCTGTGTTTAATGTGTGCAAAGATATAACATTCCTATGAGATAAAAACATCAAGAAATCAATAAGAAATACTATTCAAAAAAACTAAAGTTAAAAAGCCTGTTACTGCTATTTTAATTGCTATATTTGACTTTTAATTTAAACGAAAACTAATGTCCGAAGAAATGAAATCTTGTCCACAGTGTAAATCTCCTTATGGATATTCTCTAGGAAACGAAATTTATGCTTGTCCTGAATGTGGAAACGAATGGAATCCTAATGAAAATACAGAAAAAGACAATTCAAAGATACTTGATGCTAACGGAAACGAGCTAAGTGATGGCGATTCTGTAATTGTTATCAAAGACCTTCCTGTAAAAGGTGCTCCTAAACCTATAAAATCAGGAACAAAAGTAAAAAATATTCGTCTAACAGATGGCGATCACAACATCGACTGCAAAATTGATGGATTTGGTTCTATGGCATTAAAATCTGAATTTGTACGAAAAGCATAAACTGTGTCAAATAAAATTATAAATGATCCTGTACACGGATTTGTAGATATATCTAATCCTCTACTGCTAAAAATAATTGATCATCCTTATTTCCAAAGACTTAAACGCATTTCACAAACAGGTCTCACGTTTTTAGTATATCCTGGAGCAATTCATACAAGGTTTCATCATGCAATTGGAGCTACACATCTTATGAAACTCTCTTTGCAAGTACTCAAAAGCAAAGGAATTAAAATCAGCAACGAGGAAGAGGAAGCAAGTTTAATTGCTATACTTTTGCATGATATAGGACACGGACCTTTTTCTCATGCTTTGGAATCTACCATTCTTGAGGGAATGCATCATGAAAATATTTCTCTGTATTATTTTGAACTGCTTAATGAGGAATTTAATGGAAGTTTAGAACTTGCTATAAAAATTTTTAAGAACGAATACAAACGTCCTTTTTTCCATCAACTAATCAGCAGTCAGCTTGATGTAGATAGATTGGATTATTTAAAGAGAGATAGTTTTTTTACAGGAGTTTCGGAAGGAAATATTGGTTCGGAACGCATAATTACCATGTTTAATGTTGTAGACGACGAGCTAGTAACTGATATAAAAGGAATTTATTCCATAGAAAAGTACCTAACCTCTAGAATGTTTATGTATTGGCAAGTGTATTTTCATAAAACTTCCGCATCTGCAGAGATAATCCTAATTAAAGTTTTTGAAAGAGCAAAAGAGCTTGTTCAGCAAGGAAAAACAATTCCTACCTCTAGATTTTTTAACTATTTTCTAAATTTGAATCAGAAAGCAGAACTCAACAAAAAAAACATTGAACATTTCACTCAGATTGATGATACCGATGTATATACTTCTTTAAAGGAATGGCAATTCTACGATGATAAAATTCTTGCTATGCTCAGCTCTTCAATCATCAATAGAGAGCTTCCAAAATCAATTATATCTATAAAAAAGCATAGCGAAGAAGAACTTGTTTCATTTGTAGAAAAAACAGAAGAGTATTTTGGGATTGAAAATGGAAATTATTTCATTAATCAAAAAAAATTAACTGTAAATCCTTACAATTTGGAAAAAAAACCTATAAAACTACTTACTAAAAACAAATCAATCATTAAGCTAGAAGATGCAGAAAATCAGGTATTAACCTCATCATTATCCCAAAAAATATCTCGTTATCATTTAATGATTCCACGTAAAATTTATGATTCGTTTTGCTAGCTAATAATTTTTAGTATTTTTAGGCAAAGTTTACTTTGTTTATGAATCTTGTCGCACATCAAATACTTTCTTTTAACAATGAAAAAATTCAAGTCGGTAATTTCTTAGGAGAATTTATTCGAGGAAAAAAGTACGAGGAATATGAACGTGAAATTGCCATAGGAATTAAGCTCCATAGAAGTATTGATACATTTACGGATTCTAACGAATTAGTTTCTGAAGCATGCAGTTATTTCAGAAAAACACATAGAAAATTTTCTCCAATTATTGTTGATGTATTATTTGATTACTTTTTGATTCAAAAATGGAAACAGTTTAGAAATGATTCTTTTTTGGATTTTATTGACTCTTCCTATTCAATCTTAAAAAAACATTCGGATATTTATCCTGAAAACGTAAAAGAATACCTCGGTTATATGATTTCTGAAAATTGGTTTTACAGGTATTCTTCTCTAGAAGGCGTAGAATTTACATTAAAACAAATAAGTAAACGTTCTACATTTTCGAACAATATAGAAAACTCGATTAAAGAAGTTTATCTTTATGAAAAAGAATTGTGTTTACTGTTCTTGGAGTTCTTCCCTATTTTAGAAAATCACTGTTTAACATTTTTAAAATCAAAGGAAATCTTCTAAGTTTCCTTTTCCTTGACGAAGAATTTCTGGTTCGTCTGAAGTAATATCAACAATGGTAGAAGCAACATTTCCTCCGTATCCTGAATCAATTACCAAATCTACCAAATTATCGTATTTTTCTAAAATCAACTCGGGATCCGTGGTATATTCTATTACATCATCTTCGTCGTGTATGGAAGTAGATGCAATAGGATTTCCTAGTTTTTTTACGATTTGTTGTGGAATAGAATGGTCTGGAACTCTAATTCCTACTGTTTTTTTATTCTTGTAGGTATTTGGCATTTTTTTAGAAGCTTCTAAAACAAAGGTAAAAGGACCTGGCAATGCTCGTTTGAGCAACTTAAACTGTGGTGTAGGAATAGGACGTGTAAACTCCGACAAATGACTCAAATCATTACAGACAATAGAAAACTGTGATTTTGCAAGTTTTATTCCTTTTATTCTTGCTAGTTTTTCCATTGCTTTTGCATTAAAAATATCGCAACCAAGACCATAAACCGTATCGGACGGATAAATAATCAATCCTCCTTTTTGCAGAACTTCTACCACTTCTTGTATCGCTCTTTCATTGGGATTTTCGGGATATATTTTGAGTAATTTTGCCATTTTTATAGAACATTAAAAAGTTGTTCTTTCATTTTTTCTAATTCATCTTTCATAATCACCACAATTTTCTGAATTTCATGATGATTTGCTTTAGAACCAATCGTATTTATTTCTCTTCCGATTTCTTGTGCAATAAATCCTAGTTTTTTCCCTTCTGAATTTGTGCTTTGCATGGTTTCTAAAAAATACTTCAAATGTTGTTTTAAACGAACCTTTTCTTCTGTAATATCAAACTTTTCCACATAAAAAATCAGTTCTTGATGCAATCTATTTTCATCTATATCTACAGGTAAATCAGATAAATAAGATTCAAATTTCTCTTTAACTCTATCGACACGTTCTTGCTCAAACGGAATTATTTTTTCTAAACTCTGTTCTATTTGTACGATATTCCTTTTAAGTTCCGTTTCTAAAGTATCTCCTTCCGTTTTTCTAAAATCATTTAATTTTTCTATTGCTTCTAGAAGTGTTTTCTCTAAATTCTTCCATTCTTCTTGCTCTACTTCATCTTCTTTTGCACTTATAACTTCAGGTAAAGAAACGGCAATTTTCATTGCTTCTGTTTGCGATAAATCACTAGAAATTGACCTTAAATCATCTATATAGCTCTTTATAATTGAATGATTTAATTCGTTAGAAGGATTGGATTGTTTACTTTCTATATTCACAAAACATTCCACTTTTCCACGAATTAATTCTTTCGAAATAATTTTTCTTAATTCGATTTCCTTTTCTTTATACCGAATAGGAAGTCTTAAATTAATATCTATAGATTTACTGTTTAAAGATTTTATATTTACAGAAATTTGTCTTCCTAAAAACTCAGAAATACTTTTCCCAAAACCTGTCATAGAATACATCATACTGGTAAATTTAATGCAAATTACGTGATTTATTTTTAGTTCTGTTCATTTACCTCGTATTTTATTTTTCTAAAAATACGCATTACAAATTTAAAAGATTCGTATACTTTTTCGTCTTGTACAGACTTTAGAAAATCTTTATTTTCTATGAGTATTTTCTTGCTTTCTCTGATTCCATTTAGATACAGAATCATCATATTAAACGGATAATTTCGTAGTGCTTTTACATCAAAAGAATCTTTATTTTTTTGTTCTTCTATCAACTTTAATTGGTTGTCGTACAATTCTTGAATTACAGATTCGTTTAACTTTGGTGGATTAAATACAATTTCCGTGTCTATAGAATAATATCCATTTTCTAAAAAAGTGATTTTTACCTGCTCAAACTTGCAATACTTAGTAGTTTCATTAAACTTTAATCCAACGTATTCTGTTATCAGAAAGTAATCATCAGTAAATTCAATAATTACTTTGTCGTAGGTAGAATAATAAATTCGTACTTGCTCATTAATTAACTCAATATCTACTCTCGAAAGGTAATTTTTTCCGTCAATTTCTTTTTCTATTCCTGCCCAACAAATAATAAAAAGTTCTTTGAATACTTTAAATTTTGGATTTAATTCACGATGCCTTTCATTCATAAAATCCAAAACACTATTTAGATTTTCTTCTATGCTGTTTCTTGAATTCTTTTCAATACTTTCTACAATTTCTTTATTGGAATCTACTTTATACTCATTGCTTTCTAACTTCAAAGAATTGCTTCCTACTCGTATATAACTATCTCCTGCTGTTATGTTAAAGATATTCTTTTTAAATGTTGTAATTCCTTTTTTGGGTTTTATGGTTACCAATCCTACTACTTTGTTTTTAGGAAGATGAGGAAAAGAAACATTTTCGTAAAGAATATTAGGCGGATTATTTAAATATGCATTTACCAAATTTTGAATTCTACTATCATCAAAAAAATCTACACCTACTATTTGATTATCTGCATCTTCTACACCAATAATCATATACGAATTATTCTCTGGATTACTATTGGAAAGTGCACAAATATGTTTGATAAACTTTGACTTTCCTTCTCTGTAATGTAAATTGAGTTGTCTTTTTTTATCTAAAAAAGTATTTTCCGCAGTGTACGCAAGTAAATTTTTTATAAGAATCCGTTTATTAATCATAAAATCTCCGTTCAGACTTTATTATTCCAAGAATAATTGAACTCTCGCTAAGTTACACAATTAAATTTAAGTAGAAGGAAACAATCCGTTAAGAAATCACAACCAAACATTCAAAATATTCCTAGTGGTGTCGGTTACTCGAAACCGTTCGTCTGCTCTGTGATTTATTATCCAAATAATATCATCATTAGCATTTGTAAGAACAAGCACTTTCCTTTTGAAATACGTGCTTATTTTTTCATCTCGCAAATACTTAGAAATCTTCTTTGTTCCGTTCATTTTTAAAGGATAAAAAACATCTGAGGTTTTCCAACTTCTAATTTTTAAAGGAAATAAAAGTTTATCTGCATCAAACCATGCTTCTGCTGTTGCATCAAGTTGAGATAAAATTCTAGATTTTATTTTTAAAGGATTTTTTAACTTAAACTCTTTCTCTTGAATTTCTATACACACCTCTTCCGTATTTGCATTTAGTGGTTCTATGATAAAATATTTGTAATCAATCCAAAAACGATGCGTTGAGGTTTCATGGAAAACACCTACTCTAGACTGAATCAACTTGTATAATTCATGAATTGAAATTCCACCAAAATCCGTAAAAATATAATGCAATATAGTGGGATTTAGATTTAACATTTTATGTTTTTTCAGAAAATACGTATCTTCTTTTTTATCATAAAAATGTAAAATCTTCTTAAAATCTTTTTTTGATTTTTTCTCAATAATTTTTTCTGCTTGTTGTATGTATAATATACTTTTTTCCAGCTGACTCGAAAATTGAGAATTTAGCTCCTTTAATGAAGGAATTATATCTAAACGTAACTTATTCCTCAGATAATCTCTTTTTTTATTTGACTTATCTTCCCTCCAAGGAATAGTATTTTCTGTAGCATAATCTAAAAGGTATTCTTTTGAAATCCCTAAAAGTGGACGAAATACAGACTTTGTGCTTTTTATTCCCGATAGACCTTTTAATCCTGAACCTCTAAAAATATTTATAAAAAACGTTTCTATTTGATCATCTAAATGATGTGCCGTTGCAAGAAATTTTATTTTAAATTCACCTTGAATCTCTTTATAAAAATCGTATCGAATATCGCGAGCAATCATCTGCAGAGAATGCCGAGATTGTTTATGTTCAGAAAAATTAACATTTTTTATATGCAGAGGAATTTTATATTTACTACAATAGTTTCTTACCAACTCTTCATCTAAATCAGAATCTTCGCCTCTTAATCCATAATTAACATGTGCCACATGAATGCTAAATTTATTCACTCTAAAAAAATCGAGCATTACCATACTATCCAATCCGCCTGATATGCCAAGCAATACAACTTCCTCTTTAGCAAAAGGAATTTCTATTTTTTCTTTACCTAAAAAAAAAATATTTTGTAATTCTCTTGTGTGCAAGTTATTCTGCATTTTCTACTTTCAGAACTTCAAAGTTAAATACAAAACAATAGTCTTCATAGGTTTCAACTTTTGTTGCTGATGTCGAAGTAGGATTTACATAATGTTTATCTCTTCCATATGCCAAACGAGAAGGAACAACAATAACGCCTTGTAGATTATAATTGGTATAATCTGCATTGTTTGTCGCCTTGAATTTTGCTAAACCTTCTAAAATCCCTTCTATTTCATAATCGGATTTTACGTCTCCATCATTATACAAGGGAGCATCTAAAAAATAAGGATTCTCTCTCGGTTTAAAACCATATAAGATGGTAGAAAAAGTAGAACTTGTAGCTGGAGTTCTATAATAAACCGTTCCGTCTTCTTTGTAGGATTTAAAGTAGAACATGTTGTATTGAAGCGTTGTATTTTTATTATCAAAGGAAACATAATCTCCATCTGCTTCTACAGCTTCTCGCGTAACAATCCATATTCCAGAATCTTGCTTTTCCGCAAAATTCATCAATTTATTACTCAATTGTTCTGCATTTTCTTCTTCTGTTACATCTTCCGTATCATCTATTCGTTTTACATTTCCTGCTGAATCAAAATAATATTCATTCAAATATTTTTCAATTGCAACATCATCATTTTCATTTACCTGACTCACAGAATAAGTAACCGTTCCCGAGTTATCATCTTTATTACAAGAAAAAATTAAAACTGACACCACAAACACAGAGAAAGTTAAGAATACATTTGCCTTCATTAGGATATAAAATTTTCCGCAATTTACGAACTAATTTTTTAAACAACATTATACTGAAGAGGATTAGAAATATGGTAGATTCAACTGGCAAACATATATCTGCTTTTTTTATTTCATTTTTTAAATAAAAACCACTATTTTTGATTTCTACACCTAAATCAAGCTCATGAAAATCAAGTTATTTTTCCTTTCTGTCTTTTTCTGCTCGGCATTATTTGCCTCCAAAATAGAAATTATGAATCCTCCACATTGGTGGATTGGAATGAAATATAATAAAATAGAAGTATTGCTAAAAGGAGAAAATATTTCCAATTATAATTTTTCTTTGATTCATGAGGATAAAGCAAAACTAGTAGACGTTTTTAAATTCCAAAATCCTAACTATGTAGTTTTGAGCTTAGATGTTTCTAAAGTAAAAAAAGCAAAAACATTACAATTTTCCTATTCTACTTCTTTTCACAATTACTTTGAATTTGATTTTGAATTAAAAGAAAGAAAACAAGGAGTTGGAAAACAAGGAATAGATGCTTCTGACTTTATTTACTTGATATTTCCTGATAGATTTGTGAACGGAAATCCTCAGAATGATTTAGAAGGAAAAATGAGAGATCCGCTACCATCTACGCATTTTGTAGGAAGACGTGGAGGAGATTTAGAAGGTGTGATTTCAAAACTGGATTACATTAAAGATTTGGGAGTTACTGCAACTTGGCTTTGTCCTGTAGAAGAAAACAATACTAAACTCCGTTCTTATCACGGATACGGATTTACCTCTCACTATGAAGTTGATAGACGATTTGGAGGAAATGAAGTTTACAAACAGTATGTAGAGGAATCTCATAAAAAAGATTTAAAAGTAGTAAAAGATGTGGTATTTAATCATTGTAACGAAGCTTATTTTCTTTGGGAAGATAAAATAGATGATAGCTGGTTTAATCCTAAAAAATTAACCAATTATAGAGTTCCTGCTCTGCTTGACCATTATGCATCTAGTTACGATAAAGATTTGGTTTCTAATGGTTGGTTTGTAGCAGAAATGCCTGATTTTAATCAAAAAAATCCACGTGTTGCAAATTTCCTTACACAATACGCTCTTTGGTGGATAGAAGAATTTGATGTTGACGCATACAGAATGGATACTTTTGCCTATCCTGATAATGAATTTATATGGAAAATGATGCAAACTGTAAAAGAAGAATATCCTAACTTTTTCCTTTTCGGAGAAGTTTGGGACTCACAAGAAGCAATTCTCTCTTGGTTTGATATAGATAGAAACAACAAAAATAAATCTTGTGATTCTAAAAAAAGCTGTAAAAAGAAAAAATCAGAAACTCCAAAATTTAACATTGGACTAACTGACTTTGAGTTTCAATATGCAATGATGGATTTAGCTAAAGAAGATTTTGGCTGGAATACAGGTCTTTTAAAACTTTACTACACCTTGGTTCAAGATTATGTTTATAAAGATGCTTTTGACAATGTAACTTTTCTAGGAAATCATGATGTTGATAGATTTTATACTTCTATAAAAGAAGATTTTGAAAGTTTTAAACTTGCCACAACCATACTTCTTACTTCAAGAGGAATTCCTCAGTGGTATTATGCCGATGAAGTTTTAGCAACAAATGAAAAAGACCCAGAATTAGAAGGATTTAAAGGAGATGATGCATTGCGTAGAATCTGTTTCCCTGGCGGATTTCCAAATGATACAGTAGATAAATTTACACCACAAGGAAGAAATCAACAAGAAAATGAGTTTGTAAATTTTCTATCCACATTAGCTAATTACAGAAAGAATTCAAAAGCAATTACCAAAGGAAAGTTAACACATTTTGTCCCTCAAGACAATGTTTATGTGTATTTTAGGTACATAGAAAATGAAAAAGTAATGGTAATCATCAACCGAAACGAAAAAGAACAAACGTTGGATTTAAGTAGATTCAGAGAATTGTTACCTGTAAATTCTGATGGAAAAAACATACTAACAGGAGAAAATATTCGTTTTTACAATGAATTAAAACTAAAACCAAAAACTCCTTATGTATTTGAGATTAAATAATTGTGTTTCCTTATTTTCCGTTGTTTTATTCTTTTTTTGCACAACCATTTATGGTCAAAACTCAGCAAAAGGATACGCAAAAATAATTGTAGAAAAACTTGCTTCCGATGAGTTTTCAGGAAGAGGATATGTAAATAACGGATTAGAAAAATCTGCAAAATTAATAGAAGAACAATTCATAAAAAATGGAATAAAACCAGTACATGGTTCTTATAGACAAGAGTTTGAATATCCGATTAACATCATTAAATCATCAGAGGTAAAACTCAATAGTAAAGTTCTTACTTTTGGGAGAGATTATTTATTGTCTGCAAACTCTCCTTCATTAAAAGGAACCTTTGAACCCGAGGAATTTAACATCAACACCATTGATTCTGCTTTTGTATACGGAGAAAATTTCTTAATCGGAAACGAATTAAACAGAATCGAAAAAATCAGCAATACCATACTTTTTCCTCCAAAAAAATTCCCAGAAAACTATACTGATGAAACAACTTCTGCACAAGAGTTATACGAGCAACTTCCTTTTGGAATTATAAATAATACCATTAGTAATAAATTTAAAGTTTGCATTGATTATAAAAATAAACTTACACACAATCTTGCACCTTATCAATCTGAAAAAGTAGGAATAACACTTCTAAATGATAATTCAATTAAACGAATCAAAAACCTTGAACTTGATATAAAGACAGAGTTCAATCCAAATTTTAAAACTTCAAACATCATCGGAAAACTTGACGGAAGCATCGAAAAAGATTCAATCGTTATAATTTCCGCACACTACGATCATTTAGGAAAAGTAAATAATTCCGTATTTTCTGGAGCTAACGATAACGCGAGTGGAATTGCATTACTTCTATCTTTAGCTAAGTATTTTTCGACCAAAAAGACCAATAAATACACATTGGTTTTTTGTGCTTTTTCAGGTGAAGAAGTAGGATTAAAAGGTTCTCAGCATTTTGTAAATAATCCTCCTGTAGATTTAGAAAAAATAACGATGGTTCTCAACTTTGATATTGTAGGGACAGGAGATGAAGGAATTCAAGTTGTAAACGGAAGAAAACACTTAGATAAATTTAATGCTCTTGTAGATGTAAATGTAAAGCATAATTTGGTAAAACAAATAAAAATACGAGGAGAAGCATGTAATTCAGATCATTGTCCGTTCGATAAAAAGGGAATTCCTGCATTTTTTACGTATACTTTGGGTGGAGCTCCGTATTATCACGATTTAGATGATAAGTCAAAAGCACTATCTCTTTCAAAATTCGATGAAGTTTTTATGCTTTTCTCTAAATATATCGAAAATTTATAACTAGCTAAAAAAACATAATTTTAAACAACTACACCTTATTTCAAAACAGGTTAAAAAATACAATTCCACTCTTTTCGGAATCACTACCTATAAAAAATAATACACCTAAAGAATAAATACACAAAACACTAATAAACAAACACATACACCTATAACTTATAAGTAAAATTTATTACTTTTTACTGACTAAAAAATGCTAAAATAGTATCTTAGCATAAATTAAAAACCCAAACGTCATGAAAAAATTAACTGTTTTAGTTATTATAAGTTTATTTAGTTTATTCGTTTTCGCAAATAACGGAAGCCCAAAAACTGTTGAAATTCATCTTGATGGATTGAATTCTACTGAGGTATCAAGGGTTATCTCTAATTGGGATCATCAAAATGAAAATGTAAAGACCAAATTAATTAATTTAAATACGTATCAACTCACAGGATATGATAAAAATGCAGTTTGTTCTTCTAATACATGCTACGAAGGAAAATATATAATCCATTTAGAATTTAAAGATAATAAAGCAGTATTGACTCCTGTGGAAGTGAATTATACAAAACGTTCAATTAAGCGTTTTATAAAGAAAAGTGTTGATTTGAAAGAAGAACATCATAAAATAGAACGTTTATTAAATGATTTGGCACAAAACATTGCAAATACACAAATACTTAATTAGAAAAAAAGAGTTGATTGTGATATGAAATTTTCGGGAGGCTTACATCAACTAAAAAGAAGCAAGAAAACTAAATTCTTGCTTTTTGTTTTTGTCAATTATGCCTTAGCACACTATGACTCAGCATACATGGAAATGAGCGGAGGACTACCTACTTTGACACAACTCATTCAAAAAAAATAAATCCTTTGAACTAAAAAAGTCTTCTAATGTAACATCGTTACTCAAAAATTCAATAAATTCATTTTTTAATATCTGTAAAGTATTTTCATCATATATTGTCATTGACCTTATAAGTGACACATACAATATATTCTCTTCTTTACATTGGTATTTAGATTTTAAATAGATTGTAAATCTTTCAATAAATAAGTTATAATTTTCATTTTTAGCTCCCGCTATATACCCATTTATTGTATAATAAAAATCTTCAATTTTTTGAATGTAATACATTTTAGGTCTTCCCAATATGTGTAATATAAACTTTACAAAGTCAACCATTATTCTATCTCTTTTGCGTTTTTTAATAACTCCTTACCTGATATAGGTCTCCGCTCATTTCCATATACAAATATATAAAATCTCACAAAAAAACGCTTGTCTATTGCTTGCTGGTTTTCTTTTAAAAAGGATGTAAGTCTCCCGAAAAACTAGACAATATTTTACCCCTATGATTTAGCTAAAAATAAATAAATTTAGGGAATGAAAAAGAAGAAATTCACAGACAGCCAAATCCTACGTATTTTAAAGGAGTATGAAAACGGAGTTAGTGCCAGAGAATTGGCACGCAAACATGGTTTTTATTTTCAAACATTGTATAGTTGGAAAGAACGATTTTCAGGAGTTGAAAATGTAAGCCAACTGAGTAAGTTAAAAGACTTAGAAGCTGAAAATACAAGACTAAAGAAGATGTATGCCAATTTATCTTTAGAAAATGAGGCGTTAAAAGATGTTTTATCAAAAAAGTGGTAACGCCTGCTAAAAAGCGAGAAGTGGTTACTCATATTACTGAAGAGCATGGGATTAGCATTCGGCAGGCGTGCAAAAGTTTACAATTGGAACGAAGTAGTTATTACCCAGCTCCGCAAAGAGTACATGACCACAGAGTAGCTCCGCAAATGTCTCTGACTTTGCGGTAATAAAAAAAGCAAGATTTTAGTGGTCTTGCTTTTTTTTTTGTGTTTTTATAAAGCTATTTTTTGAACTTTCTTTTTGGTAATAAAGGCATCAATAACGGAAAAGATATGGTTTTGGTCTTCTGTCTCCGCTGGAACAACATCCATTATCTGCTCGACTAACGGATCCACACTTAACCAAATGCTAATTCTTGGGTCGTAATACCTTGCTCCGTAGTAGTATAAGTTCGTATTAGAGCTCAAATACATCGTAACAGAGAAAAATTAATTTTTTCTTAGTTGCGTTGCTTTTTCTTTGAACTCTTCGTACTTGGCATCGTTTTCTAAAATACTATATGCTCCTTTTAAAGCAGAAACCACAGCAATATCTTCTTTGTTTAATTCGTACGCTTTTAAAAGATAAGGAAGTGCTTCTTTAAATAAATTCTGTCTTTGAGCATAAAGAGCTTTTCTTTTCTGAATATCCTTAGAAGTTGAACTTAATGAGTTTATTTGCTTTACAAGCTTATCATCAGGTTTAATGGTTAGTGACGCTAAATTTACGTATGCATCAGTGTAACTAGGGTTAATTTCTATTGCTTTTTCAAAATATGTTTTTGCTTCATCGTATGTATTTTCATCTTTACTCAACATCACACCAAGATTGTAGTATGCGGTGTCGTCTTTAGGATTTAATTGAACTTTTTTCTTTAAACTCTCTACAAATTTATCTGTCTGTCCACTTTTGTAGTATAAAGTTCCTTGTAAGTCTTGTAGTAACTGATGATTAGGGACTTTTGTTAAACCTTTTTCGCAGTAAGCAATTGCATTATCATAATCTTCTTTATCGGAATAGGCAACCGCAATCAAATGATAAATATTTCCTTCTACCGATGGTGTAGTTTCTGTTCTAAAATTTTCGTAATCAGGATTTAGTTTTACAAGCTCAAATTGTGCTTTATCCTTTAGAGTAATATCTGTTTTAGTACTTTTATTTGTAGCTACGTAGGTAGTCGTAACTCCTGTGAATCCCATGTCAATTAAATCATTAAGAATTTTAATTGCTTTATCTTTTTCATCTGCGTTGTAATAGGCAGACGCTGAGTAGTAATAGTAAATAGGATCTTCAGCATTTAATGCTTTTAGTACAAAGTGAAGTTCAGAAAACTTATCTCCTGCTTCTTTGTAATTTTTTGCTTGGTATGCTTGTGCCGCTTCGGTATTTATTTCAGATGCTTTTGTTTGCAAAGAACTTCTAATAAGTTCGGTATAAATAGGAGCTACTGTTTTATGTTTAACTTTAGAAATTTCTCCGTTTTGTTCGGCTTTATCTGCCTCTTTTTTAGAGAAGTAGTATTTTTTATTTTTAGTTTCTGTACTTTTTCCTTCGTAGTATCCGTTTTGTTCAAAGTCGGTAACTTTTGCGAAGTATTGAGCAGATTCTAGAACGTTATTATTGCTTAAAGCTAAAACACCTTTGTTATAATTAAACTCATTAACAAGAGTAGGGTCGGTTTCTTGTGTGATTAATTTTTCAACTTTATTTAACAAATTTTCCGCTTGTTGAGGATTATCATTAATGATTTTTTTTGCTGATTCTATTTCCTCTTTTTGTCCAAAAGCAAAAATAGAGCTTACAAATGCTACTGTTAAAAGTATTTTTTTCATAATAAGTGAGTATAATGTAAAATTTAGTTTAGTTAATTTTTCCGATATCTGTTCTGTAATATTCGTAGTCAAAGTGAATTTTAGAAATATCATCATAAGCATTTTTTCTTGCTTCATCAATAGAATTTCCTATTCCAACTACATTTAAAACTCTTCCACCAGAAGTTACAATTGAATCTTGTTTTCGCTTTGCTCCAGCAATAAAGTAATTAGACTGAACTCTTTCTAAACCTGTAATTTCAAATCCTTTATCATAATTAAGAGGATAACCGCCAGATGCCATTACTACGCAAACAGAATGTTTATTTTTCCAAGAAAGAGAATACGATTCTCCAGCTAAGCTTTTATCGATGATTTCTAGTAAATCATCTTCCAATAAAGGTAAAACTGCTTGTGTTTCGGGATCTCCCATTCTAAGGTTGTATTCCAAAAGATACATTCCTTTTTCATTAATCATAAGACCGAAAAAGATAACTCCTTTAAAAAGTAATTTTTCTTGAATTAAACCATTTAAAGTAGGTTTTAAAATATCTTCTTGAAACTGATTTTCGTGTTCTTTTGTATAAAAAGGATTTGGTGCAATAACTCCCATTCCTCCTGTATTTAATCCTGTTTCTCCTTCGCCAATTTTTTTATGATCTTTTGCAGAAATAAAAGGAATAATTTCTTTTCCATTAAAGATAGAAAGCACAGAAGCTTCGAATCCCGTTAGGTATTCCTCTATAACGACTTCATTTCCTGCATCACCGAATTTCTTATCTATCATAATTTCATCTACCGTTTTTTCCGCATCGTATAAATCATTACAGATAATAACACCTTTTCCTGCAGCTAATCCGCTTGCTTTTACAACAATAGGGAATTCTTGTTCTTTTAAATATTCCTTAGCAGGAATTGAATTGGTAAATTTCTTATATTTTGCAGTTTTTACGTTGTATTTTTCCATAAACTGCTTTGCAAATACTTTACTTCCTTCTAACTGAGCAGAAATTTTATCAGGACCAAAAATCGTTAAATTATTTTCTTGAAACAAATCTACAATTCCGTCGACTAACAGTTCCTCAGACCCAACAATTGTTAAGTCCATTTTCTCTTTTTTTGCAAATTCAAGTATTTCCAAAGTAGAATTCAGCTCAATATTTGTTCCAATAGTTTGAGTTCCTGCATTTCCTGGAGCAAAAAACAGTTCTGTTTCTTGAGAACTTTGCGAAATTTTCCAACCGATTGCATGTTCTCTTCCTCCGCTTCCTATTATAAGTATCTTACGCATATTTTAGATTAAATTAATGCTAGCAAAAGTACTTTTTTTTTATGAACAACGCAAGATGATAGTTGCAGGAGTTTTTGTTCAGTTGCTATAATGCAATGCTTTTTCTTGAAAAAATTAAATAAAAACAAACAAAAAGATTTTTTTAACTTTGTCGCTTATTTATAAATAAAATTAAGTATGACTTCCCAAGAAATCAGACAAACTTTTTTAGATTTTTTCAAAGATAAAAAACATTTGATAGTACCATCTGCACCTATTGTCTTAAAAGATGATCCTACGTTGTTGTTTACCAACTCTGGAATGAATCAGTTTAAAGATTTTTTCCTTGGATATAAAAAGCCAAAGTCATTACGTACAGTAGATACACAAAAGTGTTTGCGAGTTTCGGGAAAGCATAATGATTTAGATGACGTAGGAAAAGATACGTACCATCATACCATGTTTGAAATGCTTGGTAATTGGTCTTTTGGAGATTATTTCAAGGAAGAAACGATTGCTTGGAGTTGGGAGCTCCTTACGGAAGTATTTAAGATTCCTAAAGATTGGTTGTATGTTACGGTTTTTGAAGGAGATAAGAATGATGGTTTAGGAAAGGATACTGAAGCATATTCTATTTGGAAAAAATACATTGCAGAAGAAAGAATCTTAAATGGAGATAAAAAAGATAATTTTTGGGAAATGGGAGCAACAGGACCTTGCGGACCTTGCTCTGAAATTCATGTAGATATTCGTTCCGAAAAAGAAAAACAAGAAATAGACGGGAAAGAACTCGTAAATAAAGATCATCCACAAGTAATTGAAATTTGGAATTTAGTATTCATGGAATTTCTAAGAAAAGATGATAATTCATTAGAGAAGCTTCCTAAACAAAACATTGATACAGGAATGGGATTTGAACGTCTTTGTATGGTTCTGCAAGGAAAAAAATCCAATTATGACACCGATGTTTTTACACCTCTTATCAGTAAAGTAGAGAAATTATCTGGTATTTCTTATGGAGCGGAAGTAGAAACAGATATAGCGATACGTGTAGTGGTGGATCACATTAGAGCAGTAAGTTTTGCGATAGCAGACGGACAATTACCAACTAATACAGGTGCAGGATACGTAATTAGAAGAATTTTACGACGAGCAACAAGCTATGGTTTTCGTTTTCTGAACCAAAAAGAACCGTTTTTATTTGAGTTGGTGGAGGTATTAAAAAATCAAATGGAAAAATTCTTTCCTGAAATTGGCAAGAATTATCAATTAATTCGAGATGTAATAAAAGAAGAAGAAATTAGTTTTTTAAGAACGCTTGACAAAGGACTTGTTCGCTTGGAACAAATTATAAATGACACAAAAAATTCTAAAAAAATAGATGGAAGGTTAGTATATGAGCTTCATGATACGTATGGTTTTCCATCGGATTTATCAAGAATTATTGCAGAAGAAAAGGGATTAAGCATTGATGAAGAAGGTTTTGAAAAAGAACGAGAACGAATTAAAACTATTTCTAAAAAAGCATCTGAATCCAAAACATTTGATTGGAAAATAGTAAAAAAAATTTCAGAAGGAGAATTTATTGGTTATGATACGTTGGAAAGTGAAGTGGAAATTACCAGATATAGAAAAATTGAAAATAAAAACGGGACGTATTATCAGTTGGTTTTTAATAAAACTCCTTTTTATGCAGAAAGTGGAGGACAAGTAGGAGATACGGGAATATTAGAAAATCAAACGGAAAGAATTACAATATTAGACACCAAAAAAGAGAACAATTTAATTGTTCATTTTACGAAAGAATTACCAAAAGAGTTTAGTTCTTTTACGTCAAAAGTAGATAAAAATAGAAGAGATGCTATTCAGCGAAATCACACAGTTACACATTTACTGCACGAAGCGTTACGAGAAGTTTTAGGAACACATGTAGAGCAAAAAGGAAGTTACGTTTCCGATGAATATTTACGGTTTGATTTTTCTCATTTTTCTAAATTAAATGAAGAGGAATTAGCTGAAGTTTCAAGAAAAGTAAATTCGAAGATAAAGGAAAGTATAGATTTAGATGAATTTAGAAATATTCCATTTAATGAAGCTGTACAAAAAGGTGCAATGGCACTTTTTGGAGAAAAATATGGAGATAATGTGCGTATGATTCAGTTTGGAACTTCCAAGGAACTTTGCGGAGGAACTCACGTGAAAAATACACAAGATATTTTTTTATTTGAAATTCTGTCTGAAAGCTCAATCGCATCAGGTATTCGTAGAATAGAAGCAATTACAGGAGAGAAAGCATTCGAGTATCTGTTGAATTTTAAAAGTCAGATAGAAGAAATTAACGAGCAATTAAAGACCAAAGATGCAATTAAATCAATAGAAAAATTGCAAGCTGAAAACGATGAATTAAAACGTCAAGTAGATTTATACAAACAACAGCAAGCACAAATTCAGAAAAACGCTTGGAAAAATTTAGTGGAAGAAAAAAATGGAATTAATTTCATTAATGTAAAAACGGATTTAGAACCAACACTTATTAAAGATTTGGTATTTCAACTTAAAACAGAAATAGATAATTTACTTATAGTTGTAGGGAGTTTATATGCAGGTAAACCAACAATTACCGTAGGAATTAATGATGAAATTTCTAAGAGTAAAAAATTAAATGCAGGAACAATTGTTCGAGAACTTGCTAAAGAAATTCAAGGTGGCGGTGGCGGTCAACCGACATTTGCAACCGCAGGAGGAAAGAATACTGACGGATTGGATTCTGCTTTAAATAAAGCAAAAGAACTGTTTTAGTAAGTAGATTGTAATAATTTTTCAATTAATTTAGTAGTTTAGAAATATCAGTTATTGTTCTCTAGTATATACTTATGTTTAAAATAGGTATACTTATATGGTATCGATTTTTTTCTTATTTATAAGTTTTATTTTTGCTTACAATCCTTATGTAATAAATTTAAAATTTAAATATGAAAACAAAGAAAATCGTCTTGTTATTTCTTACTTTTTCATTTAGTTTTGTTTTCGGACAAAACCCTTACTCTGTATGGTATGAAAATTCAACAGGAGGAATAGTAACAAACACTAATTCAATTATTAATAATGATACATATATTGTATTTGAAGACCTTACTGTTGGGTCTAATGATCCTAATTTAGCGAACCAATTATTTACCTCTAATGGAGGAAGTACCATACTAGATGAAATCTATGCCTATTTTTCAATCTTTTCGGGAACTACAGAAATTCAGATTAATGAATTTGGTAATTTTAATCATCCCAATACTATTACTTTAACTAGAATAACTGGAACTAATAAATTTAAATCTACTTTACCTATCAAAACTTATCTGAATAAGAAAGGATTTGATACTCCTCAAGTCACTATTTCAAAACTCAAATTCAACTTTTATAATCAATGGATTTATGATGGAAATGGTATATTACAGCCGAGCAACCAATCCAGTGATGTCGAGACAATAATCAACCAAGACTTTACAGTTTCACTTCCTTATACAGTACAATATGTAGATGGTAATGGAGTTGCTGTTACAGACACTAACTCAATAATCAATGGAAACACATATATACTTTTTGAAGATTTAACATTTGGGCCTAACGATTCAAATTTACCAAATCAACTATTTACCTCTGATGGAGGAACTAATATATTAAATGAAATTTATGCTTATTTTTCAGTATTTACCACTGGAAATATAGAGCAACAAATTAATGGGTGGGGAAATTTATCTGATCCAAATAGAGTAGTTCTTACAAGAGTTGCCGGAACTAATAAATTTATGTCTGATTTACCTATTAGAAACTACCTTAATACTAAATTTATCTCAACTAATCCATCAATTGAAAAATTAAATTTTAATTTCTATAATCAGTGGATTTACAATGAATCTGGTGTCTTACAAGCAAACAATCAATCGGCAGATGTACAAAAAACGATAAATCAAACATATAATAATCCTATTGCTCAAATAACTCCTGATAATCTTATAGATACTACTAGTAATGTAAAGATAGTTTTTGATCCTACTAATACTGTTTTAGCAAGTGCTACACAGGTTTTTGTACATGCAGGAGTGGCTTTAGTAGATGGAGGAGAGAAATGGATAGGTAATTGGGGAACAAATGATTCAAATGTATTAATGACTAAAGTAGGTTCAAAATGGGAAACCAACTTTGCATCATTAAAAAGTAAATTTAACTTGGGTACAAATGAAAAAGCATATGAAATTAAGTTTCTATTTAGAAGTTTAGATGGTAATACGGTTGTTAAATCCGTACATGAACAGAATTTTGTAGCTTCTATAAATCCTCAAGAATATACTTTAGTTTCTTCACCTATACAAGCGAGTACTGATTTAGCAACAGGTCAATCTTACACAATAGCTGCGGATTCATTCAATGGTTATAATATTCCTGCAACTGCAAGTTGGACATTAAAAGAAGATGGAGTTACTATTTCTCCTGTTCCTTCTCAAGGAACTAGCTTTGCACATACTTTCAATGTGAAAAGTGGAACTCATACTTATCTATTAAGTGCGTTAATAGGTTCACAAACAATAACTAAACAATATACGATTACTGGAAAAGTTGTAACTAATTTAGCAAGACCTTCTTGGGCAACAGAAAGAGGTGTTAATATTAATCCAAGCAATACTTTAGAAGCAGTATTAGTATTGTATGCTCCTAAAACTTATGCAGGAAAAGATGTTTCTAAACAACTAGTACAAATTATTGGAGATTTTAATAATTGGACTGCTCAGAATCTTAATAGAGATACTGTTACAAATCAAGGTTCTAGAAATGGAGATTATTGGTGGATAAGTTTAAATAACTTAACTAACCAACAAGAATATGCATATCAATTCATTATAGATGGAGTAAAATTTGTGGCAGACCCTTATGGAACAAAAATTTTAGATCCAGGAAGTAATGGCGATGTGCAACTAAAAGTTGAGACTCCTGATACTTATCCTAACCTAAGAAATTATCCAAATCCAACAAATACAGGAGCTACTCAACCGCAAGGAGTTGTAAGTACGTTTACTGTAAATGCACCTTCTTTTAACTGGCAATATTCAGATACTTTTACAAAACCATCTAATGATAACTTAATTGTGTATGAAGTTCTAGTAAGAGATTTTCAAAGAGAAAACACTCAAGGAAATCTAAGAGATGTTATTAATAAATTAGATTATATAGAAAATTTAGGAGTAAATGCAATTGAGTTGATGCCGATTCAAGAATTCCAAAATAATAACAGTTGGGGATATAATCCTACCTTTTATTTTAACTTAGATAAAGCATACGGTACTGATAATGATTTAAAAGAATTAGTTGATGAATGTCATAAAAGAGGAATCGCAATCATTGTTGACATGGTATTAAATCATGCTCATGATCCTTTCCCGCTAATTACAATGTATAATTATGCGGATAATAATGGAAATAGGACTACAGTTAATAATCCATGGTTTAATGATGCTCATAATATTAGTAATAATGATTATAAATGGGGATTTGATTTTGATCACACAAGCCCTTTAACCAAAGACTATGTATATGATGTAGTGGATCATTGGTTAAACGAATATAAAATTGATGGTATTAGATTTGACTTTACTAAAGGATTCAGTTCTGTACCTAACCACGATAATATTCAAGATCCAGTAAGGGAGCAATATTTAAAAGATTTAGCTACTCATATCTGGAGTAATGATGATACAAATTATGTTTTGTATGAACATTTAGTAGGAGGAAATGAAGAAGCTGCATTAGCTTCTCATACATCTAGTACAAATCCAAACAACAGTATTATGTTATGGACTGGGGTAGGTTTAAACAAAAGCTATAATCTAGCTACAATGTCCAAGAGTGAAGAACTAGATAATCACGGTAACTTGATTAAATGGGATTTTTCAGACATTAAAACTTCTACAGGATTCCCTCAAAACAGTCGTATGTCTTATATGGAAAGTCATGATGAGCAACGTTTGATGTATAGAAATCTAACAGAAGGAAAAAGTAATGGAACTTATAATATCAAAAATTTAAATACCGCTCTAAAAAGAATAGAATTAGCAGCAAACTTCTTTATTCCAGTTCCTGGACCAAAAATGATGTGGCAATTTGGAGAGTTAGGTTATGATTTCTGTTTAAATTATCAAAAAGACCAAGGGGTTTGTGGTGCTGGTAATGATGGTAGAACTGATAGAAAACCTGTAGATATTGTTTGGAATAACTATATTAATGATTCAAACAGACAACACCTTTATGATACTTATGCTAAATTAAACCATTTAAAAAGAGTATACGATATATTCAATACTACTAATTTTACCGTAGACTTAGCAGGAGAAGTAAAAAATATTCAATTAAACGATACCAGTAATACTACTTCTAATTTTAATGTAGTAATCATAGGAAACTTTGGAGTAGTACAAAAATCCGAAACATTCCCAGTATCCACAGGTACTTGGCATGAACTTTATACAGGTAATGTTATTAATGGAGGTAGTAGTTTAACACTCGCTCCAGGAGAATATAGATTATACACTTCTGTAGATATTGACGCTGATAATGATGGAATTGCAGACTTAATAGATAATTGTCCTAATACATACAATCCTGATCAATTAGATTCTGATAATGATGGAATTGGAGATGTTTGTGAGGCTACTTTTGAAAAAATTAATTGGGTAGAAGTATATGGAGCTTCTGATACTTACACCTCTATAGATAGTTCACTTCAAGGAGATTATTGTTCTTCTGGATGTATTGGTGGAAGAGCTTCTGCATCCAAAGGATTAAGTGGAGACGGAAAAGTAAAATTCAAATTAGAGGGGAATTATGGAAGTGTAAACTTAATGGAGAATATAAATGCTAGAACAAATAGTAACTATAAATGGTATTCTTTCAGAAAAACTGGAGGTATGTATGCGAATACTTTATCTATATATGAGGGGAATACCTTATTATATACAGAAAGTGCCCCTAGTGATACAAATGAATATATGATTGAAAGAAATGGAAATCAAGTAAACTTCTTCATCAATAATACTCAAGTGGCTACAACTTCTGTATCTGTGGCGAAACCTTTACTTCTATTGGCAGATAATATTCAGTATACAACAAGTATTACAAATTGTCAATATTTAGGATTTGATTTAGAGGATACAGATGAAGATGGAAATCCTGATGTAATGGATAACTGTCCTACTAATGCTAACTTTAGCCAATTAGATTCTGATAATGATGGAATTGGTGATGCTTGTACCACGTTTTCTAGCAGTATTCCTGTTCAGTCCTCATATATAGTAGCTAGTAGTACACAAACAATGGTACCTCTATCTATGAGTATTATTGAAAATAATACTACAACAAATAATTCTGTTTCTGATTATTCATACGTTTTCCCTGCTCAACTAAAATTGCAGAAAAATGGTACGGAAACAATCTATACAGACTTAGTAGCTACATCAAATAACAATTTTAATTTTGCTGTTAATTCTCCTACTTCTGGAAATGACTCCTATCAAATTTTAGAAGTAATACCAAATACAGTTGAGCAAGATGGTGTTTCATTACTTGTTACAGCACAAAATACAGTAGTAGTCACTCCTCCATTAAATATAAATACAGTTTATGTAAAAAGACAAGGAAGTAACTCTGCTCCACGTGTACATGCATGGTATAAAGATGCTAGTGGTGTAGAACATGGAATTACAGATTGGAATAATCCTCCAACAGCGAGTTTAGCTTCAAATGGTTGGTTTAAATACGAAATTAGTGAAAGTAACTATGGAATTTTGTTTAGATATAATGACAAACAAACTCAAGACTTTAAATTCTATTTAGAAAATAAATGGATTCTTTTAGACTCAAATGGAAATCAAGTTTCAGTAACCAATACTAATCCAGAAAATACAGATAACAATGTTATAATATCGTATAGTCCTCAAGAAAATTCTAATGGAAAATTTTCTATAGGAACGAATGTAACAGTTACCTTAAGTAAACAATTAGCTTGTGGTGGATGTGCATTTACAATTTATTATACGAAAGATGGATCAGACCCAAAAACTAGTGCTACAAAAATAGCATACACAGGTCCTTTTAGTGTTAATTCTAATACCAATTTAAAAGCAGTTATTCAGGATGGTAATGGTTGGTATAATGTAGCAACAAAAGATTTTATTTTTGAATCTCTATCTACTTCATATACTGTTTATGTAAAAAGACAAGGTTCTACAGAAATTCCAAAAGTACATGCTTGGTATAAAGTAGGGACAACAGAATATGGAATTACAGACTGGAATAATCCCCCATCAACAGTTGCTGCCACTAATGGTTGGTCTAAATATGTAGTTAATCAAAGCAATTATGGAATCTTATTTAGATATACGAATAAACAAACTGCTGATTTCAAATTCTATTCAGAGGATAAATATATTTTGTTAGATGCTAATGGGAATTTAATTTCTGCAACTAATACTCAACCTGTTGAAACAACTACTTCTTATACTGTTTATGTAAAAAGACAAGGATCTACAGAAATTCCAAAAGTGCATGCTTGGTACAAAAATAATAACTCTGATATAGGAATTACTGACTGGAATAATCCTCCATCAACAGTTGCTACTTCTAATGGTTGGTCTAAATATGTGGTTAATAATAGTAATTACGGAATCTTGTTTAGATATAACGACAAGCAAACTCAGGACTTTAAATATTATAGTCAAGATATGTGGATTCTTTTAGATTCTAATGGAAATTTGGTTAATGCATCAACTTCAAATATCAGTAATTTAAGATTTTCTAATTCTGAATTAACCATAGAAAATCAAACAGTGCTTGTTGCTCCTAACCCTGCAACAGAATTCTTTAGAGTTTATAAAACTTTGGAAGGGGTTCAAGATTTAAGCTTAACAATTACTGACTTATCTGGAAAAATATTTTATCAAGAATCTGGAAGTTATTTTAATGAATTCAAAAAAACTTATCAAGTAAATGACTTACATCTGAACAAAGGAATTTATTTAATAAATGTTACAACCAATAAAAATTCAGAAACAATCAAGTTGATTGTTGAATAATTTTTTCTCATATATCACATTTCTTTAAGATAGTCGATGCATGCATGCATCGACTATCTTTTTAGTATTATGATTCATTGTAGTATTCTTGTTATACTTACCCAAGTTCCTACATCAAATATTTATTTGATGTAATCAATTTTTTATATGGTAAGCATTACAACTAAAAATCTACTTGATATAGTAGATTTTTAGTTGTAATGAATTTATAAGCAATAATCTAAATAACGTGAGTTCGATATAATTTTGGTTTAAAAATTGCATAAAAAAGCAAAAGTTAGTATATTTAAGTACTTGAAATTTAAATAATTACTAAACTTTTGCTTATGTTGTCTAACGATAAAATTACGACTATTTTTTGTTCTATTGATGATTTTTGTAAAGATTTTATTCCCAATTGGGAAAATCAAATGATTACCAATGGTAAAAAGCGTATTAGAAAATCCAATTTATCACTTTCGGAAATCATTACAATACAAGTGCTTTTCCATATATCGGGCTACCGAAATTTCAAAAAATTTTATCTTGAATATGTTTGCAAATTTGGTAAGTTATAACAGAATGGTTGAACTAAAATCCACTTCATTTATTCCAATGATGATTTATTTAAAAACTAAAGGTTTGGCAGATTGTACGGGAATTAGTTTTGTAGATTCAACACCGCTTCGAGTTTGTGATAAAAGAAGAATACATCAAAATAAAACGTTTAAAGATTTTGCTCAACGAGGTCAATGTTCTTTAGGTTGGTTCTATGGTTTTAAACTACATATCATTACTAATGATTGCGGTGGAATCGTAGATTTTATGCTGACTCCGGCGAATGTTCACGATACAAATCCATTAAAAATGAAAGGGTTTATTAAAAAACTTTACGGTAAACTTTTTGGCGATAAAGGCTATCTTTCCAAAGAACTTTTTCAAAGTTTATTTTACAACGGAATACATTTAGTAACCAAGTTAAGAAAGAACATGAAAACAAAATTAGTTACTCCTATCCAAGATGCTTTTTACTTGAGAAAAAGAGCAATTATTGAAACCATTTTCGACCAATTAAAAAATATTTTTCAAATAGAACATTCAAGAAATCGATCACAAGTAAATTACTTCAACAACATATTTTCTGCCTTAATAGCTTATAATTTTGCAGAGAAAAAACCTTCTTTAAAAAACAATTTTGTTGATACTAAACAATTAATCCTTTTTCAGTAATTTTATATCGAACTCACGTTAAATAGCTTCACAATAAGATAAAGATTCATTAAAGTTTAGTTAATGAAGTAGGTAATGTGTTTGATTAATTTCGCAGAGTTTTAAAAAAAGCGTTATGAAGATTAAACATTTTATTCTAGTATTATTTTTATCGGTTAGCATTATCTCTTGTAATGACGATGAGATAAACTCAATTTCTGTTGATGAAATTATTAATTCAGTTTTTGAACAAGGAACACGGCTTCCTTATGAGTTATTGACTACTTTAGACGATGGCACAGAAGTTAGAAATGGTGGATATGGTTCTGCCGCTGTAAAACACCCAACTAAAGAAAATATGTTTTATGCTCTTACTGATAGAGGTCCTAATGTGAGTTATACAGGAGCAGAAGGAAGTGGTAAAAAGTTTCCTGTGCCTACATATAGTCCTCGTGTAGGTTTATTTAGACTTAATGATGACGGAAGTATTACTCAAGAAAAAACAATAATTTTAAAGAACCCAGCAGGAATACCAATAACTGGTTTGCCAAATCCACTAGGAAAAGGAGCTACAGGAGAAATTCCTTATGACATTAATGGGAATAAAATAGGAACAGATGATTATGGTTTAGACGGAGAAGGTCTTGCTTTTCAAAATGATGGTACTTTTTGGGTTTCAGATGAGTATGGACCACATATTGTTCATTTCGATGCAAATGGTGTGCAATTGGAAAGAGTAAGCCCTGTAGGAATTAATGATAATACAGGAGATAGAAAATTACCTGCAGTTTTTGCTAGAAGAAGAGCAAATAGAGGTATGGAAGGTTTGGCAATTACGCCAGATAATAAAACATTGGTAGGAATTATGCAGTCAACAATGAATAATCCAACAGGAGCAGCAAAAAATAATAACGTAATCCGTATAGTTACTTTTGATATAGAGACAGGAGCAACTAAACAATATTTATATAAACAAGAAAAAAATCAAAATTCCAATTCAGAAATAACAGCAATTTCAAGTACCGAATTTTTAGTTATAGAAAGAGATGGGAAGTTTTTAGCGGAAGATGCAACTGCACAAAAGCAAATTTATAAAATCAATATATCTGGAGCTACCGATATAGGTGTTCAAAATGGAAAAGATTTATTTAATGATGTAAATGGATACATGATAGGAGATAAAACAATTGAGCAAAGTACTGCAAGTGAAATAGAATCAGCAGGAGTTAAATTTGTTACGAAAACTTTAGTAGCTGATTTAGTTCAATTAGTTAATTATCCACATGACAAAATGGAAGGTATTTGGCTGATAAGCGATTCTAAATTAGGAATCCTAAATGATGATGATTTTGCTGTGTGGGAATCTTCAGGAAATGTAGTTCCAAAAACACTTCCTCCTTCTAACCCTAATGCAGAAATCGATGGAAATAGTTTATATATAATTAATTATTAATAGTTTTTTTTAAAAAAAACTACAAGGAGATGTCTAAAAAAAAGACATCTCTTTTTATTGATAAGCTCCTAAGTTAGGAACTATAGTTCTATCTTTTTCTTCTATATCTAGCGGAACTTCCGAAGCAATAAGAACACTTCCAATGCCAATTGCAGGAGATTCTTCTAATAAACGTAAAAGATTAGAAGACATATTGGTATTTTTAAATAAAGGATCCTCATTAAAAATACAGTTGATAAAGTTAGGATTATCAGTTTTTTCTGTACGAATTAGGCAAGTATCAAAAGAATAATTTGCACGACTTTCATCAGTAAAATTTGTAACAAACATTTCTCTGTTTCTTCCGTACAGAATGCAGTTTCCAAAACTAGCATCTATAGTTGAATCGATTAACTCATCATCGCTATTGATGTATGAATTCGCTAAGTAAACAGAACTAGAAGAAAATTTAAAACGAGCGTAATTGGCAAAAGTAGATTGTGAAAACTCGTAATTCCCACCAAATCCAGCAAAACATGATTCTCCACATTGATTAAAAACAAGGTTTTCCCCAGTTATTATAGCATCAAAAGCAAGAATCCCTATATTTTCGTGATTAAAAATTTTTGAATTGTTAATTTCTACGTTAGCATTTTTCATAGCTACAAGTCCGTATTGTCCTCCTTGTATCTTAGCGTAATTAATTTTTGCTTTTGTGTTTTTATCAAGAAAAATTTGATTCCAATTTCCAAATAAAGTATCATACCTGATGTCGTGTCTATCCCCTCTAAAAAGAACTTCTTTTTCTTTAGTTCCATTGATTTCAAGCTCCGAACCTTCCTCTATTCGTAGTCGTGAATCTCTATGAAAATAAATTTTAGTTCCTTCTTCTATAGTTAATTTAGCATTATTTACAACTTGCAGTTCATCGAAAATAAGCTTTGGTTTAGAATTGTTCCAAGTGGTATTTTCAGAAATAATATAAGCTTCTTCATCAGTATTCGGTTTAAAAAACTCAACATCTTCTGCAACGGATAAAAGAGTGATGTGTTGATTTGTTCCATCTGCTTTTTCAAACAATAAATTTTCTTCGACTATGCTTTCATTTGGTTCATTTTCTACACCAATTTCTACAAATATATGCAAGCTGTCTTTCGAACGAATAGGTACATCGTAGAATTCATTCCCAGCTTTTCCATCAACATTTATTTTGTAATACGAAGGATTTTTCTCTAATGCTATTTTTCTAATTAAAACATCTTTGTCTTCGGTATTATAAACACGAATCATATACGTTTGTGAGCGAACTTCATTAAAAATAGTATCTAAAAATAAAGTATCTTTCGAAAAACGTAGATTCGTATTTGAATAGTTATATTCAAAGTCTTTTCGGCAAGAATAAAACGTAAAAAATAATAAAGAAAGTATCGGTATAATTAAAATACGTGTTTTTGTTTTCATAAAAGAGAATGATTTAACAAATAAAACGTAAATTTAAGTATTATATTTTAAAAAGAAATGATTAAACTTTTACTCCAAAAAGATAACCTACCAATGCTGAAAGCACCATTGCAATAGTTCCCCAAATAGTAATACGCATAATTGCCTTTGACACATTGGAACCACCTGTTTTTGCTGAGGTCGCTCCTAAAATAATGAGGAAAATTATTGTAAAACCATAAAGCCAGTATTCCATTCCTTTTACTGGTGCAAGTAATACTACTATAAGTGGAGAAATTCCACCTGCGGTAAATGCTGCTCCCGAGGCAAAAGCGGCTTGTAATGGATTAGCTTGACTAATTTCATTTATCCCTAATTCGTCGCGAACATGAGCTCCTAAAGCATCGTTTTCAGTCAGTTCAATAGCTACCTGCATAGCAGTTTCTTTTTTTAAACCGCGTTGTTCATAGATTTGTGCCAAAAGTTTTAACTCTTCTTCGGGCATTTCTTTTAGCTCTATCTTCTCTCTTTCAATATCTGCCTTTTCAATATCTGTTTGTGAACTTACCGATACATATTCTCCTGCAGACATAGACAATGCACCTGCTACAAGCCCTGCTACTGTAGCCAAAATAATAGGTTCTCTAGCATCACTTGCTGTCGCAATCCCAATTGCAAGACTCGAAATTGATATAATTCCATCATTTGCTCCTAAAACTGAAGCTCTCAACCAATTGCTTTTATGGATATAATGATTGTCTAAGTAGTTGTCAATGGTTATGTTTTTATTCATTCCTATTTTTTCAGTTGTATTTTTAATGCGTTGTGAAAAAGAAATAAACTAAAAGTTTCTCTTAGTTCCGACTGTAATTTAACGTAATTTATGCCTATAAATTAAAAAAATAATCACATGTGGAGTCTCTTGGTAATAAAAAAAACTGCCTCAAAACTGAGGCAGTTTTTTTTCGTAAATTCTGTCTTATAACTTAGGAGAAATAAATTTCTTCCAAATAAACAATATGACTAATGCTCCTAAAATGGAAAAAGTGAGGTTGGTAAGAGAAAAATCTGAACTCCCTACGCCTTCAACACCAATTGTTTTCCCAATAAAACCACCTAAAAAAGAACCTCCAATTCCAATTAATATAGTCACAATAAATCCTCCAGGATCTTTCCCGGGCATTATTAATTTAGCAAGTGCTCCTGCTACCAATCCAAAAATTAACCACCAAATCATAATATGTATTTTAAAAAGTTAAACTTTCCAAATATATGGAAAAAAAATAATCATGTTATGAAATATTTTTTTTTACACCAAAAATATATGGTGTTGATAAATTGATGAATACAACAAAAATTATATAAAGAACATATAATTTAAAATTACTAAATTTGCCGATTATTGTTCAATTAATATTGAGTTTATGATTCAAAGCATTGTTACAGGAAGTGGAAGTTATATTCCAAAACAAAAAATAGGAAAACCGTTTTTTTTAGATAAAGTTTTTTACGATGAAGATGGAACTAAAATCGATAAACCTGCTGAGGAAGTTATTCAAAAATTTATAGATATTACCGAAATTGAAGAAAGAAGATATTTAGAACCAGAATTAATGAATTCTGATATGGCAAAAATGGCTGGAGAAATCGCCATAGAGCAATCGGGAATAGATAGAGAAAAGTTGGATTATGTAATAGCTGCTCACAACTATTCCGATATAGATGCAAAACATCGTCAGATTGATTTAATGCCTTCTTTTTCTATTCGAGTGAAAAATAAACTCAATATAAAAACCAATAAGTGTAAGGCTTATGACATGATTTACGGCTGTCCAGGTTGGGTAGAAGGATTAATCCTTGCTGATCAGCTTATTAAATCAGGTGTGGCAAAAAAAATATTGGTAATTGGTTCCGATAGTTTATCGAGAGCTGTAGATCCTCACGATAGAAATTCCATGATATTTGCTGACGGAGCAGGTGCAGTTGTTTTAGAAGCAAAAGAAACTAACGAAAAAATAGGAATTTTAAACCATGTTTCCATATGCGATAGCAATGAAGAAATAGAATACATCGGAAATTCAGAATCACTTAATTCAGAATATGTTGGCTCTGCCGTTAACGTAAGAATGAAAGGTAGAAAGGTTTATGAATATGCTCTAAAGAAAGTTCCAGCTGCGATGAAAAGAGCAATCGATAACGCAGGGTTGGATATTACTGATATAAAAATGGTGTTGTTGCATCAAGCAAATGCCAAGATGGATAAGGCAATCATTCAACGACTTTTTAGACTATATAAACAGAAAGAAATTCCTAGTGATTTTGAACCTATGACCGTACAGTTTTTAGGAAATACTTCTGTTGCAACAGTTCCTACCATGTTTGATTTAATTAACAAAGGAGAGCTAAAAGGATATTCTTTCGAAAGTGGAGATACTGTACTATTGGCTTCTGTTGGTGCTGGCATGGTCATAAATGCAATAGTATATAGATTTGAATAATTAATACAGATATACGATTAAAAAATAGTTTGTATATCATATTGGCAAATAGTATATTTGCGAATTCTAAAAAATAAATTAAATGGCGATTTTAGGACAAATTAGAAAGAAAATTTGGATACTTTTTGTGTTTGTAGGTTTAGCAATGTTTGCATTTTTATTTAACCCAAGTCAATGGGCGAATTACTTTAAAAGCAATCCAAATATCTATGGAGAGGTAAATGGAGAAAATATATCTAAACAAGAGTTTGGTGTAATGAAAAGTTTTATGAGTCGTGGTCGTACTATTTCAGAAGAACAAATCTGGAAAACCATGGTTCAGAATAAATTAATTGCAGAACAATTTGATAAAGCAGGTTTAAAACTTACTGACGAAAGCTTTTGGGATTTTGCTCAACTCTCTTCTATTTTTGCAAATGATAGAAGTTTATACAACGAAAAAGGAGAATTTGACCCAACTTCCATCAAAGATTATATAACGAATCTTGAGGAAAAAGCAAAAACAGATAAACAATCAGAAGAGGCATATCTAATGTGGTTGGAACAGAAAAAAATTGCAGAATACGAAATAAAAGCAAAAATTTACTTTCAGACTCTATCTAAAGGTTTACTCGTAAATTCTGAGGAAGCAAACATAGTTCAAGAGCAACGAATTAAAAATGCTCAGATTGAATTCGTTAACATAAATTACGAAACATACAATCAAAAGAATGAAGTAAAGGTAACTGATGAAGAAATAAAACAATATATAGAAAAATATCCTAAAAGATTTAAAAGAGACGCTTCTATTGATTTGGAATATGCTATATTCAAAAATAAATCTACACCTCAAGATGATTCTTCAACATTAGAAAAAATTAAAATTTATTTAAATGGAGGAATTATAAAAGATGAGCAAGGAAAGGAAATTGATAGCGTTAGAGGTTTAGCGAATTTACCTTTAGAAACAAAAGTAATTCAAGATTATGTAAATGATTTTTCTGACGACCAAAACAAAGCTACATATTTACCAATTTCAAGACAGCCAGCTCCTATAAAAGAGTGGGTTAAGAGTTCTACTACAGGTGATACTTTTGGTCCTTATGAATTTAATAATCAATACATAATTAGTAGGAATTTAGGACAAAAAACAATAGATTCTACGTTATCAAAACATATTTTAATTTCTTACAAAGAGTCAATACTTGGTCAGAGAAATTTAGACATAAAGAGAAGCAAAGAAGATGCAAAAAAATTAGCTGACAGTTTGTTTAATGCAATAGGAAGTAGTACTTCTAAATTTGATGAATTGTTGTCTTTTTCTGATGATACTTCAAAAGAAAATGGAGGAAATGTCGGCTGGACAACTACTGACAATCCAAAGTTTGTTCCTAGTTTTCAAGAGTTTGTGGAAAGAAATCCTAAAGGAGAAATTGGATTGGTGGAATCTCAATTTGGATACCATATAATTCAAGTAGCAGACAAGAAAAAAGGAGATTTAGCCTATTATATCACTCATATTGTTAAGGAAAAAAATCCTTCAGACAAAACAACAGAAAATGTATTTAGTCAAGCTACTGCTTTTGCTCAAAAAGTTCAAGATAAATCCGTAGAGGATTTTGAAACAATTGCTAAAAAAGAAAATATTCAAACAGTAGCTGAGCATGGAGTTGGTAGGTTTGTTGGATACATAAATGGAATAAGTACTGATAAAGTAGACGAAATACTAACTTGGGCGTTTAACAATGAAAGAAGCGTAGGAGATTCTGAAATGTTTACAACGTCTACAGGAGATCATTATATTGTAAAATTAACTGCTAAAAACAAGGCAGGATTAGCTACTCCTGCTATGGTAAGAGATGGAATAACTACGGTTGTAAGAAATGAAAAGATTGCTAAAATTCTATCCGATAAAATAAACTCTTCAAAAAAATCATTAGCTCAATTAGCAGATGAGTTTAAAACCACTAAAGATTCAACCTCAATTAATTTTGCAAACCCTATAATTGCAAATTACGGTTCTTTACCTCAAGTAGCTGGTGTTGCATTTGGTATCAAAACAAATGTAGTATCTAAAGCAATTGAAACTCCTGCTGGTGTTTTTGTTATAGAGAAGAAATCCGAAGATAAAAACGGAGCTAAAATTGATGTAAAACAGCTAGAAAAAGGAATTGCTCAGCAGTTAAGACAAATTGCTCCTCGTAACATACTTGCTGGTATAGAAGACAATGCAAAAATTGAAGATTATAGAATTGAAGCTCGACAATAAAAACTAAAAACATATTTTTCTAAAACCTTTTCTTTTGTTAGAAAAGGTTTTTTTATTATGTATAAAAAAGTGTAATTTTGTGTACTTAATTGTAAAATATGCCAAGTTTAAACGCTAATGAATACGAAAATGTGAGAAAAATATTCGAGGAATATTTAGTGAAAAACAATCACAGAAGAACGCCTGAGCGTTTTGCTATATTGGAAGAAATATACAATTCAGATGAGCATTTTAATGTAGATCAGTTATACATTAAAATGAAGAACAAAAACTACAGAGTTTCGCGTGCAACCATATACAATACCATTGAAGTACTTTCTAATGCTGAGTTAGTACGAAAACACCAACTAGGAGATAACTTGTCTTTGTACGAAAAATCTTTTTCTTCTCGTCAGCACGATCATATTATTCTTGATAATGGAGAAATAATAGAGTTTTGTGACCCTCGACTCCAAACCATAAAATCAGATTTAGAAAAAGTATTTAATATAGAAATAGATAAACATTCCTTATACTTTTACGGACGTAGAAATGAAGTTAAAAATGAAAGCAATTAATTTGAAACTATATAGTTTTATAGGTTTATTTTTACTTTGTTCTTACGTATTATCTCAGCAAAAACCACAAGAAAAACCAAAGAAAATAAAAATCAAATCCTCTAGAATTATAGAGAAAAATCCAAAACTTTTTCAAGGAAATATTTTTCTTGCAGGAAGTGTTCACTTAGAACACGACAAAGCAAATATTTTTGCGGATACTATTTTAATTGATGAAGCTCAAAACACAATACAAGCTCGTTCTAATGTAAAAATGAAAATGCAGGATGGAACAATACTTACTTGTAAGGAAGCAGAATACAACGGAAATACAAAAAAAGCAGTAGCTAAAGGAAATGTTATTCTGGTAGATAAAGACAAAACAATTACCACAGAAACTTTGTATTACGATAGAGTTTTAAACCAAGCATATTTTAATACAGGAGGAACCATCATTACCTCAGAACAAAAGTTAGAAACCCAAGAATTAATCTACGATAAAAATATTAATCAGGCATATTTTTCGAATTGGGGAACCATCACAAACCTAAAAACAGGAGATGTAATAACAAGTAAATCAGGAAGGTATTTTATGAATGAAAACCGAACCGAGTTTGATACCTCTCTTACCATGAATACCAAAGATTATGTGATTGATAGTCAAAAAATGACCATGAATAATCGAGAAAATCGAGCAGATTTTTATGGAGCTACCACAGTGCGTGATGCAAGTAATTATCAGAATTATGTCTATACCGAAAATGGATATTATTATACCAAAAGAAAAGAAGGTTTCTTAAAAAAGAATTCTAGGATTCATTACGATGGGAAAATTCTAAAAGGTGATGATATGTATTACAACGACAATTCTGGTTATGGAAAAGCAGTAGGAAATGTAATACTAGAAGATCCTAAAGAAAAAAGAATTCTAAAAGGTGGATTTGGAGAGATATTTAAGCAAAAAGATTCGGCAATAATCACAGGAAGACCTTATGGAACAAAAGCTTTCGAAAAAGATTCACTGTACTTTTCAGCTGATACATTGGTGGCAATGAAAAAGAAAGAAAATGGAGAAGAAAACAGCATTGTAAGAGGATACAATAAAGTGAGAATCTTTAAAACCGACCTGCAAGGAAAATCGGATTCATTGGTTTATAATGAAAGTAATGGGAAATTAGAATTTTATAAAAATCCGATTTTTTGGTCTGGAAATCATCAAATTTCTTCGGATACTGTTTATGCTTATATGAATTCAAAAACAGAAAAAATAGATTCTATTCAATTTTTCCAAAATGCTTTTGCAGTAAGTAAAGTAGATTCATTAAATGCAAAAGAATACAATCAAACTAAAGGGAAATCTATTACAGGATATTTAGAGAATGATGAAATAAAAAATATTTTTGTTAGAAATAACGCACAATCTATTAGTTATATAGATGATGAAGATAAAAAAACAAAAGCTAAAAGCAGAATAGGAATCAACCGTTCTAATTGTGGAATTATTATTGCAGAATTTAAAGATAGAGATTTAGATATACTGTCATGCAAAATCAATGGAGAATCGAAATTGTATCCAGAAGAAAAGATTTTAGAGAATGATAGATTTCTTCCAGGATTCGTTTGGAGAGAAAAAGAGCGATTAAAACGATGGCAAGATATACTTGTTTATACTGATAATAATTCGGAATAAAAAAAACAATCTGCTTAAGAAAAGATATTTGTTTTTTATGAAAATTCACGACCCACAAGATATAAAGATTAGTAGAAAGAAAAGCACATTTCCCATTTCTGAAAATTTAGAAAAATATCTTGTAATGTATGACAGGTACTACCATGCAAATATCCATTATAGTGATTTACTGGATTTTCAAGATGCAATTCCTGTATACGACGTTTATGGTAATGATACTTTTTGGAAAAGTGTAATTTATCCACCTCATTTAATGGAGCAAATTCACGATGGATTAAAACACATATATGCTTGGTTAAAATCCGATGGAAGTTTCGCTTCTACCTCTAATCTAGTAATAGATAGTATTGATTTTTGTACCTTTGGGAACTCAAATCCTTTTAGGATTAAAATAAAAAATTTATACAACGATAATCACGATTATTTTTACATAAAAAAGGCAGATGCATCGCGTGTATATGGTTTGGAATTAGAACATATCTTATCTCCTAATCACATTAATTACCTTATTTACAAAGATACCATAGTAGAAGAACATATAATTGGAATACCGGGAGATGTTTTTCTAGGGAATTATTTTAACGAGAACTTAAACAAAATACGATTTGCAAAAGAGTTTGTAAAGTTTAATGAAAGATGTTTCATGAGGCTTCTAGGCGATCAAAGAGCGTATAATTTTGTGGTGGTTTTAACTCCTGATTTCGATAAAGTTCAGTATCGGATTCGAAGCATTGATTTTGATCAACAATCCTATGAGGGAAATATAAATATGTATAAACCTCAGTTTTTTAAAGAGAATTATTCTTTTGTGAAATTGGTTTTAGATGTTTTAGATGAGAAAAGTATTATTCAATATCAGACAGAAGAACGTGCATTATTGGCAAAACGCATGATAGGAGAAGAACACAGATTAAACGATTTGATGAGAATTATGCAACAAGAAAAAATATCTCATGCAGACAAGGTGGAAAACCTAAAAAATGAGGTGTATAATTTTGTAAAAGATAAAAAATTTAAAACAGCTTCTACTATGGGAGAAATTGTAAAAATAGGTTTAGACTTTGTGCTTAGAAATTATAAAAATGCAGTTTTAACTCGTTAATTTTCCTTGATTTTAGATGTAAGCTCAGCACTTAACTTAGCTTGGTATAGTGAAAAAAATAACTATATTTGTATTTAAAATTATACATAAATATGAGTTCATGTGGAACATGCGGAACGAGCGATAGTACATTACCTAAAGGATGCAAGAATCACGGAACTTGTGGTACAGATGGTTGTAATAAATTAACAGTATTTGATTGGTTATCAGACATCAATACTTCGGAATCCATAGTAGATAATATAGTTGAAGTTAGATTCAAAAACGATAGAAAAGGTTTTTATAGAAATACTTCTGATTTGTCATTGCAAATGGGAGATATTATTGCAGTAGAATCGAGTCCTGGTCACGATATAGGAGTTGTTTCGTTAAAAGGAGCGTTAGCAAATATTCAAGCAAGAAAGAAAAAAGAAAACCTAGAAGAGCTAAGCAAAGTATATAGAATTGCTAACCAAAAAGACATTGATACTTGGCAAGAATTTAGAAGTAAAGAGTATGAGCATATGACTCAAGCTCGAAAGATGGCTTCTAATTTAAATCTAAATATGAAAATCTGTGATGTTGAATACCAAGCAGATGGAACGAAAGCTACTTTTTATTATACAGCAGAAAGTAGAGTGGATTTTAGAGAACTTATAAAACAATACGCAACGACATTCAAAACCAAGATAGATATGCGTCAGATTGGTTTTAGACAAGAAAGTGCAAAAGTTGGAGGTATTGGTTCATGCGGAAGAGAGTTATGCTGTTCTTCTTGGTTGACGGATTTTCGTTCAGTGAATACTGCTGCTGCTCGTTACCAACAACTTTCTATAAATCCTCAAAAATTAGCAGGTCAGTGCGGAAAATTAAAGTGTTGCCTTAATTTTGAATTGGATTCATACTTAGATGCAATAGATAGTTTTCCTTCTCAGAATACCATTCTTAAAACAGAAAAGGGAAATGCCAATTGTATAAAAATAGACGTTTTTAGACAAAAGATGTGGTTCACTTATAAAGATAATTCTTTAAATTGGTATGAGTTTAGCACGGCAGAAGTACATGATTTTATAGCTGTAAACAAAAAAGGAAATTCACTAAAACCACTTGAAGAATACCAAAAAACAGAGGTAAATACTATAGATATTATAGAAGAAAACAACCTTAATCGTTTTGAAAACAAAAAACCAAATAGAAAACCAAGGAAAAAAAATAAACGTAATAACACTAGCAATAATTCCAATACAACGAATTCTAAAGTAAAAACAAGAAACGAAAATTCTAGTGGACAAGCAAACAAACAATTATCTAAAAGTAAACCTAAAAAAATAACAAAAAAAACTTCTGGTGAGAAATAAATATTTTACAACAATTTTTATTGTACTTGTTGCTTTCTGCTGTGTCTTTTTTTATTCATGTAATCACGATGCTATTTATGCACACAACTTGTCTATAGATAATTCTTGGAATAAAAACACAAAACTTAAATATTCTTTTGTAGTAGATGATGTTTCTTCTAAATACGATGTTTTTTTTATAATTAGAAATAACGATGAGTATAAATACACCAATCTTTGGTTAATTACATCATTAAATTCAAAAGGAAAAACAATAAGAATTGATACATTACAGTATGATATTGCAGATCGAAAAACAGGAAAATGGTTAGGTTCAGGTATCTTTAATAAAGAAATTAAAGCACTATATTTAGAAAATTGTCGTTTTTCTAAAAGTGGAGATTACAACATTGAGGTAATTCAAGCAATGAGAGATAGTAACCTCATAGGAATTGAAGATTTTGGAGTTCAAATTAATAAGATATCGAAAACAGAATAATGGAAACAAATTCAACAAATACAAATCAGCAGAAAGTTGATAAAAAGAACAAGAGAAGAAAAGCGATTCGCAAAGGATTATTTTTCTTTTGGTTTCTTTTTTTGATTGGTTTAGCAGGAGCTTTTCTTTTATTTTATGGAACCAAAAAAGGTTGGTTAGGTGAAATGCCAGATGTGGAAGAATTAGACAATCCAACAATATATGTAGCTTCTGAAATTATTTCTTCCGACGGGAAACTACTCGACAGGTTTGAAGAAGAAAAAAGAATTCCTGTAGAATACAATGAACTTCCTGCATATTTAGTAGATGCTTTAATCTCTAAAGAAGACGAAAGATTCTATGATCATTCTGGAATCGATGCTAAAGCGGTTGCTCGTGTTATCTTTTTTAGAGGAGAACGAGGAGGAGGAAGTACAATTTCGCAACAGTTAGCAAAGCTTTTATTTACAGATGAACGTTCTCAAGGTAAATTAAAAAGAGGATTGCAGAAGCTGAAAGAATGGATAATTGCAGTTGAATTAGAAAAAAGATATACCAAAAATGAAATTATTGCAATGTACTTTAATAAATTTAATTATCAGTATGGAGCGAATGGTATAGAAATGGCATCTAAGGTATATTTTGGAAAATCAGCAAAAGATTTAACGCTTGATGAAGCGGCAATCTTTGTAGCGATGTTGGAAGCACCTACGGCAAACAATCCAAAGAGAAACCCTGAAAATGCTAAAGAGAGAAGAGATGTTGTTTTGGGAATGATGAAAAAACAAGGAAGGATTTCTGATGTTCAATACCAAGAAGCTATAGCAAAACCAATAAAATTAAATTTCAAAAAACCAGAACGAGCAAATCAAGGACTTTCTGCGTACTATAAGTATGAGTTGAGAAAAGAGATCAACAATTATTTAGATGAATACGAAAAGAAAACAGGCGAGAAATTAAGCTTATATGAAGACGGTTTAAAAATTTATGTTACCATAGATTCTAGAATGCAACGCTATGCAGAAGAGGCAATAAAAGAACATCTTACGTATTTACAAAAAGTATTTTTCGGACATGTGAGAGGAAGAAAAACTGCACCTTTTTGGGACATTAGTGAAGAGAAAGCAAATCGTATTTTTGAGGCAGCAATGCGAAGAACTCAACGTTATAGAACGTTAAAAGAACAAAATTGGAAAGAGGAAGACATTATAAAAGAGTTCAAAAAACCTACAGAGTTAGAGATTTTTACTTGGAACGGATACAAAGATACAATTATGTCGCCGTGGGATTCTATTAGGTATCATAAACACATTGTTAACAGTGGTATTATGGCAATGGAACCGCTTACAGGAAATATAAAAGCGTGGGTAGGTGGTGTTGATTGGAACTACTTTAAATATGATCATGTAAAACAATCAAAAAGACAAGTGGGATCTACATTTAAACCTTTTGTGTATGCAGCAGCTATTGTAAATAATGGATATACTCCATGTACTACTGTTTCCAATGCTCCATTTCGTGCAGGTGGTTGGAGTCCGAAAGGAGGAGGTACAGGAGGTGTACGTACGTTAAAACAAGGATTAGCTAGTTCTAATAATACGGTAGCTGTTCGATTAATGGATATTACGGGAATAGATAATACCATTGCAATGGCAAGAGATTTAGGACTGGAAAGTCCGATAGCACATAATTTAACTTCTGCACTTGGTTCGTCAGATACCTCTATTTATGAAATGGTAGGAGCTTATAGTACATTTGCTAATTATGGAACGTATATAAGACCTGAAATGATTTGGAGGATAGAAAATTCGGAAGGAAAAGTAATTAAAGAGTATATTCCTGAGCAAAGAGAAGTACTTAATGAGTTGCATGCCTACTCTATGTTGGAAATTATGCAAGCAGTAACAGGATACGGAGGAACTGGTAAAGCAGCAAAAAATTATATAAATACATCAATCGCGGGGAAAACAGGAACTACTAATGACTATGCAGATGCTTGGTTTATAGGAATGACACCTAAACTTGCTTGTGGTGTTTGGGTTGGTTGGGAAGACCGTTTTGCTCACTTTACAACAGGACTTGGGCAAGGTTCTAAATCAGCACTTCCTGTATGGGGGGAATTTATGCAAAAAGTATATTCGGATAAAAGATTAGGTTATTCACTAAAAGATAAATTCATTCCACCTAAATCATTGGAAGGAGAATACAATTGTGAGTCATTAAAGTTGTTTGGTGGATATTCAGAAAGTTACGGAACGATAGATGATCCTATAGAAGTTGATGAAATTCCGCAAACCTCTAGAGGTTCTAATGTAAACTCTGGTCTGAATAATATAAATCAGAAGATTAATGCAAAAGATACATTAGAGTTTTAATATGCGTTTACTAAGGAAAGCAGGTTTAATTTTCTTCTTATTTATTTTGTCATCTTGTTATGAAACAATTTCAAAACCTACGGATTTAATTGATCAAGAGCAGATGATTCAAATGCTATCAGATGTTTACCTTTATAAACAATCAGTAGATATAGGAGGAAGAATGAATGAAGCAAAATACGATGATATAAATGCCTATATAACTCAGAAATACAAAGTGACCCCTATTCAGTTTAAAGAAAGCTATGCTTATTATTTTTTAGATAACGATAGAAGTAAAAAAATGTTTGAGGAAGTAAAGAAAAATCTTCAAAAAAAATACGATAAAATAAACGAAAATAAGGAACAAGAATGAGTACATACTTAATTACAGGAGCATCAGGATTTATTGGCTCACATTTAGCAGAAACATTACTAAAAGAAGGAAATACAGTTATAAATGTAGATAATTTTCATGATTTTTATGATTATAAAATAAAAATACGAAATACATTAAATTCCATTTCAGATAATAGTGATTTTGCATTTACAGGAGATAAAAAAACGGATTTAGAAGCACTTGAAAAGAGAGTAAAAGCACAAAATTATTCTCTTTATACTACAGATATTAGAGATATCAATGAATTAGATAAAATAGTTGATTCTCATAAAATTGATTGTATTATTCATCTTGCAGCACTTGCTGGAGTTAGACCTTCTATAGAAAAACCAATAGAGTACGAAGAAGTAAACATCAAAGGTACTATGAATCTTTGGCAACTTTGTAATAAATACAATGTAAAAAAGTTTGTATGTGCATCTTCTTCGAGTGTTTATGGCAACAATGAGAAAGTTCCTTTTGCAGAAACTGATGTCGTAGATTTTGCTATATCACCTTATGCTGCTACAAAAAAAGCGACAGAAATAATCGGACATGTTTATCATTCCTTATATAATATAGATATGATTCAACTTCGTTTTTTCACGGTTTATGGTCCTCGTCAAAGACCTGATTTAGCAATTCATAAGTTTACTAATCTTATTTATAATAATCAAGAGATTCCTTTCTTTGGAGATGGAACTACTGCTAGAGATTATACCTATATAGATGATATAATCGATGGAGTTACAAAGTCTATAAAGTATGTTGAGAATAATTCTAATGTTTATGAAATTCTTAATTTAGGAGAAAGTGAAACAATTACTTTGTCTGAGATGGTTTCTACAATAGAAAATACGCTTGGTAAAGAAGCCAAAAAGAATATGCTCCCTATGCAACCAGGAGATGTGTTAAAAACGAATGCTCAGATAGATAAAGCGAAAGAATTAATTGGATACAATCCTAAAACTTCGTTCAAAGATGGAATCAAAAAGTTTGTAGAATGGTATTATTCTATAAAAAGTTAAAAAAAAGTTTGTAGATTAAAAAAAAGTAATTAGATTTGCACTCCAATTCAGCTGGTACCTTAGCTCAGTTGGTAGAGCAAAGGACTGAAAATCCTTGTGTCCCTGGTTCGATTCCTGGAGGTACCACATTATTAAACCCTTAATCATTTGTAATTAATGTTTAAGGGTTTTCTTTTTGCTGTGGCGTTACAAAAGAAGTGCACAATCAAATAATTTTCACTAACGTGTATCAATTATTTTGTAATGAACTAAAAATAGTTGGTAATAACTTTTTATTTCACAAGATATTACCAACTATTTTTTTGAACTATTATACTTTAAAGTAATTTACCCAAAATACTCTATTCCATTCTTAAATATATTATGATAATTTGAGTTTGGAATATTTTTCATAAGTCCTTGTCTAAAACGTTCAGGATGTCCCATTCTACCGTATATTTTACCATCTTTTGAGGTAATTCCTTCAACTCCAAAAACTGATGCATTAGGATTAAAAGGCATTTCTAAAGCTATGTTTTGATTTGCATCAATATACTGAGTAGCAATCTGTTTATTTTCTATTAATTTATTTAACGTTACATCATCTGCATAAAATCTTCCTTCTCCATGAGAAACAGGAATTGTATATACTTCATCTTTCATACCTTTCAGCCAAGGAGAATTCTCATTTACTACTTTTACATCTACCATTTGAGAAATATGTCTACCTATTTTATTAAACGTAAGTGTTGGAGCACTTTCATCTAAATCACGAATCTCTCCGTATGTCACCAATCCTGACTTAATTAAAGCTTGGAATCCATTACAAATCCCAAGAATCAATCCATCGTTAGCCAAAAATTCATGAATAGCATCTTTTATAATAGGGTTTTTTAATACAGAAACTATAAATTTTGCAGAACCATCTGGTTCGTCTCCTGCTGAAAATCCACCAGGAAACATTAGTATTTTTGAACTTTCTAAAGCATTTTTGAATACTTGTATACTTTCTGCTGTTGTACTCTCATTTAAGTTATTAAACAAAAATGAATTAACTTTTCCACCTTCGTTTTCAAATGCTTGAACTGTTTCATACTCACAATTGGTTCCTGGGAAAATAGGTATTGCAACAGGAACTTTTTTCGTATTTACGTTGGATACAAACACATTCTTTTTATTTATATCCGATTCAAACGTAGTGATTTTTTCTTTGAAATCAGTTGGATAAATCTTTTCAAATGTTCCTGTCCATGACTCCAATAAATCATTCAAATCAAATTTATCTGAATTTATAATTAATTCTGGTTTGTCAATGGTTTTTCCTATTAATTGAAAATTTGCATCGTGTATTTCCTCATTTGAAACTACCAATAACGAACCTATGGTATAATCAAATATATTTTCAGAAGTACAAATTTCTGCTCCTATCCCGTTTCCAAAACTCATTTTGGCAAGAGCAACTGCTATTCCGCCTTCTTTAATTGTTTTAACTGAGTTGATTTTTTTATCCTTATTTAATTCATAAACCAAATCATACGCAGATTTCAACTGATTGTAATTTGGCATTTTATCTTCTTGCACACTGTGTTTAAATAAGTAAATATTTTTTCCACTTTGTTTAAATTCAGATGAAATAATAGAATCTATATTTTCGGTTGCAACGGCAAAAGAAATAAGCGTTGGAGGAACATTCAGTTCTTTAAAAGTTCCCGACATAGAGTCTTTTCCTCCTATTGCTGCAATTTCAAAATTGAATTGTGCATCTACAGAACCTAAAATTGAAGCCAACGGTTTCCCCCATTTTTGTTTGTCTGTTCCTAGTTTCTCAAAATATTCCTGAAAAGTTAAACGAATATTTTTATAATTCCCTCCAAGAGCAACGATTTTTGCAACGGACTCCACCACAGCATATGCTCCGGAATGCAAGCAACTTTTATTTGATAAACTTACGTCAAACCCCCAAGTAGCAAGAGAACACGTACTTGTTTTTCCTTTTAAAACAGGGAATGCTTGTACACTTCCTTCTGCAGGAGAAAGTTGATATTTTCCTCCGAAAGGCATTAAAACTGTAGTTCGTCCCACAGTAGAATCAAACATTTCTACCAATCCTTTTTGAGAAGCAATATTAAGCTTAGCTAATTCTTCTTTAAATGATTCTTTTGTTAATTTTTTATCTGTATTCCAATCAAAATCGGTACTGATTACTTCTACTTCATTGCTTTTCTGAACACCGTTAGAATCTAAAAATTCACGAGAAAGATTTACGATTTTTGTTCCTTTCCAGTTAATTTCTAAACGATTATTATCTGTTACTTCAGCAACTTCTACGGCAAGTATATTTTCCTGTTTGGCAAGTTCTATAAATTGCTCTACATCTTTTGCATCTAATACAACTGCCATTCGCTCCTGAGATTCAGAAATTGCAAGTTCTGTTCCGTTTAATCCTGCATATTTAGTTGGTAATACATCTAAATTTACCGTTAATCCGTCTGCTAATTCTCCAATTGCAACAGAAACTCCTCCTGCACCAAAATCATTTGATTTTTTAATTAGCTGAGTAACTTCTTTTTTTCTAAATAATCGTTGGATTTTCCTCTCTTGAACCGCATCTCCTTTCTGAACTTCTGAGCTTAACGTATGAATCGATTTTTCATCATGTGATTTTGACGAACCTGTAGCTCCTCCTACACCATCTCTTCCTGTTTTTCCTCCAAGAACTACTATTTTGTCTCCTTTTTTAGGATTCTCTCTACGCACGTACTCTTTTGGTACCGCACCTGCCACAAAACCAACTTCCATTCGTTTTGCCTTGTATCCCTCATCATAAATTTCAGCTACATGAGTGGTTGCTAAACCAATTTGATTTCCATACGAACTGTATCCGTGAGCTGCCTCTTTAGATATTTTTCGTTGTGGAAGTTTTCCTTCCATCGTATCTTTTACTTCTTCCAAAATATTTCCTGCTCCTGTCACACGCATTGCTTGGTATACGAATGAACGTCCTGAAAGTGGGTCACGAATTGCTCCTCCTATACACGTGGAAGCTCCTCCAAAAGGTTCTATTTCAGTTGGATGATTGTGAGTTTCGTTTTTAAATAAGAAATACCACGGCTCTTTCTTTCCATCAATATCTACATCTACTTCTATGGTACACGCATTTATTTCATCGGAAACTACCATATTATCTAGCTTTCCTGTTTTCTTGAAATACCTTGCTGTCACCGTTGCCAAATCCATTAATGTGATTGGCTTCTGTTCTCTTTTTAATTCTTTTCTCGCTTGTAAATAGCTATCAAATATTTGTTGTAAAGTTGATGCAAAATCTCCTGTAAATTTAATATTTTCTAATTCGGTAAGGAATGTTGTATGTCTACAATGATCAGACCAATAGGTATCTAAAACTTTAAGTTCGGTTTCTGTAGGGTTTCTATGTTCCTCATTTTTAAAGTAATCCTGAATAAAAGCCAAATCATCAAACCCAAAAGCGAATGAATTTTCTGAATAATAGTCATTGAGTTCACTTTCATTCCAATTAATGAAATTTGCTATTACAGGAACATCTGATGCTTCTTCTGTTTTAGGAATTTCAAGTTTTGATAAATCTTTCTTTTGTGTTTCTACAGAATTGATTAAATAATTCTCGATTTTTGGTAAGTCATTGGCATTAATTCCTTCAAAAGAATACAAAATTCCTGTGGTAATTTTATGATTTTTTGTTCCAAGAATTAATGAAACTGCTTGTTCCGCAGAATCAGCTCTTTGATTATATTGTCCTGGTAACGATTCTACTGCCAGTATATTATTTAGTTTTTGAATTTCTTCTGCATCTACTACTTTGTCTGCAACAGGATCTACAAAAACGGTAGTTAAGCATTTATTGAGTTCTTCATCAGAAAGATTAAACACATCATAAATAGAATACATTTTAATGCTTTCTATTGCAACTATATCTTTTAATTCGTTTAAGATTCGTGAACTTTCTACATCAAACTCTTTTTTCTTTTGTATATATATTCTGTGATTCATTTGAATGATTATTTACCAATTTGTTGTTTGCATAAAATAATTGTCAAAGATATTACTTTTTTAGCAGTGAAACCTCAAGGAATGCATAGTAATTACATTCGTAGATTCTTCTAGCTAATAGAGATTTTTAATTATAGAATCAATTAATACGGAAAATATTCCAATCCTGCTTGTTGATTACTAGTGATTTTTTCGGAACATGCTTTTGAACGATATTTATTTAATGCTTCGTCAATTACAGTTTCACTTAATTCATCAATTTTTTCATCGTATTCAATTTCTTTCTGAAATCCACTATAGAAAGTATTGATAATAGGTTTTTTATTTGAATCTAAAACGAAACCTACACTTAGTAAAATATTTTTTGATCCATAAATTTGATTAAGCGTTTCGTCCTTATCTTGCGGACTTAATTTATAGAAATAGAAAATTACAGACTCTCCATTAAATTCTTTTTCTTTACTGAATAAATATTCCATTTTTTGCTTTTCTAAATCTACATCATCAATGATGATAATTGCCGATTCTCTTAAATCTTTTTCAGAAAATTCATTAAAATTATTTTTTGAATCATTCAACAATAAATAGGTAGAGAGTAATGTTTTTGGATTGTTCAGCAAACTAACTTTTAACTCATTATTAATTGTTTTTGTATGGAATTTTTCTAATAATGCGTATTGTAAAGTAATTTCTTTGACTTTAAGTTTCAAGGTTTTGTCATAGAAATTATTAACCTCACTTTTAGAATAATACGGATATAGGATTCTCATATATTTAAGTAAATCCTGAATTGTATCGTACGTATCAATATGTTCAGAATTTTCATCATTCATCTTGCTAAATAAAAATGATTGTACTCGTCTTAACTCTAAGTTTGCTTTACTAAAAATCAATTTCTGGGTACTTTTTAGGTGTTTTTTTTGCAATAATTTATTGGTGTTTAATGCATCGAGATAACTAAGTACATATTCGTTGTATTCAGGGATAAAAAAAGAAGATAACAAAGTAGAAACTAGAGAAACACTTTGTTTGGTGTTTTCATTAAATTCCTTAAATAATCGATCCAAACCTCCTGTATGATCGGGAATAGGAATAATTTCATTTAATAATTCATCTATAATCTTATACGATTTTTCGTCTTTTTGGCTTGCTAATCCATTAAGAATTGTAAGTTGCACTTGTGCATCAAAAGTATCTCGGTAAAGTGTTTTTATATAATCGAGAGCTTCATTAGAAGATAAATCCGAAACTTTTGAAATCAGTTCATTTTTGTATTTATATTCTTCTTTTTTAAAAGAAAACTGTTCAATAAAATCTTTTACCGATTTTAAATCTTCATTTTTAAGTTTCAAATATTCTATTGAATTCATAGCAGAATACCGAATACTATCGTGTTCGCTATTTGCATCTTCTAAGAAAATGTCCCATTTCCCTTTGTAAATAGATGGTATGGAATTTTGTGGTAGATAATCAATAGATTGTGAAATTCTATCAAGAAATTCTGATTTAGAATTATTTTTATCAACTAGGGTTTTTAGTTCAACAATCGATTGCTCAGAAATTAAATATTTAAATTTAATTGCTTGACTAGATTCTTCTTTGGTAAGTAATCCTTCAAAAACTTCACACTTTTTATCGGAATCGTAATACTTTTTCTCTTGCTCGATTTTAAACTTTTGGTTTTTAATTCTATCAAATCCTAATTTTCTATTCCAATCTGATTTTATTTCTCCAATATTTGTTGCTCCATAGTACTCATAGTAACTCATATCTTTCGCATTGAGTATAGATTCTTCTGAGTTTTCATCGAACTCCGTTTTATCTGCAACCTCATCTACAGCAACAACTGCATCAAAAGTAAAATCATCATTTTTTATATTTAATAGTTTATTCTTAATTCGTGTAACAATTGAATCCGCATTCGTTTCATATTGATACTTGTGAAAAGGTTTAATATTCATTTTCACACTAGGGAAATATAAAGAATTGACAATATACTCTCTATCTTTAACTCTAAAATGATTAATTTTTGAATTATTTCTATAGTAACGTTGATTTTTATTGGTATTACCAAATAAGAAAATTTTCTTATTTTCTTCGAATGGTAATTCAAACGACAGCACATCTTTGACTTCGTATCGTTTGAAATCGTCATCTAATTTGAGTGACTTAAATTTGAATGAATCAAAAAACGTATTCGCTTGATCAATAGATGAATTTACGATTCCTAAAAGGTAATACTTGTTCCCATTGATTATGGTTTTTAAATATGAATTTTGATTTTTAATAGACGCATTACTGATGTATTGATTATCGTCTAATTTAATTGGTTTTAATGTACTTAACGCATCGTATTCGATTAAAAACTCTTCGTGAATTCTTTTGAGTTCGTATGCTTTTTCTTCTAAATCGTAATAATTATTTGAAGTATTTTCTAACAGAAAATAATACGTTTGAGTTTTAGAATCATATCCATAAAGTTGCAAGTCTTCTTTACTTTTTTGGGACTCCTCACCATAAATTATAGTATAGTTTGGCATTTCCAAAGAAAAGTCACCAAACTTTGAAGTAATTCTTTTAAAACCATTCTGTGGAATATTCAATTGAAAATCATCAAAAATTAACGATTCGTACTTGTTTATATAATCTGATTTTCCAGATAAATTAACTCCTATAATCTCTAGTGGTGTAATGTAAAATTGATGCCTTTGTAAATCTCCTGATTTAGTTTTGTTTTTTATGTCGTATTTTTTTATAATTCCATTTTCTGAGAATAATTTACTTTTGATTTCACCTTTTATGTTTTCATAAAATAAACTATCCAAAGATAAATGATTAAAGTACTTGTCTTTTTCAGTTAAGAAATCATGAATAGGTATTCGCTGAATTTGCATAAAGCTTCCATTCGCTAAATCAGGACTTAAAACTCCTCCTCCAAATTGATATTGAATTTGTTCTAAAACTTTTGCCTTAATTATCTTATCCGCAGAAACAAAATCAGTTTGTTTTGGAGAAATAAATAATTGGTCAATTTGTTTTTTTAGATTTTTACTTACCTCAGTATAATTAGAAAATACAGGTTTTACCTTATAACCTTTTTCTCTTAACGATTCTATTAAACCTTTTTTCCCAGGAAGATGTGCAGCTCCTACAGCAGCAAACAATGAACCTTTTTGCATAAGGGAATCCATACTTTTTAACATCACATGATTACGTTTGTATAAAATCCCGCTTAATTCCTCTGGACTACTATACAAAGTATGTAACGAATCAATCATATCAAGGTTTTTTTCGCGATAATAATCTTTTAATGCTTCTCCATACGGCTTTCCGTTTAATAGTTTCGTTAGTAATTTATGATTTTCTATATTTGGTTTTATCGCATCTGCATCAATATCCTCTGCCATTTTTATCGACTGAAAAACGTCTTCTAAACCTACCACTTTTTTATTGTATTTTCTTCCAATTTGGTAGATAAACATATCTAGATAGGTTTCTTCTTGAAAGTCTGAATTGTATTCGTTTGTTCTATATAATAAGCTATTAATTGAATACCTATTATATGAAAATAATTCTAATAAATCATTTCTTTTAATGGGAGTAGTTACAAATTTTTTATAAAATTTCGTATAATCATTTTGGTAAGCATACGGAGAAAAATACAAGTCGCTTACTTGATTCCAAGTTGCAGGATCACTTTCATTTGCTACAAAATCAGCTTCCAGTAAATGTTTAAAAAATGCATCTGATAAATGATACGAAACCTTTTCGCTTACATGCATGGTTCCATATAGATAAGACTTTTTAGTTAAATTTTCCCCTGATATTTCCCATAACAAACTTGGATATTTTCTCTCTTGATTAAAAGCAAAGCTAAAAAACAAAAGAGCGAATATCAAATAAAATTTCTTCATGATTAATTTTTAGTTGATGATTCAAAATAGATATAAAATAATCATCAAAGATATTACTTTTTTAGCAGTGAAACCGCATTGTGTTCAGTAGATTCAAAAAAAAACCTACTCACATAACGCAAGTAGGCTTTATCTTTTATTAGATATATAATTTTCTTTTAAACTCTACACTTTCAAATCTACTTCTAAGCCAATTAAATCTTGATATTTATCGAGAATTGGTTGTGCTTCATTTTTGATGAATTCTTCGGTTTGTTCAGGAGCAAAACCAATAAAGTTTTTGGAATCCAATACTTGCAATAGTTTTTCTTTATCAATCGGGAAGTTATCGTCTGCAACAATTCGTTCAATTAAATCATTTGGTTTTCCTTCCATTTTTACTTGTTTAGATGCTTCCATAGAATGCTCACGAATTAACTCGTGAATTTCTTGTCTATCTCCTCCGTTTTTCACCGCTTCCATAATAATGTATTCGGTTGCCATAAAGGGAAGTTCTTCTTGAATATGCTTTTCTATTCGTTTAGGATACACTACAATTCCATTTAGAATATTCGTCCAAATCATTAAAATAGAATCTATCGCTAAAAATGCTTGTGGAATTGCAAGTCTTTTATTTGCAGAATCGTCAAGTGTTCTTTCAAACCACTGTGTAGAAGCAGTCATTGCAGTAGACTGTGTAAGAGAAATTACAAATTTTGCTAACGAACCGATACGTTCACTTCTCATTGGATTTCGCTTATATGCCATTGCCGAGCTTCCAATTTGATTCTTTTCAAACGGCTCTTCTAATTCTTTCAAATTAGCCAAAAGTCGCAAATCTGTAGTGAATTTATGTGCCGACTGAGCAATATTAGAAAGTAACGCCAACGTTTCAGCATCTATTTTTCTATCGTAGGTTTGTCCTGAAACACCAAACACATTAGTAAACCCGAATTTAGCAGAAAGCTTTTTATCTAATTCTTTTATTTTGGAATAATCTCCATCGAAAAGTTCTTTAAAACTTGCAGCTGTTCCAGTAGTTCCTTTTACACCACGAAAACGCAAGGTATCAATTCTGAATTCTAATTCTTCAAAATCGAGCAAAACACTTTGCAACCAAAGTGTAGCACGTTTTCCTACGGTGGTAAGTTGTGCTGGTTGATAATGCGTAAAACCAAGCGTTGGTAAATCTTTGTACTTAATCGCAAAATCCGAAAGACCTTTAATCACATTGATTAATTTCTTTTTAACAATCAATAATCCTTCACGAATTTGAATTAAATCGGTATTATCTCCTACAAAAGCAGAAGTTGCTCCAAGGTGAATAATCGGACGAGCTTTAGGAGCTACATCTCCGAGTGTGTGTACGTGAGCCATTACATCGTGTCGGAACTTTTTTTCGTATGCTCTCGCTACATCATAATCAATATTGTCTATGTTTGCTTCAATTTCATCTAACTGCTCTTGAGTAATATCAAGTCCGAGTTCTTTTTGGATTGATGCCAAAGCGAACCATAGTTTTCTCCATGTAGAAAATTTCATATCAGGAGAAAAATTATATAACATTTCTTCGGAAGCATAACGCTCTTCTAGCGGATTTTGGTAGGTGTTCATAATTTTAGTTAAAAGGAATTAAAAAAGTTCTTTTTTCAAAATATTTTGAGTTCTTTCAGGACCAACAGAAACTAAATACACTTCTATACCTAAGTATTTTTCTATAAAGTGAATGTAGCTTTGAGCGTTTTGTGGCAACTCATCAAAACTGCTAATTTTTGTAATGTCTTCGTCCCAACCTGGAAGCTCTTCGTATATTGGTTTGTAAAGTGCTAATTTTGTGGTAGACGAAGTAAAATAATCAATCACTTTACCATCTTCGGTTTCGTATGCTGTACATACTTTTATATTTTTAAATTTACTTAAAACATCTAGCTTGGTAATTACAAGGTGTGTAATTCCATTAATCATACACGCGTGTTTAAGAGCTACCAAATCCAACCAACCGCAACGTCTAGGACGTCCTGTAGTTGCTCCAAATTCATGACCAACTTTTCTTATTTGCTCTCCTACTTCATCAAATAATTCGGTAGGATATGGTCCGTTTCCTACACGAGTAGAGTATGCTTTAGAAACACCTATCAAAGTTTCCAGTTTATTAGGAGGAACTCCTGCACCAACAGTAACTCCACCTGTAGTCGGCGAAGAAGAAGTAACGTAAGGATACGTTCCAAAATCAATATCTAGCATAAGTGCCTGAGCACCTTCAAAAAGTACATTTTTCCCTTCGTCTATTGCTTGATTGATTTCTAACTCTGTATCTACAATTCTGTGAGCAAGTTTTTTTCCGTATTCTAAATATTGTTCTAAAATATCTTTGTAATCAACCGTAGGTTTATCAAATAATTTTTCAAAAAGAGCATTTTTTACTTTTAAATTTTCTTTAATTTTTTCTTCTAAAATATCAGGATTAAGTAAGTCAATAGCACGAATTCCTACACGTGAAATTTTGTCTTCATAGCAAGGACCTATTCCTCTTTTGGTAGTTCCTATTTGTCCTTTTCCTGCAAATTCCTCTCGGTAGGTATCGAGCATTATATGATAAGGCATAATGATGTGAGCTCGGCGTGAAATAAACACATGGTCGGTTGATAAACCTTGACTTTCCAAGGTGTCAATTTCTTCCATAAATGCTTTTGGATCTACCACTACACCATTAGCTATAATGCACTTTCCTTTGTCTTGTAATACACCACTTGGCAGTAAATGCAGTACAAATTTGTTTTCTCCTACATATACGGTATGTCCTGCATTGTTCCCTCCTTGATACCTTACAATGTAATCTGATTTTGCTGATAAAATATCCGTAATTTTTCCTTTTCCTTCGTCTCCCCACTGAAGACCAACTACTACAAATGTTGGCATAGTATTTTAAATTAAGATTTTTGAGAAACAAAGATATTAAATTAAAACCAAAAGGCTAACAATAATTTAACACTAAATATCAACAGGATATCCTCTATACCATTTATGTCTAATAAAAAAACATAAACACTCTTACCTATTTGTATTTAGCATAAATTTATTTTCTCTGTTCAGACTTCTGTTAAAGAAAAGAAATTGAGATACTAAATATTATAAAGGACGTAATTTTTGATGCAATTCTCATAACTAACCCTTAAGAGAATTGCATTCTATGATAAAAAGCAAAATAGTAAGCTTTTGATTTTTTAGTTATAAAGAAGTTTTTGATTTAATTTAAAAAAATATCTTCAAGAATTATTCCTCCGTAGTTCCCAGAACTCATCATTAAAAAAACGGAGTTGTTTTTATTCTTATTTTTTAGGTAATTCTCTAAATCTTCTTTGTTAGTGAATACACGTATATTTTGATTGTTGAATGAATCTTTAATTTGTTGTTCAGAAATAGGATTCATTTGCTTTATTTTTAATGCTTCCTCTGAATAGTAAACAATTGCCTCATCAGCTAAATCCAAAGCTCCGCTGTATTCTTTTAAAAATTCAGGAGTTAAGCTAGAATAGGTGTGAAGTTCAAAGCACGAAACTACAGTTTTATTTTTAAATTGATTTTTGACAGCGTTTACAGTAGCTTTCACTTTTGATGGAGCATGAGCAAAATCTTTGAAAACGGTAAAAGATTCGTTGGTAATTACTTTCTCTAATCGTTTAGAAGCACCTTTAAAGCTAGAAATTGCTTCGTAAAAGTCTTCGTTTTGGACTCCCATTTGATTGCAAATGAGTCGAGCTCCTTCCAAATTAAGTAAGTTATGTTCGCCAAAAATCTGTAAAGGGACTTCTCCAAATTCTGTTTCTAAATAAGTAATTCCGTCGTTTATGATATGTTTAGGTATAGTGTAGGCAAATTTTTTAAAATAATTTTCAGCATTTTCTACACAGTTAACCACTTCTTTATCATCAGAATTATAGATTAAAGCTCCTCCATCAGTAATATCTTTTAGAAGTAAGTCAAACTGTTTTGTGTAATCAGAAAAAGTTGGAAAAACATTAATGTGATCCCAAGCAATTCCGCTGATTAATGCAATGTTGGGTTTGTAGTGTAAAAATTTAGGACGTAAATCAATAGGAGAGGAAAGATATTCATCACCTTCCAGAACTATAAAATCATTTTCCTTGGTAAGCTTTACCATGGTTTCAAATCCATCAATCAAAGCACCTACCATATAATCTGTAGGTTTGTTGTGGTAATTCAATGTGTGCAAAATCATTGCGGTTATAGAGGTTTTTCCGTGAGAACCAGCAATAATTACTCGTGTTTTATCTTTTGATTGTTCGTAAATAAATTCAGGATACGAATAAATTTTCACACCTAATTTTTGAGCTTCTATAAGTTCAGGGTTGTCTTTTTTTGCATGCATTCCTAGAATTACAGCATCTAAATCTGAGGTTATATTTTCTTTGTACCAACCAAGTTTTTTAGGTAAAATACCTTTGGCTTCAAGTCTGCTTTTAGAAGGTTCAAAGATTGCATCATCTGAACCTGTAATCGTATATCCTTTTTCGTGTAATGCAAGAGCTAAATTATGCATTGCACTTCCTCCTATGGCGATAAAATGAATGTTCATTGAAATTTGCTATAAAATGAATTCAAAAGTAGGAATTTATTTTTTTCTTTTGAATAAATATTTGAATTTTAGTTCTATAATTCCAAAAATAGCTTCGCGAATAATGCCGATGCTTAATTTAGATTTTCCTTTGGTTCTGTCTGTAAAAACAATAGGTATTTCTTTGACTCTAAAATTCTCTTTCCATGTTTTAAATTTCATTTCTATTTGAAAACCGTATCCAGAAAATTTAATCTTATCGAGGTTTAAAGTTGTGAGGACTTTTTGTTTATAACCAACAAATCCAGCTGTGGTATCATAAACAGGAATACCTGTAATTACTCGTGCATAGATAGAAGCTCCGTACGATAGTAAAACTCGTGACATTGGCCAATTTACGACATTAACTCCATGAGAATAACGAGAACCTATTACCATATCAGCATCATTAATAAGTGTTTTATGAAGTCTGATTAAATCATGTGGATTGTGGGAGAAATCAGCATCCATTTGGAAAATATAATCATAATTTCTTTGCAAGCACCATTTAAATCCGTGAATGTATGCTTTTCCTAATCCTTGTTTTTCTTTTCGTATTTCTAGGAATAAATTTTCAGGAAATTCAGCTTGTAATTGTTTCACTTTTTGATTTGTTCCGTCTGGGGAAGAGTCATCAACTACCAAAATATGAAAATCTTCCTCCAAAGCAATAACTACTCGAATAATATCTTCGATATTTTCAATCTCGTTGTACGTAGGAATGATTACAATTTTGGAACTCATAAAGTGGTACAAATATAAGATAAGAATTCATAATTATACTACCTTTGCATCACTAAAGAATTAAATAAAAAATGGAAAGTATACTTAGAGTAAATACCAGTATAGAGTTTTATTCGTATGCATTTTTGGTGTTGTTGTTTGTTTTGGCAATACTTAAAGCTATTTTTTACCGTTCATTTCGTTTAATCGCAACTAACGATATTGAAAACCAAGTATCAGGAAATACCTCAGCAGTTGGAGTTTTGCTTAGTATAGTTCTTGTAATGGTTTTCCCATTAGTAGTTATTCCATATTCTTTATTAGAAAAAAAGTTTTTGTTTTTAGACGTAGAAAAACATTATGGATTGTTGATGTTACTTTTTTTACTTTTTATGCTAGGTAAACATCTTCTTTCAAGGTTTTATTTTTACATTTTTCAAAGGTATGATAGCATAGGAATTTTAGTGAAATATAAATATTTTTTTATTTTTTTGCGGTTGATTCTTTTTTTAGGTTTAGTTTGTTTTAATTTCTTTTTTCCTTTTCAATTCAGTGATTTTACCAAGTTTACGATATTAGTATCATTTTTCCTTTTTTCGTATATAATCGAATGGATTTTCTTATTTGTGAACAAAATAGGAGCAAAATTTCATTGGTTTCATAATATTTTGTACCTTTGCACTCTCGAAATTTTACCTTTAATAATTCTTGTAAAGGTGCTATTTGGGGAGGAAATAGTTCACATCGTGAAACAAATGCAATTTTGAGCATGAAAAAAATAAAATCAATATTAATATCGCAGCCAGAACCTCAAAAAGGAGAACCTAATCCGTTTGTAGAATTAGGAAAAAAGTATAAAGTAAAAGTTGATTTTCGTCCTTTTATAGAGGTGGTAGGAGTTTCAGGAAGAGAAGTAAGAAAACAGAAAATAGACTTATCTGCATTCTCAGCAGTTATATTAACGAGTAGAAATGCCGTAGATCATTATTTTCGTCTAGCTAAAGAAATGCGTTTTACTGTTCCTGATGATATGAAATATTTCTGTCAATCCGAAGCGATTGCTCATTATTTACAACGTTATATTGTATATAGAAAAAGGAAAATTTATTTTGGAGCAAAAACCATAACAGATTTATATCCGTTTTTAAAAAAACATCCAGCGGAACAGTATTTACTTCCATCATCTAACCTTTTGAATGATATTACAATACAAGCATTAGATGAAGCATCTATAGATTGGAAAAGATCTATAATGTATGAAACGGTTTCTATGGATTTATCGGATTTAAAAGACATAAAGTACGATTTATTGGTGTTTTTTAGTCCGCAAGGGATTACATCTCTTTTTGAGAATTTCCCTGACTTTGAGCAAAATGACACATTAATAGCAACTTTTGGCAATACAACTAAAGAGATTGCAGAAGAAAAAGGTTTAAAAATCAATATTTTACCTAGTAAAGAAGTTCCATCTCTTTCTACGGCAATAGAAAATTATATAGAGTCATCTAAGTAAACTTTCGGTTTTAATTAGGTTGAGAGTTTAAATGTTTTTGTTAAATTTGTTGAAAATTTGCCAAAATGAAACAGTATTTAGACTTGATAAACCACGTATTGAAACATGGAGTTGAAAAATCAGACAGGACGGGAACAGGAACAGTAAGTACTTTTGGCTACCAAATGCGTTTTGATTTACAAGAAGGTTTTCCTTTAGTAACAACAAAAAAAGTACATTTAAAGTCTATAATTCATGAACTATTGTGGTTTTTGAAAGGAGATACAAATATTTCGTATTTGAAAGAAAATAAAGTACGCATTTGGGACGAATGGGCAGATGAAAAAGGGGATTTAGGTCCTGTGTATGGAAAACAGTGGCGTTCTTGGAAAGGATATGACAATCAAGTAATAGATCAAATTAGTGAAGTGATTAATCAAATTAAGACCAATCCAGATTCTCGTCGATTAATTGTTTCTGCATGGAATGTTGCAGATATACCAGGCATGGCATTAGCTCCGTGTCACACTTTCTTCCAGTTTTATGTGTCGCAAGGGAAATTATCTTTGCAGTTATACCAAAGAAGTGCAGATGTATTTTTAGGAGTTCCTTTTAACATCGCATCGTACGCACTTTTATTGCAAATGGTAGCACAAGTTACAGATTTAGAAGTAGGGGAATTTGTACATACTTTTGGTGATGCTCATATTTACACAAATCATATGGAGCAGGTAAAATTACAACTCAGTAGAACTCCCAAGAAGTTACCACAAATGACATTGAACACGGAAGTTAAAAATATTTTTGATTTTAAATATGAAGATTTTGAGCTTCAAAATTATGAATCGTATCCACCAATAAAAGGAAAAGTTTCTGTTTAGAAAGGCTTTTGGGCATATCTTCTCTTGCTTTTTGTTCTAATTTTTGTTCGTATTCATCTTGAGTAGATTAGTATGCTTTGTTTAGAGTTTCTTTTAATTTTCCAAGCATATCCATCATTATCGAACATATCCATAATTATTTTCTCTAGCTTAGTTCTAAAGAACATTTTTACGTTAATTATTTACTTGTAGATTCAGCTCCTTTTTTTTAGCTTAGCAACTAAATTGCACCTGTAATTTATATTGATTAGCTTTTTTATATTAATTATTTTTGGCATTATTCTTACATTTCTACTTTAAGCATGTTTAACTGAATCTACTTCTAATCACATTATGAAAAAAATTCTATTTTTAATTAGCATCTTATTTTTCGGATTATTAATTGCATTTTTGGTAACTCCGTATTTCATAAAACCTAAATCCAAGGCAGTAGAAGAATACACATTTGATGTCCCTGTAGAGAAACTAATTCCTTATTTTTCTAACATGAAAAAATTCAATGAATGGAACTACTGGGCAGTGGCAGATAGCAATATAGAAATTACATACTTTTTTCCATACAAAGGAGAACGAAGTTCTTTTGAGTGGAAATCAGAGGAACCTAACATAGGTAAAGGTCTTTATAAAATCAAAAAAATCATTAAAAATGACTCCATAAAAGGAGAATTTTTGTTTGATGAGTATGAAAATACTGTTCAATCATTGTTTGTGTTTAGTAATAAAAATGAAAAATCAACTTCTGTATCGTGGATAATATATCCTCCACAAACTTCTTATTTTGGAAGAATATACAATCTATATGTAGAAAACTACCTAGAAGACAAAATGCACGGCGGTTTTATAGAACTGGATAATATACTCAAAGGAAATTCCAGTAGAATTAGAAAGATTAAAGAAAATCTTGGGACAATAGCCGAAGTTGCAAATGACACTATATTTATATATGGTATTCAACATAAAGATATAAAATTCAATGCTAGAGAGATTCAAAATTTAATTATTTCGGATTCGCGAAGCGTCCGTAGATTTTTACAGGATAGCATACAAATACCTACCAAAGATTTAGGCAATCCGATTGCTTTCTATGAAGAAATTTCTCCCGAAAAAATCATTCAAAAAAGATATTCAACAACTACAAAACCAGCACAATACAATTTATTTATTGGTTATCAAATTAATAATGATACGATTAAAACCAATAATGAATACAGCATTCAAATAATTAATCCTCAAAAATGCATGACTCAATATAGTGCAGGAAATTATAAAGAGAAAAGCAAAGTAAAGGAAAAGTTTGAAACATACTACTTTAATAAAGGAAAATCCATTAAAAATTTCTACTGGGAAGAATATCAAAATCTAAACTCTGTTGATTCATTAACTTCTGAGCTTCAAATTTTTCAACCATTAAAATAAACCTATGTGGACTCATTTAGACAATAAAAAAATAATTCTTGGTTCTAAATCTCCTAGACGAAAAGAACTATTAGAAAATCTAGGAATTACGTTTGAGGTAAAAACCATAGAGTTTGACGAATCATATCCTAAAAATATTCCCATCTCTGAAATAACAAAGTACTTGGCAAAAAAGAAAGCAAGTAATTACTCAATAAATAAAAACGAAATATTAATCGTTTCAGATACTATAGTAGAAATAGATAATCGCATTTTAGAAAAACCAAAAACAGAACAAGACGCTCGAGAAATGTTAGTTAAATTAAGTAATAATTCCCACAATGTACACTCATCACTAGGTATAAAAACCGACACGAGTGAAATCTATCTAAATGACACAACTAACGTTTTTTTTAATTCAATATCTGAGCAGGAAATAGAATACTACATTAAACATTACAACGTAATGGACAAAGCTGGGAGCTATGGCATTCAAGATTGGATTGGTTTTGCTAAAATACAAAAAATAGAAGGATCATACTATACCGTTATGGGAATGCCAACGCATTTGCTGTATGAAGAATTACAAAGAATACAGTAAAAAAGGTTATTTTTTTTCAGTTCAATAGAAGGTAAAAACAAAGCTGTATTAAATTCCTAATACAGCTTTGTTTTTATAATTTGTGACCGCGGAAGGATTCGAACCCTCAACCCTCAGAGCCGAAATCTGATATTCTATCCAGTTGAACTACGCAGCCAAAAAAAGATGAACAAAACTAACTCTTTTTTATGAAGTATAAAAATTGTTTTAGTTAAGCATTTAGCAATCGTATTCACTCGTCTTTTCCTGCTTTTATTTATATATTTGTAACCAATTAATAAATACATAAAATGATTATTACAACTACGGATAAAATACCTAATAAAGAAATCGTTGCAATACTCGGAATTGCAAGAGGTAGCACTGTAAGAGCAAGAAATATAGGAAGAGATATATTTGCAGGACTTAAAAACATTGTTGGTGGAGAAATTGAAGAATACACAAAACTCCAAGCTCAATCGCGAGAACAAGCATTGCAAAGAATGACAAAAGATGCTGAAAACCTAGGTGCAGATGCAATCATAAATGTAAGACTTACCTCTTCTATGGTAATGCAAGGTGCTTCTGAAATATTAGCATATGGAACAGCTGTAAAATTAAATTAATATGAATTTCTTTTCTAGCTTGATTTTTATTGTATATGGAATTATTGGAATTGTATCTTTGATTCTGATTGTTTACTTAATTTACCGACGAATAAAAATTAAAGACAAAGAAGATTTTGAAAAAAGAGATAATTAAAAATGGGAAGAAGATTACGATTTTATAGTTTAGGTCTTATTTTAGGCGTTATTATTGTTTTTTTAATGTTTGGGAATCGGGATTTTTCGTGTAATGTAATGCCAAATCAACGTGTACTTACCGAAGTTCATACTAAAAAAATAGAGTTTTCTAAACAAAGCATAAAACAACTCAATGAATTGTCACTTTCTGAAAAGTTTGTAACTGATACAGTTCTGTACGATGGAGATATAAATTTTAGTGAAAGTAATGCTCAGAAAGAACCTTGTCCTGATTATAAAATCTATTATCCTGAAAAGGAAAAAAAATATTACGTTCTTTTCACAAAATGCAAAGAGAACGTAATTATAGATGGTGTTTTTCTAAATCAAAAGTAATATTTATCCGTTTATTGCTTCTACGGATTCCACTTCGTTTGGTAAAAACTGTTTTAGCATAGTTTCTATTCCATTTTTAAGTGTGATTGTAGAAGAAGGACAACCAGAGCATGCTCCTTGTAAAAGCATTCTTACTGTTTTGGTTTCTGTTTCATACTCTACAAGCTCAATGTTTCCTCCATCTCCTGCAACTGCAGGATTTACATATTCTTCTAAAATATCCTTGATTTTATGTTCTATTTCAGAGAATGCTCTATTATTGTTTTCTGATTGTTTTTCAGGATAATTCTCGATATGAGAAATTGCTTTTCCTGATTGTAAATATTCTAGAATTTGAACTCTTAATTCATTTGCTAGTTCGCTCCAATCAAAATCCTTGTTTTTAGTTACCGAAACATAATTTTGATGAATAAAAACTTCCTTTACAGAACTAAATTGAAATAAAAATGAAGCTAGAGGAACTTGTGTTGTTTCATCTTTGTCTTTCACTTCCAACATTCCATTTGTTAGAATTTTATTTGAAACAAACTTCATCACTTCTGGGTTTGGAGTCATTTCTGCATATAAAGAAAATGGTTCTCTTTTTTTCTGAGGAATCAAAGAATTATTCTCTTCTAAATAATTATTAACTATATTTTTAAGTTCGTCGATTACATCTTCCCAATCAATTTGTGGTACTTTCTCTAATGCAATAAAATTAGCTGTAAAATATACTTTATTGATAAACGGAAATTGTAATAAGGTATTCGCAATCGGACTTTCTGTATTAGAATCCTCTCTAGAAAACTCATAACTCCCATGCACTAAAACATCATCTGATTTCAATTTAATGATATTCGGACTCTCCGTAGTTTCTATATAAACTCTCATGTTCAAATTTTCCACAAATTTACTCCAAAAAAATCAATATAAACTAGTTTAATTATTAGATAATATAATGATTCTATTATTCATCAAACAATGAACTACTTACATATCTATCTCCTCTATCACAACAAATAAAAACCACCACTCCTGATTGTATTTTTTTGCATAATTTTAAAGCAACTGCCAAAGCTCCTCCACTACTCATTCCTGCAAATATACCTTCTTCTTTTGCTAATCTTCTTGCCATTTCTGTCGCTTCTGCTTGAGATACATCGTATACTTCATCTACTCGACTTGGTTCAAAAATTTTAGGTAAAAACTCAGGTGACCAACGTCTAATTCCTGGGATAGAAGAACCTTCGGTTGGTTGTGCTCCAATAATCTGAACTTGAGGATTTACTTCTTTCAAATAACGAGAAACTCCCATTATAGTACCTGTTGTTCCCATAGAAGATACAAAATGCGTAATTTCTTGGTTGGAATCACTCCAAATTTCAGGACCTGTAGTTTTGTAATGAGCATTGTAATTATCTGGATTCGCAAATTGATTTAACGTTTTATATCCTTGTTTCTCTACCATTTCATCTGCCAATTCTCTAGAATATTCTATTCCTTTTTCTGCTGGCGTAAGGATAAGTTTTGTACCCAATGCTCGCATGGTTTTTATTCGTTCTAAAGTAGAATTTTCTGGCATAATTAAAGTCAAATCCACTTCTAAAGAAGTTGCAACCATAGCAAGTGCAATTCCTGTGTTACCGCTTGTTGCTTCTACAATTTTATCTCCTTTTTTTAAATCACCACGCTTCAAGGCTTCATTTATCATATTAAAAGCAGGTCTGTCTTTTACGCTTCCTCCAGGATTTTGTCCTTCTAATTTTGCGTAAATTTTAACATTAGGGAATTCTTTTCCTATATTTTTTAGTTCTACTTGTGGAGTTTTTCCTATTACATCTATAAGTTGCATATCGTATTTTTAATTATAATCCTATCTTTAAATCGTATTCTTCTTTATTTTGAAATGGAACCTGAAAAGAAATTCCCGAAATAGAGGTATTTATATCTCCTTTCATGGTTATTAAAAACTTTTGATTTTTAAGTATATTTTTAAGCAATCCTGCTTTTGCATCTTCAAATACATTCATTGCGGGTATTTTTACTTCTATCGGTAGCGTAAAATCGCTGTTTCCTTTCATGTTTACTGAAGTTTCGTGTTTTACATCTGCTACTTTTTTATCATCTAAAAAGACTTCTAATGCTACTGATTCTACATCTCCACCAATTGCATTTGGGTTGTAAAAAATAGCATCTGCTTTCAAGAGTATCTCTCCTTTTAATGATAATGATTGTAACTTTACATTTTCCAACGATCGAAATTCTGGCTTTTCAGGATAAGTACACGATACCATTAGAATTAAAAAAGAGGCAAAAAATAATGTGTAGATTCTTTCTTTGATTGTTTTTTTCATCTTTTACTTTTTAGTTTAGTGACAACTTTTCCCGAAAATCTATTTACCAATCTATCTACTAACTGCTCTATGTTTACTTTATTTTTTTCTACAACACTGCCTGTTTCATCTTTTCCTGCTTCTGAATTATCATATACTTCAGCATCTATTTTAGATTCTTTTTTGGTTGTAGAATCACTTAAAAAACTTACAACTTCCATTCCATAATGATGGATTTTTATGGTTTTTATTTCGTTGTTTTCATCTCGTCTTGAATCTCTTCCTTCAAATTTTTGACATCTAATTTGCTTAATTGTAAGAGAGTATCTTATGGAATCGGAACTCGTTTCATTTAAAATTAAGTTTCTTTGTGCTAACTCTTCTCTTAAATTAGTACTAAACTGAGCAATCATGCTATCACTTTCTTCTTTTCCTATTTCATCATTTATAATTTCTGGATTATACTGATAATTAATAGTTACTGGAATATCTAAAACATTGCTGTAATTAAGTTTATTATTGAAGTTCCCCGCAGTAGAATTGGTAATTGCACAAGAAGAAAATACAAGTACTCCAAATAAAAACAAAAAGACTTTTTTAACTATCATGATACAATTCTGATTTATAATAAATTTTTGAATCTTCGGGAACACTTTTAGTAATCCAAACGTTTCCTCCGATTACCGAATTCTTCCCGATAACTGTTTTTCCGCCTAAAATAGTAGCACCTGCATATACTACTACATTGTCATCTATCGTTGGATGTCTTTTAGATTGAGCATCTTCTTTGCGTACCGATAATGCTCCAAGAGTAACTCCTTGGTAAATTTTTACGTGATTTCCTATTTGAGTAGTTTCTCCTATTACGACTCCTGTTCCATGATCTATACAAAAATATTCTCCTATTGTTGCACCAGGATGTATATCTATTCCCGTTTTTTCATGAGCAAATTCTGTAATCATTCTAGGAAGAACTGGTACATCTAATTTTAGAATTGCATTTGCAATTCTATAAGAAACAATGGCAAAAAATCCAGGATAAGAACGAATCACTTCGCACTTAGAAGTAGCTGCAGGATCTCCATCGAGCATCGCTTGCAAATCTTTCTGAAGCAAATGATAAACTCTAGGAATCTCATCAAAAAAATCTTTGGTTATTTTTTTAGAATCCTTACAATCATGAAATCCTTCTATCATTTTTTGGAACTTAAACTCCAGTTTTTCTTCTGCTAATTTCACCTCTTGTAACGTAGAAAAAACATTCTCACAAAACTCAGGAAATAACCATTCTATTAGTTTGTGATAAAATTTACGCACCGAAGAAACCGAAAGAACAATTTCTGATTCTAAATGACTTTTTAAAAGTAACTGATGAAATTTCGTTTTTTCCATTTTTATTTTTTTTCTGTTCCTGAAGTACTTAATAGCTCAAAGGTATTTAATTTAAAATACGTAACCGCAGAAATCACATGATCGAATATATCCGCCATAATGTATTCGTAATTTTCCCAACGCTTGTCTTTACTAAAAGCATAAATCTCTATGGGAATTCCTTGTGGAGTTGGTGCCAGCTGACGCGACATTAAGGTCATATCTTTATTAATAACAGACAATGATTGTAAATACAAAGAAATATACTTCCTAAACAAACCTACGTTAGTTAGATTCCTACCATTAATCAATAAACTCTTATCTGCTTTAACGTCTGTATTGTATTTCTCGATGTCAGCTTGTTTTTGTTCTATATAGGTTTTTATCAGTTGAATTTTCTTTAATGATTCTAATTCTTCATTAGTAAGAAATTTAATATTTTCTTGTTTAATGATTATTGAACGTTTTATTCTTCTTCCTCCTGACTCTTGCATTGGTCGCCAGTTTTTGAATGAATCAGAAATTAATGCATACGTAGGAATAGTGGTAACAGTATTATCAAAATTTTGAACTTTAACCGTAGCTAAGTTTATCTCAATTACATTTCCGTCTGCTCCGTATTTTTCCAGCGTAATCCAATCTCCTATACGTACCATATCGTTAGCAGAAACTTGAATACTTGCCACCAAACCTAAAATCGTATCGCGAAATACCAGTAAAATAATTGCTGAAGCAGCTCCCAAAGTGGTAACTAATTGCCAAATTGGAATTCCTGTAACAATACCAAAAGACAATACAAACCCTGCAATCCACGCAAAAATCATGAGTACTTGAATGTAACTTTCTATTGGTTTATCTTTTATTCGAGGTATCGTTCTAAAATGATCTTTAAGGGAATGCAATAAACTTCTAATTAAAATCAAGACCAAAACCACTCCCGTTATGTAAAGTAATTTTAATGCTAATTTCTCTAAGTAATCAAACTCAGAAAAAATAACTGGAACGGATTCTAATGCAATTATATATGAAAGTAAATGCGTAAAATTCCTTACTGCTCTATTCTGTACCAGCAAATCATCAATTTTGGTTTTTGATTTTTCTACCAACTTGGTAACTATATTCAGTAAAAACCTCCAAAGTGTAAAATCTATTATATAAATTACTATTAGCAACAAAAGCAACAAAGTAAACATGTTGGCATATTTTGCATAATCATCTGCAAGACCTAATGATAAATAGAAATTATATATTTGGTTGAAATTCTTCATTTTCTATTTTTTTGATTGCTTCTTACTTCCTTCATACATTTCAAACTGTAAAAGTCTGCATTCCAACTTTCCATTAAAAAGTTTTATTTTTTTTGATGGCTTTAATCCTATGTTTTTCATAGCATCAAAATTGGAAGTTAAAATCCAACTGAGCGTATTGGGATAATTGTGTTTTAATGTACTTCCTATTTTCCCATAAAACTCTTCTACTCTGGTTACTTCCATTCGTTCATCGTACGGTGGATTAAATACTACAAGCAGAGGGAATAATTCTTTTTTAGAATCAAAGAAGTTTTTGTGTTCAATGGTAACAAATTCATCGAATCCTGTAAAATCAAGATTGTTTCTAGCATTTTCTACCGCACTTCTATCTCCATCGTATCCTATAATTTTCCCTGTAAAATCTTTGGTTCTTTGCATTCTAAACTGTTTGATTTTCTCAAACAAATCATCATCATAATCTTTCCAATTCTGAAAACCAAAATCTTTTCTAAAAAGTTGCGGAGGAAGATTTGCTGCAATCATAACAGCTTCTATTAGAAATGTTCCACTTCCACACATAGGATCAAGCAAATTATCTTTTCCGTTCCAACCTGCAAGCTTTAAAATTCCTGCTGCAAGCACTTCATTAAGCGGAGCTTCTCCTCTGCTTTTTCTGTATCCTCGTTTAAAAAGTGCATCACCTGAACTGTCTAGTGCAATAGATACCTCTCTATCGGAAATATGAAGATTGAATCGAATGTCAGGTTTAAATGTGGCAATATCTGGTCGTTCTCCTTTTTTGTCTCTAAATCTATCTACAATCGCATCTTTCATTTTAAACATCATAAACTGCGAATGCGTAAACTTTTCGGAATGTACATTTGCACTAATCGCAAAAGTTTGATTTACATCGAGGTAATTTTCCCAAGGAAATTCTTTAATTTTTTCGTAAAAATGATCTTCATTAAACGTTTGGAAAGAATATAACGGTTTTAAAATACGCAATGCTGTTCTGAGTGAATAATTGGCTTTGTACATAAAACCTTTGTCTCCATAAAACTCAACAGCTCTATTTTTAATTTTTACATCTACTGCTCCTAATTCTTTTAATTCTAATGCAAGTAACTGCTCTAAACCATACATTGTTGTCGCTTGCATCAAAAAGTTATCGTTGTTCACTGTAATTCTAATTTGTACAAATTTACAAATTCTAAAAATAGAAAACGAAGGAAGATAATTATTTTGTTGTTTACAGGGGATAATGTTGGTACATACAATAGGGAGACTTA
>JACJZS010000005.1:0-112500 GCA_020635515.1 Flavobacteriales bacterium
CTTGAGATTCTTCGTCTAGCATTTCGTTGATGTAGTAGTCGATGTTGAGTTTAGTTCCGTTATAAACGATTCGTTCCATTTCGGAAATTAATTCGTCCATAGAAAGGTTTTTATTGCTGGCAATATCTTCCAAATCTATTTTTCTATCGGTGCTTTGTATAATGAAAACTTTATGACTAGACTTATTAGCTACTTGTTTTATTACCAAATCATCAGGACGAATAATGTCGTTGTCTTCTACGTATTTTTCTATGTAGCTTACGAATTCTTTTCCAAATTTTTTTGCTTTACTTTCACTTACACCAAAACAATTGCACAGTTCTTCTAATGAGCAAGGATAATTAGATGCCATATCTTCTAAGCTCGGTTCTTGAAAGACTGCAAAAGGAGGAATATCTAGCTTTTTAGCTATTTTTTTTCGTAAATCGAGTAGGTTTTTTAGTAGAGTTTCATCGGTTGTTCCGCTGGCTTTGCTGGGAACAGAAGTTCCTTGGTCTTCCATTAGTTTTTCAAAATCAACATCTTCCGTTATTTGGAATAACCCTTTTTTTGGTATGTAGTTAGCTCCTTTTTCTTTGAGTTTTAATACTCCATAGGTTTCTATGTCTTTGTGTACATAGTTGTTAACAATAGCTTGGCGAATTACCGATTTCCAAAAATTATCGGATTCATCTTTTCCGATGCCAAAAAACGGCTCGAGTTCTAGCTTATTTGATTTAGTAATGGAATTTTGTTTCCCCGTAAGGACGAATATTAAATCTTTCCAACGCAGATTTTCTTTTGTGTTTTTAATTACATCTAAAAGAATTTTTAATTCCTGCGAAGCATCTATAAGTTTTTTAGGATTTCTAGAATTATCGTCCATATCAGCTCCAATTCCATTTTTTTCGTCGAATTGTTCGCCAAAATAATGAAGCAAATACTTCCTTCTAGACATCGACGTTTCGGCATAACCAACAACCTCGTTTAGTAGTTGTAATCCAACTTCACGTTCAGATACATTTTTTGCAGAAAGGAACTTTTCGAGCTTTTCAATATCTTTATAATCGTAGAAAGCTAAACAATGCCCTTCTCCTCCGTCACGTCCTGCTCGTCCTGTTTCTTGATAGTAGCTTTCCAAACTTTTAGGCATATCATAATGGATTACATACCGAACATCGGGTTTATCTATTCCCATTCCAAAGGCAATGGTTGCTACAATTACATGAATCTCTTCTTTTAAGAATTTATCTTGATTTCCGCTTCTAGTTTTAGCATCGAGTCCTGCATGGTACGGCTGTGCATTTATTCCATTTACTTGTAGGAACTGAGCAATTTCTTCTACTTTTTTTCGGCTTAAACAGTATATAATTCCTGATTTTTCGTTGCGGTCTTTTATGAATTTTATAAGTTGTTTTTCAATATTGATTTTTGGACGAACTTCGTAGAAAAGGTTTTCGCGATTAAAGGAATCTTTATACACGATGGAATCACTCATTCCTAAATTCTTTCTTATATCTTCTTGAACTTTAGGTGTTGCTGTAGCGGTAAGTGCAATGATAGGAGAATCGTCTATTTGTGATATAATGTTTCTCAAGTTACGGTATTCAGGACGAAAATCGTGTCCCCACTCCGAAATGCAATGAGCTTCATCAATTGCAAAAAGAGAAATCTTGATGTTTTTAAAAAAGTCTATATACTCTTCTTTCGTTAATGATTCGGGAGCTACATAGAGAAGTTTTGTTTTTCCAGAAGTAATGTCAGACATTACTTGTTTTGTTTCTGTTTTGTTTAATGAAGAGTTGAGTACATGAGCAGTTGCATCGCAAGAAGAATTGGCACGTATAGCATCAACTTGATTTTTCATTAAAGCAATCAGTGGAGAAATAACAATAGCAGTTCCTTCAGAAATTAGAGCAGGAAGCTGATAGCATAATGATTTCCCTCCGCCTGTAGGCATCAGTACAAATACATTTTTTCCGTTTAAAATATCTTTAATTATTTCTTCTTGTCTTCCTCTAAACGTATTGAAACCGAAATATTTTTTTAAAGAAGTGGTTAAATTATCTGTCAAAACGTCCATACTCAATATTTCTTTCTATTTTTGTAATCGTAAAGATAACTTAATAAACGATAAAATCAAATTAAAATTGGAATCAAATACTATTTTATCCGAATGCAGGAGAACGATTTCTCTGGAAATAGAGCAGTTAGAAAAACTTTTAGAGAGAATAGATGAAAGGTATTCTTTAGCTGTGAGTAAAATTTATGAGAGTAAAGGGAAGTTGGTCGTGGTAGGAGTAGGGAAGAGTGCACATATAGCAAATAAAATTGTGGCAACTATGAATTCTACAGGGACTCCATCGCAGTTTTTGCATGCAACCGAAGCTGTTCATGGAGATTTAGGATTGCTCAAAAAAGAAGACATAGCATTATGTATATCTAATTCAGGTAATTCTCCCGAGATACAAAATGTGGTTCCTTATTTGGTTAAGAATTCTTCTTTTTTAATAGGAATGACAGGGAATTTATCTAGCTTTTTAGCACAGCACGCTCATGTGGTATTAGATTCGTCGGTTACCCAAGAAGCGTGTCCTAATAATTTAGCTCCTACTACAAGTACTACAGTTCAGATTGCGATAGGAGATGCATTAGCAGTAGCTCTTATGAATTTAAGGGATTTTAAAGAGGTAGACTTTGCGGAGTATCATCCAGGAGGAGCATTAGGAAAAAATCTTTTGTGGAGTGTAGAGCAGATAGTTAATTTATCTGACAAACCGTTTGTTTATACGACCTCTACAGTTAAGGAAATTATATCTTCGCTTGTGGTTTCTAAATCAGGTATTACCGTTGTTTTAGATGAAAATAAAGTGATACAAGGAGTAATTACTGATGGAGATTTAAGGAGAATGTTGGCGGATTATGAAGATTATTCTATGCTTTTAGCAAAAGATATCATGTCTGAGAATCCTAAGGTTATTGATAAAAATGAATTAGCAAAAACGGCTTATGATTTATTACACAAATACGATATAGGTCAGTTGGTGGTGGTAGACGGAAAAAGCTATTATGGCATACTGGATATTCATCAACTGTTAGAGCAAGGAATTGGTTGATTTATGGTTAGCATAAATTATTTCCACCAAATACTTTTGTAAATACAAATTAAATCGTAAATTTGCACGCTAAATATATGGTTTAGAATCAAACATACTAAATTTTAAAAGTGAATACATTAAGTTACAAAACAGTATCAGCAAACAAAGCTACTGCAAATAAAGAATGGGTTGTGGTAGATGCGGAAAGACAGACGTTGGGTAGATTGGCATCGAAAGTTGCTATACTACTAAGAGGGAAGCACAAACCAAATTATACTCCTCATGTAGATTGTGGAGATAATGTTATTGTGCTAAATGCAGACAAAATTCAATTGTCTGGAAATAAGTTAGAAGACAAAGAGTACATATGGCATACAGGATATCCTGGAGGTCAGAAAAGATTGAGTGCTCAAGATGTTTTAAAGAAAAAACCTTTACGTGTTACAGAAAATGCTGTAAAAGGAATGTTGCCTAAAAACAAATTAGGTAGACAATTGTTCAAAAATCTTTATTTATATGAAGGTGCAGAGCATAATCATGAAGCACAAAAACCAAAACAAATTAATATCAACGAATTTTATTAAAATTTATGGCGATAACTCACAAAACAGGAAGAAGAAAAAACTCAGTTGCTAGAGTTTACTTAAAAGAAGGGAATGGGAATATTACTATTAATGGTAAAGAAGCCAAAGTATATTTTCCAACAGATGTATTGCAGTACAAACTACAGCAAGCATTTTTATTAACTAATACCACTGGTCAGTTCGATGTAAACGTAAATGTTTTCGGAGGAGGAACAACTGGTCAAGTAGAAGCAATTCGTCTTGCTATAGCAAAAGCTTTAGTTTCATTAAACGAAGAAAATAAAGCAGTATTGAAACCTCAAGGATTGCTTACTAGAGATTCTAGAATGGTGGAAAGAAAGAAATTTGGACAGAAAAAAGCAAGAAAGAGATTTCAGTTCTCAAAACGTTAATTCAATTTATTATTATTTGCCCGAGATGTTTAGCATCCAAACTTTTAAGGCGAATTTATATGACCACTTAAAAGTTGCTTGATACAATCGGAACGTAAACAAAAAAACAAAAAAATGGCAAAAGCAAACGTAAAAGACCTATTAGATGCAGGAGTGCACTTTGGTCACTTAACAAGAAAATGGAATCCAAATATGGCTCCTTATATTTTTATGGAGAAAAATGGGATTCACATCATAGACTTACACAAGACAGCAGTAAAATTAGAAGAAGCTTCATCTTCTCTAAATAAAATAGCTGCTTCTGGTAGAAAAGTATTATTTGTAGCAACAAAAAAACAAGCGAAAGACATAGTTGCAAGACATGCAGAATCTATAAATATGCCATACATTACAGAAAGATGGCCAGGAGGAATGCTTACTAACTTTGTAACTATTCGTAAAGCAGTTAAAAAGATGAATTCTATCGATCGTATGAAGAAAGATGGAACCTTTGAAACGCTATCTAAAAAAGAAAGATTACAAATCGACCGATTAAGAGCAAACTTAGAAAAGAACTTAGGTTCTATCTCTGATATGACAAGACTTCCATCGGCGGTATTTGTAGTAGATATATTAAAAGAACACATAGCTGTAGAAGAAGCTCAGAAATTAGGAATTCCTGTTTTTGCAATGGTGGATACAAACTCTGATCCACGTAAAGTTGATTTCCCTATACCTTCTAATGATGACGCTTCTAAATCTATAGATTTAGTGTTAGGTTTTATAGCAAATTCAATAAAAGAAGGTCTTTCTACTCGTAAAGCGGATAAAGAAAAAACTAAAAAAGAAGGAGGAAAGGATAATCCAGCTGAAGTTACAGTAGAAGATTTTGAAAATAGAGAAAGAGAAGAGTCTTTTGAAGAATAAAAATACTCTGAATTTTATTTCAACCTTAATATAAAATTATAAAATGGCAAGTATCAAAGCTGCAGATGTAGCAAAATTAAGAAATATGACTGGTGCTGGAATGATGGATTCAAAGAAGGCATTAGTAGAAGCAGAAGGAGATTTCGAAAAAGCAATAGAAATCTTAAGAAAAAAAGGTCAGAAAGTGGCTGCAAATCGTGCTGATAGAGATTCTTCTGAAGGTGCGGTTATCGCAAAAGTAAATAAAGACGAAAGTAAGGGAGTTGTTATCACTCTAAACTGCGAAACAGACTTTGTTGCTAAAAATGAAGATTTCGTAAAATTAGCTCATGGTTTAGCTGAATTAGCTTTAGAATATGATTCTAAAGAAGAATTCCTAAAAGCAGAATATGCAGGATTACCAGTTTCTGAAAAATTAGTAGAACAAACAGGTGTAATAGGAGAGAAAATAGAAATTAATGAATTCAAAACATTAAAAGCTCCTTTTGTTGGTTCTTATATTCATGCAGGGAACAAAATAGCATCGTTAGTAGGTTTGTCTGAAAATGTAGACGGAGCTCAAGAAGCAGCAAAATCTGTTTCTATGCAAGTAGCAGCAATGAATCCTATCGCTCTTAACGAAGACTCTGTAGGTGCAGATGTTATCGAAAAAGAATTGGAAATTGCTAAAGATATTCTTAGGAAAGAAGGTAAACCTGAAAATATGATAGAAAATATTGCAAAAGGTAAACTAAATAAATTCTTTAAAGACAATACTTTAGTACACCAAAATTTCATCATGGAAGATAAAATTTCTGTGAAAGAATATTTAAAATCAGTAGATAACAACTTAGAAGTTGTTTCTTTTGAAAGAGTAAGTTTGTCTTAATACCAATTAGCCAAATATTAAATAAAAAAAACGTTTCACACAAGTGAAACGTTTTTTTATGGTATATATTTAGGTTTAGTTTATTTTTCGTTGAAGTGAACTCCACGAACCTCCATTATAACATTCTATTTGAGCAGAATTTAAAATCTGTTTTGCAACTCTACTTCGCATTCCTGATTGACAAATTGTAATTACTTTTTTGTTTTTTAACGTGTTGATTTTATTCTTTAATGAATCCAAAGGAATGTTAACAGAACCTTTGATGTTTCCACTTTTGAATTCAGAAGGAGTGCGTACATCAACGATAATCGCACCACTGTTAATTAATTCTTTGTAATCTGTTTCGCTTTTCTTTCCAAAAAGAAGTGATAAAATTCCCATAAATATTGTTTTTTGTAGTTAAATTATAACATAGTTGACGGACAAACGTAATTGCTGATTTCAAATAAATTACTTTCTTTTAAACTTTTGAAACCACCTTTGATGTCTATAAGGTTATCGTATCCTCTGGCTTTTAGAATCGAAATAAAAATCATAGAACGGTATCCACCACCACAGTGTACAAAATATTTTTTATTTTTATCTACCAGTTGCATACTATCATTTACAAAGTCTAAAGGAGCATTTACGGTACCAATAACGTGTTCACTGTAGTTTTCACTTTTCTTCCTCACATCTAACAATTCGCCTTCTGCTTTTCTTTTTGCGTATTCTTCTACAGAAATAGATTCTATACTTTCGGTTTCTTTACCAGCTTTTTTCCAAGAGTCAATCCCGCCATTTAAAAATCCAAGACTGTTGTCGTATCCAACTCGTGAAAGTCGAGTAACTGCTTCTTCTTCTCTTCCTTGGTCGGCAATAATTAAAATTTCTTGTTTTATATCAGGAATCAAAGTTCCTACCCAAGGAGCAAAGCTTCCATCTAATCCAATGAAAATAGAGTTTGGAATGTGTTCTTTTGCAAAATCTTGTTCGGTTCTTGTATCAATAATTAAGGTATCGTGATTGTTTGCTATTTCTTCAAATTCCTGAGGAGAAAGCGGATGAGTTCCTCGTTTTAATACATTGTCAATAGAATCGTATCCTTGAATGTTCATCATTACATTTTCTGGAAAATAAGCAGGTGGAGGCATTAATCCATCAGTAACTTTTTCTATGAACTCTTCTCTGCTTAATGATAAATCCAAAGCATAGTTTGTTTTCTTTTGATTTCCAAGAGTATCAGATGTTTCTTTGCTCATATTTTTTCCGCAAGCACTTCCAGCTCCATGTGCAGGATAAACGATTAAATCATCATCTAAAGGAATGATTTTATTTCTAAGAGAATCGTATAAATGACTAGCAAGTTTTTCTTGCGTTAAGTCTGAAGCGATTTTTTGAGCCAAATCGGGTCGACCAACATCTCCTATAAACAAAGTATCTCCCGTAAATATAGCATTCTGTTTCCCATTTTCATCTAATAAAAGATAGCAAGTGCTTTCCATAGTATGTCCTGGAGTGTGAATAACTTTTAATGTGATTTTTCCTAATTGAAATTCTTGACTGTCTTTTGCAATAATTGCATCGAATCCTACATGAGTATCCGTAGGACCAAAAATAATTTTAGCTCCTGTTTTTTTTGCTAAATCTTGATGTCCTGAAACAAAATCTGCATGGAAATGAGTTTCGAAAATATATTTGATTTTAGCATTGTTTTTTTCTGCAAAATCAATGTATGGTTGTACCTCTCTTAGAGGGTCTATTATAGCTACTTCGCCTTTGCTTTCTATATAGTAAGCACCTTGAGCTAAGCAACCAGTATAAATTTGTTCTACTTTCATTGTATTGTTATTTTTTTGTGTTATATAAATTTTTCTAGTAAAATAAAACTTGCCATTAACAGTATAAATATTCCAAAACCAACTTTTAGATTACTTCCTTTTATGAATCTAGAAGCATACGTTCCGATAAAAATACCTAGTAAGGAAATCGTTGAAAATAAAACTAAATAATTCCAATCTACATTTTCGGTATTTATATGAAAAAATATTCCTGTTAGTGAGTTTATAAGTATAATTAGTAAAGAGGTTCCTACAGCATTTTTCATCGATAAATTAAAAAATAAGACAAGAGCAGGAACGATTAAAAAACCTCCACCAGAACCAATTAACTCAGTTAAGACTCCTACAAGAATTCCAACTATAATGCTTTTGATGAGATTATATTTAGAATTATTTTTTTTAATTATGTCATCATTAGTATTCAAACCATTTTTTATCATGAAAATAGCTGTTATTAGCATTATAATTCCAAATAAAATCATGATAAATGTAGGTTTATCGATGTAGAAGTCAGGTGTTTCTAAAATTACTTTTGGAATCGCAGGATACACAAATGTACTCGTAAGGTAGATTGCAATAAGCGAAGGAATGGAAAAATAGAAACCAATTTTAAAGTTTACAGTTTTGGTGAAAAGATTTTGAATGAATCCTACCAAAGAACCACTTCCTACAATAAAAAGGGAATACGTACGTGCTAATTCAGGATTAATTTTATGAGCGTATACCATTACAGGAAGTGCCAAAATAGAACCTCCTCCTCCTGTTAATCCTAAGGAAACTCCTACCATCAATGCACCAATATATCCGAGAATATCTACTACCATATTTTATAATTTACACTCTTGCATACATTTAAAAATCTTGCAAATATTTTCATCTACTATAGAATAGATGATATTTTTACCTTCTTTTACGGATTTTAAAAGTCCTTTGTCTTTCATTTTTATTAAGTGATTAGAGAGTGTTGCTTGCTCACAATTACAATCAAGGTTTTTTTGAATATCGGAAACAGTCATGTTTTTGTAATGATGCAATATTTTTAGAATATCCAATCGTACAGGATGAGCAATGGTTTTTAGTATTTCAGACATTCGCAGAATCTGACTTTCGGTTATTGTTATCATAATTGAAATAGTTACAATGCAAAAATATTTATATATTTAAATAATTAAATATATAGTTGATAAATAAAAATAATAGTGAAATAAGCGTTTTTTAATTTTTAATAAAATCTACTGATGTTTACTTCGTCGGATATTGGAGTTTGGTATTCGCAATAATTAAAAAGTTCTTCAGAAAAAGTTGCACCAATTAACGTTCCTCGTGTACCTAAACCATTTAAAACGAATACGTTTTTATGCTCTTTGTGACTTCCAATAATAGGACGTCTATCTTTAGAAACAGGACGAAATCCCCAGTTATGTTCTAAAATCTCGTAGTCAAAATCAAGCATTTCTTCTAATCCTTCGGTAAGTTTTTCTTTTGCATCTTCGGTAATGTGTTCAGAGGAGTCAGTAGCGTCGTAAGTTCCTCCTGTGTAATAAGCATTGTCTTGTTTAAACAAAAAATATTTCTTTTTGTAGGTAGAATTATCTAATTCTTTTTCGAGTTTTATTTTTAGTTGTTCTCCTTTATCTTTTAGTATTGGAATGAAATTAAAAAAAGGATTATTAATGACTTGATATCCTTCACAGAAGATGACTTTTTTAAAATACATTCCTTTGTATTCGCAAATTTTGTTGTCTATATTTAAAGAATTGTAATCAAACTTCTCTTCTTTGATTTGATTTCTATTTACTAAAAATTCTTTTACGGAATTGACAAGCTTGGGAATATTTACTCTCCCTGAATGTTTTACTTTTGCTAGTCCTAAAGAATTTGTGACGGTATCTTTATTAATTATTTCCGAATCCAAAAAAGGAGAAAGTCTTTCGGTTTTGGATTTCTTTATCCAAGTTTCTTTTTCTTTTTCATCGTGAAGAATTCTTAGTACATTTTCTTCGTGTAGTATTTGTACGTCAAGAACTTTTTCTATTTCTTTTACTTTTTTTACCAGCTGTTCAGCCTGATCATATGCATTCCAAATAGGTGTGAATCGTTTTAAAACAACAGGATTGTATATTCCAGCACTTACACTAGATGCTTTTTGAAAATTTTCATCAATTACTAAAAATGATTTGTTATGTTTAATCAGCTCATGAACAAAAAAACTTCCTGCCAATCCCTGACCAACAATTAGATAATCGTACGGCTCTATTTTAGTATGCTTTTGCAAATAATACTCTTTGTTTAGAAGGTTTTCCCGAAATCATGGATAATCCATTTTCCATTTTGTTGTTTAAAGGAATACAACGAATGGTAGCTTTTGTTTCCTGTTGTATACGTTCTTCTTCTTCTTTGGTTCCGTCCCAGTGAGCAGAAATAAAACCGCCTTTAGTTTCCAATACTTCTTTAAACTCCTCGTAGGTGTCTACGGAAGTTATATTTTCATCTCTAAATTTTAAGGCTTTATCAAAGATAGAGTTTTGAATTTCTTGTAGAAGTACAGGTATTTGTTCTACAATGTTTTCTATGTTTTCTATGGATTTAGATAAGTTATCTCTACGAGCAATTTCTACGGTTCCGTTTTCTAAGTCTTTTGGTCCTATGGCAATTCGTAGAGGAACTCCTTTTAGTTCATATTCATTGAACTTCCAACCTGGTTTATAGGTATCTCTATCATCAAACTTTACTGAAATATCCATCGACTTTAATTCATAAAGAATAGGATCAACAACATCTTGTATTTGCTTTAATTGTTCCTCGTTTCTGTAAATAGGAACAATAACTACTTGTATAGGTGCTAGGTTAGGAGGAAGAACAAGTCCATTATCATCTGAGTGAGTCATTACGAGTGCTCCCATTAGTCGAGTAGAAACTCCCCAAGAACTTGCCCAAACGTACTCTTGTTTTCCGTCTTTAGACATATATTTTACGTCAAATGCTTTAGAGAAATTTTGCCCTAAAAAGTGAGAAGTACCTGCTTGCAATGCTTTTCCATCTTGCATTAATGCCTCTATGCAATACGTTTCTTCTGCACCTGCAAATCGTTCAGACTCAGATTTTACACCTTTTATTACAGGAATTCCCATATAGTTTTGAACAAAATCTGCATATACCTCCAGCATGGTTTCTGTTTCTTCTATTGCTTCTTTTTCGGTAGCATGAGCAGTATGTCCTTCTTGCCAAAGAAATTCGGTAGTACGTAGAAATAAACGAGTCCTCATTTCCCAACGCACTACGTTTGCCCATTGATTTACCAAAATAGGTAAATCTCTATATGATTGAATCCAGTTTTTGTAGGTATTCCAAATTATAGCTTCTGAAGTAGGGCGAACAACCAACTCTTCTTCCAATTTAGCTTCAGGGTCTACTATTAACTTTCCAGGATTTTCAGAATCAGATTTTAAACGATAATGAGTAACTACAGCACACTCTTTAGCAAATCCCTCTGCATTTTTTTCTTCTGCCTCAAATAAATTTTTAGGTACAAAAATTGGGAAATAAGCATTTTGATGTCCAGTTTCTTTAAACATCTTATCTAATTGTGCTTGCATTTTTTCCCATATAGCATATCCATATGGTTTAATTACCATACAACCTCGTACTCCCGAGTTTTCGGCTAAATCAGCTTTTACAACGAGCTCATTGTACCATTTGCTATAATCTTCATTTCGCGTAGTTAGTTTCGCCATATTCGTAAATTAGTTATAAATTACCAAGTGACTTTGGTACGGACTTTGATATAAATTTAGTATATTTGTAATGATGCAAAAGTATAGTATTAATTCAAAATTTCCTACTATGAAACCTAAATCTTTTCAATTAAGTATAAATTTACCAATAGTAGTTTTACTTTTTTCTGTTTTTTTAATTCAGTCTTGTGTTACTTATGTAGTTAGTGAGAAAACATCGGAAGATGATGGTATTTATTTTGACCCAAATGTAGACAAAAGACCAGTAGAAGTTAATGAAGTTCAAGAGATAAGATATGTTGCAGATGAAGATACTCAAGCAAGAGTAGGAGAGCCATATTATCAAGAAGAGGAACAAACTACTACATATGGAGTACAACCACCTTATGAAAGAGAGCAACAAAATTCTGCTCGACAGGTGTGGGGAAGTGATGGAGGAACCGAAGTAAACGTTAATAATTATAATTACGGATACAATACTTTAGGAGGTTGGTACAGTCCTTATTCATATTGGAATAACTGGAATCTTGGGTTTGGTTGGAATAATTGGTATCAACCTCGTTATAATTGGGGACTTAGTGTAGGTTTAGGTTGGGGAAGTTGGTATCAACCGTATTCCTATTGGAATAATTGGAATTGGGGATATGGTTGGAATAATTGGTATTATGGAAATAGTTGGTATAGTCCGTATTATGGTGGACTTTATGGGAATTATTGGAATACTCCATACTACGGTGGATACTATGGAAATTACTGGAATAATAATTATTATAATTCACGTACTGCTCCTGTAAGAAGGTACGATCGCTACGGCTCAAGGCCATCAAACCGAACATCAGTAAATACCCGAAATTCATCTTCTAGCAATAGAAATTCAAATAGAGTGTATAATACACCTCCATCACGCACTACGGATTCTCAAAATTCTAATTCTACAACTAGAACAAGAACACCATCTAGATACGTTACACCAAGAAGTAACAGTAATACGGGAGAATCAAGAACATACAATAGTAATAGATCTTCTAGTAGAAGTCAGTATTCAACTCCACAAAGATCATCAACTCCTTCGTACTCTCCTTCAAGAAGTTCAAGTGGAAGTTCTTCAGGTTCAACTCACAGTGGTTCACCAAGCAGAGGAGCAAGAAGAAGTTAATTAAAAATTTTAAAAAAAATCCAATGAAATATATAATAGTATCAGTAGCGTTATTCTTTACAGCTTTTGGGGCTTCTCAAGAAATTTACTTCAGTTACGACAGAATAAATCATAGTTTGAATAGCTTAAGTAACGATTATGCCCAGCAAGGAACAGCACGTTATTCTGCAATGGCAGGTTCTATGGGGGCATTAGGAGGAGATATTTCTGCTATGGAAGTGAACCCCGCAGGGGGAGCTGTTTTTATAAAAAACAATGTAACTCTAAGTATGCAAGTGAACTCAGTTAAAAACACAACCTCGTTAATTGATGTTTCCAATTCCAATACAGATACAAACTTTAATATCAATAATGTAGGAGGTGTAGCTGTTTTTGAAAGTAAAAATAAAAATAAATGGAAAAATTTCAACTTAGGAGTAAGTTACAAAAGAAAAGATATTTCTAGTTTGGTACATGCTTCAGAAAATGATGATGTTATTTTTGCAGAATACAATGACTACGACCCAGATGATGATAATTTTTCCACCTTATATACACATATAAATGAGGTAGATGGTTCTAAATCTAAGTTTGGAATAAATTTATCCGCAAACTACGATGATAAATTTTATTTAGGTACAAATTTAAATTTTCACAGTACATATCTTACGCAGTATGATATTATAGAAGAAAGAATAAACCAAAATAACACAATACGAACCACAGATGGCCAAGGAACTCCTTACAGTTTAGACGTTAGCGGTTTTTCAATTGGTTTTGGTGCGATTTATAAAATCAACCAAATGGTAAGAGTAGGTTTGGCATATCAATCTCCTGCGTGGAACAGTATAGTAGAAGAATTTAACTATGCAAACATTGATAATTTAGGAGATTATTATGGCGTTGGTCTTGGATTGAGTGAATTTGATAATATAAACACAGCAGGAAGCCTTACAGGAAGTGTTGCACTCGTTATAGGGAAAAGCTTAGCATTAAATGCAGATGTGATTCGTAATTTTAACAAAAATACTAAATTCGATTCACCAGATATCGAAATTAGAGAGAATAATCTGTTTATAAACAATGCAGTTCAAAACTCTACAGAAGTTCGTTTAGGAGGAGAATACCGAATTGATAACTTCAAACTAAGGGCAGGTTATGCGTATGCTCAATCTCCCATAAAAGATGATGTAAAAGTGGTTATTGATGGAGAAGAAGTAGATTTTTATGGTTCTAAATTAATTAAAAATGATTCCAATACGCTTTCCGCAGGGTTAGGATATACATTCGGAAAGTTTTTTGCAGACTTTGCGTACCAACATCATACTACTGACTTTATTTCGGTATTTGGTGGAGGTGATTATTATAACCTTGATGCTTATTATACTCGCTTTGATTACTATCCAAAAACAAAAAGAAAAACAGATAATTTTATTCTTACTTTTGGTTGGAATTTCTAATTGAAATATAAATTTGACAACGATTTTTTGATTTTTCAGATACTAAAAAAGTGTATTGAAGTAAATTTCAATACACTTTTTTGATAATCGGTATACGAATCATTTTATGTGGTTTTACAAGTAAAGAAGTCAATGGCTTCTTGGTAACCTGCTAACCCTTTTCCGTGAATCATTTTTTCGCTTGCAGGAGCAGTTACGGATATTTTTCTAAAGTCTTCTCTGTTCATTATGTCTGAAATGTGAACTTCTACTGAGTGAGCAGGAACTGCCATTAATGCATCGTAAATAGCATACGAATAATGCGTAAAAGCACCTCCATTTATAATGATTCCATCGTAAGAAAAACCAATTTCATGAATTTTATCAATGATTTTTCCTTCGTGATTGGATTGGAAATATTCCAATTCAATTTTGGTATTTTTTTCTTGTAATTCTTTAAAGAAATCTTCAAACGTCTGGCTTCCATAAATCTCAGGTTCTCTTTTCCCTAAAAGATTGAGATTGGGTCCGTTGATGATAATGATTTTCATACTTATTTTTCGTAGGAAATTAGCATACACTCCGTTTCTATGTTAGAATCTAATAAATCAGATTTAATTGGATTTATATAATCTGAAATATCAAAATTAATTCCACTTATCGAGATTGTATTATTAATGTTTAAATCATTAAAGTTAAGGGAAGAATTGCTTTGTATAATTCCGTAATTGTTGGCAAAATACATGGTTTCTGTTCCAATTTGTTGTTTTTCTGCAATGGTTGTGTCGTTATTGATATTAATCCCTAAATATTGCCCGCTAACGTTCAAATCAACTTTTAAATAGGTAGTTCTATTAACTTTTAAAACATCGCTATACGAAGTATCAAGAACAGTAAACGTGTCTAATTTTTCTTCCATTGTGCTATCCAAATAAATTGTAGTAGTAATGGTGTAGGTTCCAGAAAATCCATTTTGACTAATAGTTGCTGGTTCGGTTGTATAAGAGAAATTACCGCTTAAAGTTTCTCCAACATTTTTAGAAACATCTAGAAAGGCATATTCAAGAGGAATAGAAACATCACTTGTAAGAGAAAAAGTATCGTAAATAATGTATTGATTTCCACTTTTTCTAATCTGTGCTTCGTTTTTTCCTCCTGCAAAAAGTATTGCTCCGTTGTTTAGAATTGTATAACTTTTTCCTGCAATCGTTTTGTTTCCGTTTTCTTCTACGATTACATTTTCAGAATTTGAATTCTCAGTATAGCTGTAATTCCATTTAGAGTTGGAAGATAAAACGACGTAGTTGTTATTTTCTGTGTTAGAATTAGAATTATCTGACTCATCAGAATCAGAACAACTATTAAAAAGTAAAAAAGAAAAAAGCGAAAGTGCTAAAATAGAGTATTTCATAATGCAGATAATTTATTCTGTTTTTGTGGGATTCCACAAAACGGTTTCAAAGTTAACAATTTTATCGTTTTCTATTACAATTCCTTCTGATTCTAAAAGTTCTTGCATTTGAGTTGGATAATCAAAGTGATTTTTCCCAGTAAGTAAGCCATTTCTATTTACTACACGATGAGCAGGAACGTCTTGTAATTTATGAGAAGTATTCATGGCGTATCCTACAACACGAGCGGACTTTGCCGAACCTAAAATTTTAGCAATTTCTCCATACGTAGTTACCTTTCCTTTAGGAATCATGCGTACTATTTCGTATACATTTTCATAAAAATCATTCATTGAGTAAATAAAATTTGTTAAATTTAAGAAAAAAATATGGAGCGAGAACACCTACTAAATACAATTAGAAATCGTCCACGATTTAACTTTGAAACCTCATATAGTGTAGAAAAAGTATATCGTAAATTACGAAAACACCTAGATTTACAAAATGAGATAGGAGGTTATGTAAGAAGCTATGAGGCAATTTTTAGAGTTCGAGAAACAAAACATGAATATTGGTCGCCTATTTTTAGTATTCGAGCAGAATACGACGAAGAAAGAGGCGTCACAGAAATAAGAGGTGTTTTAGGTCCTAAAAGTTCTGTGTGGTTATTATTTGTGTTTTCTTATTTTGGTTTTGGTACGTTCTTTATGATATCAGGAATGTTTATGTTGGTATCTACTTCGGAATCTTCAGGTTTTTATATGGATTATTTATTTTGGATTTCTTTATTAGGTTTAATTACAACTTATGTTTTAGCTAGAGTTGGAAGAATTAAGGCAAAAAAAGAATCAGAAACATTGAAAAAATTTGTGATTACCATGTTTGAACAAGATGGTTTTGTAAAGGAATAATGTACTCTTAATGCAGAGTTAACTTTGATGCTTATAAGTGAAGATAAAGTTAAAAGTATAGTAATATTTACTTAACGATTCGGTTTTTTCTAAATTCTACTTTTGCGGATAAAAAAAAGAAGATGAAAAAACACAATTTATTTTTACTGTTAGCTTTATTTAATTTGCTGATTATTTCCTGTTCAGATGATGATGCTTCTACTAGTTCTGCCAATGAAGAAACAACAGAGATGTCAACTGATTTTTCTCTAGTAGGGAGTTTGTATTTAGGAGGAGAAGGTTATTCGGAAATTTCAGCATATGATTCGTCTACAAAAAAACTATACAGTACCAGTGCTGAGGATAATTCAATTCATGTTATAGATTTATCTAATCCAGCAAATCCTACAAAAATAAAATCAATAGATTTGAATAGCTACGGAGGAGTTGTGAACAGTGTTTCGGTTAGTAACGGAGTTTTAGCAGTTGCAGTAGAAGCAAAAATTAAGCAAGACAACGGTTCAATTGTTACTTTTAATACTTCTGATGATTCTTACTTAAATAGTTATACAGTAGGAGCTTTACCAGATATGGTTACGTTTTCGCCAAACGGAAAACTAATTATTTCTGCAAATGAAGGAGAACCAAATGACGCTTATGATAACGATCCTAAAGGTTCTATTTCTATTATCAACGTAGAAACAGGAGTTATAAATACATTGTATTTTGATTCATTTAATTCTCAACAAACTGCGTTAGAAGCGAATGGATTTAGAGTTTTCGGGCCAGGTGCAGACTTAGCAAAAGACGTAGAGCCTGAATACATTGCAATTTCAGATGATTCAAAAATGGCGTATGTGACATTGCAAGAAAATAACGGAATAGCAGAAGTGAATTTAGAAACACTTGCAATCGTTAGAATTATTCCACTTGGAACAAAAGACTATACAAATGAGTTGGTAGATTTTTCTGATAAAGACGATAAAATCAGTTTTGGAATACCAGCAACTACGGTTAAAGGTTTTTACATGCCTGATGCTATAGCATATGCAAACGGATATTTAATTACGGCAAATGAAGGAGATTCTAGAGATTACAAAGGATATTCTGAGGAAGTACGAATAGAAGATTTAATTTTAGATGCTACAAAATTTCCAAATGCAGATTTCTTGCAACAAAAAGAAATCTTAGGAAGATTAAAAACGACTACGGCAAATGGAGATACCGATGGTGATGGCGATGTAGACCAGTTGTATTGCTACGGAGGTCGTTCTTTCTCTATATGGGATACTTCGGGGAATTTAGTTTATGATAGCGGAAGTATATTAGGAATGGAAGCAACTAAACTTGGAATTTATGATGATGGTAGAAGTGATGATAAAGGAGTAGAACCAGAGTCAGTAGAAGTGATTAAATCGGGAGGGAAAACGTATTTATTTGTAGGTACAGAGAGAACTACAGAGAGTATGGTGTTGTTATTTGATATAACTAATCCTATGAGTCCTGTATTAAAATCAACTTTAAGAAGTCCTAATCATGTGGCACCAGAAGGATTATTAGTAATCCCTGCATCAGAAAGTCCGAATGGGAAGGATTTAGTAGTTGTAACTCACGAAGTAGACGGGAATATAGCTGTATACTCAAATTAATTTTAAGCAGAATAATATCGTAAAAGTTCTAAAACTAAGTTTTGGAACTTTTACTTTTTTAAGTGTATTGATGACAAAAAAAAGTAAAATATAGGAAGAAAAATTTTTTGATGTAAAAAAAAATACTTTAATTTGGTGTTGCAAAATAAATAAGGAGATTTAGGAGGTAGAAAAAGAAAAAGCAGTATGGAGAGGTGGCCGAGTGGTTTAAGGCGCACGCCTGGAAAGCGTGTTTACGGGAGACTGTATCGAGAGTTCGAATCTCTTCCTCTCCGCATAAAAAAGAGTAAGAAATACGTAAAATAAACTAGTATATAATTATAATTAAATAGATTTAAGTGATGAAAAAAGGAATTTCATTTTTAGCTGTAACTGCTTTGGCAGTATCAAATTTTCAAGTTTATGCTCAGGAAGCTGTAGCTGCTACAGAGGTAGAAACTGAGAGCCAAGGTTTTATCTATAGCCTTAGACAAATGTTTATTGATGGAGATCCAGCATGGATGTCTCCAATTTTAATTTGTTTAATTCTTGGTTTAGCTTTCGTAATCGAAAGAATTTTGTATTTAAACTCAGTTGATGTAAACAATACCAAAGTTGTAAGAAAAATAGAGGAAGCTTATGAGTCGGGAGGAATTAGCGAAGCTCGTGAAGTTGCTACTGACACAAAAGGACCTATCGCTTCTATTTTTAACCAAGCATTGATTAGAAAAGAAGACGGACAGAATATAGATGAAATTGAAAAATCAGTAATCGGATACGGAGGTGTAGAAATGGGGAAATTAGAAAGAAACTTACCTTGGGTTGCGTTATTTATTGCAATTGCACCGATGCTTGGATTCATGGGAACGGTAGTAGGTATGGTGTATGCGTTTGGAGATATTGAAACTTCTGGAACAGTACAGGCAGCAGATATGGCAGGTAACATTAAAATTTCTCTTTTAACAACGTTATTTGGTCTTGTTTCAGCGATTATTTTACAAATATTCTACAACTATTTGGTAGCGAAAATTGATAGTATTGTTAACAAAATGGAAGATTCTTCAATTGCTATTATCGACTTTTTAGCAAAGAATAAATAATCCTAAAAAACGAATATTTATGAAATCTTTAGGAAACACATTATTATTGGTAGTATCAGCTATAGGAGCTTTATTGTTCTTGCTAAATATGTTTTTAGTAGACAAAACAAACTCTGATAGTGTTATAGCTACCATAACGATTATTTTTAGTGTTATTTTATTGTTGGGTGTGTTTGGATTATTTTTCTTCTTTAAATTTAAAGACGTTCAAGTTCATCCAGAACACTTACAAGAAATGAAAATAGTTCTTGGTGTTGTACTAGGAATTATGTTACTTTCTGTTGTATTATCTTTTATCTCAGGAGGAACATCAGATATGGTTACAGGAGCAGGAAATGTATATGCAGGAGCATTCAAAAATCTTGTAATTACTACAGGTGTATGGATGTTGGTATTAATGCCACTTGTAGCAGTTGCTTTGTGGATAAAAGATGCAATAGTTAAAAAATAAAAAATTATGGCAAGAAAAGAAGTACCAGAAATTAATGCCAGTTCGATGGCAGATATCGCTTTCTTGTTGCTTACATTCTTTTTGATTGCTACTTCTATGGATAAGCCAGAAGGTATCATCAGAAACCTTCCTGATCCTAGCAAACCTGATGTTCCTCCAGTTGAGATTCATGAGAAAGATGCAATGAAGATTTTGGCAAACTCAATGGGACAAATTCAGATAGAAGGAGAAGATGCTCAGTTAGCTGACATCAAAAGAAGAGTAAAAGAGCATGTAGATAATGGAGGAGGTAGAGCAGGTAGAGATGACTCGGGAGAAATGTGTGACTACTGTACAGGAAAACGCGACCCAAATATGTCTGATCACCCAAAAGATGCAGTAATTTCAATTGAACTGGACAGAGGAACTCCGTATAGAGTTTACATAACAGTTCAAAATGAAATAGATAGAGCGATAAACGAATTAAGAGATCAGTATACTAGAAAGTATATGGATATTTCATATGCAGAGCTTAAAAAATTGGCAGCAAAGGAGGATAAAGATTCACCTGGTCAGTATACAGCAAAGCTTAAAGATGTAGAAGAAGAGAAGTATCCAAGCATCATTGCTGAAGCTAAACCAAAAGATTATTCTAAGTAACAAAACGTATATACGATTATGAGAAAATTTGTAAAAGAAGGAAAAAAATCTCAACCAAAGGTATCTACTGCGGCGTTGCCTGATATTGTTTTTATGTTGTTGTTTTTCTTTATGGTGGCAGCTTCTATAAAAACAAGTAGTTACGATAAGTATATTACGTTGGTAATGCCTAAAGCAACTGAGCTAAAACAAGCAGATAAAAAAGAGTTGGTTTCTTATATTTTTATAGGAAAACCAAATGATAGATATTCGGGAGAGTTGGGAAGTGCTCCGATTATTCTTATCAATGACAAGCCAGCTACTATCGATCAGTTGCCTCAGTGGACTGTAGAGGAAAGAGAAAAAAGAAATCCACAAGATTGGTCGGATATGATTACTCAAATTCAGGTAGATAAAAATGCAAAAGTAGGATTGGTGCAAGATGTAAAAGATGTTCTTGCTCAAAATCAAAGATTTAAGGTGTTGTATGCAGCTTCTCAAGGAGATATAAACGACAACGCAAGACCTTAATTCATATAGCTAGTAATGTATAAAAACGGCATCTTCTAAAGAAGATGCCGTTTTTTATATGGAAATATTGCGTGCTCAGATTAGTATAAAAATTAAAAAGGTCACTAATAATGTAAGTAACCTTTTCAATAACAACTTAAACATGAAAAAATTATGAAATGAACGACTACAGTTCAAGATTTTTAATCTTGTATCTATGATGCTAATTTACGTTAAAGCGATGCCTAAATAAAAAAAAATAGATGAATGGTAAGATAGTATCGATGAACTGTGTGAATGATGGGTTATTTGCGTTTGTGAAGTTCTTTTAGTAGCGAATATCTTATGCTTACATGTTGCATAAAGAGTTGAGCTAAATGAAAACCTTCTTTCCCGTCTAAGAACCCTAATCGGATAAAATAATGATGACAAAAACGAAAACCAGGTTTAATCAAGAAGTGAAAGGCATTGGGTTTTACTTTCTTTTTATGTAGCTCATGTGCTTTTAGTTTTGAGTATAATTGAAGTTTTTCTTTGAATGAAAACGTATCTCTAAAAGAATAATGTTTTATAGGAGTCTTAAGTTTTGATATTTCTCCACTGCATTCTACTTGCTCATGAACGTATAATTTCTTAGAGTATTGACAAAATTGTTTATTTAATACACGAATAGCACAGTCATTCTGAAATCCACTATATCTAATTAATTTTTCTTTGTAGTAAAAGTTTCTTTTGATGTAGAATGCTTTGGTGTTAGAATTATTAATTTCATTTTGTAATTCAGTCATTAGCTCTTCATTAATTCTCTCATCAGCATCAAAGAACAAAATCCAATCGTTTTGAGCTAAAGAAAGTGCATAATTTCGTTGAGCCGTAAAATTGTCAAATTTTCGTTGAACTATTTTTACTTTGTCAAAAGTTTTAGCAATTTCTACTGTTTTATCAGTGCTAAAAGAATCCACAACAAGTATCTCTTGAGAAAAAGGAGCAAAATTTTTTATAAAATCAGCTATATTTTTCTCTTCATTAAGAGTAATTATAAGCGTTGTGAAACTAATCATTTATTTCTTTTTCGGTTTCAGTTGGTATAATCTTTTCTAAATAATTTCTAAGTGAGTCTTCTACATAGCTATACCTTAGTTTAGGATAAAGAAGTTCGGTTTGTCTGTATAAGTCCTTAATGTAAATATTTCTATATAAATCAGGACAAATATCTTTTAGATGAACGCTCTCATGAATATCCTGCTTTTCAAAGCAACCCCAATCTCTTCTGAATTTATGAGGAGAATAGATGGAAAAGGAAGGTATATTTAAAGCTTTAGCTAAATTAACTCCACCTCCTTCATTACCAACAAATGCCGAACAATGGTACAATAAACCTGCCATCTCTCTAATGCTGTGTGCAAGAGGTTTTAAAAAAAGTTTAGGATTATTAGTATCTACCTCAGAAAGAATTTGACATACATCATCTTTCTGTGAAGGCATATAGTTTAGTAGTAGATTAAAATCATATTTATCTAGCAAAAAATTAATAAGTGTTCCCATGTACTCTAACGGCCAAGATTTTTCTTTGGAACTTCCCAATACACCTACCATAATAACAGGTTTTGCTAAAATATTTTTTTTGGAAAGGATTTTTTTGGAATGATTTATTTCTTTACTAGTAAGAAATATTTCTGTATCATCATCAAGTTTTTTTCCTTCTTTGTTAAAAGGATTAAGTAAAAGAAGTCGATTTTCAATAGCAGTACAGTCGTATAGTTTGGTTTTTAATACGCTTTTGTAAGTATGTGTATAAAAATGTTTAAAGAAAGGTTTGTCGTAGCTTACTTTTACTTTTGCTTTAGAAAAAAGAGTAATGATTCTACTTTGTAATTTTGCATACGGATCTATAAGTATGGTATAGTTTTGGGAACGTAAATAACGAACCATTTTAAAAAGCTCGTGGAGTTGTTTTAGTTTTTTATCATCAAAACTAATGATTTTATCTATGTGTGGATTGTGTTCTAAGATTCCTAGAGCTTTGTCGTAACAAAAAAAATGAACTTCTACATTATTATGTAGAAGTTTTTTTAGATTTTTAGCTATTAACGAAGAAACAAGTACATCTCCAATAAATTTATTTTGAATTATAAGAGCTTTTTCTTTAGGTATATACATTTTTATACAGCCACATTATGCTCTCTCAAGGCATCATTTAGAGAGGTTTTTTTATCAGTACTTTCTTTTCTTTTTCCAATTATAAGAGCACAAGGAACGTTATAATCTCCTGCAGGGAATTTTTTGGAATAGCTTCCAGGAATTACAACAGAACGAGCAGGAACAAAACCTTTGTATTCTTTAGGTTCATCACCAGATACGTCAATGATTTTTGTCGATCCTGTAAGAACTACATTTGCACCAAGTACAGCTTCTTTTTCTACATGTACACCTTCTACTACTATACATCTAGAACCAATAAACGCATTATCTTCTATAATTACAGGTGCTGCTTGTAGAGGTTCTAAAACTCCACCAATACCAACTCCACCAGAAAGATGAACATTTTTTCCTATTTGAGCACAACTACCTACTGTTGCCCAAGTATCTACCATCGTTCCTTCATCTACATATGCTCCTATGTTCACATAAGAAGGCATTAAAATAGTTCCTTTGGAAATGTAGCTTCCGTGGCGAGCAACGGCATTCGGTACCACACGAATTCCTCTTTCTTTGTAATTTCTTTTTAATGGAATTTTATCATGATACTCAAAAATACCAGCTTCTAATGTTTCCATTTTTTGAATCGGAAAATACATTACTACAGCTTTTTTTATCCATTCATTTACTTGCCAACCATTATTTGTAGGTTCTGCAACTCGCAGTTTCCCTTCGTCTAATTGATTGATGATTGTATGTATAATTTCTTGATATTCGGTTTTTTCTAATAGTGATTTATCGTCCCAAGCTTCTTCAATTTTTGCCTTTAATTCTAAACTCATATAACTTTGTATTTTCGATTGATAGGCAAAATTACAAAAAAACAACGGATTTTTTTACACATTTAATTTAGATTTGGTTTGAAATAATACCTATCTTTGCCCTTGATTTTGACACACTACAATATGAAATACAAAAGAATACTTTTAAAGTTGAGTGGAGAAGCTCTTATGGGAAATAAAACACATGGTATTGATTCCGATCGATTAAAAGAGTACGCATTGGAAATAAAACAGACCATAGAGTTAGGTGTAGAAGTTGCTATTGTGATTGGTGGAGGAAATATTTTTAGAGGTTTATCGGCAGCTGCAAGTGGTATGGATAGAGTTCAAGGAGATTATATGGGAATGTTGGCTACAGTTATAAATGGAATGGCATTACAAGGAGCTTTAGAAGATGAAGGTATAGATACAAGACTTCAGACGGCAATCCATATGAATCAAATAGCAGAGCCATTTATAAAAAGAAAAGCAACAAGACATTTAGAAAAAGGTAGAGTTGTTATTTTTGGTGCAGGAACAGGGAATCCTTATTTTACTACTGATACTGCAGCAACATTACGTGCAATTGAAATTGATGCAGATGTGATTTTAAAAGGAACTCGTGTCGATGGTATTTACACGTCGGATCCTGAAAAAGACAGCACAGCTACTAAATACAATAGTATTTCTTTTGATGAAGTAATGAGTAAAAACCTTAAAGTGATGGATAAAACAGCTTTTGCTTTAAGTCAAGAAAATAAATTACCGATTATCGTATTCGATATGAACAAAAAAGATAATCTAAAAAAGTTAGTTTCAGGAGAGAAAATAGGGACATTAGTTACAATATAAAAACATTATGGAAGAGTTAGAGTTAATCTTAGAAAGTGCATCAGAACAAATGCAATTAGCATTGGATCATTTAGAGAAATCATTTACTAAAATTCGTGCAGGACGTCCTTCTGCTTCTATGTTACAAGGTGTAATGGTAGAATATTATGGAGCTTCAACTCCACTGAATCAAGTTGCAAATATATCTGTACCAGATGCAATGACTTTGAGTATTCAACCGTTTGAAAAATCATTAATTTCTGGGATAGAAAAAGCAATTATAAATTCAAATTTAGGTTTTGCTCCTAATAATAATGGAGAATATGTAATCATATCGGTTCCACCGCTTACAGAAGAAAGAAGAAAAGAACTTACAAAACAAGCAAAATCTGAAACAGAAAATGCAAAAGTTTCTATCAGAAATGCGAGAAAAGATGCAAACAACGACATCAAAAAAGTGGAAGGCGTTTCTGAAGATATAATTAAAGATTACGAAGAAAAAAATCAACAACTTACAGATTCTTTTATTGTAAAAGTGGAGCAACATTTTGCTAAAAAAGAAGCTGAAATAATGAAAGTTTAGAAAGTTGAATTTTAATACAGCAAAGGAGTTTTATGAGTACTTAGATGTTCTGAGTTTGAGTAAAACTCCATTTTTTTTTAGTATAGATTTTAATCAAGAAAAATTTATTGTAAAAAAACTAGATGAAATTACAAATGATGAAAGTATACGGATTGATTTTCCTGCATTTTCAAATACGAAAAGTCAAGAAAAAAAATCTATAAAAGTAGACTTAAAACCAAAACAACTTGATTACAACACCTTTCTAGAGCAGTACAAAAAAGTTCACAAGGAAATAACACAAGGGAATTCTTATCTTCTTAATTTATCGTTTGAAGTTCCTTTAGATACAAAAGATTCACTTAGATTCATTTTTAGTCAGGCAAAAGCAAAATACAAAATTCTTGTGGATAATCAATTTTTGTGTTTTTCGCCTGAGACTTTCATTAAAATAAAGCAGAATAAAATTCATACTTTTCCTATGAAAGGAACGATTGATGCATCTATTCCTAATGCAAAAGAGTTAATTTTAGAAAATGAGAAAGAAAAATGTGAGCATTATACCATTGTAGATTTGTTGCGAAACGATATAAGTCAAGTGGCGTCCAATGTGGAAGTGAAAAAATTCCGATATATAGATAAAATAAAATCCAACAATAAGGAATTATTGCAGGTAAGTAGTGATATTCAAGGAGATATTAAAGAAGAATTCCAAGGAAAAATCGGTTCAGTTTTAGAGAAATTACTTCCTGCTGGCTCGGTTACTGGTGCTCCTAAAAAGAAAACAGTAGAAATAATTAAAAATACAGAAACGCATAATCGTAATTTTTATACAGGAATTGCAGGAGTTTTCGATGGAGAAGATTTGGATACATGTGTACTAATCCGTTATATAGAAAAAAGGGATAACAAATTATACTACAAAACAGGAGCGGGAATTCATTTGCTTAGCAATCCAAAAGAGGAATACGAAGAACTTTTAAATAAAATTTATGTACCAATTCATTGAAACGATACAAATTAAAAATCAAAAACCTCAAAATCTTTTTTATCATCAAAAAAGAGTAAACGATACGTTTGAAAAATTCTTTCCTAATAATTCTGCATTTCAATTATCTCAATTGATTTCTAATTTTTATGTAGAAGAGAATCAGATTTATAAATGCAGAATCGTGTATTCCAATAAAGCGGAAGACGTTCAGATTACTAAATACATTCCAAAAATTCATTCTCAATTTAATTTGGTAGAGGTTCATGATTTTGATTACTCTTATAAATACAAAGACAGAAAAGAAATTGAGGGAATTAAATCTAGCTATAAAGATGAAATTATTTTTGTGAATAAAAATAAGATTACCGATACATCTTATTCAAACTTGATTTTTAAAGACAAGGAAAGTAATGCTTGGATAACTCCTAAAAACTACCTTTTAAATGGAACTAAAAGGCAACTTTTGATTGATAATAAGAGGATTCAAGTAAGAGAAATACAAGTTAACGATTTGATTTATTATTCTCATTTTAAGCTAATTAATTCCATGTTAGATTTAGAAGAATCTCGAGAATATTCCACTGAAATCATTCGATATATTTTAGATTAAATTTTGTATTTTTGTGGAAATACTATGACAATGAACAAAAGCAGAGTTCTATTTCTTGTTTTTATTTTTTCATTTACATTCGCATTTTCTCAAGAGGAAGTTATCTATGAAGAGCATTCTCACGTAAAAACTCGTTGTGGATTCAATCATACCAATAAAGATATTACCAAGAAATCATTAGAAGAATTCAGTACAGAAGTAAAAAAATATACAGCTAGAAAAAAGAGTTTAAAAATAAGTGATGAAGGAATTTTAATTCTTCCTGTTGTAGTTCATGTTATTCACAACGGAGATGCGGTAGGACAAAATGAAAACATTACAGAAGCTCGGGTACAATCTCAGATAACAGTTCTTAATCAAGATTACAGAAGAATGTTTGATACCAATGGATTTAATACCAATCCTGTAGGTGCAGATGTAGAAATACAGTTTCAATTGGTAACTACAGATCCTAATGGAAATCCTACCAACGGAATAGATAGAGTTAATTACGGATTAGAAGACTTTAAAACTTTCTCGGAAATAGATAAAATGAAAGAAGCTACTATTTGGGATCCTAATAATTACATTAATATTTGGACAGTAAATGTAACTGATACTCAAACTGAAGAATTTCACGGTTATTTAGGTATTGCTCAATTTCCCGTAATGTCGGATTTAGGAGGAATAGAAAATGAAAATAACCCTGCTGAAACCGACGGTGTTTTAATCGACTGGAAAGCATTTGGTTCCTCTGATTTAGCAGGAGGAGAGTATTATGTTAGTTACGATAAAGGAAGAACAACCACACATGAAATGGGACATTTTTTAGGATTACTTCATGTTTTTCAAGGAGAATTTTGTGGAGGAAGTGGTGACTATTGTGATGATACTCCAGTACAAAGTACCAGTAGTAATTCTTGCTTGCTTGCTAAAGATAGTTGTCCTTCATTACCTGGAGTAGATATGGTAGAAAATTATATGGATTATACTTATGATTCTTGTATGAATGTATTTACTCAAGATCAAAAGGATAGAATTTGGACAGTTCTAGATGTATCTCCTAGAAGAAAATCACTAAAAAATACCAATGCTTTTGATCAAATTATTCCTGAAGAAGATATAACAATCGAATTTCATGATAGTAATTCCAATACAGAGCAAGTGGTGATATATATAAAAAATGTCAACGATGCTCGTGTAACTATTTACAGCATTTACGGAGAATTGGTTTACGATAAAAAAATAGTTCCGCTTCGTACTACCATTGATACTTCCTATTTTGATTCGGGAATTTATATAATTAATGTGGAAGCAGGAAAAAATACTAAAATACTTAAATTCATAAGATAATAAAGTTTGAACATGAACAATACATTAGAAAAAGCAATAAAAACACTTCCGATAAAGGGATATTTAGATATAGAAGTTCCAAAAGATATTAATTTAATTGACGAAATTAATAAGCTCAAGAAAGAAAAGAATGCCGTTATTCTTGCACATTATTACCAAACAGGAGAAATTCAAGATTTATCGGATTATTTAGGCGATAGTTTACAGCTTGCAAGAAAAGCAAAAGAAACCAGTGCGGATATTATTGTATTTTGTGGAGTTCATTTTATGGCAGAAGCGGCAAAAATTCTAAATCCAGAAAAAAAAGTAGTTCTTCCTGATACGTTGGCAGGTTGTTCACTTGCAGATAGTTGTACAGGAGAAGGCTTACGAGAATTAAAGAAGAAATATCCCAATGCAATAGTGGTAAGTTACATCAATTGTGATGCAGGTGTGAAAGCAGAAACCGATATTGTGGTAACTTCTAGCAATGCCGAAACGATTATAAATTCAATTCCAAAAGAGCAAGAAATTATTTTTGCTCCCGATAAAAACTTAGGAGCATACCTCAATAAAAAGACAGGTAGAAATATGATTCTTTGGGACGGAGCTTGTATGGTTCACGAAGCGTTTTCTATGGAACGAATCGCAAAACAACTTGCGGATAATCCTGATGCAGAATTAATTGCACATCCAGAAAGTGAAACTCCAGTACTTGAACTAGCTAAGTTTATAGGAAGTACTTCGCAACTGTTAAAATACGTACAAGAAAGTCCTGTTCAGAAGTTTATAATTGGAACAGAAGAAGGAATCATTCACGAAATGAAAAAACGTGCACCTAGCAAAGAGTTGATTCCAGCATTAACTTCAGATGAAAGCTGTGCATGTAGCGAATGCTTCTATATGAAAAGAAATACACTCGAAAAAATATATTTGTGCTTAAAATATGAATTGCCTGAAATTCATGTAGAAGAAAATCTGAGAGTTCAAGCATTAAAACCGATAGAAAAAATGCTAGAATTGTCGCAAAGCATTAAATAATTCTTTTAAATGATTAAAAAGATTCTTTGTTTATGTTCTTTGTTTGTTGTTTTTACAATTCAAGCACAGGAGGTTTTTACTAAAAAAGACTCTCTTTTTGGTTCTAATTCTGAGTATAGAAAACATTGGAATGTGCTTAAATATTCACTTACCATAGAACCTGATTTTAAAAATAAATACCTGAAAGGAAAAAATATAATTTTTGCTGAGGTAGTTGATTCAGAATTAAATAAAATTCCGATTCAGATTGATTTAAAAGAACCTATGAAGATTACCTCTATTACACTTGGTAATCAAAACATAAAATATAGAAAAGACGATAATTTTTATTTTTTAGAATTAAACAAACAATTAATAAACCAAAATCAATTTGAGCTTGAAGTTGAGTTTGAAGGAAATCCAATAGTAGCTAATAATCCACCTTGGGATGGAGGTTGGGTTTTTACTAAAGATGACAAAGGTAATCCTTGGATGTCGGTTGCTTGTCAAGGAGAAGGAGCGAGCATTTGGTATCCGCTAAAAGATATTCAATCCGACGAACCAGAACTTGGTTGTGAACTAAATATAATCGTTGATAAAAACTTGGTAGGTGTTGGAAATGGAAAACTCCTAGAAGTTCAAAAAAAAGGAAACAAGAAAATATATTCTTGGAAAGTAGAAAATCCAATTAATTCGTATAACATAATTCCGTACATAGGAAAGTATGTGAATTTTTCAGAAACCTATAAAGGAGAGCAAGGAAATTTAAATTTAAACTATTGGGTTTTAGAATCTAATTTAGAAAAAGCAAAAGAACATTTTAAGGTTGTTCCGTCTATGTTGTCTTCTTTTGAATATTGGTTTGGTGCATATCCTTTCTACAAAGATGATTATAAATTAGTGGAATCTCCTTATTTAGGAATGGAACATCAGAGTAACATTGCCTATGGAAACAGATACATGAATGGATATTTAGGATATGACATTAGTGATTCGGGATATGGATTGGATTGGGATTATATTATTATTCATGAGTCTGGTCACGAATGGTTTGGAAATAGTATTACCACAGAAGATGTTGCAGATATGTGGATTCAGGAAGGATTTACTACCTATTCGGAAGTGTTGTTTGTGGAATCAACTAAAGGAAAAGAACAAGCAAATGAATACTGCAGAGGTTTACGAAGAGGAATTAAAAATGAAAAACCAATTATTGGAAAGTACAACGTTAGAAATGAAGGAAGTTCCGATATGTACTCCAAAGGTGCAAATATAATTCATACTATTCGTCAGTTGTATAATGATGATGCAAAATTTAGAAAACTTTTAAGGGATTTAAATGAATTGTATTATCATAAAATTGTTACGAGTAAAGAAATAGAAGATTACATTTCCAACGATTTAAAATTTGATTTAACTCCTTTTTTTAATCAATATTTAAGGAATACCGAAATTCCATATCTAGAAATTAAAAAAGAAAAAGACGGAGAAATTTATTACAGGTATGCCAACTGCATAGAAAGTTTTAATTTACCTCTAAAAATAAAAGATTCTCAAACTTGGATTTATCCTACCACTCAGTGGAAAAAATCCGAAATAGGGCAGGCTTTTAGTATTGATTCCAATTTTTACATCAGAACTAGAGAAATTAGGTAATAGGATTAAAAATAGTTGAAGTAGGAGAGATGCTTACACTACTCTGTGGTCATATACTCTTTGCGGAGCCTTTAGATTTGTATTATAAAAAAAATACTAAATTTAACTAACAACCTAATGGATAAAGTGAACCATTCGCGTAGCAAAGATTTAAGACTTATCCCCCGATCAGGACTTTATCCATTTTTATTGAACTAGATTCAAATAGTTATTAAAGCTTTTAGGCTTATTATCAAGGTTTTGAAAGTATTCAATAGTGGTTGCTAACTTTTAAATAATCTCTTATGAACAAATTTACACATTTTATCGGAATTGATGTTTCTAAAGAATACTTTGATGTAGTTTTTATGAAACAAAAAAAAGAAAGTACTCACAATCAATTTATTAATTCTAACAAAGGAATCAAACAGTTTATTAAATGGATAAAAACCTTTGATTGTACTTCTGAAAACACCTTAATTTGTTTAGAACATACAGGTATTTATGGAAATTTGATTACTAGTCATTTACATCTAAAAGGATTTAAAGTATGGATAGAAATGTCTTTAAGGATTATTAAAAATAGTGGAGTTCAAAGAGGGAAAAATGATAAAATTGATGCAGAAAGAATTGCTTTATATGCATTAAAAAATCAAGAGGAGGCAGTCATTTTTAATCCTCAAAAAAGAGAGATTGAAAAAATAAAAAAGTTGATTTCTTTAAGAGAAAGGTTAGTGAATTACAGAGCTTCTTTAAAGAAAATTGCTAAAGAGTTTAAAGACTTTGATTTAGAGCTTTCTAAACTCACTGATAAGTATCAAAAAAACACCTTAAAAGGAATTGAAAAAGATTTGCAAAAAATTGAAAATCAATTAGATGAACTCATTAAAACGGATGAAAAATTAAATACTACTTTCAAAAATATTACTTCTGTTTCTGGAGTAGGAAAAGTAACTGCTTTACTTTTAATTTGCTTGACTAATGAATTTCAAAACTTTGAAAACCCTAGACAATTAGCTTGTTATGCAGGAGTAGTTCCCTTTGAGTATTCTTCGGGTAAAAGTGTCAAATTAAAAACAAGAGTCCATTTTATGGCGAACAAAAAACTTAAAAAAGTTTTACATATGTGCGCTTTGACTGCAAGTAAAAATGACCCTGAATTGCATCAGTATTTTGAAAGAAAAGTAAAAGAAGGAAAGAATAAAATATTGGTTTTAAACAACATAAGAAACAAAATTATTCACAGAATTTGTGCTTGTGTAAGAGATAATAGAACCTATATTAAAAAAGAAATTGCTTAAAAAATAAAACAAAAAAATAATTTTTCTTTTGAAAGGAAAGGTTAAAAAACCTTCCCCTTCGCAAGAATGTTGGTTTTTCCTGAAACAAAGTTAATCAAAATTCAGTAAAATATATGACAAATATCATTAAAATTTATTTGATTAAACCATAGTTATCGGGGGCAATTTAGTTATCAATTATCGTAAACACTTACCTTCTCTAAACCATATTTTTTATAGTTTTTACTATAATCACTTATTTCATCAAAATGTTTTAAACCTTTAAAAACTACTTTAATATTCTTAAATGATTTTTTAGGTATATTTTTCCCACTAAAAGGAGCATATATAGTAAGAATCTTATTATTTATTTTATAAAATACTTCATCAGTATAAAAAATATAATCGTTTTCTTTGCTTGGGATAGTTATTGGATTTTCAGAAAAAATTATTTCTTGATGATTATTAGATATTCCCCAAACTTTTGATTTTATATATATTTTTTCTCCATCTGCCATATTTATTATCCTATTTATTCCGTCTTTTTGAGTATCATCTTTATTATTTTTATTTTCTATTTTTGATGACTGTTGAGTACAACTAAAAATTATATTAAACATTACAAAAGATAATAAAATTATTCTTATTTCTTTCATCATAATAACTATTTTTTCTGATTTTGTCCAAATTCCCAACCTGCCTTACTCATTCTATATTGGTACATAACTTCTCCATAAGTTGGCGGTTTAAATTCAGGAATGTTATAATCTCTGTAATATCTTCCAAAAATTACAATATCAGCTCTATCAGCCCTATTAAGCTTTTTACCTTTACTTTCTTCAATATGTAGTGCTCCTGCTAATTTCTGGAAAGTTTTAAATGAAATACTTACACCAAAAAGTTCACCACCTTGAGCATTATAACCAGCTAAAAAATTACCAGCTGAACGTGAAGTCGCATACTTACCATTAAGTTTAGCTCCAACATTTTTGTAAGGAATTTTTATGTCAAAATCACCGCCACCTGAAGATTTTTTTCCTATATCTATCAAATCCATACTCTCTGCTTTTTTATGCATTTCTTTTATTATTGGATCAAAAGATTTCCCTACTTGAATTTTATAATGAGTCATAGTTGTACCATCGTCAGGGTTGATGAATTCATCCCAATACTCTGTTTCTCCTATTTTAGTACCATTTGCAGAAGCACCATGTTTTTCTTGTCTTTTTTCAATCATATATTCTGTTGGAGTTCTTCCATCAGCATTATTTTTATGTTGATATACACCTTTATCTCCATCATTAATAACAGCTATAACATTACCTTCTTCATCTATATGAGTACTTTCTCCACTCATTCCCGTTGGATCAATAAGATTCATAGGATTCTGAGAAACATAAATATAAGACTGCATGGTCTGCTCCGCTAACGGATCTACACTCAACCACAGGCTGGTAGTAGGATTGTAATACCTTGCTCCGTAGTAGTAGAGACCTGTATCTACTCCTCTTTTTCCTCGCACGAGACTTCAGTTCCCCAAAAACATCTACTCCAGTTTTTTTTATGAACGACTCAATTATTTTGCAAAAGGACTTTCCTTTTGTCTTCTCAAAAATAAGTATTTTTTTTCATCTGACCTGCGGAGCAATAAATATTTTCATTTGAAAAAAAAAGGTTGTCGAAGCTTTCGACTACGCTACGCAGGGAGGGTTCGGGTTTACGCGGTGGAGGGGGGTCGAGTGCCTCGACAGTCAATTAATTAATATTTTTTTTATCTCAAGCAACTTTTTATTTAATTCCAACAATTTATTTTTCAGCTGAAGAAAAATTTCATTTGAAAAAAAAAAAAAAATAGGATGATGATAAAATGTTGAACTGGAAAAAACTCTACGTTAGGATGAGGGGCTGGGAGTTTTTCTATTTCAACATTTATATACTTCAGGGTGGGATAATTAAATCAAAAAAAGATGACTATAATTGTAATTATGTAAACATAACTTAGCTGTCTTTTTGTTGGCTATTGGGAGGCTACGCTTCCGACCTTTAGACGACAAAATGGAAGCTGGTATTTTACATAATTGACAAATCAATTATAGGCATTCTTTTTTTATCCTCTAAATGGGTGGGACTTTCTTAATTATGAATTATAAATGATGAATTATAAATTATCATTCATCATTTATAATTAATAATTCATTTGCTTGATGGATGAAGTTTTTCCAATGCGTTTTTTAACTTTTCTAACTTACTTTGATTAAATTTTTCTAAACTCAATAAACTTTTATATCCTGCTAAATATTGAACTTCTCGAACGTTGTATCTTTCCATCCAAATGCCAATTCTGCTATTTCTAATGATTTGTAAATTTTCTATTTTTTCGTACTTATTTAACTGCCTTTTTACACTTTGTAAAACACTCGAAAACTTCGTTCTTTCTCCAACAGGAAACAACTTATTGGTGTCTTTTTTCGCTTTGATAAGTGGTAATAATTCTTCTCTTGTTTCTTGAATATACTTTTGCAATTCAATGATTTGTATGCTCTCTAAATTCAAAATCCTGCTATTTAATCGTTCGCCTTTTTCACTTAAAATATGTACTTTTCCGTTTTCTAAATCTATGTTTTCAACTTCTAAATTTTGTACATCTTTACTGCTTAATCCTTGATAAATCAGCATTCCTAAAATCACTCGATTTCGACTTTGGTACACATCAAAAATTCCAAAATAATGTCCGTTCTTGGGATATCTTTTATACAAATCCTCCAACTCTTTTTCCCTAAATAATCCACGAATAATCTTCTTATCTTTCGTTTTTATTCTAAAATTTTCTAACGGATGATGCTCTCTTTTTCCAATCTCCATTAAATAATAAAAATAATCCTCTAATACCTTAAAATGCTGATTAAGAACATTTAAACTATACTTATTTTTTTGTATTTCTACGATTTTTAAAAGTTCTTCCGTTTGTATTTCTTCAAAATTTTCATATTTTGAAACACTTTTTTTATACAAATCTAAACTCTTAATTTTTGTATCTATTGTTGCTTTTTTATATCCGTATTTTTTTAGTAAATAAGTTTCATAATTCATAACTTATAATTATTTTACGTGGGTATAAATTTGCGTAGATTCTATGCTCGAATGTCCGAGAAATAAACTTACTTGTTCTATCTCTAATCCTTTGTTTAACAAGTGGGTAGCTATGCTATGACGAAACAAATGGGGATAAAGTCGTTTGTTTATTTTGCTCTTTTTCTCTAACCTTTTTAACGTATTTCTAATCACATCTTGACTTATTTTCCCTCGTTTTCCTTGAAGTAAATAATCGGTTTCTTTTTCTCGGTTTTGCAGGTAATTTTTAATGCTTTTTTCCGTACTTTTTAGCAGTGGAATTTCTCGCTGTTTTCTCGTTTTTGTTTGACTTATAAATACTCGTTTTTTCTTAAAATCAATTTCTGATATTTTTAAATTTAATAACTCTCCTACTCGCAATCCTAAATCGTACAATAGACTAATAATTACTCTATCTCTAGGACTTTCAGTAGTTTGATATACTAAATTGATTTCTTCTTCTGTGAGTATTTCTACTTTTTTTAGGTTCTTTTCAAATCTAATTTTTGGAAAATTTAATTCCTCTTTTTTGATCTTTTTTAAGTACTCAACATAGATTTTTAGATGATAATAATAGTTTTTTATGGTACTCTGCTTAAGGTTTTTGTCTTCCAAATTTTTAATAAAGCATATCGTCGAATTTGACTTATTTTTGCTAAAAATGTGATAGCTTTTTACGACTTTTAAACTACTTTTTATCGTACTTTTTGAGTAATTTTTTATCCTTAAATACCTTGTAAATTCTTCAAGATTTTCTTCGTTACGATTCACTTGACTACTTCTTTTTTTGGATTTTATGAGCCGATGATTTTTATTTACTTATTATCAATGCATTACATCTATTTATCGACTCTGTATCGGTTCGTTATTGGCTCATTTCCGACTCAAAGTGACTCATTTTTTACACTTTTAGTATTCTAATCGTTTTAACATTTTTTGTAATTCTGCTTCACTCAAGGTTTTAAAATTATCCCAATGGCTGATTTTATACTGGTTTCCTCTTCCTATTTTTCCTGTTCGTTTGAGGTATTCGTATTGAGTAAGTTCATTTAAGTATCTATTTATCTGTGGTTTACTCAACAGAAAATTATCTTTAATATCAAAGCGAGTAAATCTAATTTCTTCTCGGTTTTTGTTCTCGTTCTTCGCTCGTTTTTCTACGATTTTCTTTAATGCTTCATAAAACTTTCGGATTTTTCCCTCTAACTCGTCCATTTTTAGCAAAATGCTGTTTCTCATTAGCTTAATTCCGTTTTTTACATCTTCTTTCTCTACTAAAAGTTTTCCGTTTTTTTCTCTCCGCTGGTATTGATTTAATATCGTAATTTGATGAATTACTCCCATGAGTATCTCGTGCATTCTTGTCGGTTTATGTACATTTTCAGGAAGTTGAACCCAATCTGCATACGGATTTATCACTTCGTAGGGTTTTAAATTTCTGATGAGTTGTTGTACAAAAAGTTGGGTCTTTTTTTGTTCTGCCAAGTCAATATTTCCTTTATGGATTTGATTCTTATAGTTGATGATTCTTTGCACTTGCTCATTACTTTCATCCACGCTTAATACAATGATTCTGCTCATGTTATCTTCGTAAAGTTCGCCTTTGGTGGTCGCACTTAAACTTGCAAAGCTTACTTCCACTTCTTTAATCGCTCCTTTGGAGTTCCCGCGTTTGTCTTTAATACTCGTGGAGCTACTCAATTTCCCTGCACTCATCATTTCTCTAACTGCTAAAAGAGCATCTTCTTTGAGTCCGTCCATATCCTCAAAAATGATGAGTTTTTGCATAAATTCTCCGCCTTGATAATTGTACAAACTGCTATCCGTAACTCGCGTTAATTCAATCACATCTTCGCTGGGCATCATCTTGGCTATTTGTTTCATCGTGTGACTCTTTCCGCTTCCGCTTGAACCTTGATACAACACGTGTAAATTATAGTTCATCTTATATGTACTCGCTACCACAAACATCAATAAACGATTCTCTTCTTCTCCTACAATTCCGCTTTTACCAATAAGTTCGTTTATTCTAAAAAGTAGATGGTCTTGCTTTAAAAAATCAAGCGGTGAGCCACCGCTGGCAATTATTTTTTCTTTTTGTTTACTGATTAGTTTATTTTTTTCTTTGGTATTCACGAACTGCAAAGCAGTTTCAATTGGTTTTTCAGTTGAAAAAGAAAATTCCTTTTCTAATTTCCCTACTTCTGTTCTATCTCTTAGTAATTGTTCAAAGATTGCAGGTTCATGTAATTGTAAGGTTTCGTTTACATCTTTATTGGGGAGTTGGAGGGTTGTAAATTGTACTTTTGTAGAATTGTAAAACGTACTGAGTAATTTTGAATATTTAATTGTCGCTTTGCGACCAGGTTCATCATTATCAAAAGCAAAAATGATTTCTTTCCCCTCAATCCCCAAAGGGGACGTTTTAATCCATTCTTTGATGGCGTTTAGGATTTCATCATTTAATCCATTCGTTCCGTAGCAAGCAAGTATTGAGTATCCTTCGACAAGCTCAGGATGACAAAGAAAACTCGCCGCATCTATAATTGCTTCCGTTAATATTAGTTTTTTAGCTTCTCGACTTGGGTAATGAGGATATAATCCTTGTCTATTCTTCAGATAAAAATGTTTTCCCCCTAAATCCCCCGAAAGGGGACTTAAAATCGACCGAAAATAAAAAGAAACAATGTCTCCTCTTTCATTTTTTAATGGAAAAACCAAACTCTTATTTCCAAAAACTCCATACGCTTTATTTCCTGTTTTTGATACTAAATTTTTATCTATCAACAATCCAACTTCCAAAGCTTGATTAATTAATTGCTCGTCTCGCCTTGCTCCGTGATGAAACTGTCCGCTATTATATCCCACTGGCGACTCGCCAGTGACTAATTTATTTAAATCCAATGCTCGAGATGCTAAATACTCTTTTGCGGGTTTGCTACTGTTTATCGCATTGCTAAAATACTGAAAAATAGATTCCAAAAAGTCCGAAGCAGACGACTGAGAATTATTTTTTTTAGGGGGTTTATTTCTAGTGACTAATTCCCCTCCTTTGGAGGGGTTGGGGAGGATAATTTCTTTACACTTACTTATCGCTTCGTGTTTACTTAGATTTTCATAATACATCACAAAATCAATCACGTCCAAACTTTTGCCATGGGTTTTACAGTTCCCACTAAAACAATAAACCGTATTCGTCTTCTCATAAACCTGCATACTCGGATTCTTATCCTCATGAAAGACGCAGTGCGTCATCCTATTTTTATCTACGGAGATACCGTAGTAATCCAAAACTTGGGTAATGCTTAAATTTGATTTGATTTGTTCGATGGTCATAAAATTTAATTTTGTTGAAAAATATTAATTTAACTATTTCGCACACAAATTAACTAAATAGTTTTCTTTGAACAAAATTTTAAGTTCATTATTTTTAAACATACGCACATTTAATTTGATTTTCTATTACCTTATAGTTAAATTTGTACTATTACTAAACTGTAAATATGAATTTTGGACAACGCTTAAAAGAGTTAAGAACTCAAAAAAATATGACTAAAATGGAATTGAGCGAGATTGCCGATGTGCATCACGTTCAAATAGGAAGATATGAAAATAAAGGTGCTATGCCGTCTGCTGATGTGTTGGCAAAGCTTGCCAATGCCTTAAGTGTAACTACAGAATACTTACTAAACGGAACTAAAGAAGATTTGGCTAATCAAACGCTAGAAGACAAAGAACTCTTAAATCAGTTTAAATCAATTGAAAAATTTTCCATTGAAAGAAAAAAAATCATCAAAGAACTTATTGATGCTTTTATTCTTAAAACCAATCTACAAAAACAACTCTCTATTTAATGAAATTCACTAATTATTTTTTACACACTAGAGAGCGTGAAGATAGAAAAAACATAAAAATGGAATGGATAGAATTTACTTTTTATCATCCCGATTATCAACTTATTCAAGATGACGGAAGAATTAGAAAATGGACATTGATTAAAGAAATAAACAAGTATTTAAGAGTTGTTGTTTTGGAAGATGAACAAACGATTCATAACGCTTTTTTTGACCGCTCTTTTAACCCTTTAAATTTTAAATCATGAATATTACTTATTTTAACGATACAGACACTCTTTTGGTAAACTTCAGCAATAACGAAATTGCAGAAACTAAAGATATTAACGAAAACACCTTAGTAGAACTTGATAGAGACGGAAATATCGTTTCTATGACTATTGAACACGCTAAAAACCAAACTGAAATTAATGACTTCTCTTTTAAACAAATTAACACCAAAATTACGCTATAAAACACAACAAAAAAGCAAGACCACTAAAACCTTGCTTTTCTTTTTTTATTACTGCGATGTCAGAGACAATCGCAGAGCTACTGTTTTGACCTAACACTCTTTAGAGAGCGGGGAGCTGGGAGACATTTGCGGAGCTACTATTTGGCTCTTCACTCTTTGCGGAGCGGGGCATTTGCGGAAATCAATTATCATAACTAGTATATTTCATAAAAAAATCATCTTATAACTTACCGTATTTATTTTATCAAAGTTATAAATTTTAATAAAATAAAGCCAATAAATAATATAATTTACTGGCTTTATATACTACCGCAAAGTCAGAGACATTTGCGGAGCTACTCTGTGGCTATTCACTCTTCGCAGAGCTGGGGAGCTACTATTTTGACTCTTCATTCTTTGCGGAGCGGGGACATTTGCGGAGCTACTCTTTGGCTATTTACTCTTCGGAGAGCTGGTGGTGGGTAAAAAATGACATGAAAGCTGTAAAAAAAATCTATTCCGTTTTAGAAAATACCTGTAAAAATCCTTTTGAGGGACTGGGACAACCCGAACCACTAAAAGCTAATTACTCAGGATACTGGTCGCGAAGAATTAACAAAGAACATAGAATTGTTTACAAAGTAGAAGATAACGCTATTGTGGTACATTCTCTCTATGGACATTACAACTAAAAAAAGCAAGGATAAAAAACCTTGCTTTTTTTATTACCGCAAAGTCAGAGACATTTGCGGAGCTACTATTTGGTCAAACACTCTTCGCAGAGCGGGGGGCGGTGTTACATTATTTTTCTTTTTCTTTTTGTGAAATTCCTTAAATAGATTACGTAACCTTGTTGTCTTTTACTGTAATATATATTATAAATCCTATATTCTTTTTGTAAATAAAAACACAGATTTTCTTTATTTGAAAATTCAACATATATTCTATCTCCAGACTTTACATTTATCAACTCTATGCTTTTTGCTATACCTAACGATTGATTTGTTTTTATTTTCCCTTCAAAAACTAAACTATCATTAACATATACTTTTGCTTCATCACTAAAACCATCTTTAAAATCTAAATAATGTAAAATATCTACCATTTTAGACTTTTGAAGAATTTCAAAATATACATCGTTATCTCCACACGCATTAGGTGTTTTAATTGTCTTATAATGAATTACTTTACTACAACCAACAAGTAAAATAAGCAACAATAATATACATTTATTCTTCATTTGCTAAGTCTTTAATAAACTCAATCTGTCCATTAGTTAATTTAGTTCCTATACTTGATGGAAGAAGGTCATTTTCATCACTATTCATAATATTCTTTTTAATGACTTTATTTGGAATTGTTCCACCTCTAACTTCAGCATAACCTTGATCAACATCACAAATCGTGTTATCTTCATCGAATGGATGCAATAACCCTAAAACATGTAAAAGCTCATGAATCGCTGTATGACTAATCATTTCACCCAAAGTATATGCTCTCTCATAAATTATCTGCTTACCATCATTAGAAGTTGGCTCGAATGCACTAAAAGTAATAGCATTATTAGTTAAATTTCCAGCTTCATCAGCTCCTCCTGCATGTTGAAGAATTCCGTTGTCTTGTATCGTAAGGTCTGAATTTCTTTTTACTGTAACTCCTACAGATTTAACAATATTAATATCTATTGTAGCATTATCACTTTGAGAATAGGTAAAGTTAATATTAGCGTCGTTTTTCTTAAATGTTTTATTTACATCATTTGCAAACTTTTCCATAAACTTAGCTTCATCTATCTTGGAATCTGAAGTGTTAGAAAATTTATACGTCATATGTATGTTTATAGCTCCTCCTTTTTCAGTAACTTTTACCTGCTTACCATTAGGGTCTATCATTGCTACAGGATTTCCATAACAATAACCATAAACATTTAAGTTTTTATTATTAAAAATCCCACCGTTGTGTTGACCGTCTCCGTAATGCTCGGTTTCCATGACTGGATTATATACCGCTAACGGATCGACACTCAACCAAATGCTAATTCTTGGGTCGTAATACCTTGCTCCGTAGTAGTAGAGATCTGTATTAGAATTCATATACATACGACTGCAAAGGTTTTAATTTTACTGTTACGACTCCTTGTCCGTTTTTGATTTTTAGTTTACTACAACTTTTCTCTAAGATGCTATTGAGTTTGTATTTAGAATCTGTAAGATTCATTTCTTCAATTAATTCCTTTGGAATTTCTAAATCAACGTCGTAGGTGTTTTTATCATCAAAATTAGAAATTACCAAAACTCTGCTATTGTCTTTCCAGCGAACAAATGAAAAAAGTTTATCGTTATAGGTATTGTTACTTTCTCTGTTGTAAGTATGAATTTCTTGGTATTCGCCTAACATTGTTTGGTTTTGAATAGAGAAATTCAGCAATTTTTCATAAAACTCTCTTAGTTCTTTTTCTTCTTTCGAGAGTTGTCCTCCGTCAAATTCTCCATTATTTACCCAACGCTGATGAGCAGGAACTCCAAAGTAATCAAAAATAGTGGTTCGGTACTTTTTTCCATATCCCGCATCTTCCTCTGCTTTTTCTCCTACTTCCTGCCCGAAATAAATCATCGTAGGAGAGGTGCTTATAAGTGTAGAAACCACCATCATAGGTTTACCATGCTCCGCGGTTTTAGCAAATTCAGGAGTTGCAATTCTATGTTCATCGTGGTTTTCTAAAAAATGAAGCATTGAATGTTCTATATCCATTACAGAGTTGTGAGTAGTTACAATCTTATCTGTACTTGCTTTTCCTTGAATGATTTCGCGTAAAGTATCGTAGGTTCCTACTTTGTCGTACAAATAATCCATTTTTCCAAAGTGAATGTAATTTCTATATTCTTTAGGATTGTATACTTCTGCAACTAAAAATGTATCTGGATTTTTAATTTTTATGGAAGAATTCAAATAGCTCCAAAACTCATACGGAACCAATTCTGCAACATCGTACCTAAATCCATCAACTCCCTTATCTAACCAAAAAAGACAAATATCTCTGTATTTTTTCCAAGAATCAGGAACATCTTGATTTTTCCAAAAGTTGAAGTGTGCTTTGTAATCTAAATTTGCAAAATGTTTTGGCAGTTCAGGGAAATCTTTACTTCCATCAGGACGAACTCCGTAATTGATTTTTACCGTTTCGTACCAATCGTCTTTGTTTGGTTTTGCGGAACGAGAACCATTACCTGTCCATTTTGCTGGATTCTCATTAAACTTTCCGTCTGAAAGCGGATTTGTTTCTCCATTAAGTGGTTTTTCATCTCCCAAATCAGGAACTTGAAAAGATTCATTAGGGATATAGTAAAAATTATTATCGCGTTTGTATTCTACTGTTTTATCGTCATTAGCACCAAAATCTTCAACTCCTACAGGATTATTTTTTCCTTCGTATTTTCTAGCAACATGGTTAGGAACAATGTCCATAATTACTTTCATTCCGTTTTTATGCGTTCTTTCAATTAAATCTTCAAATTCTTGCATTCTATTTTCAGGATTTACAGCCATATCGGGGTCTACTTGGTAATAATCCTTAATGGCATATGGCGAACCAGCACGTCCTTTCACTACATCAGGATCGTCGTTAGAAATTCCATATTTGGTATAATCTCTAATTACAGCATGATGAGGAACTCCTGTATACCAAATGTGAGTTACGCCTAAATCTTTAATTTCCTGTAATGCTTTATCCGTAAAATCATTGAACTTTCCTACGCCATTTTCTTCAATCGTTCCCCAAGGTTTGTTAGTTGTGTTTGTATTACCAAAAAGTCGTGTAAACACTTGATAAACTACTTTTTTTTCTTTTTCTTGATTCATTTTTTCTTGTGTAAACGATACAGTACTAATTACTAATGCAAAAGCGAAAATTAAATGCTTCATTATTTATATTTTATTTGAATGATAAATGTAACTTATTTTTCTTTTTTAACCTAAAATTCCTTTATAAAATTCCCAAAGAACAATACCTCCGCATACGCTTACATTAAACGAATGTTTGGTTCCTTCTTGTGGTATTTCTATACATTCATCTATTATTTTCACTACTTCGTCTTGAATCCCTTCTACTTCATTTCCAAAAATTAATGCATACTTTTCTCCTTTAGAAATAGGATAGTTTTGTAGTGATTTAGAAGCTGAAGTTTGTTCTATTCCAATTATTTTATATTGGTTTTGCTTTAATTCAGTTATAAGTTCTTGTATCTCTTTTCTGTGTTCCCAATCCACTGATTCTGTTGCACCAAGTGCTGTTTTTTGGATTTCTCTGTGAGGTGGTTTTGGCGTAATTCCACAAAGGTATATCTTCTCAATTCTAAAGGCATCAGAAGTTCTAAAAAAAGAACCAACATTGTTCATACTTCTTATATTATCTAAAAGTACAACTACTGGTATTTTATTGCTTTCTTTAAATTCATTTACCGATATTCGGTTTAATTCTTCAAGTTTTAATTTTTTCATTTAAACAACTACTAATAATCAATTTTATCTTGTTTTTCTTTCCATTTTTGGAAAATTTCTATTGCTTTTTCTTTATCCAAAGCAATCATAGGTATTTTTCTTTTTGTATGCTCTAAGTTTAACTCTCGATAAATAAAGTCATCATCAAATCCTGTATCAGACGCATCTTTTTTGGTACACGCATAATAAACCTTAGACAACCTCGACCAATAAATAGCTCCAAAACACATAGGACATGGTTCGCACGAAGTATATAGTATACAATCATCTAATTGAAAAGTATTTAGATTCTTACAAGCATCACGAATTGCCATCACTTCTGCATGTGCCGTAGGATCATTGTTGGTAGAAACAGAATTATTTCCTTTTCCTATAACCTCTCCATTTTTCACAATAATTGCTCCAAAAGGTCCTCCCGTAGGATTAGTTAATGCTAAAGCAGATAATTCTACAGCTTGATTCATGAAACTATCGTGATTACACATATTACGGTTTTTTAGAGGTTATTATAATTACTCCATTAGCTCCTCTGCTACCATAGATTGCAGTAGATGCTGCATCTTTCAAAATGGTAATATCCTCTATGTCATTTGGGTTTAGAGAGTTAAGAATATCTATTCCTTCTCCTAAAATTAAACCATCTAACACGACAAGAGGATCATTAGAGCCAAGTAATGAAGAACCTCCTCGTATGCGAATTTTAGATAATACACTAGGATTCCCAGAGTTTGTTACACTAACTCCTGGGATTTTCCCAGTTAACATTTGTGCAGGATTTATTACATTTCCTTTGTTAAGCTCTTTTGCTTTTAAGGTATTTGTAGATGTTGCATTATTTTCGGCAGAAACCGTTCCATAACCAACTTGTATTTTATCATCAACTGTAACCTCTTTAGATTCAGAAATTCCTTGTTGTTGAACACAAGCAATAAAAAATATCGCGAGCACTGAAATTAAAATAGTTGCTTTCATTTTGTTTGAATTTTAACTTCTTTTAAGTTACGAAAATTACTGCTTGGGTACAAATCGTAGGAGTATACCTTTATTTATGGGTATTTTGGGAATTTGTCAAAATCTGGTTTTCTTTTTTCTAGAAATGCATTTTTACCTTCTTGAGCTTCGTCAGTCATGTAGGCTAGGCGAGTAGCTTCTCCTGCAAATATTTGTTGTCCTACCATTCCGTCGTCTATAAGATTAAATGCAAATTTTATCATCTTAATTGCCATAGGACTTTTCTGCATGATTTCTTGTGCCCATTCATAAGCTACTTCATCAAGTTTTTCGTGTGGTACTACTGCATTTACCATTCCCATTTGAAATGCTTCGTCGGCAGAATAATTCCTTCCTAAAAAAAAGATTTCTCTTGCACGTTTTTGTCCTATTTGGCGAGCCAAATAAGCAGAACCGTATCCTCCATCGAAACTAGCTACATCTAAATCGGTTTGTTTGAAAATAGCATGCTCCTTGCTTGCAATAGTCATATCACATACCACATGCAAACTATGTCCTCCACCAACTGCCCAACCAGGAACTACAGCAATAACTACTTTATTCATAAAACGAATTAAGCGTTGAACTTCTAGAATATTGAGTCTTGCAATACCATCATCTCCTTTATAACCTCTTTTATCACGTACACGCTGGTCCCCGCCTGAACAGAAAGCATATTTTCCATCTTTAGGAGAAGGACCTTCTCCTGTTAGTAAAACAACTCCTACTTCTTGCGACTCTCCTGCATGCGACAAAGCATCATATAATTCAAAAACGGTTTTAGGGCGAAATGCATTGCGTACTTCAGGACGATTAAATGCGATACGTGCTACTCCATTAAAGTATTTATACGTGATGTCTTCGTATTCTTTTACCGTTTGCCAATCTATTTGACTCATATTTTTTTAGATTTATATTTTAAAAAGATTTTTTAATTGCTTGTAATGTTTTTTCGATTTCAGTTTCATCAATTTCATTGGAAATAAACCACGTTTCGTATCCTGACGGAGGAAGATAAATTCCCTGATTGAGCATGGAATGAAAAAAACGATTAAACTCCTGATGATTTGCACGAGAAGCAGAATCAAAATCTATAACTTTTTCCTGTCCAAAAAATACAGAAATCATAGAACATTTTTGATTAATCGAAAATTCAACTCCTTTGCTAGAAAGTATATTGTTTATTTCTGTTGCTAATGTTTCTGTTGTAGAATTAATTTTTGTATAAATAGTTGGATTATTTTTTAGGATTTGCAAAGTTGTTAATCCTGCAGTCATTGCAATTGGATTTCCTGAAAGCGTTCCTGCTTGATATACAGCTCCATTTGGAGCTAAGTGATTCATAATTTCGTTTGTTCCAGCAAAAGCACCTACTGGCATTCCTCCACCTATTACTTTTCCAAACGTTACTAAATCCGCTTTCACATTATACAACTGCTGAACTCCACCAAGTGTAAAACGAAATCCAGTCATTACCTCATCAAAAATTAAAAGAGCATTATGAGCATCACATAAACTCCTTAATTCCTGTAAAAAATTCTCTTGTGGAGGAATACAACCCATATTTCCAGCTACTGGTTCTAAGATGATTCCTGCTATCTCGTTTTTATTTTCTTCAAAAAGTTTTTTTACGGATTCTATAGAATTATATTTCGCTAATAAAGTATCTTTTGCTGTTCCACTTGTAACTCCAGGCGAATTAGGAGAGCCAAATGTTGCTGCTCCACTTCCTGCTTTAATTAAAAAAGAATCTGCATGACCATGATAACAACCTTCAAACTTTATAATTTTTTCTTTTTTGGTAAATCCTCGTGCAAGACGAATTGCAGACATACACGCTTCTGTTCCCGAACTTACCATTCGTACTTGATCTACATTAGGTACAACTTCCGTTATTAATTTCGCTATTTCTGTTTCCAATTCTGTTGGTGTTCCGAATGAAAATCCTTTTTCTGCTTGTTTTTTAACTGCTTCTACCACTTCTTCTCTCGAATGACCTAAAATCATAGGTCCCCAAGAATTGATATAATCTATATAAGTGTTGTTGTCTTCATCTGTAAGGTAAGCACCTTTTGCTGATTTCATAAAAACAGGAGTTCCTCCTACGGATTTAAAAGCACGTACAGGGGAATTAACTCCACCAGGAATGTATTTATTAGCGGTTAAAAATAACTCACTACTTCTTTGGTATCTCATACTATGAATAATATTTTGTAATGGTCTTTTGCAAACAAAGATACATTTTAAGTTAAATAAATTGTAATTTGCGGACGTTTTTTAGAAACAAATTTTATGAATATTATCATTACAGGAACATCATCGGGAATAGGTTTTACACTTGCAAACTACTTAATGGAAAAAGGAAATAATGTAATTGGATTGAGTAGAAGAACTCCTAAAAATGCTAATTTTAAAACCATAAATTGCGATATTACTGATAAAAATCAAGTGATAAACGCTATAAATGAAATTAAAACCAATTTTAATTCTATTGATATTCTTATCAGCAATGCAGGAATGGGAATGGTAGGGAGCATTGAAAATACTCAAGAGGAAGAAATCATAAAATTATTTAAACTTAATGTTGTTTCTTGTATTACACTTATAAACGAAATTCTTCCTGTAATGAGAGAACAAAAATTTGGAAAAATTATTAATATATCATCTATTGGCAGTGAAATGGGACTTCCTTTTCGTGGTTTTTATTCTGCTTCGAAATCTGCTCTAGATAAGATTACGGAAGCATTACGTTATGAAATTTCAAACTTTAATGTACAGGCGACGGTTGTACATTTAGGGGATATTCAAACCAATATAGCTGAATCTCGTGTTCATTCTACTGTTCCAAAGGCATACGAAACTATTTTTCAGAAAGTATATAATTCTATGAACTCACATGTAGATGATGGAATAACAACCAGTGAAGTCGCTGAATTCATACATCAATTAACTAAAAAAAGAGTACTAAAATCGCACTATTATTGTGGGAAATTTATGCAAAAAATTTCTGTAAGTTTAAAGAAGTTTCTACCTTCAAATTGGTTTGAAAAAATAATTAAAAAATATTCTAATTTATAGCTTTACAGCAGTATAACCTCTTTTATTTCTCCTGCTTGTTTGTAGTATTTTACTACCTCATCTGAGTCGGTAACATAAAGTTTTATAGTAACACTTACATACTTTCCATTTTTACTTTCTTTAAAAGAAAAACCTGCATTACTTTTAGCAAAAACCTCTTTTATTTCTTTTATTTTTTCATCGTTATTAGGGACAATGAACTTAAAAAGATAGTTTGAAGGAAACTCTTGACTTTCCTCCAAACGTTCTTTAAACTTTTTATAAAAATCTTCTTGCTCTTGATTCATTTCCATCAAATTTACAAAACCTCTATGGTAGTTGCAAGTAAATCGTCTAAATTTTCTTCTCTACGAATAAGATGTGGTGTTCCTTCGTGTATTAAAACCTCCGCAGGACGAAATCTTGAATTGTAATTCGATGCCATAGAAAAACAATATGCTCCTGCATTTTTGAAACACAAATAATCTCCTTCCCTAATTTCTGCTATTTTTCTATTGGTAGCAAATGTATCGGTTTCGCAGATGTATCCGACTACAGTATAATACCTTGGTCTTCCTTCAGGATTAGAAATGTTTATAATCTGATGATAGGAATCATAAAACATAGGACGAATCAAGTGATTGAATCCTGAATTAACACCAGCAAAAACCATAGAAGTTGTTTGCTTAATTACGTTTACAGGAACTGTAAAATATCCTGCCTCGCTAACAAGAAACTTTCCAGGTTCGAACATTAAGGTTAGTTGTTTTCCGTATTCATTGCAGAAATCATTAAATCTTTTTCCTAATTTTTCTCCTAAAAATTCCATATCAGTTTCATTATCTCCTTCTTTGTAAGGAACTTTAAATCCACTTCCAAAATCAATGAATTTCAGATTTGGGAACTCTTTAGCTGATTCAAACAGAATTTCTGCACCATTCAAAAATACTTCAATATCTAAGATATCAGAACCAGTATGCATATGCAAACCTTCTATGTTCATTTTGGTATTCTGAACCACTCTTTTTATATGAGGTAACTGATAAATAGAAATTCCAAATTTAGAATCTATATGACCTACCGATATTTTTGAATTTCCTCCTGCCATAATGTGTGGATTCAAACGAATACAAACAGGATATTCGGGATATTCATGACCAAAAAGTTCCAATACGGAAAGATTATCAATATTTATTTTTACGCCAAGATTCATTGCCTCTTCTATCTCTGAAAAAGAAACTCCATTTGGAGTAAAGATAATATCTTGAGGTTCAAAACCTGCTTTTAATGCTATTTTTGTTTCTTGTATAGAAACGGTATCAACTCCACTACCTAAGCTTTTAAATATTTTTAATATGTTTAAATTGGTATTTGACTTACAAGCATAATTAATTTTCAGATTCTCCACTTTAGAAAAAGCAGAAGTAATTCTTTCGTACTGACTTTTAAATTTTTCTGAGTCGTAGATATACAACGGACTTCCAAACTCATCTGCAACATCTTCTAGTGCAACATTTTGTACTAACATAATTCAAAAATTTCTGCGAAGATAAATTGATTATTCTAGTAAACTAATTTTTTGTTTAATTTTTAACAATTTGTTTGTTTTTTGATTTTTTTCTATTGCCTTTTAGTTAAATAATTTCCGAAGTTAATCCACTTTGTAATAATTTTTTGTGACGCGGAAGTAAATCAGCTATACTTCCTGCTTTTACTTCGCATCTGCCTTTGAAGTGAATCAAAAAAGTACATTGTTCTGCTTGTTCTTGTGAGTGCTCACAAATGTTCATCAAACAGTTAATTACGAAATCAAACGTATTAAAATCATCATTATGAATCACGATATGGTGTTTTTCTGTTTCGGCAACAAGTATATCCTCGTCAGTGTCGTATTCTCTCTTTGGATTATAACTCATTTTCTGATTACTATTCTTGATTTCAAACATATTACAAAGATAAAAAAAGATCTTGTGAAATTCATAATGCATTATTATTTACGAATAAGATTTTTGAGATAATTTAATTAGGGTCTACATTTACGAATACTTGAGTTTGTTTGGTAGCTTTGTATTCTTGCAAGTAATTTATACTTTCTTGAATGAATTTTTTTGTTTTTGATGGAGAAAATACGTGTGGGAGTTTTACGGTAATTTTATTTATATACACGTTATTTATTTTGTTTACTTCGGGTTCTACGGGACCTAAAATATATTTTTCATCAATTCCTTTAGTTAAAATTTGGGTTAGAAAGATAGAGGTGGAACGAACCTTTTCTTGCTTTTTGTGTTTTAAAGTAATCTCAATTAGTTTTGAATAAGGAGGATAGTTGAATTCTTTTCTTTCGTTAAGTAATTTTTTGTAAATAAGGTTTATTTCATTGTTTTTTAGGTGTTGAAAAAAATCGGAATTTTCGTTGTATGTTTGAATCAATACTTTTCCTATGTTACTTTTTCTTCCTGTTCTTCCACAGAGTTGAATGATGAGTTGCATTGCTTTTTCTTCTGCTCTAAAGTCGGAAAGTTGAAGTAGGGAGTCCGCTCGAATTATGCCAACCAAACCAATGGAATCGAAATCTAAACCTTTGCTCATCATTTGTGTTCCTACAAGAATATCGATTTCTTTTAGGTTCATTTTTTCAAATAATTTCTCATACGCATTTTTTCTTCTCATGGTATCCAAATCCATTCGTTCTATTTTTTTTGAATGAAATAAGTCTACGAGTTGTTCTTCTATGCTTTGCGTGCCGATTCCTTTTGTGGTTATTTTAGGAGAGTTGCACACTTTGCAGTTTTTTGTTTTTGATTCTTTGTATCCGCAATAGTGACATTTTAAATCGTTTGAAAATTTATGATACGTTAGGTTTACGTTGCAGTTGGGACAATTTGGAGAAAAACCGCAGGTTTCGCATTCAAGTATAGGAGAGAAGCCACGGCGATTCATAAAAATAAGAACCTGTTGTTTTTTGTTGAGTGTTTCTTCTATTTCATTTTTCAGTTTCACAGAAAAATCTCCTATGATTTCATTTTCTTGTGAGGTATTTCTAAGTGAAATTAATTCTATTTCGGGAGAATATGTATTTCCATATCGTTCGGTAAGTTTTACGATTTCTAATTTTCTTTTTTGAGTAGAATAGATGCTTTCTAGTGATGGTGTTGCGGTTCCTAGTAGACAATTAGCTGAAAAATAATTTGCAAGATACAACGCACAGTCGCGAGTGTTAAAGCATGGTTTGGAATTGTTTTTTTTGTATTTGGAGTCGTGTTCTTCGTCAACAATGATTAATCCTAAATTTAAAAAAGGAAGGTAAATTGAGTTCTGAGTTCCTATAATTATATTGTACTTTCCGAGTAAGGAATTCATCCAAACCTCTACTTTTTCGTTGGTGGATAATTTTTGATGATAGATTCCTACTTGTTCTCCAAATATTTTCTGAACACGGTGAATTATTTGTGTTGCAATGGAAATTTCAGGAAGAAGTAATAAAACTTGTTTCCCATTTTTGAGTTGATTTTCTATTTGATGAAAATAAATCTCTGTTTTTCCTGAGGAAGAAACTCCATAAAGAAGAACATTTTTTTTGTTGGTAAAGTATTTTGTTATTTCGTTATTTGCTTTTTGTTGTGCTTGGGTAAGAGTTGTAAGTTTTTCTGTTGTTTTATCTTGAAAAGAAATTCTGTCGATATTTGAATAATAAACTTCTAGAATTTGTTTTTTTTCTAACGCTTTTAAAATTGCAAGAGAGGAATTTGTTTTTTCTAGTAGTTCTTTTTTTTGTATCGGTTTATTAGTTTGGTTTTTAATGCTTAAAAATTGCAAAAGTAAATTTCGTTGTTTGTCTATTTTGTCAATTTGTAGTAAAATTTCTTTTAAGTTAGTTGGATTTTGTTCTAAGTTAGAATGAAGTTTTACAAAAGCCAATTGTTTTCTTGTGTATTTAGGTGTTATTTTTTCATCTATTTCTAAGTATTTGTTTTCGTATAAATATTTTAAAGCAGAAAGAATATTTTTTTTGGGAATGAAACTTTCTATTTCTTTTACATTTAAAGAAGTTTTATTGATTAAGTTTTGAATAATTAATGTTTCGAACTCGTCTAGGTTTTCTAAATTTACGTTTTTTACATCTCTGAGCCGAATGTATGTTTCACTTTCTAACTTTAATGCTGACGGAATAGCATCTCTATAAACTTCACCTAGTGAACACATATAGTATTCGGAAATAAACTTCCATAAATCCAATTGTTCTTTTGTGACAATTGGTTGTGTATCTAATAATGAAATAATTGGTTTTACGGAATAATTTTCTGGTTTATTTGTATGAATGGATTCTACAATTCCTGTGTATAGTTTTTTTCCATTGAATTCAACAACCGCACGGAAACCAATATCTATTTGAGTTAAAAACTCTTTAGGAATATGATACGTAAATGTATCTGCTACCGAAAGAGGAAGAATGATTTGAGCATAGGAATCCATTGAGTTGTATTGAATTTCACTTGCAAGTTATGAAAAAGTTATTGATTTTAACCTAAACCAACGTCGAGCGACATCATAATAATAAACCCGAGTATAAATCCTAAAGTTGCTAAATCGGTATTTTTTTCTAGTTGTGTTTCTGGGATTACTTCTTCTATTACAACAAAAACCATAGCACCTGCGGCAAAAGCTAATGCGTATGGTAACATTGGTTGAAAAAAGAATACAGCAAAAGCTCCGAGTACTCCAGCAATTGGTTCTACAATTGCAGAAAGTTGACCATAAAAAAAAGATTTTCTACGCGACATATTTTGTCTTCTTAATGGCATGGAAACAGCAATACCTTCAGGGAAATTTTGCAATCCGATACCAATGGCAAGTGTAACGGCTCCTATATACGTAGCTCCATCTAGACCAATCGAAGCAGCACCAAAAAGAACTCCTACAGCTAATCCTTCAGGAATATTGTGTAAGGTAATTGCTAAAATAAGTAAGGTAGTTCGGTGCAACTTGCTTTTAATTCCCTCTTTATTTTTTTCTTTAAAATTAATATGTAAGTGAGGCATTACTTTATCTAAACCAAACATAAACAAAGAGCCTAGAAGAAATCCCACGGCAGAAGGAATGACTTTTTGAAATCCTTCGCCTTTACTCATTTCTATTGCTGGATTTAATAAAGACCAAAAACTAGCAGCAATCATAACTCCACCTGTAAAACCTAACATCATATCAAAAAATGTTCGATTTATCTTTTTGAAGAAAAATACCACAGACGCACCTAGGGCAGTTACGAACCAAGTGAATAGAGTGGCATATAAAGCTGCGATTACAGAGGGTTGATTTTCTAAAAATGTAATTAAATCGTTCATATAATGCATAATTTTTATTTTAGGTATACCTAAAAAATGAATACAAATATACTTTTTTTTATTAATGTATAAAATACAAAAATAACTATTTATAGAGTTAGTGTATTTTTTCCAATTTCTTAATTGTGTTAATTCTACCTTTTCCTATGGTTGTATAGTATTTTTTTGTATATTAGAGCTACAACAACTCTAAATACTTAAATATGAAAAAGATATGTACCTCCTTTATGGTGGTGGTAGCTTGTATACTAAGTTATTCACAATCCTGTTTGCCTGATATTAGTGTAAACGAAATTCACTCCCAAGATGCAATCATTCCCATAAGTTGCGATAATCCTTTAAATGATGAAAACTGCCTTGAACTAGAGGTGGAATACACAGAATTGAAATCTACATCTGATTATATGGTATCTTCTATTCCGTATAGTCCAGTAGCTGGTTTTAACGAAGGGAATCGATTAAATTTGTACGAAGAAGATAAATTTAGTAATGCAATTCCGTTACCGTTTAAATTTTGTTTTTATGGAGAAACGTACGAAGAACTTGTAATTGGTAACAATGGTTTGGTAAGTTTTGACACTTCTTTAGCAAACGAAGATTGTCCTTGGTATATTTCAGGAAGTATACCTGATGAGAACTTAGTTAGAAATGCAATTTTTGGATCTTTCCATGATATGTCTAATGTTTCGCTTACTTGTGATGATGATCCTAGCACGCCATACAATGACTGTGGGGAAATATATACGAAAACTATTGGTGTGGCACCATGCAGAATATTTGTGATTAATTTTCACAATATGACTTTGTTTAACTGTAAAGATAAAAAAAGTACTTTTCAGATTGCTTTGCATGAATCCACTAATGATATAGAAGTTTATATAGAATCAAAACCTGAGAGTTGTGAAGGAGCAAAAGAAAAAAGAGCTTTAGTTGGGATTCAAGATAAAATGGGGAATAAAGGGGTTTTTCCTCAAGGGAGAAATACATCTTCTTGGGAAGCATCAAACGAAGCATGGAAGTTTAAACCTAATGGAGATATGCAAGTTTCATTTAAGTGGACGGATAAAAATGGAAAAGTGGTTTCTACAAAACAAAATCCAGTATTGTGTGAATTAGAAGATAATTATAAAATAAATTTAGAAACTACCTTTTATACTTGTAGTAATAACAATGTAATCATTAACAGAGAATATACAATAAAGTTTTCTGAGGATTATCCGCTTGCTCGCAACATTAATCATGAGTTATGTGATGTAAATAAAGATGGTGTAGAGAGTTTTCTTTTAAACAGCTTGGATTCTACAATTCTTGAAGGAAAGACAGGTTTTGTTATTTCATATTATAATGCTGAGGGAGACGCAGAGAACAAATTAAATCCCATAACCAATCCTATAATAGCGACATCTACCAATAAAACTTTTTATTATAGAATGGAAAGTAGAGAGGATTGCTTTGCAGTTTATAAAGCTAATGTAAAGTTGGCTCCAAATCCTCAAAATCAATTAAAATCCCCTTATTTGGTATGCGATGTAGGTAATAACGGTATAGAAAATATAGATTTATTAACATTAAACCCAATAATAGCAGGGAATCAAAATAGTTTAACCATTGAGTTTTATAAAACACAAGCAGATGCAGAAGGCAGTATAAGCTCTATTACAAACTTCAATGTACAATCAAATTCATCTGTTTTTGTGAAAATATCTAGAGATGGAGGTTGTAGTACTATTGATGAAATTAAGTTTGAACTTGTTTCTACGCCACAATCAGTAAATATTCAAGGAGAAACATTATGTTATATGCCTAATGCTCCTATAAATATAAGACATGATTTTACGAAATATGAAAATCAGATTCCAGATTTTAAGAATTCTTCCTTTGTTTACTACTTAACAAAAGAAGATGCTCAAAACGATACGCAAAGAGTAGAAAATCCTAAATCAATAAACATTACTTCGAATCCTTTTATGGTATATATAAGAACATACAACAGCACAACAAAATGTTACTCTATAAGTACAATAAAAATAAATTTAAATGAGTCTTTTGAAACGATAGACGAAAAATTGAATGCCTGTGATGTAGATGGAGATGAGGTAGAAACGTTTAATTTGACTACTGCAATTTCTTCTATGATTCCTTCTACTGCAAATAAGGAAGTTAGTTACTACCAAAATTACTACGATGCTTTAAATAATAATATTAATAAAAAAATAGCGACAGCAAATACTCTTGCATATACGGCAAAAGATAAAACGTACATTTATGTACGATTTCAAGATACGATTTCTGGTTGTGTATCTATTGCTAAGATTATTTTGAATGTATTTCCTATTCCAGAGCCAAGTTCTAAAGTTATAACCATATGTGTTGACGATATAACTTCAAGTCAAAGCATAGATTTGGAATCGTATTCTTTGGTATTGACCAAACATGGAGAATATGTAGATGCCTTATGGTTTAAGAATGAATCTGATGCGGTTGCAAATACAAATTCATTATCCAGTTATTTAGCAAAAGATGGCGATACTATTTGGGTAAGATTATTCTCTACAGAAACAGATTGCTGGGAAGTATATCCTATAGAGATAGAATTTTTACAGAAAGGAGAAGTAGTAAACCTTAATCCATATACAATTCAATATTGTAATCAACTTAATGACAATGAGGAGTATATAGATTTAACGAGTTATAGTTCTGATATGTTTAGAAATTACGCAGTTACTAATGTAGTGTTCTATAAAAAATACGAAAACGGACAATTATTATCTCCTATTGCTAATCCTAGTACATACAATGTTGTTGGTTCCGACGTAATTTATGCGGAAGGTGTTAAAAATATATGTGCTTCTTCTGTACAGGTAATTAATCTTATTCAGAACGAAGTGGTAGATTTTAAAAATGCAAGAGTGGAATTTTGTGATGAGCATAATCAAGGGAAAATAAATGTAAATATAAACTCATACCTCTCAGAAATGAGTAGCGATTACAAGAATTACAAAGTAACATTATTTAAAACATACGAATCAGCAATAGATAATAATTCCGCAGACATTGTATCTAATCCTACAAATTATGAAATTAAAACAGGAAACAATGATGTGTATGTGAGAATGGAAAATACCATCGGTTGCTTTAATGTAAAATACATTCGTTTTGAGTTGAAAAATTATCCTAAAGAAGTAGATTTAGTTAAAATTTGTGATAACGAAAATGATTTGGTAGAAAATGATTTTATGTTATCAAGTGTTAATAATCAAATAAGTTCAGGGATTGGAGGTGTAAATGTTAAGTACTATGAGAGTTTATCCGACGCAGAAAGCAATTCTAATGCGATACAGAATTATACAATTACATCTACTACGAAATTATTTGTAAAAGCATCTAACGGGATATGCAGTACGATAAGTGAGATTTCTTTTGAATTTATTCCTGCTTCTGTAATTAAAAAAGAATTTGTAGATAAAATCTGTGATAACAATAACGATGGATTCGAGATAGTAGACCTTACCTTGTACAATTCCAACTTTGTTAATGATGTTACACTTTACACATTTGAGTATTTTCCAACGGAAACAGATGCTATAAACAATACCAATAAAATAACAAAACCTACAGAGCATAAAGTTACAGATACTGATTATGTAAGATATATAAGAGTTTATAATTCAAATAAGTGTTATAGCATTGCTAAGTTGTCGGTAGTTTTAGATCGTAAAATTCTAGCGATAGATGCAGAGTTACAGTATGTGTGTGATGTTTATTCCAATACGACTGCTTATGTAGATTTAGAAAGTTACATTCCAAAAATGATTGATGATACCACAGGTTTAGATATTGCTTTTTATAAATATTATGAAGAAGCTATGGCAAATAAGCTAGAAAGTAAAATTCAAAATACTACTAATTATAAGTTAGACGCCATTAGCAATGTTATTTATGTTCGATTCTTTAATCCTGAGTTAGGTTGTTATTCCATTAAAAAAATCCCAATTCGATTACAATTACCTCCCAAATTAGTTGTTTCGGAGTATTTTATTTGCGATACTGATTTTAATGGATTTTATGATTTAGAGTTAGACGAATTGAATTCTTTAGTGATTAAAAATCATCAAGATTATAACTTTACGTATTATTTATCTCAATCAGATGCCATAAATAAAACCAATCTTATTAACGCATCAAAAAGATATGAAACCAATGTTCCTATTAACATTTACATTAATGTAGATAATGGAGTTTGTGAGGAAACTACATTTGTTACCTTAAAGCCAAATGTAGTTACACCTATAAAGAGTATTCATATATTCTATACGGATTGTGAAGAAGATGATAATCATTTTACACTTAATTTAAATCAGTTTAAATCTCAGTTTGTAGATGATATTTCTAATACTGTGTTTAGATACTACACGTCAAGAACTGATGCAGATAAAGAAATAAACCCGATTTCAAACCCAAATCAGTTTTGGGTTACCAATCAAACTATTTATGTAAGAATTACTTCAGGTGGATTGTGTCCTGTTATAGGAGAAATAGAAGTGAAAGTAAAAAGAAAACCTGTTATTCCAATGGAGAGCAAAGTAGAGTTTTGCGTAGGTACTTCTGTGGAAATTGATGCAGGTCTTAATTTACCTAAAGAAAATTATGTATGGAATCACGGAAAAATAGGAAAGAATATCGTTGAAAGTATTCCAGGGATTTATACCGTAAATGTAACAGGAGAGAATGGTTGTGTGGCAAGCAAAAGTATAGAATTGGTTCATATTGAAGCTCCCGTAATAGAACAGCTTGTTGTTACGGGAAACAACGTACAAGTGATTGCTAGTGACGGACAAAATGAAGTAGCATTAGTTGCTTATTCTGTAAATCAAGGACATACATGGGAATCCGCAAATGTATTTAGTGATTTATCTCCAGGGAAACATACGTTTATTGTTAAAAACTTAATCACAGGTTGCATTAGCTTGCCTAAATCTACAATAGTTATTGATATTAAAAATTTCATTTCTCCAAGTACAACGGATAATAAAAATGATATTTGGACTTTGGAAAATTTAGATGTTTTTGAAGGTAAAAAATCAAGTATCATTATTTTTGATAGATATGGAAAAGTAGTATATTCTGATGAGAGTTCGTCTAGGTTTGTTTGGGACGGACACTTCGCAGGACGACCTCTTCCTTCTACTACGTATTGGTATAAAATAGAACTTGCCGACGGAAGAAAAATAGATGGATTTATTGTTGTGAAGAATAGATAAAGTTAACCATAGTGTAATACTAGAGTTGTGTATTTTTTATTTGAAAGTCGAATCTACTTTTTAGATTCGACTTTTTTACTACATCAAAATTCCATTTACAGGTTCAATAGCAGGAGGCAAATCAGTTTCGTTAAGCATCTCTCTTAAATCAATTTCTATTGTCCTGCATAAGGAAAGCATAGGAATATCATTTGCCATTCCTTGAAAAGGATTTTCTGAATAGTCGCCAATAATTTCCATCATTATATAAATCCAACCAATCAGTGCAGTTAATGGAATCGACAACCAAATTGCCCAACTGGTTAAGTTCATAAGCTCAGGAATCATACTAAAAGGAAGAAGAAGGATAAAAATAGCAATAAAGTACCGACTCATGTTTGCGTATTGTCGAGGAAGTGGGAATTTTTTAATTCTCTCGCATTTACCTTGGTGTTCATAGAAATGATACAATATTTGCTCTAACTCCATGTGGCGAAAGTCCTCAATTAAGTTTTCTTCGCGTAATTTTTTTAAATCCCTTGATTGTTCATTTATAATTTGAGTAGCTGTATTTACATTGTTAATTAGTCTTTTGTATTCTTTCTCACATAACAAGTTTTTAAGCTCTTCTTTTGTTATTTCATCATCAATTAATCCAATTCCAAATCTTTTCTGATACATACTGGCAGCACGTCCTATATGTCCTTTTTGGCTCACATGTTCCCACGATGTTGGTATCAGTAGTTGATTTCTCAGAGAATAAAGCCATGCAATGTGTCTATAAATAAGTCTTTTTTTAATGCTATGAATTTCTTCTTCACTCTTTTTTGTTTCTGTAAATTGATTAGAAACAAAACTATCAACATACATTCCCCAAGCTCTACTGCTATTCACGATTGCTCCCCATATTTTTCGAGCTTCCCACATTCTGTCATATGCCTGATTATTTTTAAAACCGACATAGAATGCAACAGCCGTACCTACTATGGAAACAGGTAGCCAAGGAATTGCTATAGAAATAATATTGAATCGATAAAGAAGTGCAACAACAGTCATAAGTGCGGTAAGCCACAAAAGATGACCTCCCATCCATGAAACCACATTTTTAAACCGAATTCCTTTAGTAACTATCATTTTTCTAAATAAACTAGAGCTTTTCTAAATTATCAGTTAATGATTTTATGAAGTTGGTTAATGGTTTTTCTACCATCATTTTTATGAAAGAATTAAACTTTCCATTAAATTCCAAAACGACTTGTGAAGTATTTTCATCTACTTCTGTAATGTTTGATTCTAATGTGAAATCTAAACTTTCTTTAGCAGAAGTTAGTGTGATTTGTGTGTTTGGTGTCTTGTTTTTTAGTTTGAGCTGAACTTCTGGCATTCCTGTAAGTGCAAATACAAAACCATTTTCATTAGATTCGAATTTAGAAACATTGTCGGGCATTATTTTTTCGAAATTAGAAAAATCACTTAAAAAATTGAATACGTATTCCCCAGACTTGTTTACTGTTATTTCTTTACCTTTTATATTCATGAATTATTATTTACTTTTGCTGAAAGTTTCTACAAATGTATAAAGTATTTTTTAATGAAGGTCAAATTATTATTTCAGATAAAGAAATAAAAAACGCAGAAAATATTTATTACAACTCCGACTCAATACTCGATTTATTGTTGATTTTGATTGATGGAATTAATCCCGAAACGAAAATCAATCTCTACTCTGAAAATGTAGAGTTGTTGTGGGAAAAATTCTGCTCCAAATTTAACATCATTTATGCAGCAGGTGGAGTTGTTAAGAATAAGGACAATCAGATTTTATTTATTCATAGATTAGGGAAGTGGGATTTACCAAAAGGTAAAGTAGAAAAAGGAGAGGAATACGAGTCTGCAGGAATTAGAGAAGTAGAAGAAGAATGTGGAATTACCAATGTAGAGATTTTAAATTTTAGAAAAAATACCTATCATCTATACTTTCAGAACAATGTTTACAACCTTAAAATAACGTATTGGTACGATATGATTTACGATGGAAATGAGAAATTAATTCCTCAAATCGAAGAAAACATAGATAAAGTAGAGTGGAAAGATGAAACTGAATCTCAAAAAGCGATTAATCAATCCTATTCAAATATAAAAGAACTGTTTGCCTAAAAAACATTAATTATGTCAACTAACAACATTCACAAAAGAGCTATAGATTTATTAATTGAACTCATCAAAGTTCCTTCTTATTCGCGTCAAGAAGATAAAACAGCAGATATTATAGAGCGTTTTCTTAATGCTGAATCAATACCACACAGAAGGATTAAAAATAATTTCTATGCGAGAAATAAACATTATCAAGAAGGGAAAAAGAATGTGCTACTCAATTCTCATCACGATACCGTAAAAGCAGGAACAAGCTGGACATACGACCCTTTCGGAGCTACCATAGAAGGAGAAAAATTAATAGGTTTAGGTAGTAATGATGCAGGTGCGTCTTTGGTATCGTTAATTTCAGTTTTTGTGGAATTGTATAACAAGGAGTTACCTTATAATTTAATTCTAGGAGTTGTTGCCGAAGAAGAGGTTTCAGGACAAAATGGTTGCAGACTTTTACTTTCCGAAATCGAAAAAATAGATTTAGGGATTGTAGGAGAACCAACAAAAATGGAGATGGCAATAGCCGAGAAAGGTCTTATTGTTTTAGATTGTATTGCAAAGGGAAAAACAGGACATTCTGCTAGAAACGAAGGTATAAATGCATTGTACATAGCGTTAGAAGATATTGCTTGGTTTAGAAGTAATCCTCTAAAAGATGTTTCAGATATTTTAGGTCCATGTAAAATGACGGTTACGCAAATTAAAGCAGGAAAGCAACACAACATGATTCCCGATGAATGTCATTTTGTGGTAGATGTACGTACCAATGAATTATACAAAAATTTAGAAGTAATAGAGCTAGTAAAACAAAATATTAAATCAGAAATCACTCCACGATCGTATCATCTAAACTCTTCTAGAGTTGATGTTAATCATCCAATCGTGAGAAGAGGGAAAGAGTTAGGTCTACCAGCGTACGGTTCGCCAACATTGTCAGATCAATCGGTTATGGATTTTGAAACACTTAAAATAGGTCCTGGAGATTCTGCTCGTTCACATACGCCAGACGAATACATTCTATTTAGTGAAATCGAGAAAGGAATCGATATTTATTTAGAATTACTAAAGTTTACTTTTGATTGATTCAATAGTTTCAACAAGTTGTTGGTTTAATTCTAAGTTAATTATCTTTCCATCTTTAAAATTCTCTCCAAAGTTTGGTAAAGAAAAAGTGCCAACGATTTCTCCTCCATTATAGGGAAAACGATTTTTTGCTATTTCTAACACAGAACCGCCACCTCTTGCTCCAGGAGAAGTTGCTAAAAGAAAAATTTTCTTATCATTAAATACCTTTCTATTGGGAATTCTAGATATCCAATCAAATACATTCTTAAAAGCAACAGAATATGCTCCATTATGTTCTGCAAGAGAAATTACAAGTAAATCCGAATTGTCAATTAGCTCGGCAAAAGCAAAAGCACTTTTAGGAATTCCATCATTGATTTCGGTATCTACACCATAAATAGGTAACGGATAATCGTTTAAATCAATAAGATTTACAAGTGCATCATCAAACAAACTAGATGCGTATTCTGCAAGTTGTTTATTGATGGAGTTTTTACTATTAGAACCACCGAAAGCAAGGATTTTAATCATATTTTCTATTTTAATCAAAGTGCGAATATAATTCAATTAACACTAATCACAAACCGTGAAATGTTTTTTGAATCAATACTTTTAATTGATTTAGAAAAATCTAAAATCTTTTTAATTGTAGAAGCTTTAGGTAATTTTTTTTCTGATAAAGTAGGATAGAGTTGTTTCATATTTCTTTTTGTTATTATTTATAGTTACTAAAACTCAATTTTTACATATTTATTGTGTAAATATTTCATAAATATTTATTTAACGTGAAATAAGAAAATCTGATTTTACCATACGCGTTGATTGATTTTTTTTTAGTTACTTTGCAACAAATTCGAGCAAAAATGCATAAATCAAAAAAACTACAATTATTCCACCAAGAAGTACATCAAAAATATTTAGTTTATAATACCTTATTCTCAAGACTTCCATACGATAAAATGCATAATATTGGCACCTTGATGCCTTTTTTGTATGACTATTCAAAGTCCTCATTCGAAGAAAATAAAAACCCAATAGATATTGTAAAAGAATTTTTTGAAAAGTATACTACCATTACCGACAAAAAGGAACAAATAGATTTACTTTTTAAGTTCATAAAATACATAGAAAGACAAGTAGTTTTGTTTGATAGTATAGAAGATGCAAGTTTTGAAAAGTTGTTTCCTAAAAAAGGAAAAGGAACTTTACAATATTTAGTTGATTTAGCATCTCAGACAGGTAAAACAGAAGAACTAAAAGATAAGATTAGACATTTTAAAACTAAACTTGTATTTACAGCACACCCAACGCAGTTTTATCCTAATACAGTATTGAGAATTCTTCACTTTTTAGAAGAAAAATCAAAAGAAAATGATATTGCAGGAATCGATGAACTTTTACAACAATTAGGAAAAACACCTTTTATAAATAGAGTAAAACCAACTCCTGTAGAAGAAGCACAAAGTATTCTTTATTTTTTACGTCATGTATTTTATACCGTTGTAAATGAAGTTCATACTAAAATATATTCGGAAATTTTGCCAGATGATGAATTTAAACCTGTATTAGAACTTGGTTTTTGGCCAGGAGGAGATAGAGATGGAAATCCTTTTGTTACTTGTGACGTTACAACAAAAGTAGCTCAAGAACTTCGTTCTGCAATACTAAAATGCTACTATAATCACATAAAAGAAGTTAGGAGAAAACTTACTTTTGATACGGTACACGAGATGCTTCAAGAGTTGCAGTCAAAAGTATACAACAATATGTTTGCTCTAGAAAACGATTTAACAACTCATAGTCTTCTTCAGAAATTATATGATGTAAGGAAGGTATTGGTAGAGAGACATAATTCTATATTTATTGAAAAGTTAGACTCTCTAATTCAGTCTGTGAAAACATTTGGTTTGTATTTCGCTAGTTTAGATATACGTCAAGATAGTAGCATTCACGAAAAAATAATGCAACAAATCAATCAAAAGAACAATATCTCAGAAAAACCATATAGCGAGTGGAATGACGATGAAAAATTAGATTTTTTACTTAATTATGACTATTCGTTCAGTGAAGATGATTTTGAAGATGAGTTAACTATAGATACATTCAAAACAGTTCAGTTAATCAGAGAACTTCAGCAAAAAAATGGAGAAAGAAGTTGTCATAGATACATAATAAGTAATTCGACTTCTCAGTTTTCTGTATTGGAAGTATATGCATTGTTTAGGTTTGCAGGATACGAACCAGGCGATATAAAAGTAAATATAGTTCCATTATTCGAGACAGTACAAGGTCTTTCTAATTCAAAAGAAGCTATGAAAGCTCTTTATGAATTAGAACCATATAAAAAACATTTAAAACGTCGTCATAATTTCCAAGATATAATGCTAGGATTCTCTGACGGAACAAAGGACGGAGGTTACCTAAAAGCAAACTGGGGAATATACGAAACCAAAGAAATTTTATCTAATGTTTCTAAAGAATACGGAATCAAAGTGGTGTTCTTTGATGGTAGAGGTGGTCCACCAGCTAGAGGAGGAGGAAAAACACACCAATTTTACGCTTCACAAGGACAAGATATTGCAAATCATGAGATTCAATTAACCATTCAAGGACAAACCATTTCTTCAATGTTTGGCTCTAGAGTTCAAGCAAGGTATAATTTTGAACAGTTATTAACTGCAGGTATTAGTAATGATGTTTTCCATGAGATTCAAGGGGAACTTACAGAGGAAAATAGAAAGTTAATTCAAGAATTAGCTGAAATTGGATTAAAGAAGTATTTAGATTTAAAGACTCATCCATTATTTACTCCATACTTAGTTGATAATTCTCCTTTAAAATACTATGGTAGCACCAATATAGGAAGTAGACCAAGTAAAAGAAGTAGCGGAGGTGAAATGAATCTAAAAGATTTAAGAGCAATTCCATTCGTTGGTTCGTGGAGTCAAATTAAACAAAACGTACCTGGTTATTACGGTGTTGGTACCGCATTTCAGAAAGCAATAGATGAAGGAAGATTAGAGGAATTAAAAAATATATATAGCAACTCATTATATTTTAGAACTTTAGTTCAAAATAGTATGATGGCATTGGCGAAAAGTAATTTCTCAATTACTAACTACATGAAAAACGACCCTAAATACGGCGAATTCTGGCAGATTTTGTATGATGAGTATAAATTATCACTCAAAAATGTGTTATTAATTTCAGGACAAGAGTCCCTTATGGATGACGAGCCAGTAAACAAAGTTTCTGTTGAGTTCAGGGAGAATATTATATTGCCACTTTTAACCATACAACAGTATGCACTTGAATCACTAAAAAGAAATGATTTAGATGAGCAGGAACGAAAAGTATTTGAAAAAATGGTAACCAGAACATTGTTTGGAATTATTAATGCAGGACGAAATTCAGCGTAGTTTATAATGAAAAAAGAAGTAAGAGTTCGTTTTGCTCCGAGTCCTACAGGACCTTTGCATATAGGAGGTGTTAGAACTGCTTTGTATAATTATTTATTCGCAAAAAAAAATAACGGAAAATTTATATTGCGAATAGAAGATACAGACAGCTCTCGTTTTGTAGAAGGAGCACAACAGTATATAGAAGAATCTTTCCAATGGTGTGGAATTTCGTTTGATGAAAGTCCTAAATTAGGAGGAGAATACGGTTCGTATATTCAGTCGGAAAGAACAGAGTTGTATAATAAATACATTCAAAATTTACTTGATACAGGGAATGCATATTATGCTTTTGATACACCTGAAGAATTAGATGAATTAAGAAAAGAATACGAAAAAGAAAATCGCTTTTTTTCTTACAATTCACAAGAACGAAAAAAATTAAAAAATAGTTTAAACTTAAATCAAGAACAAGTAAGTAAGCTGTTAGAAGAACAAGTTCCGTATGTTATTCGATTTAAAATTCCAGAAAATAGGAATTTAGTTTTAAATGACATTATAAGAGGGACGTTCTCAGTTGATACAAATACTCTTGATGACAAGGTTTTAATGAAAGCTGATGGAATTCCTACGTATCATTTTGCCAATGTGGTAGATGATTATTTAATGAAGATTTCCCATGTAATACGAGGAGAAGAGTGGTTACCATCATTGCCATTACACACACTTCTTTATGAGTCTTTTGGTTGGGAAAGTCCTACTTTTGCTCATCTTCCGCTTATTTTAAAGCCAATAGGAAATGGGAAATTAAGCAAAAGAGATGGAGATAAATTTGGATTTCCTGTTTTTCCTTTTGAGTGGAAAGATGAAAAGACAGGAGAAATATCTCAAGGATATAGAGAACAAGGATATTTTGCTGATGCATTTTTAAATATGTTAGCTCTACTTGGTTGGACACCATCTGAGGACAAAGAAATCCTTACATTAGAGCAAATGATTCAAGAGTTTGATTTAGAAAAAGTGCATAAATCAGGTGCTCATTTTAACATAGAAAAAACCAAGTGGATTAATAAAGAATATTTGCAAAAAAAATCGACAGATGAGCTTTTGAAGATATACCAAAAATATCTAAAAAACATTTCAGTAGATACTTCAAATGCAGATAGGCAAATTGTAGAAATTCTAAAAGAGAGAGTTCATTTTGTTCATGAAATTTATCAAGAAGGATTTTTTTTCTACGAACAACCAAAAACATTAGAAGAAAAATCTTACAAAAAGGTATGGAAAGAAGATACTGCTGAAATTATTTCGGAATTCCTGCTTGCATTAGATAATGTAGAGTGGAACCAAAATGATATAAAAAATGCGATTACCGAGTATTCGAAACAAAAAGAAATAGGTTTAGGGAGAATAATGGCACCACTTCGTTTGCTTCTTGTTGGAGAAATGAAAGGTCCTGATGTACCTGTAATTATGGAAATACTAGGGAAAAACGAAGTAATCGCTAGAATAGAAAAACAAATAAAATAATGTTTTTTAGCAAAGTTTATCTTTGCAAATAATTTAATACGTATGAATCGATTAGGAAATAAACTTACACTTACCACTTTCGGAGAAAGTCATGGTCCTGCAATAGGAGGAATTATCGACGGTTTTCCCGCTGGAATGGAAGTGGATTTTGAAGCTATACAAAAAGAACTTTCAAGAAGAAAACCAGGACAATCTAATCTTGTAACGCAACGAAAAGAAGATGATGAAGTAGAGTTTCTTTCTGGAATTTTTGAAGGAAAAACAACGGGAGCATCAATAGGATTTCATATTAAAAATACAGATCAAAAATCAAAAGATTATTCTCATATAAAAGACATTTTTAGACCTTCTCATGCAGATTTTACGTACGAAAAAAAATATGGAATTCGTGATTATAGAGGAGGAGGAAGAACCTCAGCAAGAGAAACTGCAAATTGGGTTGTAGGCGGAGCTTTAGCAAAACAATTTCTTAAAGATATTTCATTTAAAGCATACGTTTCTTCGGTGGGGGAAATAGAATTAAAAAAATCCTATCAAGAGCTTGACTTATCGTTAATTGATTCTAATGATGTTCGTTGTCCCGATGCAGAAATTGCAGAGCAAATGGCAAATAAAATTAAAGAAGTTAAAAAAGCAGGAGATTCAATCGGTGGTGTGATTACAGGTGTTATACAAAATGTTCCTGTAGGTTTGGGAGAGCCGATTTTTAATAAGCTTCATGCAGAATTAGGGAAAGCAATGCTTTCTATAAATGCTGCAAAAGGATTTGAGTACGGAAGTGGATTTGAAGGAACAAAGATGCTTGGCTCTGTCCATAATGATTTATTTAATCAAGATGAGTCTACAAAAACCAATTATTCAGGAGGAATTCAAGGAGGGATTTCTAATGGAATGGATATTTATTTTCGTGTTGCTTTTAAACCTGTAGCTACATTAATTCAATCACAAACAACCATAGATAAAGAAGGTAATTTAGTGGAAATGATGGGGAAAGGACGTCACGATCCTTGCGTTTTGCCACGAGCAGTACCAATTGTAGAAGCTCTTTCTGCATTTGTACTAGCAGATTTATCCTTGTAGGTTTTTATATTTAATTCTTCACATTAGGTTTCCATAAGTTTATCTTGTAATAAATTACAGTAAATCGAACGATGATTCCTAGAAGAATTAATGTATTAGCATAGTATGGATTATCCATATATTCAGCAAAGTACGCATATGAAAAGCCAATCAGTATTGCAACAGAACCATAAAAATCTCTGTGCATAATTTCAGGAGTTTTATTAAGTACAAAATCTCTTAAAATTCCCCCTCCTATAGCAGTAAGTAAGGCAAAAGACATTCCTCCAAAGATTCCCAGGTTTAATTCCACGGCTTTAGATGCACCTACAAAAGCAAAAGTCACTACACCAATGGAATCAAATACAAGTACAATTTTTCTAATTTTATCAAAAATTTCATGAATAAAAATAGTAAATAAACATCCAATTATAATTACATAAATATAATTCATGTCGTAGTAGTAAAAAGGAATTCGGTTCGATAGTACTTCTCGTATTGTTCCCCCTCCAATTGCAGTAAGGAAAGCACAGAGCATTATTCCCAATAAGTCAAAACGTTTTTTTATAGCGAAAAAACTGCCGTATATAGCACAAGCAAACGTTCCTATCATGTCCAAAATATAGATTTCTTGATTCATAGAGAATGACAATATAGTGTGTAAATATGCCGACAAAGGTACTATTATTTTCATTTTTATTAATTACATTTGCCTAAGCAATAAATCAACCAAAAACAGTAGAAATGAAAATAATAGTACCTATGGCAGGGAAAGGCTCTCGATTGAGACCTCACACCTTAACGGTTCCAAAGCCATTAATTCCCATAGCAGGAAAACCAATTGTACAACGATTGGTAGAGAAAATAACGAATGATTGTGGAGAAAAAGTAGACGAAATTGCCTATATAATTGGTGATTTTGGTAAGGTTGTTGAAAATGACTTAATTAAAATTGCAGAAAAATTAGGTGCAAAAGGAACAATATATTATCAAAACGAAGCATTAGGAACAGCTCACGCAATAAATTGTGCAAAAGAAAGTTTAAAAGGACAGATAGTGGTGGCTTTTGCAGATACTCTTTTTGTGTCAGATTTTAAGCTGGATTTAGAATCAGATGGTGTTATTTGGGTAAAAAAAGTAGAGGATCCCACAGGTTTTGGAGTTGTTAAGTTGAATGACGAAGGAAATATTACTGATTTCTTTGAAAAGCCAGAAGAATTTATTTCAGATTTGGCAATTATAGGAATTTATTATTTTAAAAGTGGAGAAAAACTTTCAAAAGAAATAAACTATATCTTAGAAAATAACATCAAAGATAAAGGTGAGTTCCAACTGACTACAGCAATGGACAACATGATTAAAAAAGGAGATAAATTTACTTTAGGAGAAGTAACAGATTGGATGGATTGTGGAAATAAAAAAGTCGCTGTGGAAACAAATTCAAAAGTTCTTGATTATGAAAAGGATATACTTGAAATCCCAGAAAGTGCAGTAGTGGAAAATAGTTTAGTTATTCCTCCTTGTTTTATTGGGAAAGATGCAGTAATTATCAATTCAAAAGTAGGACCTAATGTTTCGATAGGAAAAGGTACCAAAATTTTGGAAAGTAATGTTCGTTATTCTTTAATACAAGAAAAGTCGGTGCTTAAAGATGCAAATATTGCTAATTCTATGATAGGAAGTCATGCACAGTATTTTGGTGTCGCAAGGGATTTAAGTATCGGAGATTATAATATTTTAGATTTTAAAGGAAATGAATACTAGTTTAGTTAAGTATTTTTTCAGTTTTATCGTTATAGCTTTACTTGCTTCTTGTAAGCAAATGAAAGTAGTAAGCACTACCGATAATGACATAATTAATAGCCAAAATAAAGCGTTCAAACAAATAGAAAGTCAACAAAAGTTAGCTGATTTTGAAAGTATAGTTATCCAAGGGAATTTAAGTCAAAGCATAAAATCAGAAATTCCTGAGCTTAAAATTACAATGGTAGTAGAAAAAGACAAATTGATATGGACAAATGCTTCATTTCTAATTTTTTCTGCTCGTTCTTTAATAACCCCAGAAAAGTTTAAAGCGTATGAAAAAATTAAGCGAACTTATGTAGATGAGGATTTTTCGTATATAAATAATCTTTTAGGATTAGATTTTATTGATTTTGAAAGCGTTCAGAAACTTCTTACTGGGAAGTTATTTTTTCCAATTTCTACAGAGGAATTTAACTTTGATATTTCAAAAAATCAGTATCTTCTCATTTCCAAAGAACCGATTCTAGTGAAAATGAAAGACAAACAAAAAAAATACAATAGAAAAATTATATTTAATTCCGATTTTTCAATTAATTCTATTGCTTTTAATGAGGTAAATTCAGAGGATTCTATTCTGATTTTTTATAAAGATAAGATTACAGACGGAAAAATTGAACTCCCGAGTGAAGTAAATGTTCAGATAAAAGGCTCTAAAAGCAAGGAAGTTACACTTAAATACAATTCATTTGAACAGAAAAAAATAGATACACCGTACAAAGTTCCAAATAACTATTCTAAACGAAATTTATAATACCGTATATTACTAATGAGATATAGATTCTTACTTCTAACATTACTACTTTTTTCGTTTTCTTTTTCGCAAAAATACAACAAGGCATATTTGCAGAAAAAGAATCAAGAAATCCGTCAAGAGATAGAAAAGCTAAATAAACAATTAAGTGAAGTAAAAAAAGAATCGGCAAGTTCGTTGCTATATTTTAATCAACTTTCAGAAAAAATTGATGCACGTTCTCAATTAGTGAAAAATACGTATAGAGAAAAAAGATTTATAGAAGATGATATTTATTTAAAACAGCTAGAAATAAATAAACTTCGTAGAGAATTAGAACAGCTTAGAAAAGAATACGCAGAAGTTTTAGTTAATTCATATAAAAATAAATCAGTTCAAAATAAATTACTCTTCGTAATTACAGCAAAGGATTTAGGTCAAGCTCTTAGGAGAATAAAGTATTTAGATAAATATGGAGAGTATCAAAAGAATAAATCTCAAGAAATTATAGATAAGCAGAAAAAAATTGAACTTAGTATAAAACAAAAAGAAAAATCCAAACAAGAAAAGGTAAACCTACTTAAACAACAAGAAGTAGAAAAGAAAAAGTTAGAGTCAGAAAGAAAAGAAAAAGAACAAATTGTTTTAAAATACAAAAAAGACGAAAATGGAATTCTGACGAAATTAAAGGAAAAACAGAGAACAGCCACGGCTCTTGAAAGAGATATAGAAAAAGCAATCCGAGAAGAAATTGCAATTGCAAAAGCAAAACGAGAAGCAGAACTCAAAAAGAAGCGAGAAGAAGAAGCTAAAAGAAAAGCAGAAGAGGCAAAACGTCTAGCCGAAGAAAAAGCAAAACGAGAAGCTGAGGAGTTGGCTAGAAAAAAAGCGGAAGAAGAAGCTAAAAGAATTGCAGAAAAAAATAAAACTACGGTAGTTCCAACGCCTAAAAAAGAAGTTACAACACCTAAAATAATTGCGAAGAAAGAAGAAACAAAAGTTGTAAAAGAGGAAAAAACGGAAGCGATAAAAAAAGAAGAGGTTTCAAATGTTGTAGATATGGAAGTTGTATCGGAGCGTTTCGAAGCGAATAAAAATAAGCTTCCTTGGCCAGTAGAACGAGGGAATGTAGTGTCTAAATTTGGTTCATATCCGCACCCAATTATTCCAAATATTACCATGAATAATGCGGGGATAGAAATTGCAACCGATAAAGGTGCACAGTCGAGAGCAGTTTTTGATGGAGAAGTTTTCAAAATTCAATCCATTCCTGGAGGAAACAAAGCGGTAATGGTAAGTCACGGAGATTATTTTACGATATATACAAACCTAAAAGATGTTTTTGTAAAAGCAGGAGATAGAGTTAGGATTAAACAAAGTTTAGGTACTATATATACCGACGATTTAGGAAATACATTGGCAGGTTTTCAAGTATGGAAAGGTGTTCAGAAAATAGATCCTGCACTTTGGCTTTCTAATATGTAATTTTTTATTTTTAATCTAGATTTATTGGCATAAAAGTTGTTTATTTACATAAATATTAAAATTAAATCAATATGAAAAATTTAGTTGCAGTTTTAGCTTTGTCTTTGTTGTTCTTTTCATGTAAGTCAACAGTAAAGTTTAATTATTCCGCTCAGAGCAAGATGAAAGGAGATTGGACAATTTCTAGTGTAGAATATCGAGGAGCAGCAGGTATTATGGTTACAGCATTTGATGATGCAGATGCAAAATGTTTCCAAGGAAGTAAGTGGTTTTTTGTAGCCAACAACAATTCAGGGAATTACACGCTTACAGGTTCTTCTAAATGTCCGTCAGGAACTACGCAAATCAAATGGTATGTAACTCCAGAAAATTATTTTTCTATGAAAAAAGTATTCGAAGGAGAGAAAGCTAAAAATATAGGAGAAGGATACATACTTAAATTAGAAAATCAAACAGAAAACTCTTTTGATTTAACTCAAGATTCTTATTTAGACGGAGGTAAAAAGGTACAAGTTGTATTTCACTTTGTTAAATCATAATTAAAAATTAAATATATGAAGACTATTTACACAAGAATTTCGGTATTTTCAATTGCATTAGCTTTACTAGTGTCTAGCTGTGGAACTATGAATAACACTCAAAAAGGAGCAGGAATTGGAGCAGCAGCAGGAGCGATTTTAGGAGGAGTTTTAGGTAATAATATCGGTAGCAAAGATAATGCAGCTTTAGGTGCAGTTTTAGGTGCCGCTGTTGGTGGTGTTACAGGAGGTGTTATCGGTAAGAAAATGGATAAACAAGCGGTTCAGATTAGTGAGCAACTTCCAGGAGCAACAGTGCAGAGAGTAGGAGAGGGAATTAGAGTTATTTTAGGAGAAAATGCAGTTAAGTTTGACTTAAATAAATCAACTCTTACTGCTCAAGCAAAAACTAATTTAGATAATTTAGTTCCTGTTTTCCAAGAATATGCAGATACAAACATTCAAATCAACGGATATACGGATTCTACAGGAGCTGCGGATTATAACTTAAAGTTGTCTGAAGCTAGAGCAAAATCAGTAGCAGATTATTTAAAAGCAAAAGGAATATCAGCAGATAGACTTACTACAAAAGGATTCGGAATTGCAGATCCTATTGCAGATAATACTACTGAGCAAGGAAGAGCAGAAAATAGAAGAGTAGAGTTTGCAATTACAGCAAATGAAAAAATGATAGAAGAAGCAGGAGAACAAGCTCAATAATAATTACTTTTAGAATAGGTTTAAACTGCTTTTGTGTTATGCAAAAGCAGTTTTTTTATTTGTAAATTTGTTGAATTATAAATAACGAAGTTATATGAAGTTAATACAAAGAAATCGAAGGTTGCGTTCCAATGCATCTATAAGAAGTTTAGTTCAAGAGAATACCATTTCGGTAAATGACTTTATAGTTCCATTATTCATAACAGAAGGAAGTAATGTAAGAGAAGAAATTTCCTCTATGCCAAACTATTTTAGAATGAGTTTGGATTTAATCGAAAAAGAGGTGTTGGAATTGTGGAGTTTAGGATTAAAATCGGTTTTATTGTTTGTGAAAGTTGCTGATGATTTAAAAGATAATAAAGGCACAGAAGCATTAAATCCTAACGGTTTGATGCAAAGAGCAATTAAAACAATTAAAACAACAGTTCCAGAAATGCTTGTGATGACAGATGTAGCATTAGATCCGTATTCTTCTTACGGACACGATGGAATTGTGAAAGATGGAAAAATTATAAATGATGAAACAGTAGCAGTTTTAAAGAAAATGGCACTTTCTCATGCTCAAGCAGGTGCAGATTTTGTAGCTCCTTCCGATATGATGGACGGAAGAATTTTAGCAATTCGAGAAATTCTAGAAGAAAATTCTTTTACTGATGTAGGAATAATGAGTTATAGTGCAAAATATGCATCAAGTTTTTACGGGCCTTTTAGAGATGCATTGGATTCAAAACCTGGATTTGGCGATAAAAAAACATACCAAATGAATTATGCAAATTCAAAAGAAGCAATTACAGAAGTATTGCAGGATATAGAGGAAGGAGCGGATATTGTAATGGTAAAACCAGGACTTCCGTATTTGGATATTGTGTCTAATATAAGCAAATTCGTAGAAGTTCCTATTGCAGTTTATCAAGTTAGTGGAGAGTATGCAATGATTAAATCGGCGGTTAAAAATAATTGGTTGGAAGAAATACCATGCGTTATGGAAAGTATTATGTGTTTTAAACGAGCAGGAGCATCTCTTATCGCAACTTATTTTGCTAAAGATATTGCCTTGTACTTGAAAGAAAGCAAAGTATAAGCGGGATTTATATTGAAATAATTAAAATTAATATCTTTTTATTATGTATGTATAGTTAATTTTACTACATTTGTATTCAATAACACGGCACAATTAGTTTAGAAATAGTTTTTAGTTAGAAGGTTTTTTTATTGTTAATCCTAATCAGTAATGGTTAGGATTTTTTTATATTTGTCGTCTTAATTAAGTTGCAGTAAAAGAATACGCAACATTTAAAATCTTTAAAATGAAAATAACAGCAGTAGGTACAGTTGCTTTTGATGCTATAGAAACGCCTTTTGGTAAAACAGATAAAATATTAGGAGGAGCTGCTACTTATATTGGTCTTTCCGCATCTGTATTAGATGTAGATGTAGAGTTGGTTTCTGTGGTAGGAGGGGATTTTCCTAAAAAATATATTGAATTACTTTCAGGGAAAAATATTGGTATAGAAGGAATAGAAGTTATACCAGATGGTAAAACATTTTTTTGGTCTGGGAAATATCATAATGATATGAATTCAAGAGATACATTGGTTACGGAACTTAACGTGTTAGAAGGTTTTAATCCTAAATTACCAATAAATGCTCAGAATTCAGAGATTCTTTTGTTAGGGAATTTACATCCAGGAGTACAACTTTCTGTAATTGAACAAGTAAAAGATGCAAAGCTAGTTGTGCTGGATACCATGAATTTTTGGATGGATCAGACTTGGGATTTATTACTTAAAACAATTAAAAAAACAAATGTATTGAGTATTAATGATTCCGAAGCAAGGCAACTTTCGGGAGAATATAGTTTGGTAAAAGCAGCAAAAAAAATCCATGAAATGGGACCTAAGTATGTGATTATAAAAAAAGGGGAACATGGAGCATTGCTTTTTGGAGAAGGAGAAGTTTTTGTTGCTCCTGCTTTGCCGTTAGAAGATGTTTTTGATCCTACAGGAGCAGGAGATTCATTTGTAGGTGGTTTTGTTGCCTATTTAGCAAAAGAAAAAGATTTATCATTCAATGCAATGAGAAATGCAGTTATTGTGGGGAGTGCTCTAGCGTCATTCAGTGTAGAAAAGTTTGGTACAGAAAGAATACAAGAGATTACAACTTCTGATTTAAATAAAAGGCTAAAAGAGTTTAAACAACTTACAACTTTCGATATAAAATTATAATTTTTTTTGTGTAGAATTAATTCACGTTAATTGCGTTATTTATAATTATTCTAAATAAAATTCTTCAAGGAATTAATACTTTATATTACTTATATTTGCACCCATAAAAAATCTAATTATGCCCGAAGAAATTCGAATTAAAAAAGGTTTGGATATTAAGTTATTAGGTGAAGCTCAGGCTACTGTGGTAGATACTTCACTTTCAGATGTTTATTCTGTTTATCCTGATGACTTTTATAACATTACACCTAAATTATTAGTCAAAAAAGGAGATGAGGTAAAAGCTGGAACTCCTATTTTTTATTCTAAAGCTGATGAGAGAATTAAGGTTTGCTCTCCTGTTAGTGGTGTTGTTGATGAGGTAGTTCGTGGAGCAAAGAGGAAGATATTAAGTATTAATATCAGACCTTCTTCTTCCATTTTATATGCTGAAAACACCAAGTTAGATGTGAGTAAGTCAAGTACAGAAGAAATTAAACAGTATTTTTCTGAAACAGGATTGATTCCATTTATTCAGCAAAGACCTTATGGTACAATTGCTAATTTTGATGATACTCCAAAAGAGATTGTCATATCAGCATATAATTCAGCACCTCTTGCTTCTGATTTGAGTTTTGTTCTTAGCGGAAAAGAAAAAGAAGTTCAAGCAGCGGTTTCTGCACTAGCAAAGTTGACTTCAGGGAAAGTTCATATTACTACAGATTCAACTAACAAGGTCGTTAATTCGCTTAAAGATGCAGAAATTTATTACGCAAAAGGTTCACATCCAGTAGGGAATGTAAGTGTACAGATTGAGAAAATTTCTCCATTAAATAAAGGTGAGAAAATTTGGACAGTAAATGCAGAGGATTTAGTGGTAATAGGAGAGATGATTCTTACAGGGAAATTCAACTTAGAAAGATTAATTTCTGTAGTAGGACCTAGAGTATCAAATCCACGTTATCATAGAGTACTTGTTGGAACTTCAATTTCCGATATTGTAGCAAATAATATTGTGGGAGATAACAATAGATATATAGATGGTAACGTCCTTACAGGAAAAAAATCTTCTGTAAATGGAGCATTAGGATACTATTCTAAGCAAATTACCGTAATAGAAGAAGGAGATGATTATCAGTTCTTTGGTTGGCAAACGCCACAACCTAAAAAGTTCAGTATTACGCGTGCTTTAATGTTTTCATTTTTGACTCCAAATAAAAAGTACGATTTAAATACAAATACAAATGGAGAGCATAGAGCTTTTGTTCTTACTGGATATTTAGAAAAAGTATTTCCTCAGAATATTTATCCATTAGAATTAATTAAAGCGTGTTTAGCTAAGGATTTAGATAAAATGGAAAAATTAGGAATCTATGAAGTAGTTCCAGAAGATTTTGCATTGACAGAGTTTATAGATGTATCCAAAAATAATCATCAACAAATCATAAAAGAAGCGATTGATTTAATGATAAAAGAAGTAGGTTAAAAAATACTAATATGGGATTAAAAGAAAATTTACATAAACAGAAATTAAAATACCAAGGAACAAAATTTGCTCCAGTATTTAACGCACTACACACGTTTTTATTTGTTCCAGATGAAACCACGCATAGTGGAGCTCACATAAGAGATGCAGCAGATTTAAAAAGAATCATGAATATGGTAATCATTTCATTGGTTCCATGTCTGTTATTTGGTATGTGGAATACAGGTTATCAACATTTTTCTCAATTAGGAGAAGATATAGGTTTTTTCGATACGTTTGTGTATGGAGCAATGAAAGTGCTTCCTATTGTAGTAGTTTCTTACACAGTAGGTCTAGGAATAGAATTTTTATTTGCAGCACTTAGAAATCACGAGGTAAACGAAGGGTTTTTAGTAACAGGAATGTTAGTTCCATTAATTGTACCTGTTGACATACCGTTATGGATGCTTGCAGTAGCAGTAGCTTTTGGTGTTGTAATAGGAAAAGAAGTTTTTGGAGGAACAGGTATGAATATACTCAATCCAGCTCTTACCATTAGAGCATTTCTATTTTTTGCTTATCCTAGTTGGATTAGCGGCGATAAAGTTTGGGTAGCAGATGCAAAAGATTTAGATGCCATCTCAGGAGAAACAATTCTTGGAGCATTAGCATCAAATGAAGGATTAGTAAAACATGGAGCTGAGGCATCTGTGAATATAGGAGATAGAACCGTATCTATGCTTGATATGCTTATAGGTACTATCCCAGGTTCTATAGGAGAAACTTCTGTAATAGCAATAGCAATAGGTGCTTTAATTTTAATTCTTACAGGAATTGCAAGTTGGAGAATCATGTTTTCTATGCTTTTAGGAGGAGGATTGGTAAGTTATATATTTAATTTATGGGGAGTTAATGAATTGATGCAATTTCCGTGGTACCAACAATTAATGGTAGGAGGTTTTGCTTTCGGTACAGTATTCATGGCAACAGATCCTGTTTCTGCAGCACAGACAAATAAAGGGAAGTGGATTTATGGTTTCCTTGCAGGAGCGATTAGTATTCTCGTAAGAGTGTTCAATCCAGCATTTCCAGAGGGAGTTATGATGGCAATATTACTAATGAATGTTTTTGCACCATTAATCGACCACTACGTAATTCAAGGAAATATAAAACAAAGAGAGAATCGTTTAAAACTTAAAAACGCATAATTATGGCAGGAAATTTTAAAGAAAGTAATGCATATACAATACTGTTTTCCGTTATAATGGTACTTGTAGTAGGTTCGTCTTTAGCATTTTTAGCGGTATCATTGAAACCTGCAATTAGTGAAAATCAAAAAGCGGAAAAAAAGCAAAATATACTTAAATCAATAGGAATAGATAGCGAAGCAAAAGGTGTAGATGAAGTGTATAAAAAATACATTACCAAAGAAATAGCTGTTAATTCAAAGGGAGAGGTAGTTGTTGAAGGAGAAGATGCATTTAATATAGATATAGCTAAAGAAGTAAAAGAACCAATAGAAACACAACGTTTGCCTTTGTATTTAGCTAAAAATCAGAAAGGAGAAGAGTTGTTTATTATTCCTTTGCGTGGAAATGGTCTTTGGGACGCAATTTGGGGATACATCGCTTTAGATAAGAATTTGGTTTCTCAAGGAGCGGTTTTTGACCACAAAGGCGAAACACCTGGTTTGGGAGCAGAAATTACTCAAGATTATTTTCAAAAGGAGTTTGTAGGTGAAAAGGTTTTGAATAGTAAAGGTGTTTTTGTTGGGATTAATGTATCAAAGACCAATGCAGATCCTAAAAATGTAGATAAAGATGATAATGAAGTTGATGCAATTTCAGGAGCAACCATCACTTCTACGGGAGTTTCTAAAATGATTAAAAATAGATTGGCTTTGTATATGCCTTATTTAATGAAAAATAAAAACTAAAATTATGGCAGACGAAAATAAAACTAAAAAAGAACCTTTGTTCTCAAAGAAAAATAGAACTTTAATTTCAGAACCGTTTAATGATAACAATCCGATTACAGTACAGGTTTTAGGTATTTGTTCTGCACTAGCAGTTACAGCTCAACTTATGCCTTCTGTGATTATGGCAATAGCAGTAACTTTTGTGGTTGCATTAAGTAATGTTACAGTATCGCTTATTAGAAATTTAATTCCTTCGAGAATTCGTATTATCGTTCAGTTAGTTATCATTGCATTTCTAGTTATTATTGTTGATCAAGTATTAAAAGCATACAGCTATCCTATCAGTAAAGAACTCTCAGTTTTTGTAGGATTAATTATTACCAACTGTATAGTTATGGGAAGGTTAGAAGCTTTTGCTTTAGCTAATACACCTTGGAAATCATTTTTAGATGGTATAGGAAATGGATTAGGATATGGAATCATTCTTGTGATAGTTGCATTTTTTAGAGAACTTCTTGGTTCAGGGAGTTTATTTGGTGTAAAAGTATTAGGAGATTCTGTGGAAAAAACAGGATTGTATTCTTTAGGATACGAAAATAATGGATTTATGTTGTTAGCACCTATGGCACTGATTACTGTAGGAATCATTATTTGGGTTCAGAGAAGTAGAAATACAAAATTAATTGAAAACGACTAAAAATTAGATTATGGAATACTTTAATATATTCGTCAGATCGATATTTATAGATAACATGGTGTTTGCATATTTCTTGGGAATGTGTTCGTACCTTGCTGTATCTAAAAAAGTGTCTACTGCTGTTGGTTTAGGTGCTGCGGTAATATTTGTATTGGCAATTACAACACCACTGAATTACTTAATAGATAATTATATTTTACAAGAAGGAGCTTTATACAAATGGTTGCCTTACGAAGAGTTAAAAACGTTGGACTTAAGTTTTTTAACATTTATTATATTCATTGCAACTATTGCTACAATGGTGCAATTGGTTGAGATGATTGTAGAAAAGTTTGCACCTTCTTTATATAGTTCATTAGGGATTTTCTTACCTCTTATTGCGGTAAACTGTGCGATTTTAGGAGGAAGTTTATTTATGCAACAAAAAGAATTTGAAAATGTAGGTTTAGCAGCAACATATGGAATCGGTTCTGGAATCGGTTGGTTTTTAGCTATTGTAGCTATTGCAGCTATTCGTGAAAAACTTGCATATTCAAACGTATTGCCACCACTGAGAGGATTAGGAATTACATTTATTCTTACAGGTCTTATGGCAATTGGGTTTATGAGTTTTCAAGGAATTAAAATTGAAAAGCCAGAAACTCAGAAAGAAAAAACGTTAAATGCTGAAAATAAAAAAGAGAACAACGAAAGTACTAAGGTTTCTTTAATTAATAAAAAGAATTAATACATTATGGGAATAACAATAGCAGGTGCTGTATTAGCATTCTTATGTATAGTTATAGTATTGGTAGGATTATTGCTTTTTGCTAAAACTAAATTAGCTCCGTCTGGACCAGTTAAAATTACAATAAACGGACAAGAACCAATAGAAGTGGAGAGCGGAGGAAGTCTTCTTTCTACCTTAGGAAACAATAAAATATTTTTACCTTCCGCTTGTGGTGGTGGTGGTACTTGTATCCAATGTAAATGTCAAGTAATTTCAGGAGGAGGAGATTTGTTACCAACTGAAGAACCTCATTTTTCTAGAAAAGAAGCAGCAGACCACTGGAGACTTGGTTGCCAAGTAAAAGTGAAACAGGATATGGAAATCAAGATTGATGAAGAAATATTCGGTATCAAAAAATGGGAAGCAGAAGTAGTTTCAAATTATAATGTCGCTTCTTTCATCAAAGAATTTGTAGTGAGAATCCCAGAAGATATGGACTATAAAGCGGGAGGATATATACAAATTGAAATCCCTGAGTGTGAAGTTAGCTATAAAGATATAGACATTACAGCACACCCAAAAGATCACCCAGGAGAACCAGAGAAATTCAAAGTAGAGTGGGATAAGTTCGGTCTTTGGGATTTAAAAATGAAAAATGATGAAGTGGTAGAAAGAGCTTATTCTATGGCTTCTTATCCTGCAGAAGGACGAGATATTATGCTCAACGTTCGTGTAGCTACACCACCTTGGGATAGAAACAAAAACGGTTGGATGGATGTAAATCCAGGAGTTGCTTCTTCGTATATATTCTCTAGAAAACCAGGAGATAAAGTAACTATTTCAGGACCTTATGGAGAGTTCTTTATCAATGATTCAGATGCTGAAATGATTTATATAGGTGGAGGAGCAGGTATGGCACCAATGCGTTCACATCTTTATGAATTATTTAAGACCATGAAGACAGGAAGAAAAGTATCTTACTGGTATGGAGGACGTTCTAAAAGAGAGTTATTCTACATTCACTATTTCCGCGAACTAGAAGAAAAGTTCTCAAACTTTAAATTCTACTTAGTGCTTTCAGAACCGCTTCCTGAAGATAATTGGAAAGTAAAGAAAGATATTCACGATACCGAAGGTGATGGATTTGTAGGATTCGTACACCAAGCATTAATTGATAATTATTTACAAGAACACGATGCTCCAGAAGATATAGAATTCTACTTCTGTGGTCCACCAATGATGAATCAAGCAGTTGTGAAAATGTGCGATGATTTTGGAGTTCCAAAAGAAAATGTACGTTTCGACGACTTTGGAGGATAATTATTACTTGAATATAAAGTAAAAATCGAGCTGAAACTTTTAGTTTCAGCTCGATTTTTTTATAAAGCAAGATGAAAAAAATATTTTTGAGATAATAATGTTGTATAAATAAGTAAACTTTCTAATTATAATTATTTAAATTCACATAAAATTTAAAATCAAAAAATATTATGCTTTAATAATTATTAATGTTTAACTTGCAACTTTATTGTATAAGAATGAATACGATAGCTTATTCATTGTAATGTCTAAGAGAGTAATATATAATATTTTAAAATAACTCTAATTTAAACATGGAAAATCAAGAAAGTTTAAATTCAACAATTACTATTTCTGAAACATCTATTAAATATTTATTAGCAACTGCAAAATGGGGGAGGTTTTTAGCTGTAGTAGGTTTTATATCATTAGGTCTAAATTTTATATCATTAGGTCTAAATTTTTTATCAGGTATTTATTTAACATTAATGTTTAATGATTCATTGAATAACATGCCATTTGGATTTAGGTATCTAGGCTTATTGTATATAATAATTGTAATTATTTTTATATTCCCTACTATATACTTGTATAAATTTTCTGAGAAAATGATTTCTTCTTTAATGAATTCTGACCAAATTAAATTTGAAAGTTCTGTAAAGAGTCAATATTTTTTATTTAAATTTATTGGGATATATACAATTATTATTTTAGTTCTTTATATACTTTTATTTGTAGGTAGAATGTTTATATAAATCTAAATATTTACCAAAAAATAGTCGATAATAATTACAGAATTATTATGCTGTGTAAAAATCAAAAACAAATACTATCATTGATGTAATTCCCGTTTTCTGTATACTTCAATAAATCATTTTTTATAAATGATTGAACGTGTTCAAATTCACTTTTAGGATATAGAATATGTAGGTTTGCTCCTGCATCTAGAGTAAAGCAAACGTTAGAATTGGTTAGTTTTCTAAAGTTCCATATTTTTTCTATGCAAGCAAGTGTGTTGGGTTTCATTAGAATGAAATAAGGAGAAGACATCATCATCATTGCATGTAATGTTAATGCTTCTGATTCTACCAATGCTATAAATCCTTTAAAGTCTCCACTTTCCAAAATTGGAATTAGTTTTTTTAAATTTTCATTCGCTTGATTAAAACGAAGAGAAGCATACGGATGGTTATTCATAAGTCCATGCCCCACAGTACTCGAAACAGTTTTTTGTCCTTCATGAATTAAAAGAATGGTATCGTGGTAATTTCTAAAGTTTTCATGAACTTGGTAAGGAAAAGGAATCGCATACTCATCTGAACTACCATCAATTCCATCATTGTTTCCCCAAACTACCAATCCGTTGTAAATGGAACGTGAGGCACTTCCCGAACCTAAACGTGCTAAAAATGAAGTTTCAATTTCTTTTTGTGAAAATTCTTTTTCAGGGAAAAGCTGATCTCTCATTTTAATTAATGCCTTAGCAATTGCACCAAATCCAGAAGCAGAAGAAGCAATACCACTGCTGTGCGGAAAACTATTTTCTGTTATGATTTCGTAGGAATATTCCTTAATGAACGGAAGGTATTGTTCAATCGAAGAAAAATATTTTTTTATTTTTGTCGCGAATTCCTCTTTTTGAACTCCGTCAAGCGTTACAGCAACATTAAATTCAGTAGATTTTTGAAAAGTGAAAAACGTTTTGGTTTTGCAATTAGTTAAGGTATAACTGATAGAAGAGTTTGCAGGAATTTGATTTTCATATTTTCCCCAATATTTCACAAGAGCAATATTAGAAGGACATTCTACATCTATTTTTCCTGAATTTACAGAACTTTCTTTTGGTGGAATAGTAAACGAAAAAGATTTCATTTAGTTTTATATTTTAAGTAATTTTTTGCGTGATGTTTTAAGGAATCTTCCACGGAAATGAACTCAAAGTTAAGAGTTTCTTTCACTTTTTGATTCGAAATATTTTGTTTGTTAGTAAGAGCATCTACTGTGTAACGATTAAACTCATTAAGTTTATTGGTAAAAGGTTTTAGTAATTTTGAAAGATAGTAAAAAGCATTAAGTTTGGAATCAGAAATATAAATGCTTGATTTTTTATTGAAAACAGAACGAATAATGTTGTTTTGATTTTTAAAAGAAATTGAATTAGAAACAAGAATAAATTTTTCATTAAAGAGATTATTTTCCATTAATTCAATTGAGCATTTAGCAACATCAGAAGCATCAATTAAGTGAGATAATCCACTTGTATGGTATGCTTTTTTTCTATCGTTTAACTTAAAAAGTAAACTGCTTTTTTTATTCCAATGATGTGAGCCAATTATAACTCCAGGATTTACGATAACTGTATTTAAACCTTCTTGTGAAGCACGAAAAACTTCCATTTCTGCTGCACGTTTAGATAGTGCATACGAAGAATAATTATCTTTATTATTAAATTCTGATTTTTCGTTTATAATTCCATTTTCTGATTTTCCAAGAGATGCAATAGAGCTTATGTAACAAAATTTATTGATTTTTTTGTCGATAGCAATATTCAGTAGATTTACAGTAGATTCGTAATTAATTTTGAATATTTTCTTTTTTTTAGACTCATCAAAAGAAATTAATCCAGCACAGTGATAAATTTCATCAACAGAATTATTTTTAATAATTTCTTCTAACAAAGGAATATCAAACAAACTGGCTTCTATCCATTTTATTTGATTAAACAACTCATTACCTTGTGACGGATTTAGTTCTTTAAAAACCTTTAATGTGTTTTCTGTAGAGCTGTTTTCTCTAGTAAGAACGCAAACATCGCTCTGTTTTTCTAGTAAGTAAAACAATAGATACGAACCTAATAAACCTGTTCCTCCTGTTACTAAAATCATTATCTATAGTTCTCTATTAACTAGTTTTATTTTACAAATTCATAGTATCGAGCACCTAGTTGATTTGGATTTTCTCGTTCAAGAGATTTTAATACAAATTCATTTTTGGGAGTATTAATCGAAGTTTTTAATGATTTGTTGTGTAACTTTTCGTAGGTTTCAAAGTCAATTTCTGTTCTATCTTTTAGAGATTCAAAAAGAGGAATTGTTTTAATTTTTTCTTTCCAAGTATCTTCTATAATTCCTTCAAAAACTTTAGCCTTTGAGCCACTTCCGTATGCAATAAATCCAAAAGTTTTTCCGCTAATATCTTTATTTTCTTCTTCGGCTACTTTTAGTGTAGAAAGAAGAGCCATAAAGATAGATGCAGTATAAAGGTTTCCAACTTCAGAAGAAGCTTTTTCTGCAGGCATTATTTTATCTTTTAGGAATGTTTTGTATTCATCAGTTTTACTAATATCTTTCAGAACATCTTTATCAATTTCTCCTAATTTATAACCTTTTTCTAAAGCATAAATTTCAGTAAATATTCTCCTTCCATGAAAAGAATAAGGAAGATGGAAAATTAATGAATTCCAATCCTGAAATAAAGCTCCTGTTGTGTTTTTTTGCTCTTTTAAGTTAAAGTATGCTTCACGGATTCTATCTTGGTAACATTTATTAGAAAACTGTCCGTCAAAAACAGGTTCATCAGTAAATATTTCTACTTCAGCTTTGGTTGTTTCTATAGCTACATCTTTTTTAGAATAATATCTTCTTGGTTTAAAGAAATCGTGTTCACTTTTTGTAGCAACTCCCCACGAGTTTTCTACGGTCATTATAGATGGATTTGCGGATAAAAGTAAAGCAACAACACCTGCTCCTTGAGTATACTCTCCAGTAGAATTAAGAGCATATTTTGCGTAATCCCCGGCAATTACAATTGCTTTTTTAGTAGGATTTGCACGTATGTAGTCCAAAGAATTTTGCAATAAATCAACACCACCTATACATGCGAATGTGGCATCTAGAACGTCACAGTTTCTAAGTGAATCTTTTCCGAATTTTCCCTCTAACTGTTGTTCTACTAGTTCTGTAGCATAGGTAGCAGTAGGTTTTGCTCCATCTAATGAACTTTCAGTTCCTAGGTAAATTCGTCCTATGTCTTTTGGGTTTAAATCAGAATTATTAAATAACTTATGCAATGCATTAGCACACATAGTTGCAGTGTCCTCATGAACATCCATTAGAGCCATTTTATATAGACCTAATCCTAATTTTAATTTATCTACTTCTAGCTCTTTTGTTTTTGCAAATTCATCTATTGTCAAAACAACTTTTGGTATATAATATGCTATTTGGTCAATTCCTACTTTCATTTTTAAATTCTTCTTTGATTTGAAAACTGATACAAAAGTACTATTTTTTTATCATTTAACAGCTGTTCAGTTTTACAAAAAAAAAGTATGGTAGGTTCATAACTTTATGATTAATATATACAGGACAAATGCATCATATTTTTTATTCGAAGAGAATACCTCGAGGTATTCTCTTCGAATAAAAAAACAATCAGCTAGTAAAAACTGATTGTTCTAGAAAGTTTCTCGTTATATTTAAGTCTATCCTTGAGGGATAAATAGCACTTGTCCTGGATATATTTTATTTGGGTCGGTAAGCATTGGTTTATTTGCTTCAAAAATAGCAGGATATTTATTTGCATCTCCTAAAGTTTCTCTTGCGATTTTTGATAATGTGTCACCACTTTGTACTGTGTAGAACGTCTTAGTTAAATCAGGAATTTCTATTTTTAAAGGTTCTTTTAGAGTTAAGGCATCTTCTACACCTTCTATACCTTCTACATTTCCTGCTGTAGCGAGGATTTTTTGTTTTTCGTCAAAGTTTTTTGCTTGTCCCGACACAGTTACTTTTTCTCCTTCCACAGAAAAGGTTACATCAGAAAGGTCAAATCCAAATTTTGAAACATGATCATGTACTTTTTTTGCTTTTTCTTCAGGAGATTCGCTTCCTCCGAAAATTTTTTCTCCTGCTGATTTAATGAATGAAAATAATCCCATAATAATTTTAGTTAGAATTTTTTGATTAATGATACGTAAATATATATATCTTTTTTAGATATACACAAAAAATATTTTATAAGTTTTATAATTGTTGATAAGTTGTAAATTAATTTCATTATCTCGTTTTTTAACTCTTATTTAATTAATTAACTTTGTATAATTACGTAAAATATAGATTAGTATGAGCGAACAAAAGTATACGGCAGATAGTATTCAATCGTTAGAAGGAATGGAACACGTACGTTTACGTCCTTCCATGTATATAGGAGATATAGGAGTAAGAGGATTGCATCACTTGGTATACGAAGTAGTAGATAATTCTATAGATGAAGCATTAGCAGGTCATTGTGATAGAATTGATGTAATAATTCATGAAAACAATTCCATAACAGTAAAAGATAACGGAAGAGGAATTCCTGTAGATATTCACAAAAAAGAAGGAAAGTCTGCACTAGAAGTAGTAATGACAAAAATTGGAGCAGGAGGAAAATTTGATAAAGATTCGTACAAAGTTTCTGGAGGTTTGCATGGAGTAGGTGTTTCCTGTGTAAATGCTCTTTCATCTAGTTTAATGGCAACAGTATATAGAAACAATACTATTTACAGACAAGAGTATTCTAGAGGAAAAGCATTGTATCCGATAAAGGAAATTGGTTCTACAGAAAAGAGAGGGACAGAAGTTACTTTTTTACCTGATGATACTATATTTAATGAAACGGTTTACAATTACGAAACACTATCTAATAGATTAAGAGAGCTATCTTTTTTAAATAAAGGAGTTAGAATTTGCATTACTGATGAAAGAGTAAAAGATGAAAATGGAGAATTTTTGTCAGAATCTTTTCATTCAGATGGAGGTTTAAAAGAATTTGTTCTATTTATAGATAATAATAGAGAACCTATAATGGACGTGATTCATATGGAGGTTCCCGATGGAGAAATTCCTGTAGAAGTAGCCATGAGGTACAATACATCGTATTCTGAAAATATTCATAGTTATGTAAACAATATCAATACACACGAAGGTGGAACGCATCTTGCTGGTTTTCGAAGAGCTTTAACGAGAACACTCAAAAAGTATGCAGATGAGAACATTCCAACTAAAGAAAAAGATAAAGTAGACATAACTGGTGATGACTTTAGGGAAGGATTGACTGCTGTTGTTTCTGTAAAAGTGATGGAACCTCAGTTTGAAGGGCAAACCAAAACAAAATTAGGAAACTCAGAAGTTTCAGGTGCTGTAGATAAGGTAGTAGGAGAAATGCTTACCAACTTTTTGGAGGAAAATCCAGCACAAGCAAAAATAATATTTGAGAAAGTTCTTTTAGCAGCAAAAGCAAGACAAGCAGCAAAGAAAGCTAGAGAAATGGTTCAGCGAAAAACTCCTATGGGAGGAAGTGGACTTCCTGGTAAACTTGCCGATTGTTCTTCTAGTAATCCTGAAGAATGTGAAATTTACTTAGTTGAGGGAGATTCTGCAGGTGGAACTGCTAAACAAGGGAGAGATAGACATTTTCAAGCAATTATGCCACTCAGAGGAAAAATATTAAATGTAGAAAAGGCAATGCTTCATAAAGTATTTGAAAATGAAGAAATTAGGAATATTTACACAGCATTAGGTGTTTCCGTAGGAACTGAAGAAGATGCAAAAGCATTAAACCTTGCAAAGCTTCGTTATCATAAAATAATCATCATGTGTGATGCCGATATCGATGGAGCTCATATTTCTACTTTGATTATGACCTTCTTCTTTAGGTATATGAAAGAATTAATTGAAAATGGTTACTTATACATTGCAACACCTCCGTTGTATTTATTAAAAAAAGGTTCTAAACAACAATATGCTTGGAATGAAAAAGAACGAGAACGTATTACTCAAGAAATGTCAACAGACGGAAAAGGAGTTGCAGTTCAGAGATATAAAGGTTTAGGAGAAATGAATGCCGAACAGCTTTGGGATACAACCATGAATCCTGAATTCAGAACGTTAAGACAGGTAACTATAGATAATGCTGTAGAAGCGGATAGAATTTTTTCTATGCTAATGGGAGATGAGGTACCACCACGTAGAGAGTTCATAGAAAAAAACGCAGTTTATGCTAATATAGATGCATAGAGAGTAATGTTGAGATTTTTAAGTATACTAATTTTAGGTTCACTATTTTCTTTTTCTCAAGAGAAAATATATTATGATAAAAATGATTTACAAACAGAAGATATTAGCGTAGCTGAATACTATCGAGTTAAAGAAGATTTTGATATTACTCAGTCTAGATATATTTTCACTGACTTTTATCTAACAGGAGATATTAAAGCAAAAGGAGGTTTTTCTGATTCTGAATATAAAATAAAAACAGGTGAGTTTGTTTATTTTTATAAAAATGGTAATAAGGAATGTCTAGAGCAATATAATAATCTTGGTTTATTAGATGGTAAATTCATTTCATGGTATGAAAATAAAAATACTAAGTCTGAATATTACTATGAAAATAATCGAAGAGTAGGAGAAAGGAAAGATTGGTATTTGGAAGGAGAGGCTAAGTATATAGGAAGATATATAGATACACCAAAAAAAGATTATGTTCAAGATAATACAATTTTTAAGTACGTATCTTATTGGAATAAAAATAAAGAGCAAACAGTAACTAATGGTAAAGGTTATATTTTTTATGATGTAAATCAAAAGAAATACAAAGGGAAAATTGTGGAAGGATTAAAAGATAGTATTTGGCATGGTTTTAATGAGGAATATAAATTACTTTATGAAGATAAATATGAAAAAGGTATTTTTATAGAGGGAATATGTTATGATTCTTTAGCAAATTTTTATGAATACAAGTCTATTAAAACTTCTCCAGAACCTAAAAAAGGATATGAAAGATTCTATAAATATTTAAATAGAAAGTTGAAATTTCCCAAAGAAGCTAAAAAATATGAAGTTGCAAATAGATTAATTATCGATTTTACAGTTAATATTGATGGTAGTGTAAAAATAAATAGCATAAGTACTCAGAATAAGGATTATTATGGATTTATTGATATGGTGCAAACTGTCTTTGATAATTATGACTCAGAATGGATTCCTGGAAAATACAGAGGTAAAATTATTCCAATGAGAATCAATTTACCAATTACTTTTTCAATAGAATAAAAATTAATATCTTTGTCGTCTTTCTAAACTTAAACGGACTATGGAATATTTAGATTTCGAATTACCAATTAAAGAACTAGAAGAGCAGTTACAAACATGCGAAGTAGTAGGAGAAGAAAGTGGAGTAGATGTTTCTGTAACTTGTAAAGGAATTTCAGAGAAAATTAAAAAAGTACAAAAAGAGATATACGAGAATTTAACTCCTTGGCAAAGAGTGCAACTTTCTCGTCATCCTGATAGACCTTATTCTTTAGACTACATAGAAAAATTATGTGGAGATACTTTTACCGAAATTCACGGTGATAGAAACTTTGCTGATGATAAAGCTATGGTAGGAGGATTAGGTCAGATTGATGGAAAAACAGTGATGTTTATCGGTCAACAAAAAGGAAGAACTACCAAGGAACGTCAGTATAGAAGATTTGGAATGCCTAATCCAGAAGGCTATAGAAAAGCTCTTCGTTTAATGAAATTTGCGGAAAAGTTCAACATTCCTATTGTTACTTTTATAGATACTCCTGGTGCATATCCTGGTTTGGAAGCAGAAGAACGAGGACAAGGAGAAGCCATTGCTAGAAATATATACGAAATGATGACGCTTACCGTTCCTGTAATATGTATTGTTATAGGAGAAGGTGCAAGTGGAGGAGCTTTAGGAATTGGTGTTGGAAATCATGTATATATGATGGAAAATACGTGGTATTCAGTTATCTCTCCCGAAAGTTGTTCTTCTATTTTATGGAGAAGTTGGGAACACAAAGAGCAAGCAGCGGAAGCATTAAAATTGACACCTAAAGATATGTTGAAATCTAAATTGATAGATGGAATCATAAAAGAACCTTTGGGAGGAGCTCACTACAATCCTGATGAAGCTGTAAAAGAAGTCAGAAAAACAATTTTAGAAGCGTTGGAAAAACTCTCTAAAATAGATAGCACTAAATTACCTGCAATACGTCAAGAAAAGTTTGTGAAAATGGGCGTTTTTAAGGATTAGTTATACCATCTCAAGTTAGACTATAAAAACAAAGCTGTATTTGGAGTTTTGTGTTGTCTTGAAATATGTTTTACATAAAAGTTAGAACCAAGAACAAACTTGGGAACTAAGCAAAAATTGGGATAATCTCAACTAAACGAACAGTTTATAATGTTCACACCAATTTGATAAAAACTTTCAAAGGTTTGGTGGCAGAAAGTATTTGTTTAGAAAGGCATTTTAGGCATATCTTCTCTTGCTTTTTGTTCTAATTTTTGTTCGTATTCATCACGAGTAGATTTGTATGCTTTGTTTAGAGTTTCTTTCAAAACAGTAGAAAAATCATCAGAAGAGGATAAAAAATTAAGATTTAATTCTTTTATTTCTCCAGTAAGTGATATTTTTAGATTCACTTGATTATCATTAGAAGAGAATTCTCTTATTTCTGTTGAGAGAAGTTTCTTTGTTTCTTCAATTTTGCCATGGGTTTCTTTTAGTTTTCCAAGCATATCCATCATATCTCCCATTTTATCGAACATTCCCATAATTATTTTCTTTTAAAGGTTAATAATTCTAAGTTTCCTTTCTTTAAAATCAGTTTATCGTTTTCAACTTTATATGAATTTACACTTGAAAGAAGAGATATAAATGATTTTTCTTTTTTAATATCAGGGCAGTATTTTTTTGTAGAAAGTATTTTATCGAACAGTATGTGTTTTCCTTCTGAGATAGTATAAATAGCAGAATAGAGGTTGCAACCAGCAAAACCGCCAATTTCATTGGAGTTTTTGAATTCTATGCTTAAATCTTCTCTGTTATCTTCTTCGGAGTCATTGTTTATAAGTATCCATTCAGAATTTTGTAGCAAAGCTTTCTCATTGGAGTCAGTAGTTGCTGTTTTTTGTACAGAACAAGAGCTTAATGCTAATAGTATAATTAGTAAGAAAGTATTTTTTTTCATGTTTAAAATCATTAGTGGTGGTGCAAATTTAAATTAAATTTTAGAATATGGTTTTATAAAGGTAGTAAATATCTTTTTTTAATGAGAGGTTTTCTACGTAATGTCGGTTAATTTTTACTTTATCTTTCCACAATATGGTGTCGTTGTATAGTACAGGATTTTTTACTTTCTTCAAAATTTCATCTTCGTTTCTATACTTTAATTGTGCTGGTCCTGTTATTCCAGGTTTTATATTGAGTATAATTTTATCTTCTCCAGTTAGTTTATCTGCATATCCAGAAACATCTGGTCTAGGACCAACAAAACTCATGGTTCCATTGAGGATATTTATAAGTTGTGGAATTTCATCTATACCATATTTTCTTAAAAAAAAACCAAACCATGATATTTTCATTGTAGAATCAGTAATACTTGATTCTGGATTGTTTTTTATTGTTCGGAATTTATAAATATTAAATAACTTCCCTTTGAAACCTACTCTTTCTTGAAGAAATAATCCGTTCTTTTTTGTATCAATAGAACATAATATCCATATAAATATAGATGGAACTGTTAGAACAGCACTTAAAATAAGAGCTAAAAAGTAATCAAAAATAACTTTACTTTTCAATCCTTAATAGTCGTTTTATTTTCCCCCAAGTAGATACATCAAAATCTTTATCTTCTTCAAAGTAACCATAACCATAACCATAACCGTAACCGTAACCGTAACCATAACCGTAACCATGAGAAGAATCATAATCATTGAAAATAATCCCCAAATGTTCAATCTCTTTATTTGTGAATTTTTCATTGATGGAATTTAGTAACGAGGAAACGGTATAATTGCATCTAGCAACGTATAAGTTCACATCTGAATGCTTCATTAAATCGTATCCATCGGCAACCAATCCAACAGGAGGTGAGTCAATAATCACATAGTCGTATTTTTGTCTAAGTTCCTGTATCAGTTTTTCACATTCTTCACTAACCAGTAGTTCAGAAGGATTTGGTGGAATAGGTCCTGCCGTGATGATGTCTAAATTTTCGTATTTTGTTGATTGTATTATTTCATCTAGATTGGCATCATTACTCAAATAATTTGAAGTTCCGATTTTATTACTGATTATAAAATCATCGAATATTTTTGGCTTTCTTAAATCCATTCCTATTAGAACAGTTCTTTTGCCACTTAAAGAAAGAACAGATGCAATATTGATGGAGATAAACGTTTTTCCTTCTCCTCCGATTGAAGAAGAACATAAAATAACCTTTCCTCCTTGTATGGAACTTTCCTTAAAAATATATTTTAAATTAGAACGTATAGCTCTAAAGGATTCGGATACAGAAGATCGAGGACGTTCTAAAACAGTTAAATTATTATCGGTAGGTTTTTTCCCAATTACACCAATTAATGGAATATTTGTAATTCGTTTTAAATCGCTTAATACTTTGATTCTGTTATCAATAACTTCTACAAGTATTAGGTAAAATAAAGGAATAAGTACGCAGATAGCGATGGACATCATGTAGTTGCTAGATGTATTAGGAGAAATAGGACTTTGGCTTAGCATTTTGGCTTTATCAATTACCTTTATACCAGATTCAGCAGTAGAAAGCAGAAGCTCTGTTTCCATTTTTCGATTGAATAAACTGGTATAAATTTGATCTGTAATTAAATAAGTTCTTTCTGCATTTAGGAATTTTTGTTCTTTAGGAGGTAATTGAATTAATTTTGCATTGAATTTAGCAATTTCACTATCTATTGCTCCAACTTCATTGTTGAGTTCTTCTATATGTGAGTTAAGAATATTATTTGCTTTTCTACGAGCAAGATACAGTTGTTTCTCAAATTCTTTCATAGGTTCTGAACCTTCTTTATAGAATCGCTCTTTTTCTTTTTTTTCTATTTGCAATTCACGAATATCCATTACAGCACTATTGAAATCATTATTATTTATACCAGCAAATGAGGCAGAAATGAGATTGTCTATATCTCCATTAATAGCGTTTCTCATATGGTCGATAGCATTGTATTTTATAGCAGTTTCAGCACGCTTACGCTCATATTCTTTAAGGCTTTGAATTACACCTTCAATTTCGGCATTAACATCAAGGATTTTTTCATCAATTTTAATGTTTTGAAAGTTAATCGAGGAACTGTCTAGTTTCTTTCTAATTAGAGTTAGGTTTTCATCAATAAATGCGATGGTACTTTTACTTCCTTTAGTTTTATCTTCAATCATACGCTTTTCTAGAATAGCGACAGAATTATTTAAGAAGTTGGTAATACCAAATAAACTAGGTCCGCTTTTTGCTATGGACACCATACTACCGAGTTCGTTATCTCTAGTAAAAGTAAGAGAACCTAAAATTTCGTTAACAGCATTATTGATTGAAATAAATGTGATGATTATTTTTTCATCATTCACTCTAGGGACAGGGTTTTTGGTGATTTTAAATCGAAATAGTTTATGTTCAAACCATTCATTTATTTTTATAATTTTGCTTTCAGGTAGAGAAGCACTAATATTAGAAACTTCCTCATTGCTGTAAGTATAGCAATTTCCAGAGTTAGTTTCAGGAAAAGATAACTTTACAGTGTTATCAGATACTTTTTCAATAGAAAAGTCAGTATAGGCTAACTGAGGATGATTTTCATCAACTTCAACAAGGTAAGGAGAGTCGTAAGCATCTATTTTTGTATGCCTTATTCGTCCGTATGTTTTGTATTTTGTATATAAATCAAAGTCTTTAACAAGGATTTCATTATGTGTTCGGGAAAAAAGTTGTTTTTTGATAAGTAAAACATCATTGCTACCAGTATTTCCCCAAAAAAAGTTCACAGATTGATTTCCAGTAAACGTACTAGCACTGTTATTGGTAATATTTAATGTAATGTTATTGGAGTAAATAGGATGAAAATAGTATCTATTTAGCACGAAACCAATAATGTACCCAACTAGGATAGCAAATGCGAAGATGTACCAATATTTTAATAATCGAGCAATGAACGTTTCAAAATTAAATAGAGAAATGCTATTTACTGGTTTAGATTCAACTTTTGTACTTTGTGTAGTATCGTTCTTCATTGTTAATTTAAATTAGTAAAGAATAAATACATAGTTATGGCAGATATGGCTAAGGTAAGAACTTGCGTTACATCAGATACGTATGAGTTTCCTCCAAGTCCAGTGATTTTTTCTTTTCTAGGATTAACAATTATAAAATCGTTTGGTTGAACCCAATAATACGGAGAATTCTGAATATCTTCCCTAGTTATGTCTACATTTACTTGTTTAGAACCTTCAGGATATTGTCTGATGATTATAATGTTTTGTCGATCAGCTAGTTTATTTAAATCTCCTGATGCAGCAATAGCGTCGAGCAGATTTACGTTGACTCTAGCAATTGTTTTTTGCCCGGAACTTCCTACTTCTCCCAATATGGTAAAGTTGACTCCTTCCATTCGAACTTTTACATCGGTAATATCGTCTTTATAAATTGTAGAATTAAGTTTATTCCGTATGTCATCTTCTACTTCTTCTACTGTTTTTCCTAGTACAAGAAACTCACCAAGACCTAAAATGGTTATTTTTCCGTCACTATTTATTTTATAACCATTAAAATAAAGCCTGTTTCCACCTTGACCACCACCTTGTTGTTGGTTCTGAACCTCTCCAATATTTTGCCCTAGAAGGAATTTAGCTGCCTCTGGATCCAAAGAGCGTATATTTACGGAAACAATATCATCAATTTGTAGTCTGTATTTTTCTATATTTTTAGAAACTAAACCATGTTCATTTAGTTTTAAATTAGAATTTGGCTGTAAGTATTTTAAATCTTTTAAACCTATGCAGGATTGCATTATAATGATGGATAATATAAGGAGTTTATTTTTCATAAAATTAGTTTAAATATCTATTCCTACTTTTTTGTTATCTAATATATCTTTATAAAATTTAACTTTTGAACTAAATATAGCAGGTGCAAATGATACGAAAAAGCCAAGAATTAATATACCAATTAAAAGTATATTTACATTCATATGCCTACAAATGTAGCAAATTATTATAATTAAAACATTAAATGAAAGCAGTACTAAAGAGGTTTGTTTATGAGTAAGTCCTAAATCTAAGTATCTATGATGTATATGGTTTTTATCTGCTTGAAAAGGTCTTTTCCCATTTAATAAACGAATTAAAATTACAGAAAGAGTGTCAGAAATAGGTATGATAAATATAGCCACACAAATTGCAGGAGCTGTTTGAAGGTGGTATAATACCACACTATCTCCTCGGTTTATAAATAAGTCAAGAAAACGAATCATAAAAAAAGAAAGAATGAATCCGATAAGTAAACTTCCTGTATCTCCCATAAAAACTTTGTATCGTTTAGAAAGGTTGAAATAAAGAAATGCAAGTAGACTTGCTGCGGTAATTAGACAGAATACAGCATATTCATACATAGAGCTACCTAATTTATAGAAAGCAACGGCAAATGATACTGACGCAATTATTCCTATTCCTCCTGCTAAACCATCAATTCCATCGATTAAATTAAAAGAATTGATTATAAATATAACAACTGAAATTGTAAATAAAATGCTTATATAGTAATTGATTTCATAAATTCCTAATACACCAAAAAAGTTATCTATTCGTATTTGGGAACCTACAGAAATCAGCGTAGCAGTTAGTATTTGAGCATAAAGTTTCTTTTTAGGACTGATAACTAAGATATCGTCCATAACACCAGTAAAAAAAAGAATAAACATAGAAGGCAGTAGAAAAACGTAATTAAATACATCATTACTAAAAATAGAAACAGAAATTATGATTCCATAGAACATTCCAACTCCTCCTAAGTTAGGAATTTTAAAAGTATGAGAGCTTCTTTTTTCAGGATTTGCAACTAAGTGTTTGCGAATAGAAACCCGAATGATTTTTGGAATAGACAACCACGTTAGTATGTAGGAAAGAGTGCAACCAAAAAAAACTTTAATGATTAATTTACAATGATTATCGTTTAGGTAAGGTACCTGTTTTAAAAAGTCGATTAAAAAGTCAAGCATATTTTCTCAAGCCATTTATCATCCAACAAAATGTATAATAGATGGATTCATGCAAAGGTAAGTTTAAATAATTAAAATACACATAAAATTGCTTGATTGCAATCTTAAATTTATTTCTAGAATAGGAGTTTTCTCTAATTCTATAAATTCCTAAACTTTCATCAATAGGTTTTGCTTTTTTTATTTTTCGTAGAACGTCAAACCACATAGCATGATCTTCTCTTTTGTCAACAATTGGGATGTTTATTTTTCCAATACGTTTGGTGTCGTATATTGCTGTAAGCATTGATATAGGACAATTATACAGCAAGCGATTAAAGTCAACATCTTCGGTGGCATGAAAATCATCAAGTTTAGGGTTTAAATTTTCATCTACTCGTTTGTAAGAGGTGTAAACAAATTCTTCTTTTGTTTCAATTAGGTAGTTTGTTGTGGTTTCTAAAAAGTTAGGCAACCATAAATCATCACTATCGATAAAGGTAAGAAATCTTCCAGTAGCTAATTCTATTGCTTTGTTTCGAGCATAAGCAGCACCTAGGTTTTTTTCTTGTTTTATTAGCTTTATTCGAGAATCTTTATATTCATTAATTATACCAATAGAGTTATCGGTAGAGCAATCATCTACAATCAACCATTCCCAGTTTGTATACGTTTGATTTAGTACAGATTGAATTGTCTCAGCAATATATTTTTCTGAATTGTAGCATGCTGTAACAATTGAAACCTTGTATTGATTGAAACTAGTATCCTTCATCTCGTGTAAATTCATAATTATAAGGATGTAAAAGTATATTTTTAGTGTTTACGATGTTAAAATCACGCCCACTTAAACTAGCAAAACGATAGTGAATCAAAATAGAGTATAAAAAAAAGTAAGAAACTACAATTGTTTTGAATTGATAAGAAGCATTTCTAATTATAATAGGAATCATTAAGTAAGTAAAAGGTTGATAGGAACCAGGAAGTCGGATTGCAAATATATTATTATTCCTAAAAGCATAGTAAATCATATAATAAATTAAACATAAGTTTCTATAGTAATAGTAATTATCTGTCTCTTCTATTCCTTTTTTATCAAAAGAAAATAATAAGATTAAAAAATTAAGTTTTACTAATTCTCCCATAGCAGAAAATCCAACACTGTTATACTCAGAATACTGATTAAATGCATCAAACGCAGTATCTGCTCCAGCACCTCCAACAATTGGAGCAATTAGTTCATGTGTATTTAAAGGGAAAATAATCATGGATATAAAAACCAAAAGTATAGCCAAAGGTGTTTTTATTCTTAGAGGAGCAATCCAATAAGCGGGTAAAAATGCGATTGATGTTTTATGAAATGAGTAAGCAAAAAATATACAAATCAAAAAATAAAAAAGCTTTCGTTCTAAAATAAACTTAAAAGAGAAAAACGTAATTCCAATAGCCAATCCTTGCCTAATCTGAATCATATCTTCAAAAAAGAATAAAGGCATAAAATATACCATTAAAGATACAAAAGGATAGTAACTATACTTATACATAGTAAACAGCTTCAGCGATATAGCTAGAGAAGCATAAAAGATGATAACCCAATGAAATTCAAGACCTAGCTCATAAACAGTTCGGCATACTATTACATACGACGTCTCTATATGAGATTGAAAGTCACTGGAAAAAATATTAGCAAATGTAAAATAAGGCTCTTGAAAGGTGTAAAATAATCTGAGGTAAGGCAAATAATCAGGTCCACATTCATATTTAAATCCCGCCCAAAAAATTAAATACAAAGCAGAAAATATCATGAAGCCTTTACTGAGCTTTTTTTTTGTGTTTACTTCGTATAAGCCAGCTCCCCAAATAAATATATGAAAAAGGATAAAACCAGGATGAAGCATTAAAAAATGTTTTGTTTACCTAAAAAAATATGAAAGGTGTAATATACAATTTTTTTCCAACTAAGACTAAAAAGATAGTTTTCTTCAAATCGTCGATAGTTGATAATTTCCCTTTTGTGAATATTATTTTCACCCAAGAAATTATCCAAAGTAGCATACATTTTAGTTTTTAACTTCTTGTCTTTCACTTGTGCTGTATAAGCTAAAAAGCTATAAAAACCATTTAGTATTAAAAATCGTTTCCATTCCTTCTTTTTAGTATGAAATTTGCTTGATACAAAGTCATTTCTAACAATAGAAATAGCTCTAAACATATCTAAACCTTTTGCGGTAAAGTTGCGAGTAATAGAACCTTCTCGTTCAAAATAATTGTAGAAATATTCCTGACAGAACCCTAATTTAGTGCATTTTAAAAGTAGTATTGGAGTGGTTGCAATATCTTCAAAATGCATGTTTTTGGTAAATTCGATACCATTAAATAATTCTCTTTTAAAGATTTTATTACACGCAAACCAAGAAAGTTCTCCAAATACAGAGAAATTAGTTGTTAAATCAATTACTAATTCTTGATTTTTATGCAGTTGAGGAAGTGGTCTAAAAACTTTTCCATATTCATTGACTTTGTGAAGATTACAAATTACCATTTCACAAGAATTAATATTTCCGTGATTGTACATGGTTTCTATCATTTTTTCATCAATCCAATCATCAGAATCAACAAATGCTACATATTCTCCATCGCATTGCCTCAGACCAAAATTCCTAGCATCTGAAAGTCCTCCATTTTCTTTGGTAAAAGGTTTTATGCGTTCATCATTTTCTGCTAATTCAAGCATTATTTTTTCAGAATCATCAGTAGAACCATCATTTACCAAAATTATTTCTATTTCCTTTAATGTTTGATTAATTAAAGAGTTTACACAACGCTCCAAGTATTCTTGAACATTATAAATAGGAACAATTATAGATACTTTTGGTGTCATTTTCTTTGTAATAGCTTAGTTTTAAGTGGCTCTACAGAAATTATTTCTTCCATATTTCTTTCTGACGGGAGAGTAAATTTACCATAGTAGGTAAATTGTTTCCAGCCTTTACTTTTAGGCAAAGGGAATCCAATAACTTTTTGTGTAGGGAAGTTGGAGTAAAATGCAGGATCTTCTCTTCCTTTAAAATAAAATCTTAAATCCTCAAAAGCACAAAAAGCTAAATCTCCTTTCTTTTTAGAAGGACCAACGATAAATACATCAGTATTATAATATTTTTTAGCTATTGGTTTTAATGTATTGTTTAAGTCATTTACTTCAAATTCATTTTGTAATCTCATATCTCTATCTTGAGCAATTGCTCCATTCGTAATACCAAGATTAACCTCTAAATCTCCACTTTTATTTCTTTTAAAAAAGTAAAGTTGCATAATGTTGGGAATAAAGACAAGTAATATCATTAAATATACTTCTTTTATTGAAAAAGTAAACCCTGTATACAAAGTTAATAATGCTAATGGATATATAATTAGAACATATTCTACTTCGTCAGGAAGCATAAAAAAACGAATGGTATAAAACAGCAAAGAAATTACAAATAATGTAGAGATAGCTTTTTTAGGTTCAGTATTGGTTTTATTCAATTTAGGTTTAGAAGAATAAATCTTCCACGTAATAAAAATCCATAATGGAATTCCAAATAAAGCCAAATATCCCAATCCTACTTTTAGTGCTTTGTTTATGAGGTTTTGACTGTTTACAATATTTATAGGAACTTTCCATTCATCATAAAGAAACAAAAAAGGAGTTAATGTAATTATAATGTAAATAATCCCATAAACGATATGACGAAGTTCAATTTGTTTTTTGATATAAAATACAGATAAAAACACACAAAAAGAAAGAATAATGTAGTCGGGTCTTGTAGCTGTTGCCAAAGCAAGAAACAAAACAGAAAACAAAAAATATTTTTCTGTATGAAATTTAAAGTAACGTATAGTAAAATAAATTCCACACATTGCTAAAAACATAGCTTGACTCGTTTCCATTAGTGTATTTCCAGATATAATAAAAAAAGGATTTACACAAATAAGCAATGTAAAAATAAAATTATACTGTTTTTGATTTTCACCAATTAGATTTAAAGTCTGATAGAAAATTAAACAAGATAAAATATAAAATAATAAAGGGATAATTAATAAATCATTTGGAGAGAAATTATCTAAAAGAATATAAATATAACTTTCAAAAAGAGGAAATCCCCATGTTCTTGATTGTGCAAATATTTCAGAATTATTGTATACTTCAGCTAGCTGAACAATTAGGTAGGCATCGTAATCTTGTGAAAAACCGTAAGAAAAATTAAATCCAGCTAATAGTAGACATATACCAACAATCAAACCAATAAAAAGTAATTCGGAGTTGAATATTGAATTATGCCTACTTTTAGTTGCCATTTGTTAAATTATTCTAAAAATAGAATTAAAACTGCTCTTTTACAGCTTTAATAACACCATTTTTGTCAATTCCATATTTTGCCATTAATTGTGCGGGAGTTCCACTTTCTCCAAAGCTATCTTGTACTGCAACAAAACCTTGTTTCATAGGATGTTTGGTAGTTAATAACCTGGCTACACTTTCTCCTAATCCACCTAAAATATTATGTTCTTCTGCCGTAATTATTCTTCCTGTTTTCTTTACAGAATTCAAAATAATTTCTTCATCAAGTGGTTTTATGGTATGAATGTTTATCACTTCACAACTGATTCCTTCTTTTTCTAATTCGTCGGCAGCTAATAAACTTTCCCACACTAAATGTCCTGTTGCAACTATGGTAATATCTTTTCCTTCTCTAAGATTAATTCCTTTTCCAATTTCAAAAGGCATATCTTCAGGAATAAATACTGGTAATACAGGTCGTCCGAAACGCAAATAAACAGGTCCTTCATGCTCAGCAATTGCAATAGTAGCAGCTTTAGTTTGATTGTAATCACAAGTATTAATCACGGTCATTCCAGGGAGCATTTTCATAAGTCCTATGTCTTCCAATATTTGATGTGTTGCTCCATCTTCTCCAAGCGTTAATCCTGCGTGAGAAGCACAAATTTTAACATTTTTTTCTGAGTATGCTACCGATTGACGGATTTGGTCGTAAACTCTACCTGTTGAAAAGTTAGCAAAGGTTCCTGTAAAAGGAATTTTTCCACCTACAGTTAATCCTGCAGCAATACCAATCATATTCGCTTCGGCAATACCAATTTGGAAAAAACGTTCAGGATTTTCCTCAATAAATTTTTCCATTTTAAGCGAACCAATTAAGTCAGCACACAAAGCAACTACATTAGGGTTTGTTCTTCCTAATTCAGCTAATCCTGCTCCAAAACCAGAACGAGTATCTTTTTTATCAAAATTTTGATGTATATCTATCATGAGTTTAATTTTCAAAGTTAAGTTTAATAATCTCCTAAAGTTTCAGGTAATTGATTTAATGCTTTTTCTAGTTGTTCGTCGTTAGGTGCTTTTCCGTGCCATGCATGAGTTCCCACCATAAAATCAACGCCAGCTCCCATTTCTGTGTGAAGTAAAATAGCAATTGGTTTTCCTTTTCCTGTATTTGATTTAGCTTCTTTTAGTATAGAAATTACTTTTTCTAAGTCATTTCCACTTTTTTCTTCTAATACCAACCAGCCAAATGCCTCAAATTTAGCTTTTAAATCTCCTAAAGACAATACGTCTTTGGTATCTCCATCAATTTGTCTTCCGTTGTAATCTACAGTAGCAATTACATTATCTACTTTGTTGTGAGATGCGTACATTAATGCTTCCCAGATTTGTCCTTCCTGTAATTCTCCATCTCCGTGTAGAGAGTATACCAATTTATCTTCTGAATTTAACTTTTTAGTAAGAGCTGCACCTATAGCAACGGATAATCCTTGCCCTAACGAACCAGAAGCAATGCGAACACCAGGTAATTTGTCGTGAGTAGTAGGATGTCCTTGCAAACGACTGTTAATTTTTCTAAATGTAGAGAGTTCCTCAGCTGGAAAGAATCCACTTCTTGCTAATGTACTGTAAAGTACAGGAGAAATATGACCATTCGAAAGAAAGAATAAATCTTCACCTTTTCCATCCATGTCAAAAGGAAGTTTATAATCCATGATTTCAGAGTAAAGAGCTACGAAAAACTCAGTACAACCTAATGAACCACCAGGATGTCCACTGTTTACTGCGTGTACCATTCTCAGGATATCTCTTCTAATTTGAGTTGCTAATTTTTTTTGTTGTTCTAATGTTTGCATTTCTTTGAATCATTCAATGTATTTCGCAAAAGTATAAATTTTTAAGAAATAATTGATAACTGTAAAACAAAGAATTATTAGAATCTATAATAGCTAAGCTAAATAAGCAAAATAGCTAATGATAAAAAACAGATGAGAAAAGTTGAAATTTGAATTATATTTTTCTGATTTTCACATCAACATTTTCTTGAGTTTGCTCTGAAAGTTCCTCTATTTCCTTGGATTGTTTTGAACTTTCTACAAAGTGTAATGTTTGTTTGATGTGCTGTTCTGCTGTTTGTGCTGTAGGATTAAACTTTGCAAATTTCACGGAATCCGAAACAAGAAATATTTCTTTTAAAGATTCTATATCTTCCTTGCTAAGTATATTTTTTCTATTTATAAAGTCAAATAAATCATTGGTAAGTAGAATTTTTGCAGGTATTTGATATCGTTCTTCTGTGTATTCTCTAATTATTTTGGAAAGCTCAATATAGAAAAGTCGGAATTTATGATCGTCGATGTATTTTTTTTGTTTTAGTTGGTTGATTTGTAAAATTGTTTTTTCATAGAGAGAAAGTTCTGTTTTCGATTTAGAAGCTTTTTTTAAGTTTTTAATTACAAAATATATCAATAATCCAAAAGCAATAAAAATTAATGAACCAACAAGATAAACAGAATATTTACTTAAATAATCAAAAAAGGATAAAGGAACTTCTTCTATGTTTTTGATGTCTTCAAACGGTTTGTTTTCGTCAACAACAATATCTTGTACGCGAATTTTATACGAAGTAGTATGCAGAGAATCATTTTTATATGGAATAGCGAATGCAGGAATTACTTGATTTCCCGTTTCAAAACTTGTTAAATTCAGTATATAAGTTTTTGGTTTATTAATTGAATCAAGTAAATAGGAGTTTAGAGTTATGTTTTTGTCTTGAAGCTCTTTTTTTATATAAGGAATAGGATTTTGTATGTCTTTATCGTGGATTTTTAAAGTATACTTAATTGGTTCTCCTATTTTTATTTGTAAAGTGTCTACACTTGTAGAAATTTTTTGAGAAAAGCATAAAGAATAAAACGCAACTAAAAATAGCGTGAAGTAGAATTTAGCTGAGTGTAGTTTTATAGGTGTAATTTTTTTATTCATTATGAATTTCTGTGATGGTTTTTGAAAATTGATAATAAAGGTTTAATGTAATCTTCATCGCAACGAATAGAACGATAATTAAAATTGTTTTTTTGACTTAATGATTTATTTGTTTTTTCTTTTTCTAAATAAGACTCTTGTATTTTTTGTCTGCTTTTACTTGAAGAAGTATTAATCCAAAAAGTTTGATTTGTTTCTAAATCTTTGAAATTAATCCAACCGATATTGGGAATTCTTTTTTCTTTTTCGTCGTAAATACGAATTAAATTTAAATCGTGTTTTTTTGAAATTGCTTTTAATGAATTGCTTTGTTTTAAATCATCAAAGTCGGAAAAAGTAAATAATATTGATTTTCTTTTAATGGTTTTCATTGCATAGTCAAAACAGGTATCAAAGTATGTGGGAGATGCAATGGGTTTAAAGTCAATAATTTCTCTGACGATTCGTAAAATAGTAGCTTTTCCTTTTTTTGGAGGAACGACTTTATGAATTTTATCTGAAAAAAGAATCAAGCCGACTTTATCATTATTGGTAATAGCAGAAAATCCAAGAGTTGCAGAAATTTCGGCAATAGTTTCGCGTTTTAGTTGTTTACGAGTTCCAAAATCAAGAGATTTAGAAACATCAATAAGAATCATCAATGTAAGTTCTCGTTCTTCTTCAAAAGTTTTAATGTATGGTTCGTTGAAACGAGCAGTTTTGTTCCAATCGATTTTGCGTACATCATCTCCAAATTGGTAAGGACGAATTTCGGAAAAGGTCATTCCCATTCCCTTAAAGGAACTATGATATTCTCCAAGAAAAAGTGCGTTGGTTTTTTTTCTAGATTTATATTCTATCTGTTTTACTTTTCTGATTATCTCGGAAGCGGTCATTGTATTGAAATAGATAAGATTAAGGAGCTTCTATTTGACGTAAAATTTTAGAAATAATATCTTCTGAAGAAATTCCTTCTGCTTCTGCTTCGAAACTAATTCCAATTCTATGACGCAGAACATCTATGGCTAATTCACGAACATCTTCAGGAATTACAAAAGCACGTTTATTTAGAAAAGCATTTGTTTTTGCAGCAATAGCTAAATTGATAGAAGCACGCGGAGAAGCACCAAAAGTAATAAAATCTTTTAGTTCGTCTAATCGGTACTTTTCAGGAAAACGAGTAGCAAAAACAATGTCGAGAATGTATTTTTCTATTTTTTCGTCTAGGTATATTTTTCTAACTAATTCACGTGATTCTATGATTTCTTGTAAATCGATTACAGGATTTATTTTTTCATTTTTATTGGCAACTTGTGAACGAAGTATTAATCTTTCTTCCTCTAAATCAGGATAAGTAATGACGCATTTAAGCATAAAACGATCGACTTGTGCTTCGGGCAGAGGATAGGTTCCTTCTTGTTCCACAGGATTTTGAGTTGCAAGCACCAAAAAAGGATTGTCAAGTTTGAATGATTCATCGCCAATAGTTACTTGCTTTTCTTGCATTGCTTCCAAAAGAGCAGATTGTACTTTTGAGGGAGCACGATTGATTTCATCGGCGAGTATGAAGTTAGCAAAAATAGGACCTTTTTTTACGGTAAAATCATTTTCTTTGATGTTGTAAATCAGTGTTCCAATAAGGTCTGCGGGTAATAAATCAGGAGTAAATTGAATTCTAGAAAAAGAACCGCGAACTGCTTCTGAAAGTGTTTTAATGGCAAGTGTTTTTGCTAATCCAGGAACACCTTCTAATAATACATGTCCGTTTCCTAGTAAACCAATAAGGAGACTATTTATCATGTATTCTTGTCCGATGATAACACGATTTATTTCTTTTTTTAGGAGTTGTATGTGAAAAGACTTTTCAGTTATTTTTTCGGTTAGTTGACGTAGTTCATCTGAGTTTGAAAGGTATTCCATAAGTGTCTTTGAAATTGGTAATTACAAATGTATTTTAAATAATGTAACAAAATGATTAAATTAATCATAAAGTTTTCATAAAACAACTTGTTTTTGTGTGTTTATTTGGTTCATGATTTCAAGTGCGACTTCGAGTGCTTTTTTTCCTTGTTCAAGAGATACTTTTTCGCTTTTATTGTTTTTTATAGAGTATGCAAAGCTTTCTAGTTCGTCTAGGATTGCATTATTTGGCTCTACATCAGGATACTCAAATGTAATTTGTTTTTTCTCTCCTTCTGCATTTTCAATAATCATATCGAATGGATTTGGAGAGCTAGGAGCATCATTCATTCGTATAATTTCAGCTTTCTTTTCTAAAAAATCGACTGAAATGTATGCATCTTTTTGAAAGAAACGGCATTTACGCATATTTTTCATGGAAATTCTACTGGTCGTAAAATTTGCTACACAACCGTTTTCGAATTCAATGCGGGCATTTGCAATGTCAGGCGTTTTACTAACTACAGAAACTCCATTTGCATAAATGTTTTTTACGTTGGAGTTAATGGTAGAAAGAACAATGTCTATATCGTGAATCATCAAATCAAGAACAACAGAAACGTCAGTTCCACGAGGATTAAACTCAGCAAGTCGATGGATTTCTACAAACATGGGATTTTTTATGTAGTTGGAAGATGCACTGAATGCAGGATTAAACCTTTCAACGTGACCAACTTGAGCTTTTAAATTTTTCTCTTTGGTTTTTTGCAGAATTTCATTTGCTTGTTCTAAATTTTGAGTAATTGGTTTCTCTATAAAGAAATGTATGTTTTTTTCTATTGCTTTAATGGCATATTGGTGGTGGAAAGAAGTTGGCGTTACGATGTCTAGGACTTCAATTTGATTTAGAAGTTCATCTAAGTCGTCGAAGAATTTATATCCAAATTCTTGTTCAATTTTTTTTGATTCTTGAATATTGGTATCATGAAAACCTATGAGGTTGAATTCGTTAGACTGATTAAGAAGTTTAAGATGTATTTTTCCAAGATGACCAGCACCAATTAGACCGACATTAAGCATTTTGTAATTATTAAAATTTTGATAAAATTAAGTAATTTTACATAAAAAATAAAGAAATTAGAATTGAAAGATAGTTACAAACATAAAGGATTAAGGGAACGATTGGTTTTATCTTTAGAAGAACAAGGGATTTCAGATGAGGTGGTTTTAGGTGCGATGCGAAAAGTGCCAAGACATTTGTTTGTGGAATCTGCGTTTGAGGATTATGCATACGAGGATAGAGCGTTTTCTATTCTTTCTAATCAAACGATTTCTCGTCCTTTAACGGTAGGGTTTCAGAGTCAGCTTTTGGAGGTAGAGCAAGGACAAAAGGTGTTGGAAATAGGTACAGGTTCGGGCTATCAGACGGCAGTATTGGTGGAAATGGGATTACAAGTATATACTATAGAACGCCAGAAGAAATTATTTGATTTTTCTAGTAAAGTGCTTAGAATGGTTGGGTGTATTCCTGAATATCAGTCTTTTGGAGATGGATATTTAGGTTTTCCAAACTTCGCTCCATTTGATGCAGTTTTGGTAACATGTGGAGCGGAAGAAATTCCTAAAAAATTATTAGAACAACTTAAAATAGGAGGGAAGATGATAATTCCTATAGGAGGAGGAGAAAATCAGATTATGACAAAAATCACTAAAATGAGCGATGATGAGTACGAAACCAAAGAATATGGAGGGTTTAGTTTTGTTCCAATGTTGGGTAGGAGAGTTTAAGGGTATATTATAAATTGATAAGTATTTTCTTTTGTGTTTGTTTTTGGATTAAATAATGAGTTGAAAGGAGTGTCTTGTTGGAGGCTAATTCTGTTTTTGATTGTTGGGTGTTTAGCTATGATTTCTTTTTCTAGTAGTTTTATTTGTTCGATGCTTTGATTTCTTTTTTTGCTATAAGAATCCTCTGTTTCTATTGTGAGGTTGCATCTTTTTAGTATGAATGTGTAGTTGCTTAGTTTTTCTGAGAATTGTTTTCCAAAATAAGTTAATTCGGACTTATAGAAAAGTTCTTTCTCGTCTATTATAATTGAGATGCTATTTTCCTGTTTTGAGAATTCCATTTTATTAGTAAGAGGACCAAAATATTTTTTTAAGCTTACAATTATATTGTCTAATCTTTGGTTGTTGGAGTTGGTATTTGTATTTTTTTTAGGTGCACTTTCTTGTGTTTTTTTTATGTTTTTAATTATTTCGGGTATACTTCTTTTTAATTTTTCGTTTGAATTCTTTAATGTTGATAGTTGATTAGGAGATAAGTTACAGTTAGAGGTTTTATTGAAGTAGTTAAGCATTAGTTTTTTTAGAATATCATTTTGAGTTTTGATTTCCTCTAAAACAACTTTAGTTTCTTCGGTAAATATCTTTGATGATTTTACTTGTGCATCTAATTGTGTGAATACAACTACTAAGAATATATAAGTAAGTGTTTTTTTCATGTTTTTATTGATTGAATTGGAAAATAAAGTCTAGATTTTCGGTTTGATTGATGTTTTGCTTAACGGAGATATTTTGTTTATTTTTTACGTTTTCAGTTAATTGATTAAAGAAAGGTTTTAATCGTTCTAGTTTGTCTTCTCTTTCGTTAGAGTCGTAATTTGGTATGAGAATTACAATTGTTTCGTTTGGGTTTTGGATTAAAAAGTCCTTTATATTAGATATTATTATGGAAGAGTTGGAAAGGATATCTTTTTCGGATACTTCTATATTATTGTCTTGAGTTTTAAGATTAATGTTTTTGTTTTTAGTAAAGAGCTTTGCGAACTCTTCAGTTTTGTTTTGTTCAGTTCTTAGATCGGGTACAATTGTAGTTTGCGTTTTTGCATTAATTAGGTTTTGTATTTGTTTATCGGATTCTTGTATTTCAGAAATAATTTCTGTTGCAATGGTGCAATTTTTTTCTTCCTCTAAAAAAGGTACTACGGTTTCTTTTAGAAGGATATGATTTTCTAGTAGTTGCTTAGGCTCATTTTTTTCGTTTCTTAGGCTTCTCCAAGATATTCCGTCATATTTTGTTTGTGAATAAATCACGTTAGAAAATACCGTCAATATCAATACATATTGAAGTATAGTTATACTTTTTCTCATAAATCTCTCAATTAAATACTATGCAAAGATAGAGATTTAATTTTTTATGAATTTTAATGTAGTATAATTAAGGTTATTTAAACTTATTTTTAAATAGTATTGTCCAGTTTTTATATTTTTTAGTAAAATAGGAGAGCTAGAATTACATTCGGTTTGTATTTTTTGACCTACAGAATCATATATAGTAAAGTCGTATTTTCTTGAGTTGTCAATGCCAAATAGGTGTAAATAATTATTTTTTAAACTAATGGAAATATCGTCTTTATTTACGTTTATATTTTCTATATCAAGCAAATTCCATGTGTCTTGTGCTTGAGGTCCTCCCCAAATTAGTGTAGCAATATAAGGGTTGTCAATAAATGGATTTCTATTTCCTTGTATGTTTTCAACTTTTGAATTTCTCTTTTTCTCGAATTCTGACGGAGGATCTTCTTCATTCCATATCAAAAATAAATCAGGCATATCAGGACTGTAGCTAGTGCTTCCATCTCCTGCAACAGTAGCTAGGCATTGAGTAGGATATAGTAGATACATATACATAATAGTTCTAGCGACATCGCCTTTCCATTCATCTCCAGGATAAAATAAGTTATTACCTACATTATTTCCAATGCCGTTACCGTAAGTAAATTGTTTGTTTCCTCTGCTTGCGTTCATAGAGCAATCAGCGGCGTGTGCATTGTGTATGTCTGTATAATTTAATGATGCGTCTAGTTTTGGAGATGCCATACTATTTGCATATACATGTTCGCGGTTCCATTTTCCAGTACAGGTAGATGTATTTTGAGTTTCGGTATTTTCTCTAGTTAAGTGGTATTTAGAATCAGTATTATTATCATCAGAACCGTATATTAACGAAACTTTATTTAGGTCATTAAGGCTAGTGTCGGTTATTGTTAGTGCTTCCCATACTCCAGGGGTATAGGTTGGTATAGGAGTTATTGTATTTTCTAATAATGTTTTTAACTGAGCTTTAATTTCAGTTGGAGATGTATTAAAATTTATTCCATTGTAGTAGGTAGGTCGAGTTTGTCCGTAGCAGGAATAACTTAGCATAAGTGTTGCAATAATATGTTTAATCATAGTAGTTCAGTTTGAATTGTCAATGTACAAATTCTATTGTTAAGTAGGTATAATGTTTTCTTTAAGTCAACTTTAATGTTTTTATTCAAATTTTTTTACGGGGTTAATTTTTTTGTAAGTTGGTGGTTTGTAGGGGTTTGTTTTGGTGTTGGGTTTTGAGGGTTAAAAAAAAGCAAAATTTTTCTTATATTTTTTTTGGAGTTTTAGAAAATGTGTATATCTTTGCACTCCCATTTGAACGGAACATCACAGTTTCGGGGGGAATAAAGAAGATCATAGAAAGACATACTGAATTAACACAAACCAAGAGTCAATTCTGGGTAGACAGCTCAATATTATTTTAAAAGAAACAATGGAGAGTTTGATCCTGGCTCAGGATGAACGCTAGCGGGAGGCTTAACACATGCAAGTCGAGGGGTATAAATAGCTTGCTATTTAGAGACCGGCGCACGGGTGCGTAACGCGTATGCAATCTGCCTCTATCATGGGGATAGCTCGGGGAAACTCGAATTAATACCTAATAATCTACGGTTAGGCATCTAGTTGTAGTAAAAGATTTATCGGATAGAGATGAGCATGCGTCAGATTAGGTAGTTGGTAGGGTAACGGCCTACCAAGCCTACGATCTGTAGGGGGCCTGAGAGGGTGAACCCCCACACTGGTACTGAGACACGGACCAGACTCCTACGGGAGGCAGCAGTGAGGAATATTGGACAATGGGTGAGAGCCTGATCCAGCCATCCCGCGTGAAGGAAGACGGTTCTATGAATTGTAAACTTCTTTTATGCAAGAATAAACCTACATACGTGTATGTAGCTGAAGGTATTGTATGAATAAGCATCGGCTAACTCCGTGCCAGCAGCCGCGGTAATACGGAGGATGCGAGCGTTATCCGGATTTATTGGGTTTAAAGGGTCTGTAGGTGGATTAATAAGTCAGTGGTGAAATCCTGTCGCTTAACGATAGAACTGCCATTGAAACTGTTAATCTTGAGTATTGTTGAAGTAGCTGGAATAGGTAGTGTAGCGGTGAAATGCATAGATATTACCTAGAACACCAATTGCGAAGGCAGGTTACTAAGCAATAACTGACACTGATAGACGAAAGCGTGGGTAGCGAACAGGATTAGATACCCTGGTAGTCCACGCCGTAAACGATGATTACTCGTTGTCGGGATTTATCTCGGTGACCAAGCGAAAGTGATAAGTAATCCACCTGGGGAGTACGTTCGCAAGAATGAAACTCAAAGGAATTGACGGGGGCCCGCACAAGCGGTGGAGCATGTGGTTTAATTCGATGATACGCGAGGAACCTTACCAGGTCTTAAATGGGAATTGACAGCTGTAGAAATACGGTTTTCTTCGGACAATTTTCAAGGTGCTGCATGGTTGTCGTCAGCTCGTGCCGTGAGGTGTTAGGTTAAGTCCTTCAACGAGCGCAACCCCTATCACTAGTTGCCAGCGATTCAAGTCGGGGACTCTAGTGAGACTGCCGGTGTAAACTGTGAGGAAGGTGGGGATGACGTCAAATCATCACGGCCCTTACGACCTGGGCCACACACGTGCTACAATGGCTAGTACAGAGGGAAGCTACTGGGTGACCAGATGCGAATCTTTAAAGCTAGTCTCAGTTCGGATTGGAGTCTGCAACTCGACTCTATGAAGCTGGAATCGCTAGTAATCGCATATCAGCCATGATGCGGTGAATACGTTCCCGGGCCTTGTACACACCGCCCGTCAAGCCATGGAAGTTGGGGGTACCTAAAGTCGGTGACCGTAAAAGGAGCTGCCTAGGGTAAAACCAGTGACTAGGGCTAAGTCGTAACAAGGTAGCCGTACCGGAAGGTGCGGCTGGAACATCTCAATTTAGAGTGTAAATGTCACTCAGATGAGTTCTTGGTTTGTTCAGTTTGTCAAAAAAAACATAAAGCCTTAAAAGGGATATTTGTTTCATTTTAGTATATTTAATACATAAAATTTAACATCTGCTATTATTAAGCAGTCTCGTAGCTCAGCTGGTTAGAGCGCTACACTGATAATGTAGAGGTCGGCAGTTCGAGCCTGCCCGAGACTACTATTTTAATTGTAAATTTAAAATGGGAGTGCTTTAACATGTAGAATTAAGGTAATTAAAAAGGAAATTCTAGAAGTTGAGTAGTAGTTGTACTAACTACTAACTACTAATTACTAACTGCTAGTAATTGGGGAATTAGCTCAGCTGGCTAGAGCGCCTGCCTTGCACGCAGGAGGTCAAGGGTTCGACTCCCTTATTCTCCACATTTTCTTTTGCTGATAAGGTTGAAGAATGAAAAGATCATAGACATTGATGGATAAAACATAGAAATAATCGAGAAACGATAGAAATATTGTTGCGAGCGTAAAAAAAATCGTTAAGGGCGTATGGCGGATGCCTAGGCTTTGAGAGGCGAAGAAGGACGTGGTAAGCTGCGAAAAGTTACGGGGATTTGCACACAAGAATTGATCCGTAAATATCCGAATGGGGCAACCCACTACATTGAAGGTGTAGTATCCCTTATGGGAGGCGAACCCGCTGAACTGAAACATCTAAGTAAGCGGAGGAAAAGAAATCGAAGAGATTCCGTTAGTAGCGGCGAGCGAACGCGGATTAGCCCAAAAGTTATTATAATTTTAATAGAATTAACTGGAAAGTTAGACCATAGAAGGTGATAGTCCTGTATATGAAAGGGTTATAGTAATGATAAATGAGTAGGGCGGGACACGTGAAATCCTGTCTGAATATGGGGGGACCATCCTCCAAGGCTAAATACTCCTCAAAGACCGATAGTGAACAAGTACTGTGAAGGAAAGGTGAAAAGCACTTTGAATAAAAGGGTGAAAGAGAACCTGAAACCGTACGCCTACAAGCGGTCGGAGCTCCTTATGGAGTGACGGCGTGCCTTTTGCATAATGAGCCTACGAGTTAATTTTACTAGCAAGGTTAAGTACTTTAGGTACGGAGCCGTAGCGAAAGCGAGTCTGA
>JACJZS010000005.1:115000-134145 GCA_020635515.1 Flavobacteriales bacterium
ATATTTATTTGTTAAACGGGAGATAACTCCTGCAAGGGATTAGTTGCTGGGGAGTTATCCTCTTTTAACAAATACTCTCTTGGACTTATATTCCCTAAAGACTCATGAGGTCTTTGGGTATTATAATGTTCTATCCAGTTGTTTGTAAGCTCTCGAACTTCTACTAAATTTTCAAATCTTCTTACATCCAACACCTCTGTTCTATAGCTTCTATTGAATCTTCTATAAAAGCATTTTGAACGGGTTTCCCAGGCTGAATATACCTAATTTCTATTCGGTGTTTATGGCAAAAATTAGTAAAATTAGCACTGATAAACTCAGGACCATTATCTACTCGTATTGCTTTTGGTTTTCCTCTTTCTTGAATAATCCAATCCAGCAAATTAACCATATACTTTGACCCAATGGATAATCCTGCTTCAATCCAAAGACATTCTCGATTATAATCATCTATAATATTTAACGTCCTAAATCTTCTATTGCTATACAATGCATCACTCATAAAATCCATACTCCACACCTGATTTACTTGTTCTGGAGATTCTAAAGCATGTCGCTTACGTACCGGTAGTCTACGTTTTCGTTTTCTTGTTAAGTTCATTCCTAATTCTTTATATACTCTATAAATGCGTTTATGATTCCATACATAGCCTTTGTTTCTAAGTAAGTGATACATCTTTTTAAATCCATACGTGGGATATTCTTCTGCCAACTGGTTCAGTTCTGAAATTATTTCCTTATCGTTCCTAGCACGAGATTCATAGTAATAACTACTTCGTTCCAATTGTAAACTTTTGCACGCCTGCCGAATGCTAATCCCATGCTCTTCAGTAATATGAGTAACCACTTCTCGCTTTTTAGCAGGCGTTACCACTTTTTTGATAAAACATCTTTTAACGCCTCATTTTCTAAAGATAAATTGGTATACATCTTCTTTAGTCTTGTATTTTCAGCTTCTAAGTCTTTTAACTTACTCAGTTGGCTTACATTTTCAATTCCTGAAAATCGTTCTTTCCAGCTATACAACGTCTGAAAATAAAAACCATGCTTACGTGCCAATTCTCTCGCACTAACTCCGTTCTCGTACTCTTTTAAAATACGAAGTATTTGGCTGTCTGTAAATTTCTTCTTTTTCATTCCCTAAATTTATTTATTTTTTAGCTAAATCGTAGGGGTAAATATTGTCCAGTTTTAAGGGAGACTTACAGGAAAAAATAGCTCTTTTGCAATTTTGGGTTGTGGGTCGGCTTGTGTGAATTGCAAATGTGCTATTTGTGCGGTGGGATTTTTCAGCTTGTGGCTAACGGTGAAGTATAAGCGTAGTGCGGGATTAAAAGCACTTCACTTTCGGCTTACCAATATTTTTGTTAATTTTCAATACATTTAATTTTATCACTATCGCCCGCATTACGCTTATACAATGTTGTAGGCAGTTTTATTCTTTTTCAGCAATTAAAATAATATCTGTAAGAAAAGTTCCATCAGGTTCTGGATAGTCTTTTTTATATGTTTTTATTAAATTGAAGTCATTTTTTTCAAGTTCTTCTTTTAATAAATTTTCTTGGTGATAATAAACGTAGACTTCTTTTCCATCACTAAAACTTGTTGTTTCAAATCCCGATTTATTATAATCATCTTCCATTGTGCTAATATAAATCAATCCATTAGGATTTAAAATTTTTGATGTTTTATTAATTAGAGTTTTACAATCTTCTTTACTTAAATACGGCATACAAAATCCAATAATAATTGCATCAAATTTTTGATTCAATTTATCAATTTCAAGTGCATCATATATGATAAATTCAGATTCAGCAACATTTATTTTTGCTCTTTCAATCATATTTGGTGCTAAATCAATACCTAGTATTTTTAAATCATTTCGTTTTTCAAATAAATATTTTGAAATATTTCCAGGACCACAACCAACATCTAAAATTTTAGAATTTTTTTCCATTTTATCACAAATAAAATCATAGGTGTCATTGTATAAATCCATTTGCATAAATTTATTTTCATAATTTAATGCTACTGAATTATAAGTTTCGATTGTTTTTTCGTAATTATTCATTTTTGGGAACTTTTTTTTGGAAATTGGCTACAACGGTTTTGGCTATGATTTCGTTACGGAAAAATGGGCGACCATTTTTCCGACGTTGACCGAAATATAGCAAAAATGCTTGGAATTTCCGAGAGGAAATTCCGCCGTAATGAATTATAGCCGTTGTTAGCTTTTAGTGCTTTTATAATTCATTCCGTTTTTGTTTTTCGGTCAGCTTTTTATTCCAATTTCTTTAATTTACGTTTTTAGTTCATTCAGCAAACTTGCTCAAATTCCGACCGTTTTTTAATTCAGGTTTGCATTTCGACTATTGCTCAATAACCGTGGGCAATTCCAACGTTTTTTCCAGTTCAGATTGCGCAAACAAGCTAAAAAGTCAGCCGTAATTCAATTCAGAGTTTGAGTGAGCAATTCCGCTGTTGTTTTTCATTCCACGTTTGAGTCGTAATTCCGAAAATTTTGAAATTCCGCACACAGTTTTTCTGATTTATCTACCTTAAAATTCTGAAAAAAAATCGAAAAATAAACCAGGCTTTTTTCAAACCGCAAACTTGCTCCAGCATTAAAGCTAACGGCTCGAGGCTTCTCGCCGTTCCCCGATAGGGGTATGGCGTTTAAGCCTAAGATGTGTGCAGTCCCGTAGGGCTGCACCATCGTAAGGCGAGAAGCCTCGAGCCGATGTGGTGCAATGTCCCGGAGGGCATTGCACCACATCGGTAACGTATAAGCGTAGTGCGGGATTAGAAGCACTTACTTTCAACTTTTCCGATATGTTTGTTAATAGTTCATAAGTTTAAATTTATCACTTTCGTCCGCATTATGCTTATACAATGTTGTGTGCAGTTTTTCATATATCACTTGGAGTTGATAATCCTATATAAGTCATTTGAACTGGAATAGAGCCATAAGATTGTGTATAACAAACATTTGGGTCGTAATTTTGATTCATATTTATTCCATACGCTGATTGTAAATTTGTCCCATCCATATTTATATATAAACTTAACCAGACACGAGAATAAATATTATTAGAGTCTCCAATAAAATTTTCGGAACTTGATGCCAATTGATTTGTTCCTAAGGGTTCAAAAGGTTGAATTATAAATGTTGATTCTGGAATACCTAATACATCATCAACTTCTTTGTAATAAATTGTTCCAGTAAAACTTCCATTAGTTTCTAATAGAAGAACATAGAATTTTATTTCTTTTCCAATTTGCGGACTACAAGAACTTCCTGAACCTTCTTGTAGAAAATAATTAACTTGATACCAACCTTCAACTTGGTTATTATTCTCTGCATAAACAGTTGCATTATTAATGGTTTCAACTAAAGAAAATCCCTCTTTAACAATTTCCATATCAAAAGAAAAAGTTTCATCATTTCCAGATAAAGACTTGAATTCTACATTTTGTCCGTTTTGGGAAACAAGTTGAACGTTTGAATTAGAAATGTTTGTAATATTTATAACATCTTCATTATCATCAAATGCTACTATTTCTGAAGAGTTTTGATAAGTTGGCATACTTGGAAATAATGCGGAAAGTTTATTCCAATATTCAGTCATTTTAGCATAAGAACTAATAAAAAAACTTGTTTCTGTCGATATATTTTCATCATTTGAATTTATGCTTCTATATGTAGGTTGAGAATTTAAATTAACTACAGATTCACTAGTAAAGACTGTAGCAACAGTTTGAAAAGTAGCTTGAGTAAATATCCAATTTGCTTTTACAAATTCTCCTACACTTGACCCAAAAATAATAGCGGCAGGAACCGTTTCAGCAAGTAGGATATAAACTGCGGTAGCTGTAGCTATTCCTGCGGCTGCCAAAGATACTCCAACAGTCGATGGCGAAACCACAATAGCAGCTCCAGCTAACCCAAGCATTTGTAATACTTCTTTAGCACTATTTTTTAACTCAATAGATGATTCTCCTAAATTATTGGCTGTGCAACTATAAAATTGTTTAAAATTAGTTGAAGTTTGCTGACATTGAGATTGCCTAATTCTTGACATTGTAGTTGGAGCATCTATATAAAAGTTAACATTATTTTTGAAATTTTGAAATGTTTCTTTATTTGCCTCATAATATAATGCCACTTGTCTTTTTTGTTCAGTTGTCAAAGAATTATATAAATCCTGAACTTCTGAAAAATAACTCATTGCATTTTGAATTTCTTGTTCAATATATGAGTTAGAATTATCAAGAGCAGAAATGTCTGTATTAAAGTTATCGAAAACATTAGAAATTGTTTCTTCGGGATTAGACACTAAAGTTTCCGTAACATTAAATTCTTTGTTTCCTATATCAAAATTCAAAGTATGGTTTCCTGAAGGAATATCAGGAACTAAAAAAGCAAGACTATTTTCATCTACTTTGTTAATAGTAATTTCCTTATCACCAAATGTTCCTTGGTAAGTATCTAATAATTCAGAGTTTTCAATAGTTAGTGTAACTAATTCAAACGATTTTACATTAGTGCTTTCTACTATAATATTTGTAGAATCATCAGGAGTTTCAGAATTATTACTATCATCACTACTACAACCTAAAAAAAGAGTTAAAATAAAAAAAAGTTTGATAAAATGTTTCATAACGTTGGATTTAATGGATTGGACAAAATTATTGTTTCATTTTTTTTATTAAAATATTTGTCGTGAATTACAGGTAAAACAACGTGAATGGTATTTTGAGGTTAGTTTTAATTGCACCACATCGGTTTGGCTATGATTCCGTTGCGGAGAAAAATCAGCGATTTTTCGGAGTAGGAATCGAGCCAAGTTAAATATACTGTTTTTTGGTTTAGCATTTAGCGAGCAATGGATTATAGCCGTTGTTGTGTACCGTTTTTTATTTTTATTTCGTTCAGAATTGCCCAAATCGTAAATACAATTCCTATTAGATAGGGTGTTAATTGGATAAAATCTATTCTTTCCAATCCGATTTGCCATTTCAGGTTTTGTATCTGCCAAGGTGTGGCTATAATGGCTCCAAGCAACAGAACCAAAATCAATGTCCAATTCCGCTTATCCGATTTTTTTTGTCCTATGAGCTTTTTAATCGGGATATAAAGGATAAATCCAACAGTCAAAATTAGTGGCAATAAATAGTTTAAAAAAGTCAGTTGTTCCTCTTTTGGAGTCAAGCTTGATTGATTCAAATATCCGAACACAAAATTCATCATTAGAATACTAAAAATTGCAAATAATGATATCGGGACTAAAATCAGGCCTTTTAAAATTCTGTTCTCGGTTTTCATTTCAAATGGTACACAACGGCTCGAGGCTTCTCGCCGTTCCCCGATAGGGGTATGGCGTTTAAGCCTAAGATGTGTGCAGTCCCGTAGGGCTGCACCATCGTAAGGCGAGAAGCCTCGAGCCGATGTGGTGCAATGTCCCGGAGGGCATTGCACCACATCGTTTAGTGTATGGTGCGTATCCCGAAGGGTATGCACTATACACTTTGTTGCCAGTAGTATTTTTATTCCATTCTATTTAATTCTATTACTCCTTGCATTGCTCCAATTGATTCAAATACTTCATCTTGGTCTTGCGTTTTGTTCCATCCCATTTTTGCTAATTCTGTTCTTACTTGGTCTTCAGTTTTATCCTTTACAAAATGGTAATAAGCAAAGTCCACAACTTCCATAGGTACTCTTTCAAGTGAATAAGATATTATACTTGAAGACAGTCTTAAAATTCCAACAAAATAGGTAATTACTAATTGTAATCCCCAACTTACTAATAAACCTATCCAACCTGTATTCAATGATTTTATAGTTAATCCTGCTTCAAACCTTGCTTGCATAAACTCCAAAAAACTAAATGGTTCAAAATTATTTTCGTTCAGAATGATTTGGTATTGAAAATATTGATTTGATATATATGTTATCAAAATCATACCAATTAACAGATAATGTAAATGGTCATAAAAAGTATAATTACTCACTTTTATAAGCTGTTTTAAAACAAATCCCATTACAATTGCTACTCCAACTTCAAAAAGACCAATTATATAAATTCCTTTTACCGATAGAAATGCTACAACATAACCTATTAAAAAGGCTGTAAGTAATCCTCCTAGTATAGGAATCCACAATTTAGGTTCTTTTCGCCCTTTCGGTTGGGGCAAACTTTCTGGAATTTCGTAGTCATCCCAGTTATTTGTTTTTTCAACTTCTTTTTCTAACTCTATTAAGGCTTCTTTGTCAAACTCCTTTTCGGTCTGTTGGAATGCATAGATAAAAAGCTTGACCCTTTTTGAGTTTCTTCCAATATCCCAGAATTCGTTTCCAAGAGAGACGCTTTTTACTTTTACCTTCCCATAGTCAAAGGTTACAGTAATTTTCTGTCCCCATTGCCACAAGTCTCTTTTTTTCTTTGCTTCGGCAGAGTTTTCGTCCTGATACACTAAGTCCCAACCAAGTTTTTCGAAAGTCTTTAAGACAATTGGTATAAAGACAATAGGTTTAAGGTTCGTCCTAAATTCTTCTTCGTATTTGGGAGTCCAAGCGACACTATGATTCTTCTTGATTGTCGATTCGTATTTCTTTAGCTCTTCTGTCATTTTATATTACTGGCAACGGGAAACGGCTTGGTGTCAGTGCGGGATTTCGAAGCCTAAAGTTTCGATAATCACAAACCTAAGCCAATGCGGTTTCCGTGTTTGTAAATTTAAAGAAAAAACAAATGCGGAACCGCATTTGGCGACGAAAAAAGTACAAAACCTTCAACTATGATTTAAGCCCGCATTGCACCAAGCCGATGTTAGCTGCAGGTAAATTAGTTTTCATTTTGTTCAACATATAAATCGGCAAATTTATTTACTAGCTCTTTTGATATTTTTCCAAGAAAATCTTTTCTCCAATTAATAATGTCATCCCGTAAATAATCAATATTTGCATTAATGAATTTCTCAATATCGTATTTTTCAATCGAGCAAGAATAGAGATATTTTTTTTCAATATAATTTGTAGTTTCATCACATTTTTTTGAAGGAATGACCAATTTAATAAAATCAAGTTGTTCAAAATCTCTGAATGCTCTAACTGAATTTTCAAATAACTTTTTGAAAGCATAGTATTCGGAATCTGCAAAACCTTCTTTGTAGTATATTAACCTTTTTTTGTAGTTCGATTTATCTTCATCGAAGAAGTTAGTATTTTGCTTATTTCGTCGATTAAATTCTGATTTTGAAAGTTGCAGTCCTTTAATATTTTGATTGAAAAAATAATCTACAGTTAATTCAATTTCATTAAGTTCATTGAACTTCAGAACATCCAATTTTAGATTTGAATTCTTAACTCTGTTTTTAGCTGCCTCAGAATAACCTTGATTAGTTATCATAAAACCAAAATTTGCATTTACATCTTGCATCATTCCAATAAAACTTTCAATAACTTTTACGTCTATGTTTTTATTATAATATTTAGAATCAACTATTCCAAGAATTCTTTTTCCAGCTAAATTTCCTCGAACTGCAAAATCAATTTGTCTCTCAACTTTACTGAAGATGCCGAAAATTGAATCATCATATTCAATTTCGCATTCAGGATAAGTTTCTTTTAAAAAGTCAAATAATTTTTGTTCGTATTCTTTCCACATGGTTTGGGATTACTTGCAGCTAACGGCTCGAGGCTTCTCGCCGTTCCCCGATAGGGGTATGGCGTTTAAGCCTAAGATGTGTGCAGTCCCGTAGGGCTGCACCATCGTAAGGCGAGAAGCCTCGAGCCGATGTGGTGCAATGTCCCGGAGGGCATTGCACCACATCGGTCTCGTATAAGCGCAGTAGCGGATTAAAAGCTACAAATTTTCGGATAGCAATATACATATTTAAACGCAAAAACGGTTCAAGTTTGCACTCAAACCGCTATTGCGTTTATACAATGTTGTAGGCAGTTTTTATTTCTTTTTAGTTTCGCAAGTTCCATTACTACCATAAGTTTCGCCTACTGTTTTAGCAACTGCCATTCCAAATATTATATGTCCCATTAAACTTCCCATAGCCATTAAAACCATAGAGCCTTCCATTTTCGGCATTGGCATCATCATTCCTATTATGCCCATCATAATTTGTGCAAATACAAAAGCAATAATTCCAAACACTGCTCCTTTTAACCAAACATTACTGATTTTATGTTTAAAAATGCATAGGTAGGTGTACGCAAAAGCAAACATTATACCTATCATAAAGTGTATTACCCAACCTACAACAACTGGCATACCTAACATTCCCGAAAGCATTTTAGGCGGTGACATTTTCGGCATTCCCATCATTGGGGCAACCATCATCACTACGGTCATAATGGCTGTACCAATAATTCCTGCTAATATTGTTCTTTGAATTCTTGTGTTCATAATTTTTTAGTTTATTTCATTCGGTTTAATTCCATTGGGATATGGATTTTCACTTCATCACCTACAACCATTGTTGCAGCCCAATCTCCTGTACCAACTCCGTAGTCTGTTCTGTCTATTGTGGTGTCAATGACTACGCCCAAAATGATTGTTCCTTTCATCATTGGGTGTTCCATTTCTCCTGTAATTTTCATTGGAAGAATTACATTTTTTGTCACGTCTTTAATAGTCAATTTGCCGTGAATCAAATATTCTTTATCAGATTTTTTCTCGAATTTGGTCGATTGAAAGGACATTTTTGGATACGTTTTTGCATCGAAAAAGTCTTTTGATTGCAGGTGTTTGTCTCTTTTAGTATCATCAGTATTTATGCTGTTGATTGATGCTGAAAAATCTGCTTTGCTACCTTTTAAATTGTTTGGGTCGAAATGAATCATTCCGTCAAAATCCGTAAATTTTCCTGGAACGGAAGAGAAGAAGTGATTGATTGAGAAATTGACTGAAGTGTGTGACTTGTCAATTTTCCACATTGTTGCATCTTGCGCATTTACAGAAAGTGTACTCAATGCAGTAATAGCTACTGCGAAAACCGTTGTTTTAATTTTTGAAACCATTGTTTTAATATTTTAAAAGTAATGATAGCCAAAATGAACTATCTATACCTTTATACCAATAGTTTCAAAAAATCACCCAAGCAAGAGAAAAATTTTATTTTTTTTGTCCTTGTTCGTCTTCTTCCTTTACTTTTCTAATTTGCTCAACGCATTTATGTTTTTGATTTTGAGCATTATGTCTTGTCGAATAGCCATAATCTTTCTGAATTTGTTCTATGGCTTTTTTTTTAAAAAAAATGTCGTGAATAAGTCGGTTACAATGGTCTGTTATTTTAAGTAAGTAACCTTTAAGTTTTTCTAAATACGTTTTTTCATCCTCAATGGAATCATTAATTGAAGTCAAAAAATCATAAGATTGCAATTCGTCAACGGAAAGTTCGTAATTTTTGTCTCGAAGTTTTTTGAACCATAGATTTTTGCAAATGGCATAGACATATGTATCTATTGAAGCAGTCAATTGAAAATCATCTTGACGAAGTTTTTCAACAAGCACCATCATTGATTCTTGAAAAAGGTCTTCTGCATCAGCTTGATTTCCGCTGTTATTTTGCACAAAATTTGAAATTTTACCAAAATTATCTTTGTACAACTTTCCAAACGCAAAGTTGTTTTCAGTTTTTAAGTCGACTATTATGTTATTCATATTCCATTTGTCGTGATTTCGTCAAATTGCCTACAACGGTCTCGTGTATGAGTAGTAGCGGATTTCTACTTACAAACCTTACAGTTTTGCACTGACCTTTGTTTTATATTTTATCTTTCGTTTTATCAATTAAACCGCTATTACTTATACACATTGTTACCCACTGGCTTTATTCCGTTTTGCTTGGTTTTCAGCGTTGGCTTACACACAAAGTTTTATCAGTTTACAGTCCATTAATTTCACAGGATTATTCGGGTCTTTTATTTGTTTATCCTCAATACTAAATCCATTTTCTTTTATTTCTTCAAGTTTTGTTCTGCTGTCTTTTGGGAAACTACTGTATTTTTCGGTTGGAATTATGCAAACCAATTCAAAATCTTTTTCGGTTGTTTCGTGTAAATAGTTAAATACTTTCCTTGGGTTTTCAATTTGCCACATTCCTCTAATTCTCAAATTTGTTATTCCTAAAGGGTCAACTTGATTTACTCGACCTAATTCTTTAGTATCTGCAAAAACGACATCTGGAATTGTTTTAATTCCGCTTGAAATTGTCGTTTTAATTCTTTGGTAGGTTTCGTGTTTGGCTGCATAAGAATTGCCATAAACCATCCACAAAGATTTTAAACTTGTATCAGTTGTATGCCCAACACAATAAATTAAATCTTTAACAGTCCAATCTTCACACTCTTTACATTCTTTCGTAATCATTGGACTTGTGTGTCTTAAATCCGTTTTTGGATAACTACTGTTTAATGCCAAACTCGAATTTGCACTTTGTGTTTTCTTAACCTCAATTGCATCACCGCCTTTTATCATTATATCTGGTGGATTGTTTTGTGAACCTAACCAAGAAAATTTTTGATTATAGGTTTGCATTTTCTGCAATTCGTCAGAAACTCCAAAAGTTCCTGCAAAGGCATCTTTGATGTAGTTTTCAAGAGCGTCTCCCATTCCGTTTGCTCGATTTCTACCTGAATACATTGCACGTATTTCAAAGTTCTTTTGATTTACGATGTTGTAAATTGCTTCTAAAATATTTGTCATACTGCTAATGCTTCTTTTACTTTTTTGATTGATTTTGGTTTTTCAACTTTATTTTCGTTTGCTTTCAGTTGTTCTTTTATGCTATTGGCTAAAAACTTTGCTAAATTGACTGGAACAGCATTTCCAATCATTTTGTAACCTGCTGCAACTTTTTTGTAATGAAATATGAAGTCGTCAGGAAAAGTTTGAATTCTCGCACATTCTCTTATGCTTAATCTTCTGTATAAATGTTCTTTTCCTGGTACAAAAACTCTAATATTTTGCTCAATAAATTTCATTTTTGGTGCTTGTGGATGAATAGGTGCGTGTCGTCCACCTGCTTGAATTGTAAATGATTGTTCATCCCAGCTTCTCACACGATTTCTTGACATAAATATTGTTGAAAAACTACCAATCATATATTCGTGATTTGGAATTGAACAATTTTCTCCATTTGTATTATTGTATTCTAAAGCAGGTAAAACACCTTCTTTTAAATCTGAAATCGCAGATTCAAGCGTAATTTTCGGAAAAGTTTCAGTTGGAAATTGATATTTAAAATTCAAGTCTTTTCTAATTCCAATAAAAAACACTCTTTTTCTGTCTTGTGGAACGTTATAATCAGATGCGTTTAACATTTGAAAAGAAAGTTCATATCCAATTCCTGCATTTCTGAAAAGTTCTTTAATTCCTTCCAATGCTTCTGAATGTTTGGAAATTAGCATTCCGCTTACATTCTCGGCTAAAAAGAATTTGGGTTGTTTAGCTTCTAATATTCTAATGAAATCGTAAAATAATTGTCCTCTTTTATCTTTAATTCCTCTTGCTGCTCCAGCTTCACTCCAACTTTGACAAGGTGGACCACCAATAATTCCGTCACATTCTGGAACTTCATCTGCTGGAATGTTCACGATACTTCTTTTGTCAAGTACTGTATTTGGCTGATTCTTTTCGTAAGTTTCCCAAATTTCTTTGTCGTATTCATTTGCCCAAATAACGTCAAAGCCTGCTTTTTGGAAACCTAAATCAAGTCCACCTGCTCCTGCAAAAAATGATACTATTTTCATATTACTTTTTCTTTTAATGTTCTTCTATATTCTGCTTTTTCCTCTGCAACTTTTAAAAGCTGTTTGGTACAGTTTGTTTCGTATATCTGTTTCCCGATTTGGTCGGTAACATATTCATTTCTTAATTCTATGAGGTCGAGTTTGAAAATTTTGGCAAGTTTTGGCAATCTCTTTTCATCAAAGTCTCGCTTTCCGTTTTCAATTTTGCTCAAGTTTGCAGAGTCCAAATTCAATTTAGCCGCAAGTTGAGTTAAGGTCAATTCATTTTCGTTTCGTAAAAGTCGGATGTATTCTCCAAAAGTGGTTTTCATAAGACTTGTCATTTTTTGACAAATTTATAAATTTTTATTTGAACTTTTCAATTCGAGCGTTGGGGAATTTTAGCTCTTTTGGTTTTTAGCTTGTGGGTAACGGCTCGTATAACCGTCAGTTACGGGTTAATATACGTTAATTTTTCGGTTTGGCACTGTCGTTAGCAATTCCGAGTGGATTCGGACGTAGTCGAATCCGCCGTAATTGCGGTTATACATTGTTACCTGCTGGCTTTATCTTTTAAATTTTCTAAAAGAAACTAATATTTCATAAATCCCTATTCCAATTAATATTTTGCCAAATATGAAAGGAATCCATTCCCAAACATTTATCAGATATTCTCTACTTTGTGCCAAAGGATTATGAAAATCGGTCAGCAAAAAGTATCTAAAAAGCCCAATAAAGTATTCGCTATACGCCGAAGCACTACAAAGGTCAATTCCTCTATCAGAATTATGAATCGCATAAAATATTGAATAGAAAACAAATGCTACTAATAACGTTCTCTTAATTGCCTTTACCCAATCAGTTCCATTATTTGAGTAGAAAGAATTAACTCGTAAAATTGTCAAATCCCTACGTAACTTTTTACGATTAGCTTTTGGATTTAACTTTATATTTTTTTTAAGTTCCTCTTTATATGAATTCAGTTCGTGAGCACGAAAATTGTCGTAATCTATTTTGTTATCAGCTCTTAATAATTGTTGTTTTATATTTCGCAGAGTTCTTTTATTACACTTACTAAATCGAATTATTTCTATATCGTCGAAGAAGGCTGGTTTCTCGAATATAGTTCTGTCTAAAAAAATCGAATTTAATTCCATTTCTTGAAAAGAAGTAAATTCTTGAAATTTTGAAGTATCAATATGTAAGTCATAAAGAGTTGATTTATTGAAATATGTGTATTTCATAAAATTGCAACTTTCAAACTTTACTCTTGTTCTATTTTCATTTTTTAGGCTTTGAAATAATGCAGTACCACTAAAATCATTGAATGAGAATTTTGTGTCAATTCCAAAATCAGTATTAGAGAAGTTAGTTTTATTAAACTCGTTGTGTTTGAAATAGCTGTCTTCGACAACATTTAAAGTAAATTGAAAATCATTTTTGAATTTAGAATGGTCAATATCAACTCTTTTAAATTTTGAGTTGTGTATTTTTACTCGGTTGATTTCACAGCCTGAAATTAAAAGATTACCATTTGATTTTAGGTGTAAAAAATCTAAAAACTTTACGATTTCGCAATTATGTATAGTAATATTTATATCGTGTGAAATTTCCTCATCTAAATTTTCTGCACATTGAAAAGTAAAATATCCAAGTTTATTTGGTGCTAAATGTAATTTCTTAACTGGTTTTGAAATATTTACAAATTGTATTTCCTGTACAACACAGTCTTTGAAAAAAACATCGTTTTCAAATTCGCAATCATCAAATCTAAAGGTATGAGTTAAATCAGATGTTTCTCCGATACTCAAATCCATAAAGTCTAATCTTTTTCCTGTGAATTTGCAGTTTTTGAATTTGTTAGAAAGAGTAATCTTATTCAAGTTTACATTCGTAACATTTTGGAAGTTTATTAAAAGGTCATTGTGTTCAGAAATCTCTGTAGAAGCAAGTCGTCTTTTAAATTCTTTTTCGTTGATTTCTTCCATTTACGGATGTTTTTTCAGCTTGCAGGTAACGGGTCGAGGCTTCTCGCCGTTCCCCGATAGGGGTATGGCGTTTAAGCCTAAGATGTGTGCAGTCCCGTAGGGCTGCACCATCGTAAGGCGAGAAGCCTCGACCCGATGTGGTGCAATGTCCCGGAGGGCATTGCACCACATCGGTGTGTGTATGAGCAGTAGCGGAGTAAGAATGCCGAACTTTTCGGTTTAGACTGACATAAGCTACTTGCAAATTTCATTGGCTAAATTTACAAAAAGTTAATGAATTTGCAAGTAGCGACATAAAATGTACTGCCCTTGAAATTAAGACTTTAACCCGCTATTGCTTATACACAATGTTGGTTGCAGTTTTTTTATTCAGGAAGGTAAAGTATATTGTCTTTATATGTTCCTTCATAATTGTTCTTAATGACTTTAAACCCATCGTCAAAAAAAATTTTATCGTAAATGGGTTCTAATAGTTCTTTATTTTCTGAAACATTATATAGACCAAATTTATTTTGTTTGTTAACCAAAATTAAAAATATATTGTTATTGTACACTTCCATTTTAATGTCCTTATATTCACAATCTACAACTATTTGTCCCTTATTGTTTGCAAATCCAATAGAATCATTTTTGCTAAGTATAATTCCTAATAAATATTTAGTGTTGTGACTCGATTCATTAAAGTAAGTCAATTTTTTTATGCTTACTTCAGGGTCCGAATTAAATATACTTTCAGATAACCTTTTATTAAAACTAATGGGAAGTATCCAATTTTCTTTTTTAAAATTGTCATCATACTCTTTTAAAATTCGAATATCTTCTTTTTCTATTAATTTTGCTGAATTATTTTTCTTTTGAACTTTACTAAAAGATTCAATTTCACCAGAGGTGGAATTAATAAGATAATCCGTTTCAGGAATTCTAAAAAAGGTGTTGTTTTTTATAAATTCAATACTGCTAATAACTTTATTATAATCAATTGAACAGAGCTTTTTCTTTAATTTTAAATTATAAAAAATAGTTCCTCCAGTATCTCTATAGAGTGCTATGTCATTATTTAAATACTGTGTAGGAAAACCCATTTTATCAAAGATTATTTCTTCTCCAAGACTGTTCAAAATACCACTTACTTCACCTTTTTTGAAATAAAAATAGCTTGATTCAATAGTAAATAAAGGTCTTAAATAAGTATAAATAGGTTCAGTAATTTTTTCATTAATATTATTTGTCAAACCATATTTATTCAAATCGATTTGTTTGTAAATAGCACTTTGACCAAAACTTAAATTTTGTATTATTAAAAAAATTATTATTGTGTATCTCTTCATTTCTTAAATTGCAACCAACGGTGAAGTGTAAGCGAAGTGCGGGATTAAAAGGCACTCACTTTCAACCTTGCCGAATGTTTGGTAAATATACAAACTTTTCAATTTATCACTTTCGCCCGCATTTTGCTTACACCTTGTTGGTGGCTGGCGTTTTCATTTTTCGTCTTTGTCTTGGTGAAATATTGTTAATAAGGTTAATAATGCCGTCAAAGATATATTTAACCAAAATTGCCAATTTTTTGTGTCCGTAATTGTCAGTATGAAAGTCAAGGTACTAATGAAAGTCAAACCAAATAAAAATGGTTTTGACAAAACATAGTGTTTAATCAGATTTGACTTAATCGTTAGTTTTTGTCTAAAGGTTACAATTCTACCTTTTCTATTTTTTTCTGTTTGGGTTGTTGGAAAAATTCTTGCTCCGCAATCAACAATAGAATTTGTTTCAGTATCAACTATTGCCCAACCAATTGAGTTTGTCCCTAAATCTAATCCAAGTATTTTGCTCATATTAGTTTGTTTTTATAATTCTATTTTTAAAAGTTAAAAGTCCAACGATAGCTAAGATACAAAACGTAATTATGATTTTCATAATCGAAATTGTCGTACACAAGTTTTGTCCTGATACTAATGAAATGCAGTCATCCATATTTTCAGTCTCATATTTCAAGCTAACCATTGTATTAACAATTCCAAAAAGTAAAACTGGAATTATCAAAATTATTATGGTTAATATGGTATAAAATATGGTCCTTTTCAAAGTTCGTTTGGTTTGTCGGGTGTCGTTCTACGCTTGCCACCAACGGTCTCGTATAACCGTCAGTTACGGTTTTAAAGTTAATGATTTTCGGTTAAGCACTGACGTTAGCAATTCCGAGTGGATTCTGACGTAGTCGAATCCGCCGTAATTGCGGTTATACATTGTTGTAACACGTTTTTATTCTGTTGTTTTTCTGACAAATTGCAATGTTTTTCCGTTTGTTAATTCGATTGAAATAGTGTCATTTTCTATTTTTTTCAGCGTCTTTCTTTCGTTCCGTTTTTCAAAAGTCAAATTATACATCAAGGTATTAGCTGTATCATAAACACGAGCTGTATAAGGTAAACTATCCATTTTTTCCAATTGTCCATAAATTGATGATTTTACTTTTCGGACAACATTATCTTTACTTAAATCATAGTTTGGATTTACTTTTATTACAGTTGCTAATCCGTTCTCTTTTTCGTGAATAAATTCATAATAATAACCAGTTTTGATATGTAAGTCCGTTTCGTTATTAAATTCAATTCGAGTGTAAGCAAGTCCGTCGTGTGGCAATTCAGTTCCGATAAATTTGTATTCGTGAAAATGTCCTGGTGGACAACCCATTAAAGTAAAACAGGTTAAAATCAGAAGTGATATTTTAATTTTTGATTTCAATTTGCGTACAGTTTGGTAAATGTGTTACAACGGTTCGTATAACCGTCAGTTACGGGTTAATATGCGTTAGTTTTCGGTTTGGCACAGACGTTAGCAATTCCGAGTGGATTCGGACGTATTCGAATCCGCCGTAATTGCGGTTATACATTGTTGGCAACTGGGCTTTTTCACTTTTTAAGTCCATCATAAATTTCACTCAATTTAATTTTTTCGTGTTTCCATTGCTCAACCACGATTAGAACAATTTTGCTTACTTCCATCATTGTTTTTGAAAAGTCCAGTTTTTCTTCGATTGTAAAATTTCCTGAACCTCCAATTACTACCTGCATACTCAAATCTTTTATCTTTTCCCTCGTTATTGTTGGGAAGAAATGTCTATCGCTAAAATGTATATAACCACAAGTCTTTTCGTAAACTTCTTTAATTCCAGAAAAGTAGTTTTCCAGCTTTTTTGCTAAATAATTATCGGTCAGCTTTTTTCCGTCAATATCCGTGTAATCTCGAATTGCTTTTCCGTCAATAAAGTGTTCTGCAAAATCGCTTGAATTTTCCACCAATGTCGATGCAAAAAATCTCAGAGCATTGTCCAATTGTAGTCGAACAAGCGATACAGCAGTTAAATAATTATCTGCTTTTGCTAAAGTCAGATATCCTTTAATCAATGATATCGCTCTATTATTAATCGATAAAGCAACAAAATCAAGTGTAAAAAGTTTGTTGTTTCCAGCCTTCATAATTCGCTCAGAACTTTTTATAAATTCATTTTCGAAGTCCGAAATTTGGTCTAAAATGTTATTTAAATATTCTTCACTCACTTATTTGCAATGATTTTTTTTGCCTTGTTGCCAACGGTCTTGTATAACCGTCAGTTACGGGTTAATATGCGTTAATTTTCGGTTTAGCACTGGCATTAGCAATTCCGAGTGGATTCGGACTTAGTCGAATCCGCCGTAATTGCGGTTATACATTGTTGGCAACTGGCTTTTATTCATTTTTTCCAAATTCCTTTTCGATTAATTTTCTTAATTCCAAAATCGAAATTCCATTCTCAACACTTTTGTCGTTTTCTAAATGATAAAAATCTATGTATCCGACTTTTGTAATTGTATTGTACTCTCCAAGAATATGGTCAAGATAAAGGAATGAAAGAGCTTGATGCCTTTTTGTATCCGAGTTCATATTTCTTATGAAGACTTTGATATTTACTTTTCCCTTTTCTTTGTCCAATTCAGGTATAATTTCGATATCAGAACTTGGATATTCAATTCCGTCATAATTCAGTCCAATTTCGTCTGTTGCCTGTCTGAATTTTTTAATAATCCAATTGTTTAATTCAGGTCTTGAATCATATAGTTTTTCAGTTGGTATAACACCTTCGGGCATTCCGTCTGGTGTTATTATTAAAACGACTTCATCTTTTTCAGTCAAGGTCATTTCTGGGAAAAGGACTGAATTATATTTTTTCATCTCTTTAGTCAATTGATTATAGATTGTATAATCTTCTTGGTCAGAGTTAATGAAATTTTCAAGTTCAATTTTGTTTTTGGAAACCCAATTCCAAAATTTTTCTTCTTTAGATTGTCTGTTAAATAGTGAAAATCCCATTATTAAAATTATGATTGGTATGGCGATTAATATTTTTTTCATTCATTTCCAGTTGAGTGTTTTTAGCTTGTTGCCAACGGTTTGGGTATTTATGAAGGGCGGGTTTAGAAGCACTTCCGTTTGGCTAATGTACAAAATTTGATAGAAATACTACCGTTCAAATTATGCACTTTCGCCCGCCTTTCATAAATACTATGTTGGCTGCCGTTTAATTTGTTTCGATATATTCTGATTGTCCTTTTTCGTCTTGATTTGTCAACCATTGCCAATTTAAGTTCAACTTTATTTTCCCTTGTTCCGTCAATGTTATGGTTGCCATTGCTTTTCCAGCTTTTAGTTCATTTTCTGTTGTCAGGCATTGGTAAAGCATATCTAATTTATCTCCTTGTAAGCTGGCAATTATTTTCCCATATTTTATACTACCTCCAAAATAGTCTGCCGTAACCAAGTTTCCATCTTGTTTATATTTAAAAACCGTTTCAGAGTTTACTTGTCCGTTTTCTGTGTTTTGGATAAGTAAAAATGTTTTGTTATTGAAGTCAAATTCTGTCATAATTTACTGCTCTAATGCAATTTTTATTTGGTTAATATGTCCTTGATTATGCAAAGCAACTTTTTCAAATTCATCTTTTAAAGTCCTTAGTCCTGTTTCATTATGAACAAATTCCTTGTTCCAAAAGTTGTCGTAATATTGGTCAATCAGTTCATAATTTAGGTTTCTGCATAATTCGTAAATCACTTTTTTATTTCCTAAATCGACACTATGGTAATTAAATGCCATATTCCAATCGTCTTGATTAAATGCCCAAATTACTTGTTTGGGTTCTGCAATTATTTTTTTCAACCGACCATAAAATAAAATTTCAGTGTCTGTCAAATGGTGCAAAATTTGTCTGATATTCCACTTCCCTTGTCCATAACTTTTTGATAGTTTTTCGTTTGTCAGGTCAAAGAAATTTTTAGTTTCATCTTTTGTAACGTCAAGTAATTTTAATAAATCTGTTTTATCCATTTTCAGTCGTTATGTTTGCTGTGTTCGGTAAATGGCAGCCAACGGG